>CALXOE010000001.1 GCA_944389935.1 uncultured Victivallis sp.
GATCGGCTCGGCTTCCGCCGGCTTGCCGCCTTTCTCGATCATCTCCCGGTTGACCCGGTCGAACTCCGTCCGGTCGAGCTGTTCGCCCGGCAGATAATCCGTCGAACCAGACTCCGTGATCCGGACTTTCTGCATCATCTGCCGGATGATGATCTCAATGTGCTTGTCGTTGATCTCAACACCCTGCGCACGGTACACCAGCTGGATCGCATCGACCAGATGCCGCTGCAGCTCGTGAATGCCGCAGACCTCGAGCAGCGTATGCGGAACAATCGAACCCTCGGTCAGCTTCTGACCTTTGCGCACAAAGTCGCCTTTGCTCACAGTCAGATGCTTGTGCGCCGGAATGTTGTTGTGCTCCTCGGTCATACCCGACTCCGGATCGCGAATCAGCAGCTGCCGCTTGCCGCGGCTCATCTTGTCGACCTCGATGTAACCGTCGATACGCGCAATCTCGGCAACGTCTTTCGGCACACGCGCTTCAAACAGCTCCGCAATACGCGGCAGACCACCGGTGATGTCCTTGTTCTTCGCCGACTGCCGCGGCACACGCGCAACCACCATACCGGGCGTCACTTTCGCACCCGGCTTGGTCATCAACACCGCTCCCGCCGGCAGCGGATAGTTCGCCAGGAACTGTCCCTCGGGCGAATTGATGACAATCTGCGGATGCAGGTCTTCCCGGTGCTCCATGACCGTCGCCTGATCGGATCCGCCGCGTTTCTGCTTCTGCAGCGTCACGCCCTCAACGAGGTCGTGCAGCTCGACGATACCGGCCTCCTCGATGATGATCGGCACGTGGTTTGCTTCCCAACGAACGAACACCTCGTTGGCTTTCACGGTGTCGCCGTCGTTCTTGTCGAGCACCGAACCGGCCTCGAGTTCATAACGATCGAGCTCCGCTTCCCGGAGAGCATCTCCCCAGAAATCGTAGTCCTTGTTATAGACCGTACCGAGCGCTTCCGCCTCAATCTGGGCACGTTCGCGCGCCGCCTTTTCCGCCGCTTTCGCCACATTCGGGTCGTAGACAATCACATAGCCGTTCTTGTTGACCACGACCGTCTTGCCTTTCTGATTCTTGATCGTGCGCACGTTGAACAGCTTGATCACGCCGTCGTGACGCGAAGCAATGACCGGCTGCTTGTATGCGCTCGAAGCCGTACCGCCGATGTGGAACGTACGCATCGTAAGCTGCGTACCAGGCTCACCGATCGACTGCGCCGCAATGATTCCAAGCGCATCGCCCTCTTTCGCCTGCCGGTCACTGGCCAGGTTGCGGCCGTAACATTTCACACAGACGCCACGCAGCGTCTCGCAGGTCAGCGTCGAGCGGATCAGCACACGCTGAATTCCCCGCTTGTCGATCAGGTCAACGATCTCCGGCGTGAACTCTTCCCCCGCCGAGATGATGAGCCGCCCGTCGGCATATGCCGGGTCGCGGATATCCTGTGCACTGAACCGCCCGAGAATCCGGTCTTTCAGCGGCAGGATCACCTCGTCGCCCTCGATGATCGCGCTGGTCCAGACTCCTTTCGTCGTCCCGCAGTCCTGCTCACGGCAGATGATGTCCTGTGCCACATCGACCAGACGGCGGGTCATATAACCCGAGTCCGCGGTCTTGAGCGCGGTGTCGGCCAGACCTTTGCGCGCGCCGTGCGTCGAAATGAAGTATTCCAGCACCGACAACCCCTCTCGGAAGTTCGAGATGATCGGCCGTTCGATAATGTCACCCGACGGTTTCGCCATAAGTCCGCGCATACCGGCAAGCTGACGGATCTGATCCTTGCTGCCTCGCGCGCCGGAGTCGAGCATCGCGTAAACCGGGTTGATCTCTCCACGGCGCGAGGCCGCTTCCAGACGGGCAAACAGCTCGTTCGCCACCGCGTTGGACGCCTGCGTCCAGATGTCGATGACCTTGTTGTGCCGCTCGCCCTCGGTCAGAAGACCGTTGTTGTACTGATCAAGCACACTGTCGATCTGCGCGCGGGCCGCTTCGATGATCTCCTCTTTCTTCTCGGGAACCTGCAGGTCCGCAATCGAAATCGAAAGTCCGGCCAGCGTCGCGTGACGATAACCGAGATCTTTCAGATCGTCCAGCAGCCGGATCGTCGCATCATGCCCCGCAATGTTGTACGAATCGCTGATGAGGCGTCCGAGATCTTTCTTCTTCGCAATCTGATTGAAAAATCCGAGCCGCGGATCCCAGATTTCATGGAAGAGGCACCGTCCCGGCGTCGTCAGCAGGTATTTGCTCTCCTTGTCGCCGTAGATCGTGTCCTTGCCGTAGTCCGGATTCGGAATCCGCACCGCATCATGAATTTTGATGAAACCGGCCTGCATCGCATACAGCACTTCAAAGAAATCGCGGTAGAGTTTCGCTTTTTCCTTGTTGCGCGGCTCGCAGGTCAGATAGTAGCTGCCGAGCGTGATATCCTGCGTCGGCGAGACAATCGGCTTGCCGTTCGCGGGCGAGAAGATGTTGTTCGGAGCGAGCATCAGCAGCTTCGTCTCCATCTGCGCCTCATTGGAAAGCGGCACATGCACAGCCATCTGGTCACCGTCGAAGTCCGCATTGTACGCCGTACAGACCAGCGGGTGCAGACGGATCGCCGATCCCTCGATCAGCACCGGATCGAACGCCTGAATCGACAGACGGTGCAGCGTCGGCGCACGGTTCAGCATGACCGGATGCCCCTGCGTCACCTCTTCGAGAATATCCCACACCTCCGGCTCGCCGCGCTCGATCATCTTCTTGGCGCCGCGCACCGTATGAGCAAATCCCCGTCCTTTCAAATGCCGGATGATGAACGGCTCAAACAGGATCATCGCCATCTTCTTCGGCAATCCGCACTGATGGATCTTCAGTTCAGGCCCGACCACGATGACCGAACGACCCGAGTAATCCACACGCTTACCGAGCAGATTCTGACGGAAGCGGCCCTGCTTGCCCTTGAGCATGTCCGAGAGACTCTTCAACGCACGGTTGCCCGCACCGGTGACCGCGCGGCCGTGACGGCCGTTGTCCATAAGCGAGTCAACCGCCTCCTGCAGCATGCGCTTCTCATTCCGGATAATGACTTCCGGCGTACGCAGCTGCAGCAGATTCTTCAGCCGGTTGTTCCGGTTGATGACGCGGCGGTAGAGATCGTTCAGGTCGCTCGTCGCAAACCGACCTCCCTCCAGCGGAACCAGAGGACGCAGATCCGGCGGAATCACCGGCAGCACCGTGAGAATCATCCACTCCGGGCGCGAATTGCTGTTCATGAACCCTTCCACCAGACGCAGCCGTTTGGCCAGCTTCTTGCGGATCGCCTTGTTGCGCGTCCCCTCAAGGCTCACCTCGAGTTCCGCTTTGAGCATCGGCAGGTCAACCCGCTCGAGCAATGTCTTGATCGCCGGCGCACCCATATCCGCCGTGAACGCATCGCCGTAGTCATCGACCGCCTGACGGTATTCGATCTCGTTCATCGTCTGCCCGACTTTCAGCGGCGTATCGCCCGGATCGGTCACGACATATTCCTCGTAGTAAATCACGTGCTCAAGCGATTTCGCCGTCATATCGAGCACCAGCCCGATGCGGCTCGGCATGCACTTGAAAAACCAGATGTGCGACACCGGCACCGCCAGTTCGATGTGCCCCATACGCTCACGCCGCACTTTCGCCTGGGTGACTTCCACTCCGCAGCGGTCACAGACGATGCCTTTGTGCTTCACGCGCTTGTATTTGCCGCAGTTGCATTCCCAGTCGCGGGTCGGTCCGAAAATGCGCTCGCAGAAAAGACCGCCTTTCTCCGGTTTGAAACTGCGGTAGTTGATGGTCTCCGGATTCTTCACCTCGCCGAACGACCACGAACGGATCACTTCCGGCGAAGCGACGTTGATCGAAACCGCTCCGAACGAAGAGGCCGAACTCTTGCCCAGCAGCTCCCGGTAAGCATAAGTATTGTCAATCAAGGTAAATTCCTCCTCGAATTAATGTTCGCCCGTCTTCTTCACGGTACGGATGTCGAGCCCGAGGCTCTGCATTTCTTTCAGCAGCACGTTGAAAGATTCCGGTCGACCCGCTTCGAGCACGTTCTGCCCTTTCACGATCGACTCGTAGATCCGGGCACGACCGGCGACGTCGTCCGACTTCACCGTCAGCATCTCCTGCAGGTTGTGAGCCGCGCCATAAGCCTCAAGTGCCCACACCTCCATTTCTCCGAAACGCTGACCGCCATGCTGCGCCTTGCCGCCGAGCGGCTGCTGCGTCACCAGCGAGTACGGACCAACCGCACGCGCATGGATCTTGTTCGCAACCAGGTGGTCGAGTTTGAGCATGTACACATGGCCCACCATCACACGCTGATCGAACTTGTCGCCCGTGCGCCCGTCATAGACGTCGGCCTTGCCGTCATACACCCAGTTGCCGGCCTCATCCTGGCGGAACCCCCAGTGATAATCATGCCCCTCACGAGCCGTGAAAGCATCATTCCCCTCTTTCATAAGCTCGACGATCTTCTCCTCCGGAATACCGTCGAACACCGGAGTCGCGACCTTGATTCCAAGCATCTTCGCCGCCCAGCCGAGGTGCGTCTCAAGCACCTGCCCGATGTTCATGCGGCTCGGCACGCCGAGCGGATTCAGAATGATGTCAACCGGCGTACCATCCTCAAGGAACGGCATGTCCTCAACCGGGACGATGCGGGACACGATACCCTTGTTCCCGTGACGACCGGCCATCTTGTCGCCGACCTGCAGCTTGCGTTTGCAGCCGACATAGACCTTCACCCGCTTGATGACTCCATTGTCCGCATCCGCATACTCATTGCTGCTGTCGCCGAGACGACGACGCTTCTCCTCATTTTCCTGGAACAGCGGAATGAACGTGTCGATGATGCCGGTCAAGGTCTTCTTGAGTTCGCAATCATCCATCCGCCAGCTGTCATAGTGCGCGGCAAGCTTCTGGATCGAGCTCTTCGTGACCTTGCGGTTCGGACTGATGAGCACCGTATTCTCACGCGACGGCGACTGGTCGAAAATCGGATACGGCAACTTCACGCCGAGCATCACATCCGACAACCGGGCGGTCAGATCATCAATGAGACCGTTGTAAACCTCCCGGTAATCGTTCTTCATCATCTTCTCCTGACGCTTCGCCTCCGTCCGGGTCATCGACGCACGGGCCGGATCTTTCGCATACTCAATGCGGATATCCATGACAATGCCGCCCTTGCCGCTCGAAACAGTCAGACTGGAGTCTTTCACGTCAGCCGCCTTTTCACCGAAGATCGCCCGCAGCAGCCGCTCTTCCGGAGCGAGTTCAGTCTCGCTCTTCGGCGTGATCTTGCCGACCAGGATGTCTCCGGGCCCGACCTCGGCTCCCTCGTAGACGACGCCCCGCGTATCCAGATTGCGCAGCGCATCTTCGCTGACGTTCGGAATGTCGCGCGTGATCTCCTCGGGCCCGAGTTTCGTCTCCCGACTCGTGATCTCAAATTCTTCCACGTGAACGCTCGTGTAGACATCTTCTTTCACAAGGCGTTCCGAAACAATGATCGCGTCCTCGAAGTTGTACCCGCACCACGGCATGTAGGCAACCAGCACATTCCGGCCGAGCGCGAGTTCTCCGTCCTGCGTTGCGGCACCGTCAGCGAGGATGTCACCTTTCTTCACGACCTGACCGCGCCGGCAGATCGGCCGCTGGTTCACGCAGGTTCCGGCATTGCTGCGCAGATACTTGTAAAGACGATAATACTGATAGGAGTCTTTCGGCGCATCAGCGGCGGGCAGATTCCCGTCCGGCGTCACGACAATGTGATCGCTGACCACCTCCGCAACGATACCGTCCGCTTTCGCAGCGACCACCGCGCGCGAATCGCGGGCGATACGCGCCTCCAGCCCGGTACCGACCAGCGGCGAATCCGGCATCAGAAGCGGAACCGCCTGGCGCTGCATGTTCGATCCCATCAGTGCGCGGTTCGCGTCATCATGCTCGAGGAACGGAATGATACCGGCCGCCGCACTCACGAGCTGCTTCGGCGAAACGTCCATGTACTGAACCTCTTCGCGCGGATGCTCCTCATTTTCGCTCTTGTAGCGGCTCATCACCGTCGGACGCACAAAACGGCCGTTTTCATCGAGCGGGGCATTCGCCTGCGCGATGACAAACTGCTCCTCCTTGTCGGCGGTCAGGTAGTCGATCTGATCGGTAACCTGACCGTTGACCACTTTGCGATACGGCGTCTCCAGGAATCCGTACTCATCGATGATCGCATAGAGCGACATCGAAGAGATCAGACCGATGTTCGGACCTTCCGGCGTCTCGATCGGGCAGATGCGCCCGTAATGGCTCGGATGAACGTCGCGCACCTCAAACCCGGCACGATCACGCGAAAGACCGCCGGGACCGAGCGCGGAAAGACGACGTTTATTCGTAAGTTCACTCAACGGATTTGTCTGATCCATGAACTGAGAAAGCTGGCTGCGCGCAAAGAAGTCGCGGATCACACCGGCAAAAGCTTTCGGATTGACCAGCTTCGACGGAGTTACATTCGGCTCATCAAACGTCATGCGCTCACGCACCAGACGCTCGGTCCGGAGCAGACCGGCACGGCACTGATTCTGCAGCAGTTCGCCAACGGTACGCACACGGCGCGCGCCGAGATGGTCGATATCGTCGACCTGGCCGCCGGAATGGCGCAATTTGATCAGCATCTTCGTCGCCGCCATGAGATCTTTCGGATCGAGAACGCGCTGCGTGAGCGGAATATCCTGCTTGAGCCGCTCATTGAGCTTGTAGCGCCCGACCGCCCCGAGATCATAACGGCGATTGTCGAAGAACAGCCGCTTGATGAGCAGACGCGCGTTGTTGATGTTGGTCGGATCGCCCGGGCGCATGCGCCGGTAAATCTCTTTCAACGCATCCTCTTCATTGCGCACCTGATCCTTGCGCATGCAGCCGATCAGGTAGTTGTCGCCGTCAGCGACATAAGCGAGCTCAACCTCTTTGATTCCGGCATCGACGAGCTGTTTGAGATGGTTTTCCGTGAGCTGCACAAGCTCGTCAATCACGACAATGTCATCCTCGCTGGTGATGTCATCGATCGTGTAGTATCCGGAAAGATCTTTCTGCTTAAGCAGCTGCGCAACCGTATATTTCTTGACTTCGTAGCACTCCGAAAGGATGTCGCGGTTGGTCGGATATCCGATCGCGCGCAGGAATGTCGTGATATAGAACTTCCGGCGACGGCGGCGACGGTCCAGATAAATAAAGATGAAGTCGTTGATGTCGAACTGAACATCCATCCACGAACCGCGGTCCGGAATGATCCGATAGGAGTAGAGCGTCCGGCCGGACGTGTGGCGCGTCTTTTCAAAACAGATGCCGGGAGAACGGTGAAGTTGACTGATGATCACGCGTTCGGCACCGTTGATGATAAACGTTCCCTGCTCGGTCATGATCGGGATTTCACCCATATAGACACGTTCGGGAATCTCATTTCCATTGATCTTGAGCAGAAAATTCACATAGAGCGGCGCATCGTAGATCTTACCGTCCTTGATGCAGTCAACAACATCGCCCTTATGTTCGTTCGCATTGCCGATTTCATAGGAGACGAACTCAAGCGACATCTGTTTGTCGAAACTCTCGATCGGGAAAATCTCGTTGAAAACCTCCTGAAGCCCCTGATTCTTCCGCTCCGCCGGCGGAACATCGCTTTGCAGAAAGTCACGGTAGGAGTCCACCTGGAGACCGATCAGATCCGGCACATCCAGAACATCCCGGAGTTTCCCATAATTGATTCGTTTTGCCATACCCTGCCTGTCGTTTATGATTCAAAGAAAATTAAAAATTCATATCAAAAATTCAGAAGATTTTTTTTGCCGCAACAGCGCAAGCTCCCGATTTGAGCTCAAATCATCCGAAAAATGCCAAAGCCAAAACACAAAGAAACCGACCTGCCGGCAAAAAACCACACCAACAGTTCGGAAATATCTGATTTTTTTCTAAATGAAAGACGACACAAGTCGAAAAAACCACCAACTTATGCCGCCCGCAGCGCAAATTCAACAAAAAACCACATTAAAAAGCGCCGCCGGAGAGTGGGTCCAAGACCCGGATACGGAAAAACGGCGGGAGACGCCCGATGCGTCTCCGCCGTGGGAAATCAAAGTAAAATTACTTGACTTCAACCTTAGCACCAGCTTCTTCAAGCTGCTTCTTGATCTTCTCGGCTTCGTCCTTGGCAACCGCTTCCTTGAGCGGTTTCGGAGCACCTTCGACAAGATCCTTGGCCTCCTTGAGACCGAGACCGGTGAGTTCGCGGACAACCTTGATGACGCCGATCTTCTTCGCAGCATCGAAGCCGGCGAGGATCACGTCAAACTCGGTCTTCTCTTCCTCGGCAGCAGCAGCGGCGGCAGCCGGGGCCGCGGCGGCAACCGCAACCGGAGCCGCAGCGCTCACGCCGAGACGCTCTTCAAGAGTCTTGACCAGCTTGGAAAGCTCCAGAACGGTCATATTCTCGACATACGAGACGAACTCTTCCATCTTGTTTTCTTCCGACATGTTAAATGCCTCCATTATTGTTCGTTGGCTTACTGTTTTTCAACTTTGTCTTTATAGGCATTGAGCACGTTCAGGATGCTCGCAGCCTTGGCATTGAGAACGCTGACCAGATTCCGCGACGGAGCCTGCAGCACACCGAGCAGCATCGCCTGAAGCACCGGCTTCGAGGGCAGCTCAGCAAGATTGCCAACCTGGGCAGGGGTGAGAATCTCACCCTCCATATAACCACCCTTGGCGGCGAGTTTGTCATTCTTCTTGCCGAAATCAAGCAGCAGTTTCGCAACCGTGCTGCAATCTCCACGGCCGAACACCATCGCGGTCCCCAACGTAAAATCGATGGCATCCGTTCCGTTGATGTTCAGAAGTTCGCAAGCTTTCTTGATCAGCGTGTTCTTCAACACGTGACAGGAAGCATTGGCATTCGCCAACTGCTTGCGGAGTTCCTCCAGCTCTTTGACCTTGAGGCCGGAGAACGAGACGAAGTAGACATAATCGGAAGAACCGATCTTTTCACTGATCTCTTTGACCAGAAACTGCTTTTCGCTTCTCATTCCTTACCCCTCGCCAACTCTTTCGGATTGATCTTGATCCCCGGCGTCATCGTCGCGGTGATCGTGCAGGAGAGGATGTAAGCTCCTTTCGCAGTCTGCGGCTTCGCTTTCTGGATCGCGTCGACAATCACATCGAAATTGCTCTTGAGCGCCGCATCTTCAAAAGAGAGCTTGCCGAACGGAACGTGGACACAGGCTCCACGATCGGCACGAAACTCCGCACGACCGGCTTTCGCCTCGCGAACAGCATTGCCGATCTGATCGGTAACCGTACCGGTCTTCGGGTTCGGCATAAGTCCGCGCGGACCAAGCTGACGACCAAGCGGACGCACAAGGCGCATCGCGTCAGGCGTGACAATCAGGATATCAAACTCCTGCCAGCCGCCCTTGATCTTTTCAACCACATCTTCAAATCCGACAAAATCCGCGCCGGCTTCTTTCGCCTCAACTGCGGCGGCGCCGTCGGCAACAACCGCAACCCGGATGCTCTTGCCGGTACCGGCCGGAAGCGCAACCGCTCCGCGAACCGTCTGGTCGGATTTCCGGGGATCAATGCCGAGCTTGAACGCAACCTCAGCGGTCTGATCGAATTTCACTCCCGGAAATTTCTTGAGAAGAGCGATCGCTTCCGCCACACCATAACGCTGCTGCGGATCGTACCCCTCGATCTCAATCTGCTTCTTGTAAAGCTTACTTCTACGCATCGACCACCTCAATTCCCATGCTGCGCGCGGTTCCTTCGATGATGCGCATTGCCGCTTCCTCGCTGCGGGCGTTGATGTCAGCCTTCTTGATCTGAACGATTTCACGGATCTGCGCACGGGTAATCTTGCCGGCCTTTTCATAGCCCGGCTTCTTAGCCGCGGAAGCCACTCCCGCCGCCTTCTTCACAAGGACGGCCGCCGGGGGCGACTTGCAGATGAACGTGAACGACCGGTCCTGGTAGACCGTGATCACGACAGGAATAACCATCCCGCTCTGTGACTGAGTGGCGGCATTGAACTGCTTACAGAAGTCCATGATGTTGCAGCCGGCCTGCCCGAGGGCGGGACCGATCGGCGGTGCAGGCGTCGCTGCGCCGGCAGGAATCTGCAACCGGATCAGACCTGTAACCTTCTTTGCCATGATTATATTCCTTTTCCCGATTCAAAGGTGGTCCGGACCGGCAGGTATCCCGCCACCAGTGAATCTAACGACATGTTACAAAAGTTCGAGTCACCGTCAAACGGTGCGCTCGACCTGCCAGAACTCCAACTCGACCGGGGTCGAACGTCCGAAAATCGACACCATGAGCTTCAACTTGCCACGCTCGTTGTCAATCTCCTGAATCGTTCCCTCGAAATTCTCAAACGCACCATCCTTGATGCGCACAGTTTCACCAATTTCAAATTCCACTTTCGGCCGCGCAGCAGCACTCTCTCCAGCCTGCACCGGACGAAGCAGATCCTCAACCTCGGCATCCGACAGCGGCGTCGGCTTGTTCGTCCCGCCGAGAAACCCGAGAACTCCCTGAACGCTCCGAACAAAATACCAGGCCTTTTCATCGATCATGCCGAGATCATCATAAAGATCCATCCGAACCCAGATATAACCCGGAAAAAGTTTGCGGGTCGTCGTCCGTTTCGTCCCCTGACGAACCTCCGTCACTTTCTCCGTCGGTATGAACGCTTCATAGACCGGGACCTGATCGCCGTTCTGAAGCTGACGCAAAATCGTATCACGAACCTTATTCTCATGGCCGGAGAGCGTGTGAATCACAAACCACTGTCCACGATTGTCCCGCTCGGTGTTGACTGAATCGTTCATCATTCTCTCTCTTTAAAACTTACCGACCGTAATCAGACGGATCACCCACGCCGCAACCCAGTCAACCCCGGCGACAAAACACGCCAGAATCACAATGCAGATCACAACCAGCACCGTGGATTCAAAAAGCTGCTGACGGTTCGGCCAGGTACAACGACGCAACTCGGCCACAGTCTCAGAAATAAAACGCCGAATCTTACCCGTAACCAAATCATAACCGGCGACCGCACCTACGCGCTTTTTACCGTTGTCCATCTGATTTCCTACCTGGTTCTCAACTGTTTCACAAAAAATGGCAGGAGAGGTGAGGCTCGAACTCACGACCTGCGGTTTTGGAGACCGCCGCTCTAGCCAACTGAGCTACTCTCCTGACTGTAAACGCCATTCCGATTCAGCGGGTCTCTTTGTGGACCGTATGCTTACGCTCGAATTTGCAGTACTTTTTCTTTTCCAGACGCTCGGGCGTATTACGCTTCTCTTTCATCGTCGTGTAATTGCGCCGCTTGCACTCTGTGCATTCCAAAATAACCAGTTCACGCATAATTTCTTACCCTAGTGTTACACGAAACTCCCGAGCCGCCGCATAACCGACGGCCCGGGGGATTTCTACGGGGCCGAATAATTACTCGATGATCTCGGTAACCCGGCCGGAGGCAACCGTGCGGCCGCCTTCACGGATCGCGAAACGCAGACCCTTTTCCATCGCGATCGGAGCGATCAGCTCAACCGTGATCGTGGTATTGTCACCCGGCATAACCATCTCGGTGCCCTCTTTCAGGGTAATCGTGCCGGTCACGTCGGTCGTACGGAAGTAGAACTGCGGACGATAGTTGTTGAAGAACGGCGTGTGACGGCCACCCTCTTCTTTCGACAGAACGTAGATCTCGCCCTTGAACTTCGTGTGCGGGGTCACGCTGCCCGGCTTGGCCAGAACCTGACCGCGCTCGACGTCCTCTTTCTTCGTGCCGCGGAGCAGGCAGCCGATGTTGTCGCCGGCCTGGCCCTGGTCGAGAAGTTTCCGGAACATTTCGATACCGGTAACGGTCGTCTTCACCGTCGGCTTCAGACCGATGATCTCAACTTCGTCGTTGAGCTTGATGATTCCGCGCTCGACACGGCCGGTCACCACGGTGCCGCGACCTTCGATCGAGAAAACGTCCTCGATCGGCATCAGGAACGGCTGGTCAACATCGCGCTTCGGCTCCGGAATGAAGCTGTCAACCGCATCCATCAGATCAAGAATGCACTGGCAGGCCGGATTGTTCAGATCGCCCTCGGCCTCGACCGCCTTCAGAGCGGAACCGCGGATGATCGGAGTATCGTCGCCCGGGAAGTCATAGCTCGAAAGCAGCTCACGGATCTCCATCTCAACGAGCTCGAGAAGCTCGGGGTCGTCAAGCTGATCAACCTTGTTCAGGAACACCACGATCGCCGGCACACCCACCTGACGGGCGAGCAGCACGTGCTCACGAGTCTGAGCCATCGGGCCGTCGGTCGCCGCAATCACGAGGATCGCACCGTCCATCTGCGCCGCACCCGTGATCATGTTCTTCACATAGTCGGCGTGTCCCGGGCAGTCGACGTGCGCATAGTGACGATTCTCAGTCTGGTACTCAACGTGCGCGGTATTGATCGTGATGCCGCGCTCCTTCTCTTCCGGAGCGTTGTCAATCTCATCGTACCTGCGGACTTCACCGCCGAACTTCTTGTTCAGCACCATGGTGATCGCGGCAGTCAGAGTCGTCTTGCCGTGGTCGACGTGACCGATGGTACCGATGTTGACGTGAGGCTTGGTTCTTTCGAATTTTTCCTTAGCCATTTTTCCCTCCTGAAAGGTTTAGAGTTTTTCGCCTGAAATTTTCCAATTCGATACATGGAGCCCACAAGCGGACTTGAACCGCTGACCTCATCCTTACCAAGGATGTGCTCTACCGACTGAGCTATGTGGGCATAACCCAACCATAAAACCGACCGCTTCCGACAAATAGACCGGCATGTCTTTCCACACGCCGGCTTATATTCCCGCATCCGGAACCGTTCTTTATCTGATAAAAAAATGGTACTCGAGGGGGGACTTGAACCCCCAAGGATTGCTCCATATGGACCTCAACCATACGCGTCTGCCAATTCCGCCACCCGAGCACGTCTGTTGTTGTGACCGCCTCGATCTTGTCGATTCCGTCAATCACATTTCCTAATATATTCCATTTGACTCCATTTGCAAATCAAAAAAACAGTTTTTTTTAAAAAAAACCGCTATTCTCTCTCGCAAACCCTGTTTTCTCCCTCAAAATCGCCGCGCTCAAGGCGTGCTTCGACCGATCACTGCCTCAACGACGGAGCCTGAAACCGTCTTCTCCCCCGATTTCGACGCCATCGATTTTCCGTTTTTCCGTCCCTGTCGTTCGCGGATTCCCTTGTTCCACCGGAAACTTTCCATTCCGATAAGCGAGTGCGCCACCCGTTCGCGGATCAACCCGCACCGCCCCGGAAACTCCTTTGAGCTCCTCAAGCGTCGCTGGAAATGCCCCGCGCTCTTTGTGATATCGGTCCAGCTCAAGCGCAACCCGACCTGCCCGCAACTTACGCACAAGCGCAAAATAACGGGCGACCGTCCCATCCGCCTCGCGGAGCGCAATGAGCCCGGGGAGCGTTCCAATCGGAAGATTCCCGGACCAGGCCCGGTATCCGGCGGACTTCCCCGGTTCGGCGATCACAGCGGCGAACATCCGCATCCCCTCCAAATAGACTGCCAGACTTTCCGCTCTGGACCACTCCAGTACGGGAAAAATTCTCCCAAGACTGCGCCAGTTGCTCCCCCCGTTCATCTCCGACAGCGGATCAAAACCGGAAAGCAGATTCCAGGAGGCCTCGCTCTTCAACGCCGCTGGAAGAATTTTTCCGAATTCAAGCTCCGTCAATGCCAGGTCGGACGCGAAAAAATCCGCCTCATTCTTCCCATACACTCCGAACTCGTTCAGCAGACGCTCGAGGGCACCGAGACGGCGGAACTCCATCTCCATGACGGTGCGGCAACCCGAGAGCAGAGGTTCGCCGCTTAATTGACGGCGCAGTGTGCCCAGAACGCTCCAACTCTCCTCCACCCGGCGGCTGTTGCCGACGGCGGCGGATGCGTAGAATTTGAGCCGTTCAAGCGTTTCAAGTTTCCGGTAGCGCGCGAGAAGTTCCGTTCCCTGCGCTCCTGCGCCCGCACTCCCCGGCTTAAACACAAATCCGAGGCGTGCCGCCTGAATCCGTCCGATTTCAGCGAGCGCCTCCATGGTCGCCCCGTGTTCAAAGACGAATTTCTCCATCTCCACGTAGGAGTCAGGGGAAACGTTCTCGATCCGGACACCCTCCGCGAGACGGGTCAGCTCCTCCGGGACCGCAGGCAGGCGTGTCAGAGCACGTACCGCATCAGCCCCGTTTTTGCCCGAAAGACGATAACCCGAAGCGAGCTCGGATGCCGACATCAGAAACGATTCCGCCCGAAGCCGGGCTGTCTGCTCCCGGCAGGCCGCCTCCGCAACCGCAGCCTCATAACGTACATATCCCCAGGCAGCCGCAGCAACGGCAAACAGGAGAAGAATCCGCCCCCAGGTGCTGAAGGAAACCGCCCGCATCTCTCCCGTCACAGAACGCACCTCGGCAGAGCGCACCAGCATCCCCGTCGCTCCCCAGACCAGAACCAGAAACAGAGCGGCAACCCAGAAATTCAACACTGCGGCCAGAAACGCCATGGGAAGCGATATGTAGTTCATCCGCAAGGTATTGACATATCCAGGAATCCGGCGGCGAACACTCTCAAGCCGATCCCCCCAGAGACGTGAAAACGAAAAAAAACCATAAATCTCAACGGGATCCATTCCCTCCCGGGCATGAATGAGATTCGCCAGGCGAATCACGCTCCGGCGATAATGGACCGCGAGCGCGACCAGTGCTCCAACACTCATGACTCCGACCACTATCGCCCCTGTGAGTCCGGCCCGCGCATCCGCAGCAGCCCAGAAGCCCCCGACTTGAAGCAATGTCCAGGGGAGCGTCAGCAAAGCGGTCTGCGCCAGGTTGGTTCGCGCGAGCGCGCGTTTCACTTCCTCCATCACTCCACGCCCCGTTTCCCGTTATCGATCGCGATGTTCCGTCGTTTGAAAGTCGGAATATCCAGCTCTTCGTTCCCCCACTTTACTTGCGGTCCCCGCTCCATGACACCTTTGGAGACCGGTTCGAGCGGGAGCGTCAACTGATCTCCGTCCACGGCGTGAGCCGCAGGAGACGTCGTGCGCGTTCGCCGTGGATGCGAGACAGAACTGCTGCGCAGAAGTTCCGAAGCCTCGCTCTCCGCATCGAATTTGACGGTTATGGCCGCAAGCAGAATTTTATCCGTCCACTCCTCTCCCGTCGCAGCCCCCACGATCAACTGCGCTTCCGGCTTGACCTGACGTGCTGCCAACTCAAGAATCTGGCGGCTCTCACCCAGTGACAACTCCGGTCCGCCGAGCAAGGTAACGATCACCGCATCCGCAGCGCCAAGTTTATCCGCACCGCCCAGAAGCGGAGATTGCAACAACCGCTCCATCGCGGCCTCTCCACGCTTGCCCGCATCAATCTCACCCGAGGCAATACCGACTCCGATGCTGCAGAAACTCTTCTTCTTTTTCAGCAGCGTAATGAAACTGCCGAAATCAGCCGCGAGCAGATTCCCGTGCAGCAGCACCATCGTGAGCGCCAATACCGTGCGGGACAACTCCTGATCGGCGAGTTTGAACGCATTCGACAAAGGTGTAGTCGACTCCAGCACCGAAAACAAGAGGTCATTCGGCAGGCAGATCACGGCATCCGCCAAGCCGAGCAGTTCGTTTTTCACCGTATCCTCGGCGATCTTGCGCCGGCTGTGCCCCTCCAGCGTAAACGGCAGAGTCACAACGAAAAGCGTCGGAATCTCCAACTTCCGCGCCACCGAGAGAACCACCGGCATGCCACCGGACGCCGTTCCCCGGCCGAGACCACCCACCACCAGCAGAAATGAAACCCCGTCAAGCAGTTTCTCGATGTGGGTTCGCTCGTGCGCGACCACCCGCTGCCCGTCGATGACATTGCCGCCGCAGCCGCGCCCGTTGCGCCACCGTTCTCCGGCCAGAAGCCGGCAGCTCTCCTCAAGACCGCAGGCTTCCAGACCCGCAACATCGCTGTCGATCGCAATCAGCCGGAGCGGAGCAGCCAGCGGATTCTCTTTCAAAATTCCGACGATCCGGCAGCCGCTGCCGCCGATCCCGAGAACAGTGATCTTCTTCTGGTCCATCGTTCGATCACCCCCTCCTCGCGCCTTTGAAATTCAACCAGCCGAGCCGGGTCCGGTTCAAAACACCGTCCACGACGTCGATCAGATTCCCGAACATGCCGCGCCCTCCCTGACCGGCGTACAATTCATTGTAAAACGCAGCGATTTTCAGCGCCCCCCAGATCGTGCTGCAGCGCGGCGTATCCAGTCCGGTCAGAGCGCCCCCCGCCTCGAACGGCTGACCGATGCGGCACGACATATCGAAAACTTCACGGAAAATCGGCGCGGTCCGATCGAACAACGCCCCCCCTCCGGTGAGCACGCCACCCGCATCCAGCACGGCAGGGGCCCCCTGTGCGGTCGCCATGGAACGGATGATCTCAAACGTCTCACGAATCCGCGCATCGATGATCGTCTCGAATGAGGAGAGCGGAATCCGGCGGACCCGGCCGGTCGAACTCGGGAACTCCATGTATTCACGCCGCTCACGCATCGCGTTCTGCAAGGTCTTATCCTCGATCATCTTGCGGCAGACGTCAATATGCAGATCGAGCCCCAGCGACAAATCGTTGCAGACGTGGTCGAATCCGACCTGAAGCACTCCGGAGGCCTGAACTCCGGAGTTGTACTCCACCACAAATTCGGTGGTTCCCGCTCCGAAATCAACCAGCAGAACCCCCTGCTCGCGCTCCTCGTCCGAAAGAATTCCGAAGTCGTCTGCCAGCGGCGAAAAGGCAACGTCGATATGAGCCTCCTCAAATCCGGAATCGCGCACGATTGAGCGAAAATTCTCCAACCGGACCGCATCCGCATGAACCACATGCACATACGCTTCGAGCTTGTTCGCAGTGTGATTCAACGGATTCCGGATCCGCCGCTCATCGATGGTAAAGTAGGACTCGGAACTGTTGATGATCTCGCGCCCGGTCGCAAGCTGCAGCACCCGGGCGTTCTCGTGAGCCTCCAGCCGCTCCCGGTTCGTCACTTTATGCTCAGGATTCTTCACCACAACCGAGCCGATTCCCTGAAATGCCTCGATCCGGCACCCGGTCACAACCACGACGACGGATTTCGTGCTGTTGAGCATTCCATCCGAAGCATTTGCCGCATCTTCGATCGCCGTTCCGAGCTGCTCGAAAGCGAGCTCCATATCCTCTATCTCGCCCTTGACGACCGAACCGGCGGAGGGCGCGGTACCGCGACCGATCACGCTCACGCGACCATCCGTCCCCGCTTCGCCGACCAGCACATTGATTTTCGAGGTACCGATCTCGATCGCAGTCACGATATCCCTGGAATGAAACATGATCCCCCCGTTAAAAATTTTGCGCCAGACCTTTTCAGAATATACAGGAGAATCCGGAAAATGTCCAGTCCCTCCGGTGATTTTCCGGATCAAATCACCGGTTTCTCTGCCTGCTGCCGGTCGAAACGGTGCAGACACCGCAATGTTCTCAGGCCGTCAAACCAGAGATGAAATGCCGCAAGACGCGCCCCGGCCCGTTTCGGCGTATTCGCAAGAATTTTCGGCCAGACAGCCGGGAATCCCTCCTCTTTCAGAAACGCGCGAAAGCATGGATCGAGTTTTCCCATAAGAAGTTCTGCATCGTCCAGTCCGGCCGGGGCAGCCGCCAGAGTGAGCAGAACACCGAGGTGCGAAAACGCCGCATCTGAAATTTCAGAAAGCCTCTCGCCCGCCATGAGTTTCCTCACTGCCGGACCGGTCCCGAACGGAACCCGATCCGACGGACGCGCTGAAGGATGGACCAGAACCTTTCTCCCCGTCGCAACCGTTCCGACCTTGGCTGTCGCCTGCAGAAAATAAAAGTCCTCTCCCCCGCGGCGGACACGCATCCCGCCGGCACGGACATAGGCATCGAGCCGGACCGCAAAGGCCGATCCCACCGTCTGAAACGCATAGGGGGATCCCGCTTCACGTAACTTCGTCACATAACGCTCGAGATACGCTTCATATCGCCGGATCGCCAGTTCCTCCTCCGGCGTCTCTCCCGGCTGGTGACGGAACGGAATCGTCAGCGCCGCAATCTCCGGGGTGCGCCCGAACTCCGCCAGGATTTCGGGAAAATAATCCCGCTCCGCAACCGTATCGGCATCGAGAGACGCGAGAATCGTCTGTTCCAGCATATCCGCCCTCTGCGAAGCGACGACGGCATCCATGCCGAGCTTGCGCGCTTCCCCGACGCCGCCGCGCAGATCCGGAGCGTCGATCCAGTGCAGATTCCGACATGGAGACCATCCTGCACGCAATCGGCCAAGCAGCTCGAACGAAGAGCGTTTCACGCGGGAATCCGCCCCCTCCGGATGATTCACGACCACCATTGCCGCGCAATCATCCGGAACGACAAGCGACGCAAGCGTGCGTCCGATCGTCTCAAGTTCATCGCAGGCCGGAATCACGGCAACACAGCGCAAGCCCGGAGAGAGCGGGAGCGGTTCAACATCACGCAAGTCACATTTCCGCAAGTACTTCTGATATTCCCGCTCTTTCAAGCCGGCACCTCTCGCCCATGAAAAAATTCTTAAAGCAACTCGCCGAACAAAGAGACGCTCCCGGCCCGGGTGATTCTGACTTGACGCAGCGTACCGGGTTTCACTCCGGACTCCGGCAGAAAATGCACCATTCGGTTCGTCCCGGTCCGCCCGCACCAGCGCTCCGGATTGCGCGGACTCGTCCCCTCGACCAGAATTTCCTGGACACTTCCGACCTGTGTGCGCAGGGAAGCGGCGACGCGCGTTTTCAGATCGTCGAGCAGAATCGCGTTGCGTTTCTCTTTCACTTCCTGCGGCACGGAATCAGCGACCTGCGCCGATTTCGCGCCGGGACGCGGTGAATACTTGAAAATGAAGCTGTTATCATATCCAACCTCATTCATCAGATCCCGGGTGAGCAGGAAATCCTCCTCCGTCTCCCCGGGAAATCCGACGATCACGTCGGTCGAAAACGTCACATCCGGAATCGCACTCCGGATCGCACGCACCACCTGCCGGTAGCCATCCGCCGTGTACTGTCGATTCATCGCCCGCAAAATCCGATCCGACCCGGATTGCAGCGGCAGATGAATATTGTGGCATACCGTCCGGCTCGACGCAATCACTCCGATCAGCCGATCGTTGAAGTAGGTCGGATATGGCGATGTGAAACGTATCCGCAGCAGTTCCGGAATCCGGTCGAGCTCTTCAAGCAGGTCGGCGAACGGCGAAACTCCCGATGGCGGAGGATTGATGTTCCCACCCCAGCCGTAAGCCGCGACGTTCTGGCCGAGCAGCATAATCTCCCGGGCGCCGTCGGCGACCAGCATGCGCGCCTCGGCAATGACATCCTCCGGTTCCCGGCTGATCTCCCGACCGCGCACATACGGCACAATACAGTAACTGCAGAACCGGTTGCAGCCGCGCGTGATCGCGATCTGCGCCTTGAAACCGGACGAATCTCCCGACGGCCGGTAGTGGCTGCCCATCCCGGTCAGCACATCGACCGACTCCGCGATCGACGCAACCTGGTGACGGTCCGCCCGGATCGACTCAATCAGCGGTACGAGCGTATGCAGCTGCCCGGTGCCCAGCACGAAATCAAGATGCGGAAGTTCGTTCAACAATTCATTTCCAAGGCGTTGCGCCATGCAGCCGAGCGCGCCGATGACGAGATCGGGGTTCTTCGCCTTGAGTTTCTTCATATAACCGATTTTGCCGATCGCCTTACGCTCGGCCTGTTCACGAACGCTGCAGGTATTGAACAGAAGAACATCGGCTTCCTCCTCGGCGTCGACCATCGTGTGACCCGCTGCGGTCAACATTCCGGCCAGCGCCTCGGAGTCACGCTCGTTCATCTGGCAGCCGTAGGTCTTGATATGGATCTTCATGGCAGATTCAACGTAAGGTTATCGCGATGAATGAGTTCCTCATCTACATTTGGTCCGAGGATCGAGTGAACGCATGCCGAGCTCTTCCCGCAGATCCGCAGGCATTCAGCCGCATCGAAATTCACCAGACCGCGCGCAAACGGCACACCGTCCGGTCCGGCGATCTCGACGGTGTCGCCGCGCTTGAACTCGCCCGAAACGAATTTCACACCGGAGGGCAGCAGACTGCGCCCCTGTTCCCGAACCGCTTTCGCCGCGCCCGCATCCACCAGAAGCGAACCCGAGACCCGGCTGAAAAAACGGATCCACCGTTTGCGCCCCGGAATCCGGCGGGCGCGCGGCAGAAATACCGTGCCGATATCTTCTCCGGCCAGAATCCGCCCAAGCGCTCCGGGCTCACGCCCGTCCGCGATCCAGAGATACTCTCCTGATGCGGTAACAAGTTCAGCCGCATGGATTTTCGAGCTCATTCCGCCGATCGAAAACTCCGAGTTATCAGTGCCGCCGGCCATGGCACGAACCGAATCGGAAACCTCTTTCACCACCGAGATCCGCTCACCGAGCGTGCCGTCCCCGTTGCGTCGGCGCAACCCCTGTTCGGTCGTCAGAATCACCGTCAACCGCGAATCCGTGAGCGAGGCGAGCATTCCCGCCAACGTATCATTGTCACCGAACTTCAGCTCGCTCACCGAGACCGAGTCATTCTCGTTCACGATCGGCAGCACCCCCGCGTCCCACAACGCTCCGATGCAGTTCATCACATTCAAGTAACGCTCCCGATTCCGCAGATCAGAGGCAGTCAGCAGCAACTGTGCAGTCAGAAAACCGCGCTTCCGGCACTCTTCCTCGTAAATCGCCATCAGCCGGCTCTGCCCGATCGCGGCAAGTGCCTGCACCTGAGCAAGCTCTTTCGGCCGCTTCGCCAAATTCAGTGCGCGCATTCCCATGCCGACCGCACCGGAAGTCACCAGAAGAACCCGACGGCCATCCCGCCGAAGCAGATCGATGCCGGATACAAGTTCGGCTATCGCCTCCTGACTGGTCAGCAGCCGGGTTCCGGCCTTGACCACCACCTGACGGGCGCTTTTCAGCAATTCACGCCGTATTGCAAGATTATTCTCGTCCATGATCGTCCCAGATTGAAATCGTTGATAAATCCCGCGTTAATATACACCGTCAGTATACGACTTTCAACAACAGGTAGCGTCCGCTTTCCGGAACAGGAACAAATTCAAGTCTGCCCTGTTTCATAAGATCAAGGAGACGATCCGTCAACTGCGCATTCTGCACGTCGAAATCCGAAATGGGATCGGGATTCCGCGGCGATTCACCACCGGTCAGAATCACAAGATGGCTGATTTGATCGCTCCGGAGCCTTTCATAAACCTCCTCCGCCGAATCCGGTACCGGGGTAAAATACTCCTCCTGAAAAAATGGCGTACCCAACACGTAATCTCGCGGCATGTAGAGCCCGCGCCGGTCGAAAATCAGCATAACCCGCGCTTCCTGCGGAAGTGAATCCGCCAGAAAAGAAAGCGTATTCATATATTCCCGCTCTCGCGAACCAAACCGGACAAACTCAACCGGTGCTTTTCTGCCGACCTCGAGGGAACGCCAGGCATAATAGAAATTTTTCCAGACTTCCGGTTGAAACGAAATCAGCGTCGCGACCACAATCGCTCCCAGAGCAAAATTCCGCTGAAACGTCGGCAGAAACTTGAGACCCGCCCCTGCCAGAAACAGGACCAGAAAGTAAAACGGCAAAATAAAGCGCGATTGTTGGGAACTGAAACACCAGAAGCAATAAAAGAGCAGAACTCCCATCCCCGCCCAGATAAACGCTTTTCCTTTCGCACGGAATCGGCGAGCTGCAAGATACCAGCCGACCACTCCGATCAGAATCATCAGAGGGAATTGCCAGCCGAGGACATACCCGTCGTAAATCTCCATACGGTAGGCGATTGTGACCCAGGAGGAAAACAACGCTTCCATTCCGCTCAAACCGAACCGGCTCGTTCCGAGCAGAGAGTGGTAGACTTCCACGGCCGCCGCAGGAGAGGTCGGATCCAGCAAAGCCGAACCGAAAGGATAAAACGGATTCCGCGCCGCCAGCAGCGGCCGCAGATAAAACGGAACGGCGGCAACCGCTCCGGCCAGAGCAAACCAGCCGAGCGCAACAGCAACCCGGCGGCGCGGAATCCGGTCGAACGCCAGCACACAGAAAAACAGGCAGATCACCACCAGCGATGCAGATGCACCGGTGATCTTCACCGCCGTCGCCATCCCCGCCGCAAATCCGGTCAGCAGCGCCAGAGATGTCAACCGACTGCGGAACTGTCGGATCGCTTCGGCCCCGGCGAGCAGATTCAGCAGGATAAATGACTCCAGATAAACCTCCCGCAGCATCCCCCCGGTCAGCGGAGAAAACAAAAAAGCAGCCGTCAGAATCCATGCCGTTTTTTTCCCGAAACGCTCGAGCAGAAGATAGATCCACGGCAGCGCGATCAGGTATGTGCCGAGAATCAGCAGCCGGGGAAAATTCAGTCCCCCCAGTTTCACCCCCCAGAGCATCAGGAAATGCGGCATCGACGAAAGCGCGGAATAGGGATTGTCCGCCAATACGGCTGTCGATCCCTGCCGGAGATACCGGTACATCAACGCCACCTGATAGGATTGCTCATCCCACGAAAAGGGCGGCACAAAAGCCGGAGCCGCCGCAATCGCAGCCAGCAGCAAAACGCCGCCCCAGAGTATCCAGTCGATTTTGCGGAATCCACGCGCCTGCCGGATCAGCAGCCAGCCGCCATAAGCAGCTGGACAAACAGCGATCCCCCACAACCACGCGCCCGGGAGGTGAATCACCGCATAATCCCCGAATCGGAAAACAATCGCCAGCAGATCCATTCCCACGACCAGCGCCAGCAAGCCGATTCCGCGTCGCTCCGGCTCCCCCCCCAGTTTCCGCAGAATCGGAAATCCGATGCCGTAACCGGCAAGCAGCAGCACCAGAAAAGCGGCCGCCGGCTCATACCATGCACCCTGCATCGAAAGAATCCATTCATGCAGACTCATCATTTACGCTCCCTGTTCAAAAAGAATCGGAGTTCCTGCGGACTGTCGTCAAGCAGCTGATTCTGCATCAACCAAGGGAACTCTTCCGGACCGATCCCTTTGATTTTCAACAGCTCCCGCCATAAACCGAGCATCTCGTCCGCCTCCGTTGTCCGCCCCAGTTGGCGCAGCACGGATTGCCACAGGAACAAATTTACGGCACTGCGGGGAAAATTCTCCTGTTCCGCAGCGAAAAACGGCAGCGACTCCTCCAGTTTCCCGCGCGCCGCGAACGCACGCGCCAACCGTCCGGAGCTGTGCGCGTAAGAGGAAAGCCGCAGATCGTCCCGGATTCGCAGGAGCGCCTCCCCGGCACCGACCGGGTTCTGGAAATCAAACAGCTCCACAGTCGCCAGTGTGTACAGATTCTCTGCCGTCGGCCGGATCGAGACACTTCGCCGGAGATCGCGCCGCGCAGTCTCCGGATCCCCCGCAAGCAACGCAAGCTTGCCGCTCCGGCAATACCACCCACCGCAGAGGTTCAGGAAGAAGAATACGACAGCGACGATCGCACATCCGACCGCAACGGCAATCTGGATCCGCCCCACCGACCATTTTTTCACCCGACGGACTCCCGTTCCGGCCAGCATTCCGGTCAAAAGCAGAAAAAGACCGCCTGCCAACGGGGTTTGCAGCAGAACGTCAATTTCTCCATGGAAAAACAGCAGCCACCAGCCCCAGAGCGCCAGCAAAGTCAACTCATCCCGGCGCTGCCGCAAAACTGCGCTCCGAATGCCGATCCAGAGAGTCAGCAGCCACCACAGAATTCCAACAACCCCGAAGCTGCACCAGTAGAACAGCAGCTCATTGTGCGGATGCGGATGACGATCAGTCGCCAGATCGGAATCGAAATAACTCACCGGCAGAAACGGTGCGATTTCCCCCTCATAACGATCCTGACCGACACCGGAAAGCCAGTGAGCTTCCCCGAGCGCCAAACTCCCCTGCCAGACCATCAACCGATTTTCGCCAGGCAACCGTTCGGAAAAATACCCGGAGCGCACTCCATAATAAATCCCACTTCCGACCGCAAGGACCAGCAGGATCGCAACAACCGCAAAACCTTTCCTGAACCGGGGCTGCCGGTGCAGAAACCATGCAGCTCCGAGCGTGGCCGCTGCCGCGGGAGCCGCAATCACCGTCCCCCGGGAGGAGTAATACCCGCAAAACAAATACTGCCCGAATGCGACCGCAAAAGCCAGAACGATTCCCACCGCGATCTTCCGGCGCCGATCCCGCAGAAAAAAAGCGAGGCCGGGGGCTGCTGCCGTCAGAAGCGTCCAGTTCCAATTCCAGTTGCCCGCCAGTCCGACAGCGAACTTCTCGCGGAAATACTCATGAAACATCATGATTCCGCTGACACAAATCAGTATCGAAAAGAAAATCGGCAGAATCCGCCGCAATTCACGGGCGAGCAGCAGCCCGGCAATCGGAACCAGAAAACACGCGATTCCCGACAGCAGCGAGACCGCATTCCACCCGAACAACCCCTGCTGCAGCAAGACAACAAGGCATCCTGCTCCGCTCCCGACAAACAGAATGCGGACCAGCTCCGGCTGCTTCGCCAGCGGTTTCAAAAACGGAAATGCCAGAACAATCGCACCGGTCGAAAGCAGAGCCAGAATCGAAAAATCAACACCGGGAGCCTCTCCGAACAACGGAACCAGTCCCATCCAGATCTTTCCGAACGCCAGCGGAAACGAGAACGGCAGAGCAAACAGCAGAAACGCAGCCGCTCCGCGGAGAATTTTTTCATTGCGGCAGTCGAACATGGATTCAAAACGAATTCAGAATGATAAAAAAGGGAGGCGTTGCCGCCTCCCCTTTCACGTTTCGTAAATCAGTTGAAAACTGATTACTCAGCCTTACCGTCGATGTTGGTGTTCGGATAGATATCCGGGGTGTAACCGCGGTTCGCTCTGGTGTACCAACGGCTGGTGCTGAATCCATTGACGTTGCCGCCGAGGAACAGGATGTTGCCGTAATCGGTGTGGTTCGGGGAATTACCGTTGCGGTTTCCGCTCTCGTTGCCGTCAGCCATATCAGCCGCGACGCCGGAATCGGAACGACCGAACTTGGTCGAGTCGCCCATCATCATGTTCGGGCAGTAGGCATAGTCGCAGTTCGTGGTGCTCAGCGCAGCGGTGCCGGTCTGAGCCGAGGAGGTGGTGGACGGGCAGAGGTAGACCGCATAGTCGGTCAGCACACCGCTCGAACGAAGCTCTTCCAAGCCTTCGTTGAACGCTTTTTCCGGCAGACGGCTGTCGAAGTCACCGGCATACTGCGCAAGAGCGAGACCGATCTGCTTCATGTTGCTGACGCAGGAAATACGACGAGCGCGTTCGCGCGCCTGGTTCAGGGCCGGCAGCAGCATTCCCGCCAGAATCGCGATAATCGCGATCACGACGAGGAGTTCGATGAGGGTAAACCCACGACTTTTCTTCATTTTTATCTCCCTATTGATTGATTTCAAACCCCGGCTCCGTCTTTATAATGCCAATACTTAGAAAGACGAATCCGTGCTCGTTACCTATATTTTAGCAAAGAATCTTCAAATATGCAAGAGTTTTTCTTTTTTTTTTTCAATTTTTTTCCAAAAAAATGCGTTTTTGAATGTCTTTTGCCCTTTTTTTACGGAAAAAGAGAGCTTTTCTCCGTTTTGCGTCCCGAGTTAAACGGTTTACCTCCGCCATCACAGGTTGGTCCGGATCTGAGTAGAATACGGGAGATCGGACTCCGACAAAACGTAGCGGTCAGCAAGGCGACGCGCCTTGAGTTCGGCGAACGTCTCGCCCTCCCGGCATTTCAGATAACCGAGCTCGAACAGCAGCTCGTCGGAGAAACCATTCAGCAGCAGCCGCAGATCCCCCTCGAAACTCGGGTCGATCACGCGCAACAGCGGCGCCAGACTCGTCGTACAGTTCCGCGCAATGCTGTTGTAGAACTCCGGATGTCTCGACAGCGAATCGGCCCGCTGCACAATATAATCCAGCAGAACCCGCGCCTGCCCGGCAGTCGCATTGGTCCGATAGAGATAGAGCTCCTCGCGTCGGTAATTCGTGCGCAGCTTGAACAGATCCTCCTCCGTGGCCAGCACCATCAGCAGTTCATACTGGCGATAAAAGCCCGGCAGAAATCCCTGTTCCACACCGACCGGCAGCCGCGTCTCCATCGACACCGCCAGATACCGTCCGTCCTCGAACCCGAACGAAAGCATCGTATGGGCGATCGCCTGCATACCGTCCCAGTGCGACACCGCGACGTCGACACTTCGCACAGTCGCCGGATCGAAATGGAAATCCACGTAACGAATATCGTAATCGTCCACACTGCGGTAACGGAAGTCGCGCACATTCCGCAACGTGGTCACACCCCCCGTATATTCCACGGACGGGACCCTCCCCCAGGGAGCCTGCCACACGGTCTCTGCAAATACACGTTCCGGCGTCATCGCTGCAAACGCAACCATCACGGCACACGCCATCCCCGTCGGAATCAGCAACAGTTTCCGGAGCCGGAATCCCCCGATCCAGAACCCCAGCAGCAGCCCGCTGTATACCGCAGTCATGGCCCCGGACCAGTGAAACGCATAGAAAACCGCTCCGGCACTCCAGAGGCCGATCAGAGCGATCCCGGCAAACAGAGGGATGCGGACTCCGAGCCGCAGCAGAAATTTCCGATCAACGTGGATTTTTCGTTTCATTGCCCACCTTGTCCGGGAATTTCGGCAGGTCCACCTTGAGCTCCGGGAACTGGCGCAGATGCTCGATCAGAATCCGCCGCAACTCCTGAATCGCCAGCGGATTGACCTGTACGCTGTGACCGGACTTCACCACAAGTTCACTTGCCGCCCCGTCCAGATGACTCGACAGATACGGGACAATTCCATCGCTGCCGCCCGGCACCCCGTCCTCTTCGCGGTTGCCGATGACGGAATGGTAGACGACACCCGGCGCAAACGGCAGCGATCTTAGAAAATTCAGCATCCGGTTGTCGGGATCAAGATTGTCGATCCCGGTTGCGAACTTCGTATCATCCGGCATGAATACACCATGATCCATCAGCGCCTTGAAAATCCCCTCTCCGCGCGTCACAAGCGTGACCGGAAGCCGGATCAGAGAGGAACCGAGATGCGCAATCCAACTCTGCGCCATCTCCGATCCATGATGCGGAACCGCAAAGAAGACCAACCGTTTTGCAAACGGCAACGCTTCAAAATTCATCATCTCCTCGACGAAAAGCCGCTGTTCCGGCTCAAGGCCTTCGAGTTTTTCCTGATAGTCCTCTCCGAGGACCGACTCCAGCAGCCGGTCACCGGAATTCATCGCCATCGTTTTCGCGACCAGCCCGCCCATCGAATGGCCCACAATCACCATGCGGGAAAACATCTCCGTCGAACGACCCGACTCGCGCAGCCGCTCCTCCTCCAGCAGCAGATCGTCCCGCAGCATCTTCGCGGAAAGCAGCACCGGATTTCCGCTCGAATAGGTGAATCCCCAGAACTGATAATGCTTCCGCAGCACCGGATCGCTCTGCAGCGTGTTGATCAACTGCATCCAGGTACGGATATTGGACATCAGACCATGAACCAGAACAACCGGAATCCGATCCTCACGGAACGGCTCGAACATATACAACCCCTGCATCTGCCGCGTCGCCTCCGGACGGAGCATGTAGGTCAGATAATCGAACGGCAGCGGATTGCGCACCATGTAGGCCAGCGGCGTCGAAAAATCCTGTTCCACGGGCAGATTGTATTTCCCCAGCCGCACGGTCTCCCGGTTTTTTGAATCGAGATAAAGCAACCGCGCATTCAACACCCCCCGTTCCGGCATCTCAAACCGGATCAGCAGTGTCGCCGGCAACGTCTGCTGTTCGGCAAAACGGGTCTGGCCGCCCTCTCTGATCGCATCTTCCGTCAACTCGCAGATCAGCGGAGCTCCCACCCCGAAACTGCGGCTGATGTGAGTGAGATTCTTCGTCCGGTAGTCCGCGCAGAGAAGATAATCACCGAAATGTTCCGGTGCGAGCGGCAACTCAAATTCCGGAGATTGGAAGTTCACCCGCTGCCCCCCCGCCGCATTCAACGAGAAAGACGACTTCAGATGCAGCCCGCGCCGATGCAGATAATCGAAAAGCTCCGTCGTCGCCAGATTGTAGATCCGCATCATCAACAGCCGTTCGGCATTGTACGGCTCCAGATCGGGCCGGTCGAGGGCCGCCAGATAGCCGTAACTGTACAATGCCGCGGAAAGGTAATACCGCGCCGCTGTATCCGGGTCGCTGCGGTACCGCAGCCCGATGTTCAGCGAGCAATCCGCCAGAGCCGCCAGATAACCGGGCTGCGGCTCAGAACGGAACAGCTCCTCCAGCTCCATAACAAGTTCAGTCGGCCGCTCTTCAAACGTCTCTTCCAGCAGGAAGTTCCCGAGCAGATTGTTCGTCTCCTGCGAAATTCCGGCGGGAGTGATCGACTCACCGTATCCGATCCGGCCACTCGCGCCCACTCGAGTCACGGAGATCTCACTGGAACAACCCGACACCAGCAGCAGACCGCCGATGGATGCCGCAAACGGCATCAGAGATTTCCGCAACCTCATTCTCCCGCTCCTTTTTGCGGTGACACCGCGCGCCCCCATGTGTGATAGATCTGCGGCACCAGATATTTGATCACCGATGCCGCCGGCAGCGCCAGAATCATGCCCGGAATTCCGGCAAAAATCGCACCGAGCAACACCACGATGATCGTCTCGAGCGTCGTAAGCCCGAGCGATTCACCAATCACCGCCGGGTACAGAATGAACTGTTCAATCACACCGTTGTAAATCAGATAGGTCGCAATGATTCCCGCAAGCTGCAGCCCGCTCACGGAAGAACCGCCGACCGCCAGCGTCACCAGAATCGTCACCAGCGCCGACAGAATCGGCCCGATGTACGGCAGCAGAATTCCGCAGCCCGCCAGCGGCCCGAGCAGAGCAAAATAGGGCACACCAAGAAAGAAAAACGCCGTCGTGTACACCGTCGCATCGACAACCATCAACGTCAGATAGCCGCGCACCCAGACCCGTAATTTATTGATGACCTCCCCGATGATCCGCTGCGCCTCCGCCACGGTTTCGGGGCTCGCCCCCGGCAGCCAGTTGCCGTTGAACACGGTCCTCACCAGATACTCGCTCTGCCGCTGCCGATTCGGATCGTCGCCCGGGCCGCAGAACTCCGCGAGTTTCATCAGGAAAAGCAGGAAGAAGAAAATCGCCAGCAGCAGATCGGTAATCACAACCCCGATCGTACCGATCACCCCCGCAGTGAACGAGAACAATCCCCCTGTCCGCTGCAGAAGATACCCCGCAAGCTCCCGCTGCGCGGATTCATCGTGCAGAATCCGGCTGATCTGGTCGAGCCCCCATTTCACCAGCGGCAGACTCTGAAACCGCTCACGCAACCGTTCCAGATAAATCAGCCCCTGTTCAATCAGCTTCCCGGCGCCGTTCGTCCAGATTCCGTCCTCTCCCGGAACCACCGTCCTCGCCGGAACCGATTCCGCTTTCCCGGGAACTCCGGACTCCGTCGCCACCACCGGCTCGGCGACCGAAAGGCGGGAACTGCTCTCCGCCATCTGCGCGCGAGTCCAGCCTTTCAAATTCTGAAAATAGTGGTTTGTCAACAGGGAGATCCCGCTCACAAGCAGAATCACGAAAATCAACATGACGCCGCAGGTCAGCGTCACGGCCTGCGTGATGATCTTACGAGCAGCCCGCTTCCGGATTTCCACCTCGTCCGGCTGTCCGCCGCGACCGCGGCGCTGGAGTCTGGCGGCAAGATTGCGCAACGGGGCGTAAATGAAATCCACAACCCGGAAAATCAAATAGCCGATCCCCTTTTTCCGGTACAATCTCCGCTCAAAATATTTTTCGAGCGGGAGCATCACATAGGCGGCGATCAATCCGAAAATCACCGAACGCAGCAGGGTCGCAGTCAGAATGAACACCGCGATCACAATCAGCGCAACGAGGACTCCCGCCCCCGACCGCAGAATGCGCATCCGGCGCCGCTGCGCTTCAACAACCTCATCGCGCATCCGGGAGATGAGCTCTCCGGAAAAACCGAACCTGGCGGCAAGATCATCGATCAGGGGCGAACTCTCCTCCAGGCAATCACTGCCCGCCGCGAGAATCAGCAGCAGCCGGATCAGACGCTCCCGGTCCTCCTCCGGCTGCGCCTGAAACAGCGGCGCAGCCTCCTCCGCCGTGGTGATCGGCGCCCGTCCGAGATCCGAGATCATCCGTTCGATCTTGAACGGCGAGAAGTCTTCGGAGAGCAGTCGGCGAAACAGATCGATCTCCGCTTCGCCCATCGGCTTGCGGCTTTCCAGGACCGTTCTGACCAGCGACAGGAACGCTCTCCGTCGCGCCAGTTCCACCTCGTCGGCAGGCTCCTCGCTGTCTCCGCTGAACAAAGCAACGGCACGGGCAAACGTCTTGCGCAGCGACCGTTCGACTCTGCCCCGGATTCTGATCGACCCGGATATTCTGGAAAAATCAACCATTGCCCGTCACCCCTCCATCCGTCGCGCTCAGGGAGCGGCATAGCGCCGTTCCTCCGTACCCGGACCCGCGCCGCGGCAGCAGGAGTTGCCGCGGCACCTCGATAATCAATGAATCCGCACGTCGCGATGGCCGGGAACGACCTCGCCGATCACGCCGACCGTGAACCCCTTGCCGCGGGCGATCTCGAGAGCCTGATCCACCGCTTTCTCCGGCACGAACCAGACCATGCCCACGCCCATGTTGAACACGCGATACGCCTCGACCGGGTCGACATGCCCCTTTTCCACCAGCACTTTGAACACCGGCGGAATCGGCAGCACATCCGTACGGAACACCACCGAGACATCATCCGGCAGAATGCGCGGCACGTTGTCGTAGAGCCCGCCCCCGGTGATGTGCGCAATGCCGTGCAGCGGCAGATCCGCATCCTGCGCGGCCCGGATCGCCGGGTAGTAGCAGATGTGCGGTTTGAGCAACGCCTCTCCGACGGTCTCCCCGAGCTCCTCGAGGTAGGTCTTGACCGTGTAGCCGCACTGCGAGAAGAAGATGTTGCGGGCGAGACTGAACCCGTTCGTATGCAGGCCGTTCGACCCGAAACCGATCGCCACGTGACCCGGGCGGATCTTTTCGCCGGTGATCATCTTCGACTTCTCGACCACTCCGGTGATCACGCCGACCAGATCGAAATCGTTGCCGTACATGCCGGGCATCTCCGCGGTCTCACCGCCGAGAATCGCGCAGTTGGCAGCTTTGCAGGCGTCCGCGATTCCGGTCAGAACATGCTCATAAAGCGGGCTGCGCAGCTTGCCGATTCCGATGTAATCGAGAAAATAGAGCGGCTCAGCCCCCTGCACGGAAATGTCGTTGATACAGTGATTCACGATATCGTGACCGACCGTATCGTACTTTTCCATCATCATTGCAATCATCAGCTTTGTACCGACGCCGTCGATGCTCGCAACCAGAACCGGCTCCTTATATCTGGCCAGATCGAGCTGGAACAATCCACCGAATCCTCCGACCGGCGCAAGCATTTCCGGCCGCCGGGTCTCGGCAAATTTCTTCTTGACCTGATCGAGCAGCGTCGTCGCCAGATCGATGTCAACGCCGGCAGCCTTGTACAAATCGCTCTTCACCTTTTCGCTCATACGCAAATCCTTCAAACAATATAAAATGAAATCCAGCCCGGAGTCCGGGAACATTCACACGAACAAAATATACACGTTCCCCGGCCCGATTACAAGTTCCAGAAGCTCTTGACTCCGGTATAGGCCATCCGCACGGCGAGTTCCCGGGCGATCTTCTCCGGCATCTGACCGCGTTCAACCATGCCGCCGAGCACGTCGGAGAGCACGCGGCGGAACATCTCGAAACGCGATCCGTAGCTCAGGAGTTTGCGCGAATCCGAGACCATTCCCGCGAAATTCGACAGCACATCGATCGATCCGATGTACTCAAGCTGACGGCGCATACCGATCGGCGTGTCATTCAGCCACCAGGCCGATCCGAGCGAGACATTCGCCCCGAATGCGCGCGTCAGCGTCGCCAGCGTCATCTGGTGAATCGCATCCATACAGTAGAGAACAACCTTGAGCCGGCCGTCGAACCGGTTCAGGAAACGGACCAGATTCGGCGTGAAATCGAGCAGATGATTCGACACATCCCCGCCGACATCGGGCCCGAGCGACTCGTAAAGCGAATACCGGACGTCACGCACCGCGCCGATGTGCAGCTGCGTCACCCAGCCGGTCTCGGCGTTCAGCGCGGCGGCTTCCGCGAGGAACGTCCCCATGTAGCAGTCGATCTCGGCCTGGCTCAGCTCTTTTCCATCGAGGGCCTTGCGGAACGTCTCGTTCACATTCCCGAACGCGCAGTCGGCGTAGACCGGATATTCGAGCCCGTGGTCGCTGGCGCGGCAGCCGTGCTCCGCGAAAAATGCGTGCGAACGACCCATCGCCTCAAGCATGTCGTCGAAGCTCTCGATCTTCATGCTGAACCGCTCCTCGACCTGCCGGATATACTCCCGCCAGCCCGGGGCGAAAATCTTCATCGCCTTGTCCGGACGCCAGGTCGGGCGGACCAGCACGCGGCCGACCGCCTCGTTGACCTGCTTATGATACTCGAGCGTATCGATGAGGTCGTCGGTCGAGCTCATGACTTCGACATTCAGCGGACCGGTCAGCAGCTGCTGAGGACGGTAGGCATCGGTCGCGAGTTTCGCATTGACCTCGTTCCAGATCCGTTCACCGCTCTCTTCGTCGAGCTGCTCCGTAATGCCGAAATAGTTCTTGAGATCGAGGTGAATCCATTCATAGACGGGGTTGCCCGCCAGTTCCGGGAAAATCTTCGCCATGGTGAGAAACTTCTCCCGCGGCGCGGCATCACCGGTGATGAGCCGTTCCGGAACGTTCCGCTTGCGCAGCATCTCCCAGACGTAGTGATCGGTTGCGGCGAAAAGCTGCCACGCATCCTTGTAATTCGTATTTTCGGCGATCTCCTTCACGTTGGCATGGTTGTGCGGGTCGACCACCGGAAGATCCCGAATCGCCTCGAAGAGTTCCCTGCCCGTCTCGTTTGTAATGAGATAATTCAAATCCAGAAAAGCCATGATGAACACTCCCCGTTAAACATTGATGGAATCGGCGGAAGCCCCGGCGAGTTCCGCCTGGTACTTGTTGAGAATCGGACGGATCTGCTCTGAGAGGAACTCCTCGACCTGCTGCGGCGCACGGCCGACAAAGGTCGCAGGGTCGAGCAGCGAATCGAATTCATCGCGGATGCAGTCGAACGCCGGATCGGCCTTGAGCCGTTCGAGCAGATCGTTGTCGGCCCCCTCCTCTTTCACGCGGCGGGCGGCTGCCATCGAATGGGTGCGGATCACCTCATGCAGCTCCTGCCGGTTGCCGCCTTTTTTCACTGCGGCCATCAGCAGATTCTCGGTGGCCATGAACGGCAGTTCCGCCTGGATGTGGCGTCGGATCACGTTCGGCCAGAGCTGGATGCCGTCCGTGATGTTGATGAGCAGCGACAAGATGATGTCAACAGTCAAAAAGCCCTCGCCGAGCAGGATCCGGCGGTTTGCGGAGTCGTCGAGCGTCCGTTCAAACCACTGAGTCGCCTCGGTCATAGCAGCGTTGCCGGGCAGATTCATGACATAACGCGCGAGCGAACAGACCCGCTCGCAGCGCATCGGGTTGCGTTTGTAGGCCATCGCGGAGGAGCCGATCTGTTTTTTGCCGAACGGCTCCTCGACCTCTTTCAGATTCGCAAGCAGCCGGATGTCGGTCGCCATCTTCGCGGCCGACTGCGCGATGCCGGAAAGGATCGACATGACGAAGTAGTCGATTTTTCGCGTGTAGGTCTGTCCGGAAACCGCGATCACATGGTCGAATCCCATCGCGGCGGCGACATCTTTTTCAAGCTGCCGGCATTTCGCATGATCGCCGTCGAAAAGCTCGAGAAAGCTCGCCTGGGTTCCGGTGGTACCCTTGACGCTGCGGAACGGCAGTTCCTCGATCTCGCGCTCGAGCCGCTCGAAGTCGAGCATGAAATCCTGCAGATAGAGGCAGAAGCGTTTGCCGACCGTGGTGAGCTGCGCGGGCTGATAATGTGTGAATCCGAGCGTCGGCAGCTCGCGGTTCTTCTCGCAGAAATCGGCCATCTGGGCCATGAGTTTCAGAAGTTTTCCGCGCAGAATCTTCATGCCCTCGCGCATCTGAATGAGTTCGGTGTTGTCGGTTACGAAGCAGCTTGTGGCGCCGAGGTGGATGATCGGCATCGCCTCCGGGCAGCATTCTCCGAAGACGTGGATATGGCTCATGACGTCGTGTCGAAGTTCTTTCTCCTTTTCGGCGACGCGGTCGAAATCGATGTCGTCGAGGTGTTCGGACATCTGGCGGATCTGGGAATCGGTGATCTCCAGCCCGAGTTTCTGTTCACACTTCGCGAGTTCGAGCCAGAGCCTCCTCCAGGTTGAGTGCTTGAACTGCGGCGACCAGACATAACTCATTTCCGCTCCGGCGTAGCGGTCGGTCAGCGGGCTGGCATAAGTGTTGTGATTCACGGAAAACCCCCTTTTCGGATTCCATTATGGTTATTTTAAACTTATTTGCAAAACCGGAGTTGACTTCGCGGAAAACAAAGCTATATATAATTTAAGTCACAAAAGACGGTTTGGCAAGGCGGAACGGTTTGAAAACCGTTTTTTTATGGATTCCGGGGACATTTCGGACGGGTGAAAAAGGACTCCGCGGCTCCGGGCCGGAAAAGTTATGGAGAGCGATTGATGAATGCTGCGTATTTCAGCCTGATACTCAAGGTGAACGACCTGGACGGCTGCCGGATTTTCTACCGAGATCTGCTCGGACTCGGGGAACCGGTGTTCGACAGCACGTTTGCGGTGGTCTTTCTGCTGGGGGAGAAGCTGACGCTGATGTTGGAGAAGAGCGCGGCGGAGTATCTGGAACACGCCTCGGCCGCGGCGAACTTCGCATTCGCCGTACCGGATCTGGAGGAGTTTGCCAGGAGACTTGACGACAACGGCTGCCCGCTCGAACCGGATTCGATCCGGATCGGCATCGTCGAATACCGGCGCGGCACCGATCCGGAGGGCAACCCCTTCCTCGTCTGTCAGGCATAACAGATTTTGAGCATTCCTCCGGACGGCTTCCGCCGGACCGGCTTCGGAAAGACGGTGAAAAAAGCGGGGCGGCTGACCCGTCCCGCTTCCGACCTGGTTTCCAAGCCGTTCGCTCAGCGCACATCAATCGAAACCGATTCCGGGCCGACCAGATAGAGAATTCCCGGCGTCGCAGTGTACCGGTTTCCCGGGACAGGCTGTTTCTCCCCGAGGTGATTCACCGCTTCAGCGACCTTTCCCCCTATCTTGAGCTTGACTTCCTCCGGATACCGCGGAGTCCACACTGCCCAGACGTTCACGCCGTCCGGGCGCGTCCAACCGGCGAGGCGGCATTCTCCGCAAACGGAGATGTTCGGCACGGTGGAACCGGCAGGGCACATCGCAGTCAACGTCCGATAGGCGCAGAACGCGGATTTCGGCGTCAGATCGGCATGAACGATTCCGAAATGATGTTCCATCTCATCCGGTTTCCACTCTCCCGCCCGAAGATTGTACCAGAAAATCCGTTCGATGCCGTTGGCCATAGCCAGAAGATAAGTGCGCGGCAGCATCTCTGCCTGACGTTTCTCCGAAACGGTGTTCGCTGTTCCGAACCCGGTATAGACGATGATGTTCCCTTTCAAATCACTGTTGAGTTTGTAAAGTGCGAAGACGGTTCCCGTATAACTGTCGGTTCCGGCTTCAATCACCGGGATAAATTCATCGCCATCTTTCAGGTTTGCCGCAGTCAGAAACCGACCGGTCGGTTTGAAGTCGACCGAAAATTTTCCGGAAAAACGGGAAGCGGTTTTCTGCCGCTTCTCCTGTTCGGGGACGCCCTTTCCGGTCCAGTGAGCTTCCCAGGAGATGTGCAGATCAGCCAGGTATTTGTCGTTGACCTGCACCGACCGGCCGCCGCCCCTGCCGTCCATCTGAAAATCCTTGTAGAACGGCAGTCCGGACGGAAGCAGAAGCGTCCCCCCGCGCTTTACATAGGCGATCACATCCGGCAGAAAACACATCGGGAACTCCTCAGACAAAGAGGGGACCAGAACCGGAAACTGTTTCACATTCAGCGATTTCAGGTCGCTCAACCGGATGCGTTCCACCTTTCGGAACATACCGAAGTGGAAATCCGCATCAAAATTCTGCAGCTCGGGAAATCCAAGATCCGGATCATTCACGACAGCGACCGCCGACGCAGCCGGATCAATTCCGATTTCCGCCAGAACCGGAGGCAGCACGTCCACGTAAATCGGTGATGGCTTCGGAGTGGACCACCCGATTTCAGTGATCCAGATCGGCTTCTCTCCAGCCCCATGCTTCCGCATCAGCGCACGCAGTTCCGGAAGCCGGGAAAACATCGTCTCCGGAACACCACGCCAGTGATACGGATGAATGTTCATCACATCGAAGTACCCGGCCGCCCCGGCCTTAAGGGAATCCTCGATAAAATCGAGCGGAATCCCGGCAGTGCCACCGTAAAGAACGGTCAGTTCCGGATCGATCTTCTTGACCTCCTCCCAGGTGCGCTTCAGCAGAAGGGCATAATGAGCGCCATCCGGTTCATCCCGCCAGAAACCGCGTCCGTTCGGCTCATTCCAGGCCTCCCAGCAGCGCAGTTCTTTCGCATAGCGGGTCACGACGCGGCGGACATATTCCCCCCAGGAGTCGAGATGTTTCCACGCCGGAGTTGCCCACGGCACATCGTAGTCGAGAATCGGCAGGATGTTGATCTCCGACTGTTTCGCCATCGAAACAAGCCGATCGAGACGGCTGAAATCCCATGTCCCCGGTTTGGACTCAACTCCTTTCCAGTCAAAATCCGTGCGGGCCCAGTTGCTGTTCAACTCTCTCATCAGCCGGAATTCCTGCGGCGCGATCTCCAATTCGGCGCGGCTGACATGGGCGCAGACGCCGTAAGGATCCTCCGTCCGATTTTCCGCCTCCGCTGCGAAAACCATACCTGCGGTCAGCAGGCCGAGAAGCCAAGCGGCAGAATATCTCATAATTGGTTCCTTTCTTCAGATTGTTTTCAGAAATCTTCAGAGAGCCGGTCGAATTCACTCACCGTCATCGGGCAAAAACTCCCGCAGCGCGGCTGCATACTCCTCGAGCGCGGCCGATCCGTATGCGGCAAAATATTCCCCATCCATATAGACGGCAAACGAGGAGACGTTCCGTACCCCGGCCGTTACATACGCCTCCAGATCGCGCCGCAGCAATTCCGGCCGCACGAACGGCTCGCGCGCCGGTTTCCGGTAATTGCTGAAAAGCGATGAATCGAGCCAGTACTCCAGAATATGGGTATTCTCCATGCCGAAAAAAGAGCCGAGTTCCCGAAACACCTTGAAGAATCGCCGGTTCACCGAACACTCCGGATCATTCAGCGCATGATGGTAACAGCGAACATAGGGAGCGAATTCGAGAAACACGTTCTCCCGCTTTTCAACCCGGCCGGGAACTTCGCAGTATTCCACATAGGCAAGGCAGGCGACCTCGGCCAGCGGGTCTACGCGCCGGACCCCGTCTGCAATCGCATTGACGCTCAGGAGATTCAACTCCGACGGAGTGTATTTCGAACATTCCGGACAGTGACAGAACGCTCCCCGGCCATCCGCGCCCCAGAAATAATAACGATGGGTCGTCGAACGCAGTTTTTCCGCCAGTTTCCCGGCATTGGCCGCAAGAATCTCCGGAACATCGGGATTCGTGATGCACCAGTTGGCCGCCGCAGTGCGTTCCCCCTCCCGGAAGCAGAGTGCAAAATATTCGGGATGGCTTTCAAACCAGCACTCCGGCAGCAGCGATGAGGCGGCATGGACTTCATACTCGCACTCGATCCCGGCGGCGAGAAAATCGCGCCGGAACTCCTCCGAAGCGGTCTTGCCGAGCAGTCGAAGCACATCGTGATTCGCTCCGCCCCCGGAATGGAGTCCCAGTGTATTGAGCCCCAATTCCGTCATTCGGGATTTCCAGTCCACGCCGGAGAAATCCGGCGGAGTCAAAACCACTCCTCGTTTTCTCATCATGGTTTCCTCGGTATCGTCATTCCGCCGTTTCTGCTCAGATGAATGCCCCGGCAGCATTCAGGATCCGCTTGAACTTTGCGGGAGAGGCTTTCATTTCCTCTGCCGTCTGCGATTCGACGTGGCCATCCGCCATACCGAGATTCGCCTCGTTGTTGTGAATCGTCGCGACGGATGCCTGATCGGTGGGATCCCCTTCCGCCAAATACCACTGCCAGATCCCCTTGCCGGCGTTGGCTGAAGTCCCCGCACACTGGGTGTCGGCGCACAGAGGCGTCACGCTCGGTTTCTTCATCCGAACGGTCAGATAGAACTGATCATTCCGGTTTCCACCGTGGTATTCGGCATTGTATTGATAATTGCCGAGCTCATCCCGCTGTTCGTAATAGGTCGTATCGCCCTCCGGTCTCGGAAACCCGTAAACATCATAAAAGTAATAATCACTCTTCTTGCCGGGCATCTTGGGACAACGCAATACCTCGGCCGACATGTATCCCGCAAAAACTTTCTTCTTGCTCGTATTGTGAGTCAGTTCAGCATTGGTACTCAGCAGGTACATCCACGGTTCATATTTCGGCGAGCAATCGTCTCGGTAAACGGTGAACACCATGTGCTGTCTGTGATCATCCGCATAGCTGATCTGACCGAACATCACCTGACGGATATTGCCGATGCAGTTGCTCTTATAACCGGATTCACGCGCCCGGTTCAACGCCGGCAGCAGCATCGCAGCCAGAATCGCAATGATCGCAATCACAATAAGCAGCTCAATGAGCGTAAATGCCGCTTTTTTCGCTACCGGGTCGTGGGAGGCTGGGGGCGTGTCCGCCGCCCCCCGCACCCCCTGCGTCCGGCAAGGTGCCGGTGCCGCGTACGGGTCGGAGTCGGACCCGGCTGCAGTCGGCCGACGCAAGGAGAAAGAGCCGCTTGCCGAGCGAAGACTCTGTTGCGGGACGATGATCGACCGATGAGAAGTTTGCTGGATGGTTGGTACGGGGAGAGACGCGCTCCTGCGAGCCGCTTTCTCTCCCCCGAACCCCTCTCTTGACTGCCCGGTGCAAACAAGGAAAGAATGGTATATTTGACGAGTTTTCACCACGAGCAGCTCTATCAATGTAAAGGCCGCTTTGGACACAGCATGGTCGCGGGAGGCTGGGGGCGTATCCGCCGCCCTCTCTCTTGAATGCCGGGCACAAATTCGGGAAGAACGGGATATTACCTCTAAAAATTCAATCTGCGCAACAAAAGAAGCACTGCAGCGCATGTTTTTTCCGTTGTTTTTCATAGACCAATCCTCCTTTGGGTTACATGCAGACCTATCCTTTTCCGGCACCGATCACGGGTGCGGCGCAACGAAGTTCAAGTCCCGGACGCTCTCGCGTTCGATCAGCGTATGCGGAAAAAAGAGATTGTGGTTCTGCGGCCGGAGCTTGCCGAGGATGATATCGACGGCCGCGCAGCCGAGCTTCCCGTAATCGGGTGACGAGACCGTCAGCTGCGGAGAGAGATAACGGTACAAACTGCGTTCTCCCTCGCCGATCACGCTGATCTCCTCCGGGACCCGCAGCCCGGCCTGCTTGAGTACGCGCAGCGAAACCAGCGCCCCGCCGGCCGATTTGTAAATCAGTGCAGTCAGCCCGAGCGCCTTGATCTCGTCAAGACTGTTCCGGGTCAACTGCACAGCGGCATCAAGCGAATTCTCCCAGGAGCGGATCTGGGAACTGAAAATACGATCCGGCCCGAATTCGACATTCGCCCGCTTCAGCGCAGCCGCCAGCGACTTCTGAAACAAATCCGTGTATTCGGTGCGCGGCTCGTTGCGGATGTAACCGATGCGGCGATGCCCGTTCCGGACCAGAAGTTCGACGATCTCCTCGGCACAGTCGACCGCATCGGGAGAGAGTACATAGACGTTATCCGGAAGAAAGTTCGCATAAAAATACATGCTGTCGACAATCACAACCGTCATCGGCAGCCGCCCGAGCGCTTCGAGCCGATCCGCATCCATCCGGTCTGCCCCGACAAGCAGAATCAGCCCCGCACACTCAGGGCACGACTTCGCAAACCGGATCAGCGCCTCCGTCGAAGTATCCGGGTAAATTTTGCAGTCCTGTATGTTGCATTTATTCAAACGGGTGTACTGGGTGATCGTATGAACCATCCGCCAGGTGCTCTCATCCGGATAATCGTTGTACGCGAAGAGAATCTGTCCGGATCCGGCGTTCGCAACATCTTTCTCCAGCCGTCCGACCGTCCGTTCGGTCCCCGCAGCCACGATCCCCGACCCCTGCCGCCGCACGATCACCCCGTCGTTCTCGAGCTCCGAGAGTGCCCGGTTCACCGTCGCCAGCGACACATTGAACTGGCTCATCAGCTCCCGGACCGTCGGCATCCGCCTCCGCGACTCCGGACGCACCGCTACCTCTTCCAGATAGGATTTGACTTTCAGATATTTCAACGGAGGCATGATTTCATCCTTATTTGCACCACTGTTGCGATACTGTTATAATTATGAATCAAATCAAGTTGAATGTCAAGAGAGAAATTGAAAAAAGGCTAAAAAAACTTCAAAAAAATTGTGAATCCACGTGAGGGGCTCCCATTTCCCGCGCGATTCTCCGTAGCTGCATCTTGACTACGGCGGGATGCGCGGCTATGTTATGTGACCGCAGAAGCAAAATGGAAACGGAGGCGGACAACGTGGGGAAACTCTACATCATCACCGGCGACGACGAGTTCGCCATCAAGGAACGTTCCCGGGCGCTCGCGGTTGAACTTGGCGGCGAGGAGCTCGAGGAGAATCCCGCCGTCGAGATCATCCCCGGCGACAGCGACACTCTCAAACCCGACGAGATCGCCCGCCGATTTCTCGAAGCGATGCGCACCCCCCCGTTTCTCTGCCTGTCGAAATTCGTCTGGTTGCGCCACTTCCTGAATTTCGACGTTTTCAATGCCAAAGAGCCCGCCCCGGTCTACACGGAAATTCAGTCGATGCTGACTTCGCCGCTCCCGGAAGAACTGACCGTCCTTGCCGACGGCTTCAACCTCGATCTGCGCAAACAGTTCGGCAAGGCGCTGAAAGCCGCGAAAGTCGGAATCGAAGTGCTGAATCTGCCCAAAAGCAGCGACCGTCGCTACGCCGAAGACCGCCGCATGAGCATCCGCGCAATCTGCCAGGAGCTCGGGAAAGGGATCGAATCGAACGCCGCGGCTTATCTCACCGAGACGCTCTCCGGAGACTCGGGACTGCTGCGCAATGAACTGGAGAAACTCGCCTGCTATGTCGGCGATGCCCCCGCCATCACGCTGGCGGATTGCCAGGCGGTCTGCAGCCGCACTCCGGAGACCGTCAGCTGGGAGTTCACCGGCGCGATCTCTGCGCGCAACGTCGCCGGCGCCATGAGACTGCTCGACGTACTGCTCTCGCAGGGGGAACCGGAAATGCGACTCATGGCCGCACTTTCCGGAGAGTTCCAGAAACAGATTCAGACCCGGCTCGCAATGCAGCAGCTGAATCTGACCCGGGTCTCGCCCCGGACGTTCGACTCGCTGCCGCAGGAGCTGCGCGACAAATATCCGGACAATCCGCTGCTCAAACTTCACCCCTACCGCGCATTCAAGGTGTGCGAAAGCGCCGCGAACTTCACCGACGCCGAGCTCGTCCGCAACCTCGAACTCGTACGTGACGCGAACCGCAGCCTCGTCTCGGGCGGCGGCGACCGGCGGATCGTGCTCGAACAGCTGATTTTAAAACTCACTGCCCGGAGTCGGTGACGATCTCGAGAATCGCCTCCGCGACAGCCCGTTTCGTATCCGGGCCGATGCCGTAACGCTGTCCGTCGCGCCCCATCAGCGTGACGCAGTTTTCATCGCTGCCGAAGCCGATGTCCGGACGACTCACGTCATTCGCACAGATCCAGTCGAGGTTTTTCTTTTCGAGTTTTCCGGCGGCGTTCGCAAGCAGATCATCCGTTTCCGCCGCGAATCCGACGAGGATCTGTCCGGGCGACTTCATCTTCCCGAGTGACGCGAGAATATCCTCGGTGCGTTCAAGTTCGAGCACAAGGTCGCCGTCGCGTTTCTTCATTTTCCCGGCAAACACCTGTTTCGGCCGGTAATCGGCGACGGCCGCACACATGACGACAAGTCCCATCTGCGGAGCGCGCTCTTTCACGGCTTCCGCCATCTCCGCGGCCGACTCGACCGGAACGAGCATGATGCCGCGCGGAACCGGCAGCGCGACTGGACCGGAAACGAGCGTCACTTCATGACCCGCGTCGCGCGCGGCCTCGGCCATCGCATACCCCATCTTTCCGGTTGAACGGTTCGTCAAAAACCGGACTGCATCGAGCTTTTCGCGTGTCGGTCCGGCGGTAATCAGCACTTTCATCGATACCCCCTCGTGTTTTTCGGAACATAACGTAGCACCCGAAACGGTTGAAATCAACCGAAAAGTCCCGCCGCGCCATTGACAAAACGCGGCGCGTCCGCTACATTAAAAGGAGGAAACATCAACCCTTTAAGCAGATTTGAAGAATATGAAATACGAAGCAGTCATCGGCATTGAAATCCATGTCCAGGTCCGGACGAAGAGCAAAATGTTCTGCTCCTGCGAAAACCGCTACGGAGCCGAGCCGAACACGCTGACCTGCCCGGTCTGCCTCGGATATCCAGGAACACTGCCGGTTCCGAACCACGAAGCGATTCTCAAGGCCGTGCGCGCCGGACTTCTGACCGGGTGCGAAATCGCGAAATTCAGCAAGTTCGACCGCAAGAGCTACTTCTACCCCGATCTTGTCAAGAACTATCAGATCAGCCAGTACGATCTGCCGTTCTGCAAAAACGGCAAACTGCGGATCGGCGGGACCGGTTTCTCCGGGGAAGCTCTGCCCGACAAGGTCATCGGCATCACCCGGATCCACCTCGAGGAAGATCCCGCCAAGCTGAACCACATGGGCAGCGCCTCGGGAGCGGACTACAACCGTTCCGGCGTGCCGCTTCTCGAGGTCGTGAGCGAACCGGATATGCGCAGTGCCGACGAAGCCTACGCCTACCTCGCCGGGATCAAGGAGATCATGCAGTACGGCGGCATCAGCGACTGCGACATGGAAAAGGGGCAGATGCGCTGCGACGTGAATATCTCGCTCCGGCCCGTCGGGCAGAAGGAGTTCGGCACGAAGATCGAGCTCAAAAATATGAACAGCTTCCGCGCCGCCCACCGCGCGATTGAATATGAGATCTGGCGTCAGGCGGAACTTCTCGACCGCGGCGAAACGCTGCGCCAGGAGACCCGCGGCTGGAACGACGACGCGGGCGAAAGCTATCTCATGCGCACGAAAGAGGAGGCGCACGACTACCGTTACTTCCCCGATCCGGATCTGATGCCGGTCACGTTCACGGATGCGGAAATCGAGGCGATCCGCGCGGAACTGCCGGAGCTCCCGGCCGCGATGCGCGAACGGTTCCTGCGCGACTACGGCCTCACGGAGTACGATGCGGGAGTCATGACGCAGTCGAGTGCGCTTGCCTCCTGGTTCGACCGGGCGGCGAAAGCGTCGAAGTCGCCGAAGCTCGTCGCGAACTGGATCGGCAGCGAACTGTTGCGCATGCTCGGGGAGACGAAGTGTCCGATCGACGAGTGCCGCATCACGCCGGAAAACCTCGCCGAACTCGTCGACCTCATCGAACAGAAAACCATCAACGGCAAGATCGCCAAAGAGGTGTTTCCGGAGATGTTTGAAACCGGAAAAAAGGCCTCCGAAATCGTCAAGGAAAAAGGTCTCGTGCAGGTCAGCGACTCCGGTGCGATCGCCGAAGTCGTATCGCAGGCGATCGCCGCGAATCCCGCGCAGGTCGAACAGTACAGGAGCGGCAACGCGAAAGTGCTGCAGTTCCTCGTCGGACAGGTGATGAAGCTCTCGAAAGGCAAGGCGAATCCACAGCTTGTGGTCGCCGAACTCAAGAAACAGCTGGGATAAGATTGCGATGATTTCCACGCAGATGATCGTGCTCGCGAAGCAGCCTTACCGGGAGAACGCGCTGCTGCTCTCCGGGATCAGCCCCGACTATGGGAAACTGAATCTGGTTGCGAACGGGGCGCAGCAGCTTTCGGAGAAGAAATTCCCCGCGGCGGATCTGTTCCGTGAGCTCGATGTGGAATTCAACGAAACCGGGTCCGGCGACCTCTTCACGGCGAAGCAGCTCGAACTTGCGACCGCGTTCGACGCACTGGCAACACACCCGAAACACTTTCAGCTGGCGGGTCGGATCGGCAGTTTTCTGCTGAAGAACGCCGTTCCCGCCGTGCCACTGCCGCTGACTTACGATGCACTGCGCTGCATTCTCGGGCAGCTCTCGCTGCCGGATGAGGCGCCGGAACGGTGGACGATGGAGCAGTGCGCGGTCGTGATCCGCGTGACCTATCTCTACGAGAACGGCATGCTGCCGGAGGTCAAGAGCGAGCGGGAAAACGACTTTCTCGAGAATCTCGTAGCCGCGGGAGTCGAAAATTCCCCGCTGCCGAAGTGCCGCCCGGACTACTGGCAGACCCTGAACCGCTGGCTCCGCGACCTCTGCGAATTCCACCATTTGCAGAAATAAACAGCCGGTCGGACAAAAACCTTGAACGAAAGGCTCATTGGCCCGTGTGGTGCTCCCCCCCTGCTCTGATCCAGCCGGAATCATGCGAACGGGAAACTGGCGCGGGACCGGGATTCTCCTGTCCAGGATCAGGTCCCGCAAACGAAATCCGGCAGAAAGGAAACTATTCCCCTTTGAGAAGCGCGACCCATTCCGGTCGCGAGAGGACGTAATCCGCCATCGCCCGGACACCGATCTGATTCGGATGGATGCTGCCGCCGTATTTCTGAGCGGGTTTTCCAGATCCGTCGTCAATCACATGATACCAGTCGATCACCGGCAGTTTCTGCCGGGCGGCATACTCTTTCAAGGCGACATTGAAACTGGTGACATCCCGGCTGTCATTCCGGGGCAGAAGTTCACAGAGAACCACCTGAATCCTTTTTTCCGGGCCAGCTGAACCATCCTGTCGATATCGTTCAGGGCGGAAAGCGGCTTCGCGTTATTGGTCCCCTCGAAAATCACCACGACGCGCGGATGCAGTGCCGTGACATCAGTTTCAAACCTCTCCAGGCCGGCGGCGGTCCCTTCGCCGGCGATTCCGCAATTCGCGATGGAGAGCCAGAGACGGGCGGCAACCTCATTCTGCCAGCGGCAATGGTGCGTGATCGAATCCCCGAAAGCGACCACCGGTGCATAAGACATGGTTGCGGAAAGAGAAAAGCGCGCCGTGCTCACGGGCATGTCGACCGAAACGATTCCGCTCCGATGAAAGATCGCCAGACCGAAGAAAGACCGGGCCACCCGTTTCCCGTTGACAGTGATATCGTAATGAGATTGCGGGACAAAATCCAGGCGGATGGAACAGTGGTCTCCGAGGTCCATGGTCCATTCCGAACGTACCCGTTGAATGACGTCTCCGTTCCGCCGGGATAACTCCCCGACCTTGAGTTTTTTCTCGGCGGGGTAATAAAGAACCGCGCAACCATTGTTCCCGTTTTCGCCGGAATGGATGTTCCCGAGTTGAAGTCCAACAGCGCCTTTCCCCTGCGCCGAAAATTTCAGATCAGCCTCCAACGTGATCTCCTTGCGACCGGAGTACAACCGGGGAGAAAGGGTTTCCCACCCATGTCCGGAGCTGCGCCACGTTCCATTTTCAAACTCCCATGAGCCGAGACACCTGGCTTCCCCCGTCATGCGGCCGCCCTGAAGAGCAAAGACAACAGGTTCGATCCGCGGGATTTCCGTACCGGTCAATACAAAGAACACCGCCATGAGAAGAGTGATGAGAATTCGTTTCATATGTCGTTTCCCTGCTCCTGAATCCGTAAAATTCCGTCACGGTTCCGAATACGGAAAAAACGCTCGCCGTTCTCAACATCGAAGCCGGAACCGCCGGGCATTTTCTGCAGGTCCGTCCGGAAACCCATTGAGGCTTCGGCATTGACAACCTGTCTCCACACCAATCATGAATTCCGGCGACACCATACAACATGGCGCCGATCTGCCCTCCTGGCAGTCCGTCGCGGGCGGCCGCTCTCAAAAAGATATCCTCTCAACTCTTTCCCGTCAAGCGCCGAATCAGGTATCCGAACGAAAATTTGCCAAAAACGTCCTGAAACGTTTCTCCCGACGCCCGGCAGTAGAAGAGAGGGGGTCGGGAGAGAAAAACGGCTCGCAAGGGCGCGTCTCTCCCCGGTCCAGACAACCCTCAAACACCCCATCAGCCAAGCATCGCCCCCCAACTGAGTCTCCGCTCGGCAAGCGGCTCTTTCTCCTCGCGCCAGCCGCAGTCGAGTCCAATTCCGACCCGTACGCGGCACCGGCACCTTGCCGGACGCAGGGGGTGCGGGGGGGGCGGACACGCCATCCGCCTCCCAACTCATTACTGCGCCCGGCAGTAGAAGAGAGGGGTTCGGGGAGAGAAAGCGGCTCGCAAGAGCGCGTCTCTCCCCGGTCCAAACAACCCTCAAACACCCCATCTGCCGAGCATCACCCCGCAACGGAGTCTCCGCTCGGCAAGCGGCGAAGTGGAGCAAAAACACGAAGCGATCTTTCCGCAGAAAAGCGGGAAGATCGCTTCGTGTTTTTGCGGCTCTTTCTCCTCGCGCCGGCCGACCGCAGCCGAGTCCGACTCCGCCCCGTACACGGCACCGGCACCTTGCCGGACGCAGGGGGTGCGGGGGGCGGCGGACACGCCACCCGCCTCCCACGACCACGCAACGCTCCCCAACGAGGCACCTTGCCGGACGCAGGGGGTGCGGGGGGCGGCGGACACGCCACCCGCCTCCCACGACCACGCGGCGCCTGAAAGCCCGAGGCCACGCGGCGGTCTAAAAACTCAGTTGGCCGCCTGGCAGACCGTAATGACGATCTGGCCGAAGATATCGTCGGCGACACAGCCGCGCGACAGGTCGTTCAGCGGTTTTGCGAGTCCCTGGAGGATCGGGCCATAGGCGTCTGCTTTCGCGAGACGCTGCACGAGTTTGTAGCCGATGTTTCCGGCGTTCAGATCGGGGAACACGAGGATGTTCGCGCCGCCCGCGAGCGGACTGCCCGGAGCTTTGGCGGCGGCCACGCCCGGAACGAGGGCGGCGTCGGCCTGGAGTTCGCCGTCGGCGATGATGTCGAGTTTTTCGGTCTCGATTTTCTCTTTCATCATTGCGGCGGCTTCCTTGACCTTGTTCAGAATCTCATGGTCGGCGCTGCCCTTGGTCGAGAACGAGAGGAACGCGACTTTCGGCTGACCGCCGAGCAGAGAACGATAAGTCGCGCTGGTTGCAAGCGCGATGTCGACCAGCTGTCCGGCATCCGGATTCGGGTTCACGCCGCAATCCGCGAAGAGCAGCACATCGTCACCGGACGGGGTCGGGGTCTTCAGGTCCATCACGAAGCAGCTGCTCGCGATCTTGATTCCGGGGGCGGTGCCGATGCAGTGGAACGCAGCGCGCAGCATATCCGCCGTGGAGGCGATGCTTCCGGCGACAAGGCCGTCCGCGAGGCCGCGGCGACACATCATCGCGCCGAAGTAGATGCGGCTCTTCATTGTGGCGGCGGCTTTTTCGGGGGTCATGCCTTTCTTCTCGCGCATCTTGCAGAACTCAGCGGCGAAATCCGCGAAGAGATCGCTTGCGAGGTAGTCGAGGCACTCGAACTTCCGCTCGGAGACGCCGGCTTTCGCGCAGGCGTCCGAGATTTCCGCTTCACTTCCAAGGACGATCGCGCGGCTCACGACTTTGTTCTCCACCGCCTTGTTTGCGGCGACCACGACGCGCGGATCCTGCCCCTCGGGCAGAACGATGACTTTCGGATTCTTCCGGGCGCGTTCGATCAGGGTATTCAGAATCGACATTTCAACAACTCCACTCTTCCAACTTTACTATCATTCGGGGGGGAGAGAGGCGAAACGCCCTCTCCCGGAACCGGTTACCTCTTTCAGAGTCCGAGGGTCGCGACGGTGTCTTTCGCGATCATCAGCTCTTCATCGGTCGGCATGACGATCATCTTCCAGGCGCTGTCGTCAGTCGAAATCACGCCGGCCTTGCCGAAACACTCCTTGTTGCGCGCGTCATCGAGCTTCACGCCGAGCACCTCAATCTGGGAGGTGATCCGTTTGCGCATCGGGACGGAATATTCACCGACGCCGCCGGTGAAGACCAGCGCATCGACGCCGCCGAGCAGCACGTAGTACGCGCCGATGTATTTGACCACGCGCCGGGCGAACATCTTGAGCGCGAGTTCCGCCTGCTCATTGCCGCCCTCGGCTGCGGTGATCATGTCGCGCATGTCGCCGGAGTTGATTCCGCCGACGCCGTAGAGGCCGGACTTCTTGTTCAGGATCGTATCGACCTCTTTCGAGGTGTGCCCCTGATCGATGAGACGGATGACCACTGCCGGATCGAGATCGCCGGAACGGGTTCCCATCATCAATCCCTCGAGCGGGGTCAGACCCATCGTCGTATCGATGACCTTGCCGTTCTTGACGGCGGCCATGCTGCAGCCGTTGCCGAGGTGGCAGGTAATCAGCGTCACATCCTCCGGCTTCTTGCCGAGGAAATCCGCCGTCGCAAGCGTGACGTAGCGGTGGCTCGTCCCGTGGAATCCATACTTGCGAATGCCGTACTTCCGGTAATATTCATACGGGATCGCATAAAGGTACGCCTCGGGGGGCATGGTCATGTGGAACTGCGTGTCGAACACGGCGACGTTCGGAACACCCGGCATCGCCGCTTCGCACGCTTCGATTCCGGCGAGGTTGGCCGGATTGTGCAGCGGCCCGAGCGGAATGTACTCGCGAATGATCGCCTTGACCTCTTCATCGACCTTGACCGGTTTCGTGATCTTCTCGCCGCCGAGCAGCACGCGGTGGCCGATCGCGACGATCTCGCTGAGCTCTTTCATCACGCCGTCAGCCGGATCAACCAGCTTCGCGCAGACCCGTTTCAGAGCTTCCTCAAGATTCTTCACCGGGACGATCCCCTCGAATTTCAACCCGTCCGAGAGGCGCTTGTAAATCATATTCGGCTTGTCGGTGCCGAGACGCTCGAACTGCCCTTTCGCCAGAACCTTCTTATCCGCCATCGAGAACAGCGTGAATTTCATCGAACTGCTGCCCGCATTGATGACCAGTACTTTCATTGTCTTCCCTCTCTCTCCTGTGGTTAAATGATATATGCAATGTCCATGCGTCATTGACTGAAGCAGGAAAAGGAGCCCGCAAAAGGCTCCTTTCCATCTTGTCTCATTTTTTGCGGAATACGATCCGGCCCTTGGTCAGATCGTAAGGCGACATCTCAAGCGTCACCGAGTCCCCGGGGAGAATCCGAATGAAATTCATCCGCATTTTGCCCGAAATATGGGCGTTGACCGTATGCCCGGTCTGGATCTCCACCTTGAACATTGTGTTGGGCAGAAGTTCTTTGACCACGCCCTCCACGCGGATTACATCGTCTTTGGCCACGTTAAAATCTCCGGTTCGTTTTCTGTGATTAAAACCATATGCTCGAAATGGGCGGCGCAGGCCCCGTCACGGGTGCGCACCGTCCAGTGATCCACGGAGTCCGTCGTGACTTTGTGCGTGCCGAGATTCAACATCGGCTCGATGCAGATCACCATTCCCGGCACCAGCAGCGCCCCCTTGCCGTACCCGACGAAATTCGGGACCTCCGGTGGTTCGTGCAGACTCGTGCCGCAGCCGTGCCCGACGTATTCGCGTACCACCCCGAGGTGATACCGTTTCGCAACCGTCTCGACCGCATGGCTGATGTTACGGATGTAGTTGCCGCGCCGCGCCTGCCGGATTCCGGCATCGAGCGCCTCCCGGGTTCCGGTGAGCAGCCGCTTCAAATCCGGCGTAAGCTCGCCGAATCCGAACGTCAGAGCCGTGTCTCCGACCCCGCCGTCGATCTCCACACCGACATCGATGCTCACGATGTCGCTCTCCAGCAGAATCCGGTCCGGACGGCCGATCCCGTGCACAACCTCGTCGTTGACCGAAATGCAGATGTTGCCGGGATACCCGCGATATCCGAAGAACGCACTTTTTCCACCCGTGGCGCGGATCAGCTCGCCCGCCACCTGGTCGAGATCGAACGTCGTCATTCCGGGACGCGCCGCCGCAGCGATTTCATCGCGGACCTGCGCGGTCAGCGCGGCCGCACGGCGAATCCGCGCGATCTCGTCCGGAGTGTGAATGACCTGATTGCGGGACATGATTATTCCAGCTCCGCAGCCAGAATTTCGCAGATCTTGTCCTTGTCCAGTTCCGTGATCTCGAGAATCAGATTCCGGCTGCCGTAATAGTCGATCAGCGGACTGGTCTGGCGGTAGAACACCTCGAGCCGCGACTTCGCGGTCTCAAGCGAATCGTCCGGACGCTGGAACAATTCCGAACCGCAATCATCGCAGACATTCTCGACTTTCGGCGGCATGAAGAGCTTGTTGTAGATCCGGCCGCACTTTTTGCAGTTCAACCGCGCGGTCAACCGCTGCAGAATCACATCGTCCGGCACCTTGAAGTAGACGACGCGGTCGAGCTTTCTGCCGAGCGACGCAAGCGCCTCTTCAAGCAGATCCGCCTGCCGGATCGTGCGCGGGAACCCGTCGAGAATGAAACCGTTTTCGCAGTCGGGCTGCGCAAGCCGCGTACGCACCATCCCGGCGATCACCTCGTCCGGTACGAGTTTCCCCTCTTTCATGAGTTTCGCGGCCTCGCGGCCGAGTTCCGTGTCGCGTTTGACCTCGTCGCGCAGGATGTCCCCGGTCGAGATGTGCGCCATCGGATGACGCTCCAGCAGCAGTGCCGAGAACGTTCCCTTGCCCGCACCGGGCGCGCCGACGAAGATCAGATTCTTCTGTTTGAGCATTTTGTTTTCCTGTCTGTTTTCTGAATGATATATGATAAATCAGAGCTTCCGGGCAAAGTCGGTCAGATAACCGGCCAGTTCCGAATCTTTGAGTTCCACCTGCTCGCCGTTCGCCATGGTCTTGACAACCGCAACGCCGCGTTCGAGCTCCGAGTCGCCGCGGATCACCGCGAGAAGCGCACCGGATTTGTTCACATTCCGCAACTGCGCCTTGAACGACCGCTCTTCCAGTTCAAGCTCGACCCGGACGCCCGCTCTCCGCAGCTCGCCGGCGAGTTTCAAATTCGCGAGCCGCGCCGCGCTCCCGAGTCCGACCAGGTAGACCGGCAGAACCGGCGCGGGCGCCCCGGCGATGCCGAGCGCGTCCTGCACCATCAGCAGCCGCTCCATTCCGGCCGCAAACCCCACACCCGGAACCGGCTTCTTCTGACCCGGCAGAAAGAGTTCGTACCGGCCGCCTCCCGCGATCGCGGTCTGAGCGCCGAGCCCGCCGTGCGTCACTTCAAATACGGTGTGCACGTAGTAGTCGAGCCCGCGCACGAGCAGCGGATCGACCGTGTATTCGACCCCGAGCGCATCGAGCGCCGCGCAAACCTCCGCGAAATACGCGCGGGAGGAATCGCTGAAACTGGCCACATAATCGGGCGCATCCGCAACGATTCTGCGGCACGCCTCCTGTTTGCAGTCGAGAATCCGCCAGACATTGCGCTCGAGCCGGGCCTTGCAGTCGTCGCACATGTGATCGATATGACGACTGAAATAATCGGTCAGAAGTTTCCCGGCCGGAGCGCGGTCTTCCATCACGCCGCGCGTGTTGATTGCGAGGTGCGCATCCGTGATGCCGATCGCATTCAGATAATCGATCAACATCGCAATGCACTCCGCATCGATGAGCGGCGCAACCCGGCCGACATTCTCGACGCCGACCTGGTGAAACTGCCGGCGACGGCCCGCCGCGGGACGCTCCCCGCGAAACATCGGCCCGTAATAGTAAACCCGGTGCTCGACGCCGTTCATCACATCGGTACCCGAAAGTGCACGCATCACGCCGGCCGTCCCCTCCGGACGCAGCGTCAGACTCCGACCGCCGCGATCCTCGAACGTGTACATCTCTTTTTGAACCACTTCCGTCTCGTTTCCGAGGCCTTTCTGAAACACCTCGGTGTACTCGAAGATGGGGGTTCTGAGTTCTCCATATCCGTACCGGGAAAAGACCGCCGCAGCGGTGTTTTCCAGATTCCGCCAGCGGCGCGCCTCATCCGCAAAAATATCCGCCGTACCCGGCGGCGGAGTGTAGGTCGCCATAACTATAAACTCCTGAAATTCAACTGTACAACCGATCCCGGCAACCGGATCACCGAAACCGGCAAAACAAACCACGCCCGACGAAAGAAAAAAATTCGTCAGGCGTGCATGCGATTCATAACCGGCAACCGGCTTATTTGAACCGTTTCGGATCGAGTTTTTCGACCGCTTCCTTGAGCTCCTTGCCGGCGCGGAACTTGACCACGGCGCGTTCCGGGATCACAACTTCGTTCTTCGGCTGGTTCGGGTTGCGGCCCTTGCGGCTCTTGCGGACCTTGATCTCAAAAACGCCGAAGTTGCGCAGTTCGATCGTATTACCGGCGATCAGGTCTTCCGCGATGTAATCGAGCGTCTTCTGAACCACTTCCGCAACGTCGTTCTGGATGAAGCCGGTCTCGCGGGCAATCTTAACCACCAAATCACGCTTGGTCATTTTCTTTCTCCATAATTTATGAATGTAAGGTTTTTAAGTTTCTCTTCTTTTTACAGTTAGATAATATTACGCCAAAATCGTCCTTAGTCAATATCTCCGCAGGAAAAAAGCAGTTTTTTTATCGGTTTTTCTCCCAGAAAGCGTTCGTCGCCGCGAGGAGGACGACTTTCAGCGGAATCTCCGTCGCTTCGGCAAGACGGCGGCAATCCTCGAATTCCGGCTTGAAAGTGAGAAGTTCGCCGTCACCGTTCCGTGCGAACTTTATGCGCACGGGACCATACGGCGTCTCGACCGTCTCGAACGAACGCGCCAGGACACGCCGCCGCATCGGCGAAATGCGCACGCCGAGCGTCGACCCCTCCCGGAACATTTCCGTCAACACCGCTTCGCGTTGTTCCGGACGCACAAGCGCGCAGAGTTTCACTCCGGGACGCTGCTTCTTCATCTGGATCGCCTCCGTCCAGACGTCGAGCGCTCCTGCCGCCGCCAGCCGCTCCGTGAGATACCCCACAAGTTCGCCCGTGCAGTCGTCGAGATTGCAGGCGAGCTCTTCGACCGCCTCCTCCGCGCCCTCCGGTTTCATTTCTGCTTCCGGCGCGGTTTCGATCAGCATCGCGCGCAGCAGGTTCGGCGTATGGAGCAACTCCCGCTGCCCGAAAGAGTTTGCGGCGGCCATCACCCGTGCTCCTGCCGGAATCGGATGTTTCGGCCACGCCGAGAGAAGCGCCGCACCGGTCGGAGTCAGCAGCTCGAACGGCTCATCGGAGGGGGCAATCTCAAGTCCGCGCGCGAGCAGCTCCGCCGTAGCGGGAGCGGGCACCGGCATGATCCCGTGCGCACAGCGGACCGTCCCGTTCCCGGTCGGCAGCGGCGAAACCGAAATCGCTTCGACCCCGAGCAGATGCAGCGCGAGACAGCTCCCGACGATGTCCACAATCGAATCGACCGCCCCGACTTCGTGGAACGAAACCTCCTCCGGCGCCTTGCCGTGAATCTTCCCCTCGACTTCCGCGAGCAGCGAAAAGACTGCAACACTCGAACGCTTCACCGCCTCCGGCAGCTCGGAGTTCTCAATCAGCGCCCGGATCTCCCGGAACGCATGATGATCGTGATGGTGATGATGGTGCTCATGCTCATGCTCGTGCTCGTGCTCGTGGTCGTGGTCGCGGTGATGATGGTGATGGTGATCGGCTTCCGGCAGCGACACGGTCGCACGCACGCCCGCAATCCCATGGGAAGAGAGTTTCTCGACCGAAAGCGTGAAATGTCCCGGCAGCAGCCGGTCGAGCTCCTGCGCAACCGCGCCGCAGTCGGCGCCGAGTCCGATCAGCGCGCCGAGGATCATATCCCCGGAAGCGCCGCCGACACTGTCAAATCGAACGATTTTCATTGAAATTCCCTCCGCAGCTCTTCAAACGTCCCGGCCTCGATCGAGGCGCGGATCCGCCGCATGAGATTCAAAAAGTAGTGCAGATTGTGCAGCGTGACGAGCCGCACGCCGAGAATCTCGCCGACGTTGAACAAATGACGGATGTACGCCTTCGTGAAATTCCGGCACGCATAGCAGTCGCATTCCGGGTCGATCGGCGTGAAATCTTTCGCGTACCGTCCCGCCTTGACCGGAATCGTGCCGCCGTTCCCGACAAAGGCCGAGCCGTGCCGCCCGAGCCGGGTTGGCATCACGCAGTCGAACATGTCAACTCCGCGCGCGACGCTCTCGACGATCTGCCGCGGCGTCCCGACTCCCATCAGGTAACGGGGAGCTTCCTGCGGCAGATACGGCACGGCCGCATCGATCGCCACCATCATCTCAGGCTCGCTCTCGCCGACCGAAACCCCGCCGATCGCGTATCCGTCAAACCCGATTTCAACGATGCTCTCCGCCGCACGGCGCCGCAGCTCCGGATAGACTGACCCCTGGACGATTCCGAACCGGATCTGCCCGTCATTCAGCGGCTGTTCGCGGCTCATGCGCTCCCAGCGGGTCGTGATCGAAAGCGACTTTTCCGCCTGTTCAAACGTCGCGGGATACGGCGTGCACTCGTCGAACGCCATGACGATATCCGAGTCGAGCGTACGCTGAATCGCCATCGATTCGCGCGGCCCGAGAAAGAAGCGCGTCCCGTCGATGTGCGACGCGAACCGCACCCCGTCCGGCTCCATCTTGCGCAGCGTCGCGAGGCTGAACACCTGAAATCCGCCCGAATCGGTCAGAATCGACCGCTTCCAGCTGCTGAACTTGTGCAGCCCTCCCGCGAGCTTCATCAACTCCATGCCGGGACGCAGAAACAAGTGATAGGTATTCCCGAGGATGATCTCCGCGCCGAGCTCCTCGAGTTCCGCCGGGGACATCGCTTTCACGGTCGCGCGTGTTCCGACCGGCATGAACACCGGAGTCTGCACCGTTCCGCGCCGCGTCGTCAGAACCCCGCGCCGCGCCGCACCGCAGCGGGTCAGCACTTCAAACATAGACATACCCATTCCTCAAGATCAAAAAATACAGATGAACAAGGAATTAATATACACCATGTCCGGGTGAAATTTCAAGCCGCCCGCCGAACTTCCGTTCAGGCGTTTACGAACATCGCCGCATAAAGCGCATCGGTCTCCGCCCCGAGCGCGCCCGCAAGCACTTTTGCAAAGGCGAAAACCGCCCCCGGCCCTTTGCCGGTGACGATCCGTCCGTCCTGCACGGCCATTGCCGAGTCATAACGGTATCCGGCGGGGAGGTATTCATCCAATCCCGGATACATCGTGAATTTTTTCCCCTCGAGCAATCCCGCTTTTGCGAGCACCATCGGCGCGGCGCAGATCGCCGAGACGATCTTCCCGCCCCGCTCCATCGCGCGCACGAAGTCGAGCACCGCGGCAGATTCATACATTGCAAGAGCTCCCCCCATGCCGCCGGGCAGAAACACCGCGTCGAACTCCTCCGGAGCGCACTCCGCAAGCAGCCGCTCCGCTTTCAGCCCGAAACCATGCGCACCGGTTACGTCGAGTCCGGCCAGTCCCGCCACGGTCACCTCGAACGACAGGCGGCGCAGCACGTCCCCCACCGCAATGAATTCCGTCTCCTCCGCACCATCGGCGAGAATAATCACAATCTTCTTCATAAAACCTCCTTGACGATCGCTCCTTTTCAGAGTAGATTATAGTCCGGTAACGCCGATACTATAACACCTCCGGCGCGATCCGGCAATCATGTTTGAACGCGATTTCCAAGAATTTCTGAGATACCTGACCATCGAGCGCGGGCTCTCCCCGAATACGGCGGACGCCTACCGCCGCGATCTTGAGGATTTCGCCTCCTGGCTCGCCGACCGCGGCATCGACTCCTGCCGCGCCGTGAAACGGGAGATGATCGTCGACTATCTTGAGAACAGCCTCTCCGAACGGGCGATGGAACCCGCGACGATCGCACGGCGGCTCGTCGCGATCAAGATGTTCTTCCGTCATCTCGAGGAAGAGGAGCTCATTCCGACCGATCCCGCCGCCGTGATCGAGTCCCCGAAACTCTGGCGCGCACTGCCGGAATTTCTCTCGATCGAGGAGGTCGACGCTTTTCTCGAAGCGTGGCCCGCGGACGACGACCCGCTCAACCTGCGCAACCGCACCATGCTTGAACTGCTTTACGCCTCCGGTCTGCGTGTCTCGGAACTTACGACATTGCCGCTCACCGCGCCCGATTTCGACAACCGGACCATGCGCGTCACCGGCAAAGGCGAAAAAACCCGCATCGTCCCGGTCGGGGAAACCGCGCTCGAACTGCTTCAACGGTATCTGCGCGAAGCCCGCCCGTTCCTCGCGGAAAAAAATCCGTCCTCCCCCTACGTGTTTCTCTCCCACAACGGACGCAGACTCAATCGCGAACGGATCTGGGGCATCGTCAAAGAGGCGGCCGTACGCGCCGGAATCCATAAGAACATCCACCCGCACACGCTGCGCCACTCGTTTGCAAGCCATCTGCTCGCAAACGGCGCGGATCTGCGCGTCATTCAGGAGATGCTCGGGCACGCCGACATCGCCACGACCGAAATCTACACCCACGTCGACGCCAACCGCCTGCGCGAAGTTCACCGCAAATTCCACCCCCGCGGTTGAACAGATCCTTAGTTCATGAACTAGACGATGAAAAAGCGGTTTCTTTTCATAAAACGGCAAAAGCATTCTTGCTTTTATCGTTCCATTTCATTATACTTTTAGTGAAAAGACAAGAGGTGGTCATGCAGAAAACGTTTACCATCCGCGACATCGCCAGCGAGGCGGGAGTCTCGATCGGGACAGTCAGCCGGGTGATGAACCATGCCGGAAATGTGGACTCCGCCCTGCGGGAACGGATTCTCTCGGTCATGCGGAAAAATCACTACGTTCCGTTGCGCCGTCCGAGGAAGAACTCCCGGAGAAACCTGGCGGAGGGGAGTCGCATTGCCGTCCTCTTCTTCGACGTGCAGTTCCAGTGGGAGGAGTCGTATCACACCCGTTCCTACGGGGCTGGGATCACCGAGGTCTGCACCGCCTGCGGAATTCAGCCGGAGTTCTTCACGCTGCTCGACTGCCGCGACGATAAACTCTTCCGGCATCTTTCGGAATTCGACGGAATTCTCGTCAAACACAAGTTTCTCCCCGGAGATGAACGGCGACGGCGGCTCGAGAAGCTCGAGGAGAAACTGCCGATCGTCTGGTTCGGCATCGACGACTTCAACCGCAACGGTTCGAACGTCTGTTTCGACAACCGCGCGGCCGGAGCTCTCGCCGCCAGAGAACTCATTCAGCGCGGCCACCGCACCATCGCATTCATCTGCACCGATCCCGGCAACGGCATGTTCCGGCAGCGGGAAGAGGGATTCCGGATCGAGATGGAGGCATGCGGGCTGTGGAATCCGGAACTGCTCTTCATGGAGAAATCTCCGACCATTCAAGCCCTCGAACTCGATCCCGTACCGCCGCTGCTCGGACAGATTCTCGGGCGGATTCTCGCCCATCCGCAGAAAGTCACGGCCGCCGTCGTCTCGAACGACTGGGGTTGTGTCGGCCTCTACCGCGCCTGCGCCGAACGCGGTGTCCGAATCCCGGAAGAGCTGAGCATCATCGGATTCGACAATCAGGTCTCCATCTGCTGCAGCCTGAAACCGCCGCTGACCAGCATCGACAACCCGCTGGCCGACATCGGCAGATGCGCCATGCTGGACCTGCTTCAGAAGATCGATGCGCGCCGACGGAATCTGACGGTTCCCTCCGGCGTCCGGATGCTCTCGGGAGTCCTGGTAGAACGTCAATCGCTCTGTTCATTACCCATACCAATCTTTTCAGAAAGGGCCATGTCATGATAAAAAGGAATTCATTCACATTGATCGAACTTCTCGTTGTGATTGCGATCATCGCCATCCTCGCGGCCATGCTGCTGCCCGCACTGAACAAAGCGCGCGCGGCGGCGAAGAAATCCAACTGTCTCTCCAACCTCGGCCAGATGATGAAAGCACAGATCTTCTACGCGGAAGACAACGGCGGCTACATGGTGACCGTGGCGAAGTACGGCAGCAGCTACGAGCCGTGGACCGCGCTGCTCTCACGGGAAAAGAGCAACTCCGGACTGCTCTCCACCGGAAACGGCTACATCCCGCTGAAAACCCTCCGCTGCCCCGGCAAACCCGAAGACCAGTCGGCCAAAGCCGACGACCTGCACTGGGGAGTGTACGGCTTCGTCAAGGGTCGCAATGACGCCCAGTACCACGATTCCAACATGAAGAAGCGCAACCGGCTCGGCAACTACTTCCACACCATCGACAGCAACGACAACATGTTCTTCGCGCTGCATCGCATGAAACAGCCGAGCGGGACCTATCTGGCGGGTGATACCGCCGCCTCTGCGGGCAATCAGAAAGGGCAGTCGTGCTGGGCGTTCTCCCCCTCCTACGCGCTGGATACTCAGACGGTCGGACTCCATCTCGCCCACGACGAACGGGCCAACGTCGGCGCGGCTGACGGGCACGTCACTTCGATGAACAAGGTGGAACTGAACCGCTGCCCGTTCAATTTCCGCTACATGCTGTCGCAGGGGCTCGTCCCGGTCACCATCAGCGACGATGTCGATTGATCCACCAACCAGAGGAGAAATGCTATGAAAAACAAAATCCTGGGAAGCCTGGCCGTCGTTACGGCGGGCGCATCACTGTTCGCGGCACCGGAGGTGATTCACGATCCCTACGGCGTATGCGCCCACGTGAGCCGCGGCGAGTGGCAGTTCGCCCCGCAGACGTTTCAGAAGATGCACGAGGCCGGCATCAACTATGTGCGCACTGACTTCGACTGGAAATACGCGGAAATCAAACAGGGCACCTGGCAGTACAACCAGCTCGACCGGGTGGTCGAACTCGCGAAAAAGGAGAACATCAACGTTCTGCCGATCCTCGATTACGATGTGCCGTGGGCGACTCCGGCGTGGAAACATCTCGATTTGTGGAGCAACTACGTGCGGAATCTCGTGACCCGCTACCCGCTGCTCCGCTACTGGGAGGTCTGGAACGAACAGAACTCCCCCTCGTTCTGGCACGACACCTCCAGCGGAGAAAATTATGCGAAACTGCTGGAACGCACCTACCGGGAGATCAAGGCGATCAATCCGGAACTCACGGTTCTGTATGGCGGCACGGCGGGGGTTCCGCTCCCGTTCATCGAAGCGTCGCTGAAAGCCGGAGCGGGAAAATATTTCGATGTGATGAACATCCATCCGTACCACTGGCGCGGCGTGCCGGAAATGATGTTTTCCGATCTCACAAGTTTGAAAGCCCTCATGCGGAAATACGGTGTCGGCGAAAAACCGATCTGGATCACGGAAGTGGGCTGGGCCACGGCACGGCCGCCGCGCTTCTTCGTCGATGTGCTGCCGTCGGTTCTGGCGGAGGCGGGGGTCGATCCGGCGGCGGGAGCCGTTGCGGTCGTGAATGATCCGGAACTCGGGTTCTTTGAAGCGCCGAATTTCAACGCGGACTTCAATCTCGGCATGTTCCGCAAGGTTGAACGCATCCGGCTGAAAGATCTGAAATCACTGGACGTGAAGCGGTTCCCGGTTCTGGTTCCCTCCACATCCGAGGAGTTCCCGATGAGCTATCTTCCGGATGTGATCGACTACGTGAAGCGCGGCGGCACGCTTCTGCTGCCGACCGGACTGCCGTTCTATCATGATTACCAGATGGACGGCAAAGGGAGCGGCAAAAACGTGCAGGTCAATGACAAATACCTGAAACATCTCCACATCGCCTGGGAGACCTGGTGGGTCAAAAACAGCGTCCCCCAGCAGGAGAAATGGCAGAAACCCGCATCCCGCTTCGCCGGGAAATTCAAGGTCGATTTCAAGCCGACCGGCCGGTTCCTGACCGACGCCAACCTGAAGAAAGGCGACGAATTTATCCCGGTGATCGAAGCCGGTACCGACGACTACCGGGGAACGATCTGCGCGCTCTACAAGCTCAACAGTGATCTCAAAGGGAACATCATCGTCTACTCGGGACTCGGCGTCACTGATTCCACCACGGAAAAGCGGCAGGCGGAAATGCTGCCGCGCACCTATCTCATCGCGCTGGCGAACGGAGTTGAACGGATCTTCTGGTACAACTTCCGCGCGGGGGAGTGGAAGCCGGATGAACGCGAACACCACTTTGGAATCGTCCACGCGGACTTCTCGCCGAAACCCGCGTTCCACGCTTACAAGACGCTGACCACGCTCTGCCCGTCGGGTTCGACCGTTCCGGAAATTTCAGTTCACGGCAAGAGCTATCTCGCGAACTGGAAACGGCCGGACGGCGTGAAAGTCTGGGCCGTCTGGACGGCGGATTTCCATCAGAAGCTCTCCATGCGGATCAAAGGAAACGCCGAGGCGATGAATCACCTCGGCGAGAAACAGCCGGTCCCCGGAAAAGAGTTCACCGCCACGCCGTCGATCCTCTATCTGGTCGGCCCCGAGTCGGTCACGGTCGACGCGCGCTGAGCCTGCCGCCCGTTCTTCTGCGGTCCCGCGCCGGAGCAATCCGGTCACGGGACCGTTTTTCATCGTTATGCGGCACGTTCACTTCGCAGGCGGTACTCCCGGGCCTCATCGTCCGTGCACACTTTCCCCGGCAGGTTTCTTTTTTTGGGATTTTATCCGCTGTTCAGCGGCGGCGCAGAACGGCGATGAGTTCCGGAATCTCCGGTGCATGACAGAGGCGGCTTCCCCCGAAGTAGAGCAGCGCAAACAACACCCCCAGAAGCGCAAACGCAGGCAATTCGCCGACGTAACGGCTCGTCAGATGTTCCCGCAAAACCGGATAGAGCCACATCAGAGCAAATCCCGCAACAAGCGCGAATATGAGCGAACGCACGAACGTCCACCCGATTCCACGGATGTCCAGCGGAATTCCCTCGTTCCTCAAATGACGCAGCAGAAGCGTGTTGTTCAACATCGACGAGAGCACCGTCGCCAGTGCGATCCCCCCCTGCCGCAGCGGCCACATGAGCAGCAGATTCAACACCACGTTGCACCCGATCGCCACAAGCGAATAACGCAGCGTCGTACTCATCATCTTCCGCGCATTGAACGGAGCAAGCAGCACCTTGATCGAGCAGAACGCCGGAATTCCCGCCCCGTAGAAGATCGCAACCATCCGAGCCGCCTCCAGATCCTCCCGCGTATAGTTTCCGCCGAGACAGAGAATTCGGAGCATCGGCTCCCAGAAGAAAACGACCCCGACCGCCATCGGGACGCAGAGAAAATAGACGTGCCGCAGACTGAACCCGAGATCGTGTGAAATCTCCGCCAGATCCCCGCGCGCCGCCGCCCGTGACATCGTCGCAGTCAGCACCGATCCGAGCGCGATCGCGTAAATCCCGATCGGCAGATCGATGATCCGATCCACGTAGTTCAGCGCCGGAACCGCTTTCGGCCCGAGAAAGATCGCGAGCGAACGGTCGATCAGAAAACTGATCTGAAGTGCCGCTCCGCCGATCATCCCCGGCAGCACCAGCCGCCAGAGTCTCCCGAGAATGTCACTCTCCCGAAACGCCCTCCAGGAGAGGGACGGGAACCGCCCCGCCCGCCAGAGCAGCAGCAGCATCAGCACAAGCTGAATCGCCCCGGAGGCGAGAACCAGGTACGACAGCGTCTCGAGAAATCCGAACAGATTCGTTCCCGAAATCCCGCGCCGAAACGCCGTATAAAGTCCTCCGATCAGAAAAAAATTCAACAGCAGCGCCCCGAGGGCGGGCAGCACAAAGATCTTGCGGGTGTTCAGCACCGCACCGATCGCACCAATCAGGCAGATGAAGAACGCATACGGCATCAGAAGCGGCAGAATCGTGAGCGCCAGCTGTACGCGCCGGCTCGCCAGCACCCGAGACAGCCTGCCGAACGACTCCTCTCCGGCAAGTTCACGCAGCCCGATCGCACAACCCGCGACCACCGCCACAATCAACGCCAGAATCAGCGACAGCACCGAAAAGACAATGCCGAGCTCGCGCCGGACCTGTTCCGGCCCGGCTTTCTCATCGGTCTCGGAGACGAGCGGAATCAGCGCGGTCCCGAGCGCTCCCTCCCCGAGCAGTCGCCGGAACGTGTTCGGAATCGCGAACGCCAGTCCCCACGCGCTCGCCACGGCGTCGCCGCCGAGCACACGCGCCTCGAGCATCACCCGGACCAGACCGAGCAGCCGTGACAGCAGCGTCGCCAGGGAGACTCCGAGCGAACTCTTCAGAATGCCGTGACCGCGATGTGAACTCATGAATCAACTATTTCGAGTAAGGCTTCATCGCCTCGAGCATTTCGCCGACGGCGCGCTCCATGCCGACCATGATCGCCCGGCCGATGATCGAGTGACCGATGTTCAACTCCGAAAGGTGCGGAATCTCGAGGATTCCGGCGATGTTTTCGTAATCGATCCCGTGCCCGGCATTGACCGAAAGTCCGATTTTATGCGCATGCTCCGCCGCCGCCTTGAGCCGCTCAAGCTCCTGCCGCCGCGCTTCTCCGACCGTATTGGAATAGGTTCCGGTGTGGAGTTCAACATAGTCGGCGCCGACCTCTTTCGCCGCATCCAGCTGCGCCTCCACCGGATCGATGAAACAGCTCACGACAATCCCGGCCTCATGCAGTTTCTCCACGGCGGCGCGCACCTTGTCGCGCTGCCCGGCGACGTCCAGTCCTCCCTCCGTAGTCAACTCCTGCCGCTTCTCCGGCACAAGGCAGCTGCTGTGAGGCTTGACCTCGCAGGCGATGCGCACCATCTCATCGGTGACCGCCATCTCCATATTCAGATTCTTCACACTCTTCGCAAGTTCGCGGATGTCCGCATCCTGGATGTGGCGGCGATCCTCGCGCAGGTGCGCGGTGATCCCCCATGCGCCCGCCTTCTCCGCGAGAAGCGCCCCCTCCAGCGGATGCGGCGACGCGGCAAGACGCGCCTGGCGCACGGTCGCAATGTGATCGATATTCACTCCGAGTTTCAACATGATTCCTTCTCCCTGATTTCCGGCGGAGCCGCGGCCGCGCGACGGAACTCCTCCGCCAGCGCCGCTACGCCGTGAACATCTCCGGTCACAACTCCGAACCGGCGCGGAGAAACGCAGAGCGTGCCCGCATCCTCCGCGAGTTTTCGTATCTCATCAGCACTCCATCCCCGTCCGGTTTCGGGGTCCGGGTGCAGCACAAAGCAGTCTGAATAAAACCGCAGCGCATGGAGTGTTTCCGCCTCCACCGATCCGGGCGTGCATTCGAGCGAAAACACCAGACCGGGAAACAACATCTCCCGCAGAAAACGCACATACGCCTCCGCATCCCCGGGCAGACGCAGCGCAATCCGCAACTTCAGGCGGTACTCGTCGAGAATCCCGAATGTCCCGCGCAGCAACAAGAGCAGCGCCTCGCGATAGCTCCGCTCCGTTTGCATCCGTTCCCAGTCGATCCGCAGTCCGACCTCGCTGCTGCGCAGCTCGAGCGCCCGTTTGCAGCGTGCCCGGAAGACGCGCGCGAATTCCACTTTCAACGCGAGATTCTGTTCCGGCAGCAGCGAAACCATCTCATAGGAGAGAAGTTCGCGCGGCACAACCGCCACCTTGCCGGAGACAATCTTGTGGAGCTTCATGCGCAGCTCCTGACTCTCCAGCGCATCTCCGGGAAACATGAGAAACCCCAGCCCGGCCGGATACGGCTCCGGCATCCGGGCAAACCCCTCCGTCGAGGCGAAGACCGCGCCGAATTCCACTGCCGGCTTCACAGAAACCCCGCTTCCCGCAGCGTATCCATCGTGATCCCGGACGGAGCGGGCGCCGCGGCAGCCCCCTCCATGCGCAGCTCGAACTGACGGCGGATGTATTTGCCCACAAGATCTCCCTCGAGATTCACAAGTGTCCCCGGCGTTCGCGCCACCAGCGCCGTGTCATTGCGTGTAACCGGAATCAGGCAGACGGAGAAATCGCTCTTCCCCACATCGACTACCGTCAGCGATACGCCGTCAATCGCGATGCTCCCCTTTTCGACGATCTCGGGAGCGAGCGACTCCGGAAGTGCCACCCGCAATTCATAATCCCCGTCCGCCATCCGGCGGAAATCGATCACCTCGGCCGCCGCATCGATGTGCCCGGAAACAATATGCCCGCCGAGCCGGTCACCGAGCCGCAGCGCCCGTTCCATGTTCAGCAGTGCCCCGGGTTTCAGCTTCCCGAGATTCGTCCGACGCTGCGTCTCGGCCAGCGTGAAGAACTCGAGCACGCCGCCCGCAAGTTCACGCTCCAGTGTGAGGCAGCAGCCGTTCACCGCGACGCTCTCGCCGTAGACCGGCTTCTCGAATTTCTTCGACGGGCGCAGCCTCAGATGCTCCCCATGCAATCCGACCAGCACGCCGGTCATTTCCACCAGCCCGGTAAACATGTCACTCCTCCAGCCGCCCGCTGATGGCGATGTCCTCGCCGTAATGGGTCACTTTGACATTGTGCAGTTTCCGCGCGAACTCCATCGATTCGGGGTTGTTTCCACCGAGCACGGGACGGCTGTCGCGACCGCCGAGCAGCTTCGGCGCGATGTGAAACTCGACCATGTCGACCGCGTTCGCATCGATCGCCGCCGCCGCGAGCTCCCCGCCACCCTCGATCAAAAGACACGTGATGTTGCGCGCGCCGAGGCGGATCAGCAGACTGTGCCACTCCTCGTTCGTCTCGAGCTCGACCCGCTCGAAGTTCCCGTCCGGGAAGTAGGAAGCGACCTCCTCGTCATCCATGCTGCGGCTCGCGATGATCCGCAGCGGCTGGCGCGGCCACGATTCCGGTTCGCGCACGGTCAGCTGCGGATGATCCTGCCGCACGGTTTCGCCGCCGACCATGATCGCATCGCTGAGGCGGCGCAGCGTCTGAACCCGCCGCCGCGCTTCCGGCCCGGTGATCCACTTCGATTCGCCGGAAGCGGTCGCGATCTTCCCGTCGAGCGTCATGGCCATCTTCAGAATCACGAACGGCTTGCCGGTGCTGATCCACTTGAAGAACGCCTGATTCAATTCGCTGCAGGCGCTCTGTTCGACGCCGACCGTCACCTCGATTCCGGCCGCCTCGAGCAGTTCCACCCCGCGACCCGCATGGTGCGGATTCGGGTCGAGCGACCCGATCACGACCCGCCCGATCCCGGCGGCGATGATCGCATCCGTGCAGGGGGGCGTGCGTCCGGTCGTACAACACGGCTCAAGCGTGACGTAAAGCGTCGCCCCTTTCGGGTCATAACCGTGCCGCGCCGCGTCGGAAAACGCATTGATCTCCGCGTGCGGCTCCCCCGCCCGGAAGTGGTAGCCGCGCCCGATGATGACGCCGTCGCGCACGATCACCGCCCCGACCATCGGGTTCGGGCTGGTCAGTCCCCAGCCCATGCGCGCCAGCCCCAGCGCTTCGAGCATATACGAACGGTCTTTGTTCTCTCCGTCCATCGGAATCAGTCATGCTCCTCTTCTTCGTTCCCGGACTCTTCGCCGAACAGCGCGTCCGCGTAAAATTCCGGACTGAACGGCTGCAGATCCTCCGGCTGCTCCCCGAGCCCGATGAAAAACGTCGGCAGCTCGAATTCCTGGTGCAGCGCAACGACCATGCCGCCCTTTCCGGTTCCGTCGAGTTTGGTCAGCACGAGCCCGGTGACTCCGGTCGCTTTGGAAAACTCCCGCGCCTGATTCAGCACATTGCCGCCGAGACTCGCATCGACCGTGAGCCACACCTCATGCGGCGCACCGGGATAGACTTTCTCAATCGAGCGGCGGATCTTCGCAAGTTCGTCCATCAACCCTTTCTGGTTGTGCTGGCGGCCCGCCGTGTCGATCAGCAGATAGTCCGCGTTGCGCGCGAGCGCGGCCTGCGTGGCGTCGTAGGCGACGCTCGCGGGATCGGCCCCGTGTTTCGCGGAGACCACCTGCGAATCGGTCCGGTCGCCCCAGAGCTGCAGCTGTTCGACCGCGGCCGCCCGGAACGTGTCGCACGCGGCGAGCACCACCCGCTTGCCGTCCGCCCGGAAACGGGCTGCAAGTTTTCCGATGGTCGTGGTTTTTCCGCTGCCGTTTACGCCGACCATCAGAATCACGGTCGGCTTGCCCGCTTCCGCGTAATGAATCGGACGCGAGCGTTGACGCAAAATCTCCTTCACCGTCTCCGAAGCGACTTTGACGAGGTCGGCATTTGTGGCGATTGCGCCGCGCTCATACCGGTCCCGGATCTCTCCGACGATGCGGAGCGAGGCCGATACGCCGAAATCGGCGGAGATCAGCAGCTCCTCAAGTTCATCGAACGTTGCCGCGCTGTGCGCCTTGACCCCGGTGAAGATCGAACCGATCGTCCGGGCAACCCGGGTCGTGGTCTTTTCCAACCCCCGCTTGAAGATGGAGAAAATCGATTTCATTCCTGTTCGCCTTTTTTCGGTTGTTTTCCGCTGCGCGGATCCCGCTTCAAGGTATCCTTGATGCCGTTCAGCACGCCGTTGATGAAACAGCCCGCCTCATCCCCGGAGTAATCGCGCGCGATCTCGACCGCCTCGTCGATGCTGACCACCGGCGGCACGTCCTCGATATAAAGCATCTCGGCAACCGCAACCCGCATGATGTTGCGGTCGACATGCGAGATCCGCTCGAAATCCCAGTTCTGGCTCCGCTGACGAATGACCGAATCGATCTCGTCACTGTTCAGCGCCACCGCGAGATAGAGCTTTTCGGCATACTCCCGGGCCTTGCGCCCGAAACGGTTCTCCTTGAGCCCGTGCTCCTCCCGGATCTGATCGTAAAAGCGCGCAAACGTCTCCGCGTCGGGCAGCTCCTGCCGCATATCGCAGCGGAACAGATACTGCATCGCAAGTTCGCGCCCCATCCGTTTCGCGTGGGGGCGGGGCTCCTGAGCCCCGGTAAAGTCGTCGTCCTCAAACATCACTGGATCGCCCTGGTCAGATTCGCCATTTCAATCGCCGCGACCGCCGCGTCGACACCCTTGTTGCCGGCTTTCGTCCCGCTGCGCTCAATCGCCTGCTCGAGATTCTCCGCCGTAATCATGCCGTAAGTCACCGGCACGCCGAACTCAAGCCCGAGCTGCGCAAGCCCTTTCGCCACTTCCGCATTGATGTAACCCGCGTGCGAAGTCGCCCCCTGAATCACCACGCCGAGCGCGAGAACCGCATCGAACTTCTTCGTCAGAAGCAGCTTCTTCACGGCGAACGGAATCTCGTAAGATCCCGGCACATACGCCACCGCCACATCCGCGGCGCTGCCGCCGTGGCGCACGATCGCATCCATCGCCCCATCCAGCAAACGACTCACGAAAAAGTCATTGAAACGCGCGCAGACGATCCCGAACTTGAGACCTTTCGCGTCGAGATTCCCCTCGAACACCGTCCCGGCACTTCTGCTGTTGCTCATCGTTATTTCCTTCCCAAATTGCTGTTGCACATTCGATTCGGGACTCCCCGCCGCCGGGAAGATCACCGCAATTCCACTTTCAATTCGTTCTTCAGCTTTTCACGCAGCTTCTCGAAACGGGAGTTGACTTCCGCATCGGTCAGCGTTCGCTCCCGGTTCCGGAACGTGAGCTGATAAGCCATGCTCTTGCGTCCATCTTTCTCGAAAATATCGAAGAGCCGCACCGATTCGAGATCCGCCGGTTTCGCCTTGCGGATGAACTCCAGCACATCCGCATGCGTGAGCCCCGCCGGAGCGACGAACGCCACATCGCGGCTCGTCGCCGGGAAAAGCGAGAACGGAACGTAATAACCCACCCCGTGATCCGCCGCCAGAAGCGTCGCCATGTCGAGCTGAGCGACGAAAATCGGATAGGTCGTGCGCCACCCTTTCACGAGCGACGGCGCAAGTTCGCCGAATGCGCCCGCCTTTTTCCCCTCGATCTGCACTTCCGCGGCACGCCCTTTCCGGAACCGCCCGTCCTCGACCGGAACGAAGCGGTAACGTCTGATGTTCATCAGTTCAAAGAGCGACTCGAGCGCGCCTTTCATGTCGTAGAAATCATACTGCGCCTTGAGCTCATCCGAATACTGTTCCGGATGTTTCAAACCGGTCAGTGCCATGCAGAGCTCGAACCGCTCCTCCGGGAAGAGTTCCGGATTGCGGCAGAACGCCTTGCCGGTCTCAAAGAGCTTCAATGTGAGATTCCGGCGTGAAATGTTCCGCTCAATCGTGCCGAGCATCTCGCCGAGCAGACTCGGACGCATGATCGCCAGTTCCAGACTGATCGGATTCTTCAGCCGGATCAGGTCCGACTCCGTGAACCGGCTGTCCGACAGCGCCGACTCCCGATTCACCGTGCTGTAATGCAGACACTCGTAGAATCCGAGCGAGATGATCTTGTTCCGCAGCGTCTCGAGCGGCAGATACGCATCCTCACGGATCGACCCGCAGATCTTGCCGGTCACGGCGATCTCCGGAATCCGGTCGAGTCCGTCGATGCGGGCGACCTCTTCGATCAGGTCCGCTTCACGCTCAAGATCGAGACGGAAGAGCGGCGCGGTCACGACGCACCCGGTCTCCGTCACATCGTCCACTTTCAAATGCAGCGTCCGGAAAATCTCCACGATCCGCTCGTTCGACACCTGCGTTCCAATCAGCGCACGCACCCGGTCGAACCGGCATGGAATGACTTTCTCGGCGGGGCGGCCCGTGTTCACATCGACCGCCTCGCTGCCGAGTTCGCCGCCCGCAGTCTCGAGAATCAGCTGCGCGGCCCGCTTCGAGGCGAGTTCCGCCATATCCCAGTCGACGCCGCGCTCATAACGATAACTCGAATCGCTCGAAATCCCGAGCTCGCGACTCGTGGCGCGGATGTTTGAGGAGAAGAATACCGCGCTCTCGAGCAGCACATCGGTCGTCTCCTCCGTGACGCCGGAATATTCTCCGCCCATGACGCCCGCTAGCGCCATCGGCTTTTCGGCGTCGGCAATCACGAGGTGGCGCGGCTCCAGCGTCAGATTCTTGCCGTCGAGTGTCGTGATCTTCTCCCCGGACTTCGCGCGGCGCGCGATCACCCGCCCCTCCTTGAGTTTCGCGAGGTCGAACGCATGCAGCGGCTGCCCGAGCTCCATCATCACGAAGTTCGTCACGTCGACCACGTTGTTGATCGGCCGCAGCCCGACGCTCTCGAGCGACTTCTGAATCCACTCCGGCGACGGCCCGATCTTCACGTTGCGGATCAACCGCCCGATGTAGCGGGTGCAGAGATCCGGCGCCTCGACCGTGACGAGCCCCGGCGCGGGTTTGTCGCAAACGGGAATGGTGATTTCCGGCAGTTTCGCCTCCGTCCCGAGCAAACAGGAGACGTCGCGCGCGACGCCCCACATCGAAAGCCAGTCGGGGCGGTTCGGCGTCACTTCGATCTCGATGCGCGTGTCCCCCGGGAAGAGCCGGTCGACCGGCTGCCCGAGTTCCGTCGCCGGATCGAGAATCATGAGTCCCTCGTGGTTGTCGGAGAGCCCGAGCTCCTTTTCGCTGCACATCATTCCCTGCGACTCGACGCCGCGGAGTTTCGACTTCTTGATCTTGAAATCCCCCTCCGGCGTGTGGAACACCGTCCCGATCGTCGCGACCGGAACGACGCACCCGGCATCGCAGTTCGGCGCGCCGCAGACGATCTGCAGCACCGTGCCGCCGCCGATGTCGACCGTGCAGACCGACATGTGATCCGAATCCGGATGGGGTTTGCGGGTCAGAATCCGGCCGGTGACGACGCCGGCGGGTACCGTCCCCGCCGATTCGACCGCCTCGACTTCGATCCCGGCCATCGTGAGTTTATCGCAGAGAGTTTCAAGGTCACAATCGATCGTGACGTAACGGGCAAGCCAGTTTCGTGAAATATTCATTTGAGATCCATCCTCATTTCAGCCGTTCAGAATTGTTCGAGGAACCGGACGTCGTTCTCGTACAGATAACGCAGATCCGGAATCCGGTAGCGCAGCATCGCGAGCCGCTCGATGCCCAGCCCGAACGCGTATCCCGTCCAGATTTCGGGATCGTACCCGACGTTTTTCAGCACTGCGGGGTCAACCATACCCGCCCCGGCGATCTCGATCCAGCCTGAATGCTTGCAGACCGGACACCCCTTGCCGCCGCACATGATGCAGGAGAAATCGTACTCGACCGACGGTTCCGTGAACGGGAAGAAGTGCGGCCGCAGCCGGATCTTCACTTTCGGCCCGAACATCTCGGTCGCAAACATGCGCAGCACGCTCTTCAGATCCGCCATCGAGACCCCCTTGTCGATATAGAGTCCCTCGATCTGGTGGAAGTTCATGCCGTGAGTCGCATCCGGCGTATCGCGGCGGAACACCCGCCCCGGCGCAACGATGCGGACCGGCGGCTCATGCGACTCCATCGTGCGGATCTGCACGGGACTGGTCTGCGTGCGCAGAATGCGGCCGTCCTCAAAATAAAACGTATCCTGCGGATCGCGCGACGGGTGATCCATCGGCGTATTGAGCGCATCGAAGTTGTGGAAGATATCTTCGATCTCGGGCCCCTCCGAGACGATGAACCCCATGCGGCGGAAGATCTCCGCACACTCGTCGGCCACAATCGTGACCGGATGTTTGCGCCCGCAGTTCCAGCGCCGTCCCGGCAGCGAAAGGTCGATCGCCCCCTCGGCAGTGCCCGGAGCCGAGGCGAGACGCGCGGTGGCCTCATCGATCAGGGCCTGAATCCTGGTTCTCCCCTCGTTGAAAGCGCGCCCGGTCTCCTTGCGCTCCTCCGGGGCGACGCTCCCCATCTCTTTCGACAGCGCCGGAAACAATCCGTTGCGTCCGAGGTAATCGATCCGAATCTGTTCGACGGCGTCTGCGGCGGAGGCGGCCGCAGCTTTCGCCGCCGCCTCTTCCAGCGCCCGGTTGATTTTCTCTATGATCGCGTTCATAAAATTCCGTTCCTGAACTATATCATCTGCCGCCGTCGGGGCGGCTCCATTCCCGATTCCGAATTCCGACAAACACTCCCGCCGCCGGATGACCCGAATCCGCCCTCAGGGGACGGCCTCGGTGCATCTGGCGGCGGCCGCTAAATCGCCTCAATTCATACAAGATCATCGATCATTCTCCGCAGATAAAAGCAAAAACAGCTTGAAGCCGGTGAAAAAAGTCACCACCTTCAAGCTGCTTGAGCATGTGTTACGAGCCTCAGGCCTGGGTGACTTTTTCCACCAGAGCCTTGAACTCCGCGGGTTCGTTGACCGCGAGATCGGCGAGAACCTTGCGGTTCAGCTCGATGTTCGCTTTCTTGAGCCCGTTCATGAACTTGCTGTAGTTCACATCCAGCGCGCGGCAGGCGGCGTTGATGCGCACGATCCAGAGACCGCGGTACTGCTGCTTCTTCTGCTTGCGCCCCTTGTACGAATGGACGCCCGCCTTGTCGACGGCATCGTACACGGTACGGATGTTCTTGCTCGCATTCCCGTAAAAACCCTTCGCGCGCTCCAGGGTGCGCTTGCGGCGCTTGCGCGACGGCACGGCATAAGTAACTCTCGACATCTTCGTTTTCCTCCGTCGTTAAGAATTAGAGACCGTACGGGAGCGCGGCCTTGATCCGGCTCATTTCGGTCGACTTCACGGCTCCGTCCTGACGGAGACGACGACGGCGCTTGGCGTTCTTGGACGACTTCAGGTGTCGGGCGCCCGCCTTGTGGTGCCGGAACTTGCCCGTTCCGGTCTGCTTGAGCCGCTTGGCGGCACATTTTCTGGTTTTGAGCTTCGGCATTGTTGTTCCTACTTTCTTTGTAAGGATTGGTTTCCGTCGAGCCGGTCAATGCACCACCGGCTGCGACGACTCGTTTCCGCCCCCTCTTATTTCGGAGCGAAATTCACGGAAATATTCCGCCCCAGCATCTTCGGTTTCCCGTCGGCATCCGCATACGGTGCCAGCTCGGCCATCACCTGATCCATCAGCTGGAATGCCAGATCCTGATGGGCCATCTCACGGCCCCGAAGCGCCAGAGTGATCTTTAATCTACACCCTTTATCCAAAAAGTCAAGCGCATGTTTGATTTTTGTCTCATAATCGTGACTGTCGATGTTCACATGAAACTTGACTTCCTTCAGCTTCTGAGCCGCAGAATTCCGGCGCTGCGCCTTCAGATTCTTCTTCTGCTCATACTGAAGTTTGCCGAAATTCATGATGCGCACCACCGGCGGAGTCGAACGATCCGATACCAGCACCAGATCCAACCCGGCCTCATGCGCCAGCTCCCGCGCTCTCGCCAGCGGAACCACATCCATCTGTTCGCCCTCGGGACCGATCAGACGCACCTGATCCGCAGTGAAGCTGCGATCATTGGGTTTCAACAACTTAGCAATAGCGATACCCTCCTTCCAGACGTCGGCTCTTTGCTATGTCTCCGCACCGGGCCCCCCCCGGCGCGGATTGTCGTATCCGAATACAATACTTCAAACGATCTTATTTTCAACCTCGTAACGCATTTTTTCCGCAAGTTGTTCGACGGAAAGCGTCCCGAGTTCCCCTTCCCGGCGGTTCCGCACCGCCGCCGTGCCGTCCGCGGCCTCGCGTTCGCCGACCACGAGCAGATACGGGATGCGCTCGTTGCGCGCATCCTTGATCTTCGCCCCGAGGCTCGACGCGCGCACGTCGGTTTCGACCCGGAATCCTTTCTGCCGCAGCTCGAGTTCGAGCTTCTTCGCGTAATCGAGCTGCTTCTCCGAAACCGGCAGCACCCGCGCCTGTTCCGGTGCAAGCCACAGCGGAAACGCCCCCGCATACTGCTCGATCAGAATGCCGAAGAAACGTTCGAGCGAACCCATCAGCGCCCGGTGCACCATGAACGGACGATGCTTCTTCCCGTCCTCGCCGATGTAGGTCATGTCGAAGCGTTCCGGCAGATTGAAGTCGAACTGGATCGTCGCTGTCTGCCATTCGCGCCCGATCGCGTCTTTCACTTTCAGGTCGATCTTCGGCCCGTAGAACGCACCGCCGCCCTCGTCGACTTCGCACTCGAGCCCGAGTTTGTCCACCGCCTTGCGCAGCGAGGTGATCGCTTTCTCCCACCGCTCCGGCTCGCCCACCGCTTTCGCCGGACGCGTCGACAGATACGGTTTGATATCCTTGAACCCGAAGCAGTTCCAGATATAGAGACTGAAACGGAGAACCTCGGCGATCTCATCCTCAATCTGCTCCGGCGTGCAGATGATGTGCGAATCGTCCTGCGTGAATCCGCGCACACGCAGCAGCCCGTGCAGCGCTCCGGACTTCTCATAGCGATAGACCGTCCCGAGCTCCGCCCAGCGCAGCGGCAGCTCGCGGTACGAACGCAGACGCGACTGATAGATCTCAATGTGGAACGGGCAGTTCATCGGCTTGACGTAGTAATCCTTCTCGTCGATCTTCATCGCCGAATACATGCTGTCCCGGTAGAAATCAAGGTGTCCGCTCGTCTCCCAGAGCACACTCTGCCCGATGTGCGGCGTGTAGAGCAGCTGATAGCCGTTCTTGTAGTGTTCCTCTTTCCAGAAAGTCTCGAATGTGTGACGGATAAACGCCCCTTTCGGATGCCAGAGCACAAGACCCGGACCGACGTTCTCGGAGAAGCTGAAGAGATCAAGCTCCTGCCCGAGTTTGCGGTGGTCGCGCTTCGCGGCCTCCTCCTGCATGCGGATGTGCTCCTTGAGTTCCGCCTCCGTCGCGAACGCGGTCCCGTAAATGCGCTGCAGCATCTTGTTCTTCTCGTCGCCGCGGAAGTAGCTGCCCGCAATCGACAGCAGCTTCACCGCGCCGATGTCGCCGGTATTCGAGACGTGCGGTCCCCGGCAGAGATCGACGAAGTCGCCCGTCCGGTAAAAGCCGATCTTCTCCCCCTCGGGAATGTCAGCAAGACGTTCGAGCTTGTAGGGCTGTCCCGCCTCCGAGAGCATCTTCTGCGCCTCCTCGCGGGAGAGCTCGAAATGCTCAAACGGCAGCTTGCGGCCGATCAGCTTCTTCATCTGCTTTTCGATCTCTTTCAAGTCCTCGTTCACGAGGCGGTGCTCCATGTCGAAATCGTAGTAAAAACCGTTTTCAGTGGCCGGACCGATGTCGAATTTCGCATCGGGATACAGCTTCTGCACCGCCGCAGCCATCACATGAGCCGCGCTGTGGCGGATTGTCTCCAGAGGATAATCACTCATAATCGTAAACCTTATATTCCAAATTTCTTACTGCCTGCACGAAAAAACATCAACCGCGGCCGCCGGTCACGCCCGCGTCGGTGACGCGGGGGATTCCTCTCTGGGTCAAGTTCCGATTCATCCTGTTCACCCTTTCCGGCCCGGCCTCTAGTAACGGTAGTTCTCCGGCTTGTAAGGGCCATCGACCGGAACGCCGATGTAGGCGGCCTGTTCCGGCGTGAGTTTCGTCAATTTCGCGCCGAGTTTTTCGAGGTGCAGCCGCGCGACTTCCTCGTCGAGTTTCTTCTCGATCAGGTAGACGCCGACCTTCCGCCCCGCATTGCGGGCGATGTCGATCTGCGCGAGCGTCTGGTTCGTAAAACTGTTCGACATCACGAACGACGGATGCCCCGTCGCGCAGCCGAGGTTCACGAGCCGTCCCTCCGCCAGCAGATAGATGCTGTGGCCGTCCGGGAACGTGAAACGGCTGACCGGACACTCACTGCCTTTGATGACCGTCTTTTTGATGCCGGGCCAGCTCTCGAGCCGCGCGACCTCGATCTCGTCGTCGAAGTGGCCGATGTTGCAGACGATCGCCTGATCTTTCATCTTCGCCATGTGCTCGGCCGTGATGATCCGGCAGTTGCCGGTGGTCGTGACGAAAAGATCCGCCTGCGGCAGCGCATCCTCGACCGTGCAGACCTGGAAACCGGCCATGCACGCCTGAAGCGCGCAAATGGGATCGATCTCGCTCACCAGCACGCGGGCGCGTTCGTTGTGCAGCGCCTCTGCGCACCCCTTGCCCACGTCGCCGTAGCCGCAGACCATGACCGTCTTGCCGGAAAGCATCACGTCGAGCGCGCGCTTGATTCCGTCGGTCAGACTGTGGCGGCAGCCGTAGATGTTGTCGAATTTGCTCTTCGTGACCGAGTCGTTCACGTTGATCGCCGGGAAGAGCAGTTCGCCTTTCGCCTGCATCTGAATAAGCCGGTGAACTCCCGTAGTGGTCTCTTCCGAAACGCCTTTCACATTCGCGGCGACCTTGTGCCAGTGCTGCGGATCCTCCGCGAGAACGCGCTTGAGCAGCGCATTGATGATCGCAAGCTCCATCACATCGGTCGGAACGTCGAGAATCGACGGATCGTTCTCCGCCGCATACCCGCGGTGGATCAGCAGCGTCGCGTCGCCGCCGTCGTCGACGATCTGATCCGGTCCGGACCCGTCCGGCCAGGTCATCGCGCGATAGGTGCACTCCCAGTACTCCTCAAGCGTTTCGCCTTTCCATGCGAAAACCGGCACGCCGTCGGCCGCGATCGCCGCCGCCGCGTGATCCTGCGTCGAGAAGATGTTGCAGCTCGCCCAGCGGACATCCGCGCCGAGCGCCTTGAGCGTCTCGATGAGCACGGCGGTCTGAATCGTCATGTGCAGACTGCCCATGATCTTGACACCCTTGAGCGGCTGCTGCGGACCGTATTTCGCACGGGTCGCCATGAGGCCGGGCATCTCCTGCTCGGCGATTTCAATCTCTTTCCGGCCGAAGTCGGCCAGATTGATATCCTTGACCTTGTATTCCATCTTATTTGGTTCCTTCCTGCATCCTGCTTCTGATATAGCTCCAGCGCTCTTCCGGAATCTCGGAGCCGACCACCTTGACCACCTCGGAGCTCACGAGCGCACCGTAGTACGCGGCCTCCGCCAGATTCCGGTCGCGGCAGAGCCCGTAGAGAAATCCCGTTGCCCAGAGGTCACCCGCGGCGGTCGTATCGACCGGATTCTCGACGAGCTGCGCCGGAATCCGCACGGTTTCGTTGCCTGACTTCACAAGCGCGCCCTTCCGGCCGAGTTTCACGGCGGCGACATCACACCAGGAGGCGAGCCGGTCGAGCTGCTCCTCAGCGGACATCTCCCCGAGCAGCGCAGCGGCCTCCTCCTCGTTCGCGAGAATCACATCGACATACTCTTTGAGGATCGACGGCAGACTCTCGCGGAAATCCCGGACCACTTCAAACGATGCGAGGTCGATTCCGATCCGGCAGCCCGCCTCTTTCGCTTTCCGGAGCACGGTCGGCATGACCGCCGAGTAGAACATGTACCCCTCGATATAGACGAAATCATACCTCGAGTAGTCGACCGCATCGGCCTCTTCGGGACGCACAAGCAGCGAAGCCGCCAGCGCGGAGCGCATCGTGCGTTCCGCATCGGGCGTGATCATCGAAAGACACGTCCCGGTCGGCAATTCCGACGTCGCAATGAACTCCGCATCGGATCCGCCGAGTTCCCGCAGCCGGCTGCGGTAAAAATTGCCGTTTTCGTCATCGCCGAGCTTGCCGAACATCGCGACCGGAATTCCGAGGCGCGCGAGCCCGAAGATCGTATTGCCGGCCGACCCGCCCGGAACGAGCCGCGGTTCCGTCGGCAGCCGCCGCAGAACCTCCTCCTGAAACTCCGGTTCGACCATGAGCATGCCGCCCTTTTCTCCGGGGACGGTCTCAAGAAATGCCTCATCGACCGGGACGAGGACATCCAGCAGCGGCGAACCGACGCCGAGCAGCCGGAACTCCCCGCCGTTCGCGGAGTTGCGTCCGTTCAGAATTCCCATGATGCCTTACTTCAGGTATTCCGCCGCGGCGGCTTTGAGTTCTTCGACCTTGTCGAGCTTTTCCCACGGGAACTGCGGACGGCCGAAGTGACCGTAGGCGGCCGTATCCGCATAACACCAGCCGTTGCCGGGATGTTTGAGTCCGAGTGTCTGAATGATCGCCGCCGGCTTCAGGCTGAACACCTTGCGGACCACTTTCTCGAGATCCTGTTCGTTCCTGAGTTTGCCGGTGCCGTAGGTGTCGACGTTGATCGAGAGCGGCTCAGCCACGCCGATGGCATAGGCAACCTGAATTTCGCACTTGTCCGCGAGTCCCGCCGCGACGATGTTCTTCGCGATGTAGCGGCACATGTAAGCGGCCGAACGGTCCACTTTTGAGGGATCCTTGCCGGAGAACGCGCCGCCGCCGTGGCTGCCGACGCCGCCGTAGGTGTCGACGATGATCTTGCGGCCGGTCAACCCGGTATCTCCATGCGGACCGCCGATCTCGAACCGACCGGTCGGATTGACATAATACACAATGTCGTCATTCAGCAACTCGGCCGGAATAACTTTCTTCACGACCTCCCGGACCAGAGACTCCAGCCATTTAATATCCATATCCGGGGTATGCTGGTGCGAAACCACAACCGCGGTCACCGCAACCGGCTTCCCCTGAGAATAACGGATCGAAACCTGGCTCTTCGAGTCGGGCCGCAGGTAACGGTACTCTTTCGATCCGGTATGGCGCAGCCGCGCGAGTTCCTCGACGATCTTGTGGGCATAGTAGATCGGCGCCGGCATGTAGGCGGGAGTCTCGTTCGAGGCATAGCCGAACATCATGCCCTGATCGCCCGCGCCCTGCTCGGTGAAGAGCCCCTCACCCTCGGTCACCCCCTGCGAGATATCCGGAGACTGCTTGTGGATGCAGATCATCACCTTCGCGTCGTCGGCGCAGAAACCGACGCCATGTTCATTGTAGCCGATCTTGCGGACCGCATCGAGCGCAACTTCCTGCCAGTTGACTTTCGCTTTCGTCGTGATCTCACCGGAGATGACGACGAGATTCGTCGTGGTCAGCGTCTCGCAGGCGACACGACTCTCGGGATCCTGCATGAGGCAGGCGTCGAGGATCGCATCGGAAATCTGGTCACACACCTTATCGGGATGCCCCTCCGAAACCGACTCGGAGGTAAAAACATGGTCGGCATGAATTTTACTCATCGCTGTAAACTCCTGATATTTAAATATTTTCCACTTTTTATCATTCAGATGTAAAAAGCCCGTCCGACCGCAGACGCGGCCGGCCGAGCGAGATTTCCGGTTTTAGAAACGATCGTAAACGAACATCATGCGGTTCGTTGTAAATCAATGCTGCGGCATCCGCATCGGAACCGGAACGCCGCGCCGGTTCTGACCCCAGACCGCTTCGCCCGTCCCCTCGACCGCCGGCTTGTCCTTGCCGTAGCTGAGGGTTCTCATCCGCGTATCGGCAACGCCGCAGCCGGCGAGATAGGCGCGGATCGCATTCGCGCGGCGTTCACCGAGCGCACGGTTGTACTCTTCAGTGCCGCGCTGGTCGCAGTGGCCCTCGATCACGAGCCCGAGCGTCGGATTCGCCTGGAGATACTGGGCGATGCGGTCGAGGTTCGCCTGTTCGGAGGGTACGAGCACATCCGAGTCATAAGCGAAGTAGATGATCGGCATGTTGAGCCGGTTCCCGCTGGGATCGGCCTCGACCCAGCCGGTGCCGTCATCCGGGGAGACGGAGTTGATTCCCTCATCCGTCGCCCCGGCGGACCAGCCGGACGGACCGCTGCCGAAAGAATCGCCGGGAACGCCGCCGAGACCGGTGTTGTTCGGACCGAAGCCCGGATCCGGATACGCCTCCTCCACCGGGGAAGTCATTTCCGCCGGGGTCTCGTTACTGAAGAGACCGCAACCAGTGGTTCCGAATCCGAGAATTGCGAGCGCAAGCGCCGAACCGAAAAAATGCTTCATCATAACCGTTGTTCCTCTCTGGAAATGAGTCTCCGAAAACCAATGACAACTCGTTTTCTCTTAACATAGACTTGAAATACGAAATTTCCAATGATTTTCCAATAAAAGCGATTTTTTTTTGAGAATTCCATTTGCGGAGCGGTGCAACCGCAGGAAAAACCGCGCGCATTTGACGCCAAACTCGAAAAGCTGCTTGATATTGCAGAGCAACTCTGCTATATTTCCCTCTGTAACATCCTGTAAATGCAGACATGGAGGACAGCAGATCATGAACATCGATTGGGAAAACCTCGGATTCAAATTCATGCCGACCCGGAGCAACATCCGGTTTCATTACGCCGACGGGAAGTGGGACGACGGGAAACTGTATGAAAGCTACGACATCACCATGAGCGTCGCGGCGAATGCGCTCCACTACGGGCAGGCGATCTTCGAGGGGGGCAAGGCGTTCCGCTGCAAGGACGGCAAGGTCCGGATCTTCCGCCCGGACGAAAACGGAATCCGTCTGAACCGCTCGGCAGCCCATCTGCTCATGCCGCAGTTCCCCGTCGAAAAATTCGTCGAGGCGGTGAAAACCGTCGTGCGCGACAACATCGACTATGTTCCGCCCTACGGGACCGGCGGCGCGCTCTACATCCGCCCCGTGATGTTCGGCATGACGCCGCAGATCGGCGTCGGCGCGAGCCTCGAGTATGAACTCGTCATCATGGTCGTCCCGGTCGGAGCCTATTACAAGGGCGGCATCAAACCGGTCGACGCGATGATCTCGCGCGACTACGACCGCGCCGCGCCGCACGGCACGGGCCACATCAAGGCCGCGGGCAACTATGCGGCAAGCCTGATTTCGAGCAAACAGGCCAAGGAGAAAGGGTGCGCGGTCGCACTCTTCCTCGATCCGGCGACGCACACGTTCGTCGATGAATTCGGCACGAGCAACTTCCTTGCGATCACGAAAGACGGCAAATATGTCACGAGCCTTTCCGACTCGATTCTCGCTTCGATCACGAACAAGTCGCTCATGACCATCGCGGCCGACCTCGGCATGCCGGTCGAGCGCCGGAAAATCCGCGCATCGGAACTTCCCGACTTCGCGGAAGTCGCCGCGTGCGGGACCGCCGTGGTGCTCACCCCGGTCGGCCGTATCTTCGACGGGGACAAGGTGATCGACTACCATCTCACGGAGATCGGTCCGCATTTGAAGAAGCTCTACGATGAGATGACCGGCATCCAGGACGGCGCGCGTCCGGACAAGCACGGGTGGCTGGTGGAGATTTAATCATGAAGATCTTCAGAACGCCTGCCGAATTTCAGGCGTATGCGCTCGCGAACAAGCGGTCGGGCAAGACGACCGCACTCGTTCCGACCATGGGATATCTGCACGCCGGGCATCTGTCGCTGATCGACATCGCCCGGAAGAAAGCCGATATCGTGATCGTCTCGATCTTTGTAAACCCGATCCAGTTCGGGCCGACCGAGGACCTCGACAAATATCCGCGTGATTTCGAGCGCGATTCAAAACTCTGCGAGGAGCACGGCGCGGACGCGGTCTTCGCTCCGGAACCCGGCGTGATGTACGCACCGGACGCTTCGACCTTTGTGGAGGAGACCAGACTCTCGCGGCCGCTCTGCGGCGCGCGGCGGCCCGGCCACTTCCGCGGCGTCACGACCGTGGTGGCCAAGCTGTTCAACCTCGCGCTGCCCGACTACGCCGTCTTCGGCATGAAAGACGCGCAGCAGCTGCTGGTCATCAAACGCATGGTGCGGGATTTGAACTTCCCGGTGGAGATCATCGCTGCTCCGCTGATCCGCGAACACAGCGGACTGGCGCTCTCATCGCGCAACGCCTATCTCTCCGAAGATGAGAAAGAGCGGGCGGTCGTGCTCTCGCGCGTGCTCGACGCCGCGCGGCCGGCGCTGATCGAGGGGGGGATCGAAGCGATTCCCGCCGTACTCGAGGCGATGCGGCATGAGATCGAAAAGGCGGGCGGGCGGATCGATTACGTCGAAGCGCTCGACGCCTCGACCCTTGAACCGCCGACGGAAAAATCTGCAGACCTGCTCGTCGCGCTGGCCGTCTACTTCGGCAAAACGCGACTGATCGACAACACTCTCGTATGGGTGAAACGATGAAGAAACTTTATTACAACGCTCCCGGTTTTGAAGAGGAACTGCGGGCGCTGGCGGACCGTCCCGGCTACCCGCCGGAGATCGAATCCCAGGTTGCGGCCATCATCAAGGATGTCCGGAAAGAGGGAGACGCCGCCATCGTCCGATATGCCGCGAAATTCGATCACGCCGAACTTGATCCGTCCCGCTTCCGGGTGACGGAGGAGGAGATCGACGAAGCGGAACAGCTGCTTTCGGAACGGGAGAAGAAAGCGATCGATACGGCGCTCTTCCAGGTGCGCGATTTCGCTCTGGCGACGCTGCCGCGCCCGTGGAGCGCTTCGCCGCGCCCCGGGGTGACGCTCGGTGAGAAATTCACGCCGATGGATCGTGTCGGCGTCTACATTCCGGGCGGCACGGCGCCGCTGGTCTCGACCGTGCTGCACACGGCGGGGATCGCGGGGGCGGCGGGAGTCCGCGAAATCGTGGCGACCACCCCGGCGAACCGGGAGGGGAAGGTTCATCCGGCCGTGCTCTATGCGATGCGTCGGGCGGGGGTGACTGAGATTCTGCGGCTCGGCGGCGTCTACGGCGTCGCGGCGCTCGCGCTCGGGACGGAGTCGATCCGCCGGGTTGAAAAACTCGTCGGCCCCGGCAACGCCTACGTGACTGCGGCCAAGAAGCTGCTGTACGGCCGGGTCGCGATCGATATGGTTGCGGGCCCCTCGGAGATTCTCGTCATCGCGGACGCCCACGCGAATCCGGAGTTCATCGCGGCCGACCTGCTGAGCCAGGCCGAACACGGATCCGGACTCGAGCAGGCGGTGCTGGTCACGACCGACCGCGCGATGATCGAACGGGTGGAGGCCGCGTTCCGGCGGCAGAAAGCGACGTTGCCGCGCCTCGCGACGATCGAGCGCGTGGAGGAGCACGGAGTGTTCCTGATCCACGCCGCCGATCTCGAACAGGCCGCCCGCATCGCGAGCACTTACGCGCCGGAGCACCTCGAAATCCAGACGGAGAATCCGGAGGCGGTCGCGGCAAAGATCACCGCCGCGGGCGCGATCTTCCTCGGACCGTGGACGCCGGAACCGATCGGCGACTTCTGCGCCGGGCCGTCGCACGTGCTGCCGACCGCCTCGAGCGCCCGTTACTTCAACGGGCTTGAAACGGCCGGATTCTTCCGGCGCACGAGCCTCGTGAAATATGAGGAGTCCGCACTGCGCCGGGAGGTCGGCATCGTCGAGTGTTTCGGTGAAATGGAGGGACTCGCCGCCCACGGGCGCGCCGGAACGATCCGGGTGAAGTAGCCGGGTTGAGCTTGACTGCCCGGAAAGGCGGAGTATATTTATTCAGAACTCAAAATATTTCGTTTTTCCGGAGGAATTCTGTATGGAGAAAAAAATTCTGCTGTTTGCGGCCGCACTTCTGGCGGCGGTCGAGGCGTTCGCACTGCGCCCGGGCGATCCGGTCGAGGAGCTGATCGGGGTGAACTGGGTGCAGGGCGCTCCGCTCGCGATGCTGCCGCCGGAGAACCCGTCGCCCGACGACCCCGAGTTCAAGGTGGTGGTGTTTCTGCTGACCCGCGCCCAGAATACGGACGATACGCTCACGCTGCTGAATTTTCTCCGACGCACATTTGCGAACAGGGTGCGTTTCGCAGTCGTGACTCCGGACTCCGAAACCGATGTGAAAGAACTGCTCAAACGGCGCCCGGACTTCACCGCGAGTTTCGGGGTCGACACCAAACGGACGCTGACGCCGAAATACATCGGCAGCAGTCTGCTCCTGCCCCTTGCATTCATCACGGACGACGAGGGAGAGATCGTCTGGAGCGGAGAAGCGGCCTATCTCGGGGAAGCGCTGCAGAAGTGTCTCGACGGCACACTCGATCGCGATGCGCAGCGGAAACTCTCTCCGCTGCTCGATGAGCTCCCGACCCTGCTGCGCGGCGACAATGAATCGAGAATGCGACGTCTCGTCGATTCGATTTTACGGATCGAACCGGGTCAGCCGACCGCGTTGCGGATCCGGCTTTTCGTGCTCGAAAGCAGCGGCCGCGCCGATGAGGCGCTGAAACTTGTTCAGTCGCAGATCAAACTTGCGCCGCAGGTGACCCGGCTCTACTTTGAGGCGATGAACCTCATCGCCCGCAATCCGCAGCTCGCCTCGCAGAACGAAGCGGTCGTCCGCGCCTACACCGCGGCGGTGAAAAACGATCCCGACGCCGACAACCAGATGGCGTGGATGCTCCTGAACCGCCAGCCCGACGATCCGGAGGCGCTCAAGAGCGCCAAAATGCTCACCGCCCGCGCAAAAACCCTGTTGAAACATGACGCGCAGGGGGCATTGCGCGGTTCGTGCCTCAACACCCGGGCGCTGCTCGCCTACAGGCTGGGAAAGCTTGAAGAGGCAAAGACGCTTCAGGCGGAGGCCGTCCGCGTCTTTCAGGCTGCGGATCTGCCGGGGGCGGTCGCCGACGCGCAGCGGCGTCTCCGCTATTTTGAAACGGTGCTTTCGCTCGCACGCTGAGCGGATCCGGGCAGAATCTCCCACCGCTCATCGAGCCGGACACAGTCGCCGGGTTCGACCGGAGCAAGCGGTCCGAGCGATTCGATCTCGAGAAATCCGGGCATCGTGAAGAACTCCGCGTTGCAGCCGCCGTCCGGATAGGTCGCGGCGGGATCGAACGGGAAGTGCTTCACAAACCGCTCACCGGCGAGATCGTAAGCCGCCCAGCCGGCTTTCACGGCCGCGCCGAACTTCTGTTTGGAATCGTACCGGTTGTCCTGCCGCATGCGGATGAAGTCGTCCCCCCAGGTGAAGCGCGGGTCGGCCATCTTCGTGAACTGCCAGAGCACGAGCGGGCGCGCATACTCAAACGATTCGCCCGGCCCCTTGCCGTGCGGCACGTATGGTTCCTGCGGGACAACGAGTTCGCCGCCCTCGGCCATGACGGTCAGACACCAGGGCGCGAACGTGACCGCCCACGGATTTTCGTTGAAAATGCGGTGACGCAGAACGACTCCGGTACCGCTGCCGGGCAGAGAGATGTCGATCTCCTTGCGCAGCCCGGTTGAGCGTTCCGCCGCGCATTTGAGGGAGAGAGTCCGACCGTCCCATTTGTGCTTGACCGGCTCGACGTCGGGATAGTAGGTGCGCGGCCACACCTCAGGCGCATGCCAGAGACGGTGGCCGCCGTAGCTCTGCCACTGGTCCGGTTTCACGTCGGCCATCTCCTCGTCGAAATTCTTCATGAAATTCACGCCGCCGTCGATCCGGCGATAGCTGAGAATTCGGGGTCCGAGTCCGACGGAAACGATCAGCTCGACCGTTCCGTTCGACAGACGCAGACAGTTTTCCCAGTTCCGGTAGGAAATCGTATCGCAAAATGTCATTTCATCCTCTCCTGAATTGCCTGCCTCCCGCGGCGGAACCGGAAACGCGCCTCGATCCTCCGATTCGGGACACGATATGGATCGTGAACGTCGAGTCCCCAGCTGTTGTCGCCTCCGACGCCGCGCTGGACGTGGTCGAGCGTCAACTCCCAGATGCCCTCGTCATGCAGCTCCCCGGCGTGGCGTGCCCGCTCAAGCGATGCGGCCCGGTACGGGCGCAGCGTGAATCCGAACAGCCGATCCGAAGAGATCTCGAGCCGTTCCCCCGAAGCAGAGACGAGTGTAAGAAGCCGGACATCGATCCTCTGCCCGTTCTCCTGCGGCCGCGTGTAAGGTGTGGCGAGCGTCTCCGGCGCGTCCGCGGCATAACGCCCGACCAGCGCGGAACGTTTGCGGTCGCAATACGCCTCGTGCGGACCGCGCCCGTACCAGCGGAGACGCGCCACTGCCGTTTTCGGCAGCACGATTCGGAGTCCGACCCGGGCCACTTCGGGACAGGCGGGCTCGGGATCGAACACGAGTTCGGCGAGTGCGCCGTCCTCCGTCCGTTTCCAGACGAGCGAACTGCGGAAATCCCCGGGACGGCGCGCGCGGGTGCGACGGTCGAAGCCGCAGCCGCGATCGTTGTCGGTCTCGGCGCGGTCGAGAACGACCGCGGGCGGTTCCGCGAACGGCAGATCCGGTTCATTCTCTTCCACGGCGGATTCCGGTTCGACCCACATCGGATTCGGATCGGGGAAGAGTGTGAATGTCGGTTCCTGCCCGAGCGGCAGCTCCATTTCAGCGGAAGTTCCGAGTGCGATCCGCCAGAAGAGTTCCCCCGTTTCGGGCGGCTCCACCGGATACGGCACACACTTCGATTCGCCGGGTTCGAGGATGAAACTCCATTCGCCCGCGGCGATCTCTTCGCCGTCGCGCAGCAGTTTCCAGGTGAGCGGCTCCCCCGCGCTGGAGCGGAAAGAACGGTGCAGCGTCAGCGTGATCGTCCGGGCGGTTCGATCGAGCAGCGCTTTCAGCGGCCGGTGCACCCACTTCACTTCCGCGAGTCCCGGATTCGGCGTCCGGTCCGAACGCACGAGCCCGTCGCAGCAGAAATTTCCATCGTTCGGCCGGTCACCGAAGTCGCCGCCGTAACCGTAACCGCCGCCCGGCAGAGCGAGGGCATGTTCGCACCACTCCCAGATGAAACCGCCCGCAAGACAGTCGTGACGCCCGATCACATCCCAGTACTCCTGAAAGTTGCCGGTGCTGTTTCCCATCGCGTGCGCGTACTCATTCATGATGAACGGCTTCGTACTCGGACTCGGCCCGTGCTGGCGCGGATGCGGAATCTCGCCATGTTCGCCGATGCGGATCGCATTGTCTCCGGAATACTCCTCGAGCCAGCGCGGCGTTGGATAGGTCTGACTGTCGAAATCAGCGACGATGTTCATGTCGGCATACTGAATCGGCCGCGGATCGAGTCCCCGGATACGCGCGGCCATCGCCTCGAACGCGGTTCCGTATCCGGCCTCGTTGCCGAGCGACCAGATCGTGACCGAAACCGAGTTCCGGTCGGTCCGCACGAGCCGGTCGGCGCGGTCGACCGCTGCGGGAGTCCAAACCGGATCGTCGCCGGGAAGCACACAGGCGTGATAGGAGAGCTCGTGACTCTCGACGTTGGCTTCATCGATCACGTAGAGTCCGTACCGGTCGCAGAGTTCGTACCAGAGCGGATGATTCATGTAATGGCTGCACCGCACCGCGTCGAGATTGGCCGCTTTCATCATCTCGATATCGCGGATCATCGCTTCGCGCGTGACCGCACGGCCGCGCCGGGGATCGATTTCGTGCCGGTTCACGCCGTGCAGCTTGATCGGTTTTCCGTTGAACAGAAACGTCCGGCTGCGGATCTCGATCGTGCGGAATCCGGTGCGGAAATGGCGGATGTCGAGCACTTCACCGCCGCGGCGCAGAGTGAGCGTCACCGTATAGAGGTTCGGCGTTTCGGCGCTCCAGAGTTCGATCCGGTCGAGCTGCGCTTCGAGTGTCGCCCCTCCGGAAACGCGCGCGGCAATCCCCCCGGAAAAGTCGCGCACACACAGCTCGAGCGTACACGCATCGCTCCAGCCGGGGATCTCGCACCGCGCCCGGACCGTGCGACGCGCCGGATCAGCGCAGATCACGGCGTCCGCGAGAAACACCGGCGCAGTTGAATAGAGAAATACGGAACGGAACACGCCGGAGAGCCGCCAGAAATCCTGATCCTCCAGGTAACTTCCGCTCGAATATTTGCAGACTTCGAGCGCGACAAGATTGCTGCCCGCACACAGGAGCGGCGTGATATCGAACTCGGCAGGTCCCATCGAGTCCTCGCTGTATCCGGCGAACTGCCCGTTGATCCAGAGCCGGAACGCGCTCTGCACACCTGCGAAATGAATGACCGTGCGGCGTCCGGCCCACTCCCCGGGAAGCCGGAAACTCCTGCGCAGCTGTCCGGTCGGATTGCGTTCGGCAAACGCGGTCCAGTCGCGCGGCGGCTCCTCCATCACATGCGGCGGGTCGCAGCGGAACGGGTAAGTGATGTTCGAGTAGATCGGGGTACCGTAATTGGCGCACTCAAAGTTCGCGGGCAGCTCCATGCAATCCCAGGCGGAGTCAGCGAAACTGCAGGCTTCAAAGCCGTCGATTCGCCCGTCGGGAGTCGGAGACCAGTGCAGTTTCCAGCTGCCGTCGAGTGTCATGCGCCAGTCGTCGATGTCGTAGAGGAACTCTCCGGCCGGCAGTTCCGGTTTCCGAGACGGCCAGGAGGTGGCGCGGGGCGGAAGTTTGTGAATCCCGAATACGGCGGGATTTTCCAGCAATTCAATCAGATGATCCATGATTTTCCAGAGTGATCAAGTTTTGTTTCAACTTGATTAATGGAGCGCGGGAAAGCGTTTTTGCAACCTTTTCGGGCGGCAATCGGGAAAAAAAATATGATTTTTTATCCGGCAACTTGATTTTTCCATGATCCCGGCATATACTGTTTGACATAAGTAATGTCGAGCCGGTCGCGGAATCGGAATCGTGGAATTGTCCTCACCGCGCGGCTCATCACCAGAAACACCGGGAGCGATATAAGATGGATGAACTCAGCAAGAAAATCACGGATCGACTTGAAGAATTGAGAGTGCACCTGCAGGCGGATGGCGGCGACCTCGAAATCGTCGGCATCGACGGGAAGACCGTTCAGCTCCGGCTGCGCGGCGCCTGCGGCGGCTGCCCGCACGCGGCGATGACCATCAAGGGTGGACTCGAACGCATTCTGCGCGAAGAGATCGATCCGGAAATCGTCATTGAACGTGTCCTCTGAAGACTTTCTGCGGAGCGGGAAGCCGGGGTTCCGGGAGTTCGAGGAGCGGTTTTTTGCGGCCGGGATCGGATTTTCTGTTTTTTTTGTTTGAAAAACGGGAAAACGGGTGTTACATTAACTACTCTGTATCTGTAAGAGTTGGAAAAAGTAATGCAACGCCCGGCCGCAGCCGGAGAGCTTGAGCGGGAGCGACCGGAAGGCTTATAAAAGAAAGGTTTGATTCAGATGGCGAAAAGTCTGGTAGATTCCATGCAGATGGAAGTGCGTTCCAAGCAGCCGTGCCGCAAGGAGCTGGATTTTGTGGTTCCGGCGGAAACGGTCAAGAGTGAAATGGATAAGGTGCTTCGCGAATTTGCTTACGCGATTTCCATTCCCGGTTTCCGCCAGGGCAAAGCTCCTGCCGCGATGCTCAAGAGCAAATATGCCAACGAGATCCGTCAGGAACTCGAGCGCAAGATCGTCTACGCGGCGTTTGAACTTGCCGGGAAAGACGGATCGCTCGACATCGTGAGCTGCGGCATTGAGGGTGAGCCGAAACTCGAGTTCGACAAAGAGTTCAAGTTCACGCTCGGCGCGGACACGGCGCCGGAATTTGAACTTTCCGATTACAAGGCGATCAAGGTCAAGGAGGAGCTCGACGCGGTGACCGACGAGCAGATCGACGAGCGGGTGAAATTCTATCGCACGATGTACGGCAACTACGCTGAAGTTGCCGGCCCGGCGCAGAAGGACGACATGCTCAAGGTCAGCTACAAGAGCGACTTCGTTCTTCCCGAGGACGCCTCCGCGGCGCTGAAACGCCAGGTTGAAGCTGAAAACACGTTCCTGTGGCTCAGCGATCCGGAGACGATTCCGGGCTGCACCGCGGCGCTGACCGGAGCCGAAACCGGCAAGGAGTACACGTTCAAGGCTGAATATCCGGCCGATTACCGTGAAGCGGCTCTTGCCGGCAAAACGGTGGAGTACACGGTCAAGGTCGAAGGCATCCAGCGCCGCACCGAACTCAGCGACGAAGAGCTCGCGGAGAAAGCGCGCGTGAAATCCATTGCGGAGTTCCGCGATATGCTCCGCAAGGCGATGGAACAGGAGAACGCGGCCAAACAGCACAACGCGACCGTCGAAAAGGTCTACGAGGAGCTGGACAAGGCGATTGCGGAATTTGAACTGCCGCCGTCGATTCTCGCGGCAGAAGTCCAGAAAGAGCTCCAGAAAATGGCGCGTGAGGTCGTGAAGAGCGAAGAGGACGCCGAGAAGTTCAAGGCCGACCTCGAGGAGAACAAGAAGAAAGCGGAAGAGGCCGCGAAGAAGCTGCTGCGCCGCACGTTCATTCTCCGCCGGATCGCCAGGGATGAGAATATCAAGCTCGAAGAGAGCGAAGTCGATACCCAGCTCCGGGAGATGAGTCGCTACTACGGCTACAAGGAGAAAGAGTTCCGCTCGATGCTCGAGAAGAACGGCGGAATGGATGACATTCAGCTGGATATGCTCAGCAACAAGGTGCTGAACCATCTTGCCGCGATGGCGACCAGATAAACAGCACAAAGCGCACTTTCAAAGAGCCGGGTGGCGGACCGTTCCGGAACAGGGCGGCCCGACGCGGCTCTTTCTGTGTTTGAAGGGATTTTTTTGAGGAGGGCGCGGCGACGCGCCGGAGTAACTGCAAGCGTCAATCAAACAACAAGACGAGGTGACAGAATGAAAGCCAACTCTTTTCTGGTTCCCATGGTGGTCGAGCAGACCGGTCAGGGCGAAAGAGCTTTCGATATTTACAGCCGGCTGTTGAAAGACCGGATCATTCTTCTGGGAACGCCGATCGATGACGATGTCGCGAATCTCGTGGTTGCCCAGCTGCTGTTTCTGCAGGCGGAGGATCCGAAGAAAGACATCGATCTCTACATCAACAGCCCCGGCGGTTCGGTCACGGCCGGACTCGCGATTTACGACACGATGCAGATTCTTTCCTGCGATGTGAAGACCTACTGCGTCGGTCAGTGCGCTTCGATGGGGGCGGTTCTGCTCTGTGCCGGAGCGGCTGGCAAGCGGTTCGCACTGCCGAACAGCCGGATCATGATCCATCAGCCCTGGGGCGGGGCGCAGGGGACCGCCGCCGACATCGACATTCAGGCGAAAGAGATTCTGCGTCTGAAATCGATGCTGAACGGCATCATCTCCTCGCACACGAAACAACCGATCAAAAAGATCGAAAAGGACACCGAACGCGATTTCTTCATGGGCGCGGAAGAGGCGGTCAAATACGGCATCGTCGACAAGGTGGTGTCCAAACCCTCTCAGGAGAAGTAACGAGCCATGGCAGGAAAACGCGGCAACGACAATAAACTCATGTGCGCTTTCTGCGGAGCGCGCGAGGGAGACGAACCGCAGGTGATTTTTGCTCCGAGCGGCTACGAGGGACTCGCGATCTGCTCGAACTGCCTCCGCAACGGCTACGAAGCCCTCTGCCAGGAGAAACAGGCGAAGCGGAACGTTCCGCCCGTGCTCGGACTCAAGGTGCCGACGCCGGCGGCGATCAAGGCGGAACTCGACGCCTATGTCGTCGGCCAGGAACGGGCGAAACGGGTTCTTGCCGTGGCGGTTCACAACCACTACAAACGCCTGCAGACCCAGGCGGGAGTCCACAGCAAGGCGAATGCGGAGCTGTTCAAGGATGTCGAGCTCGACAAGAGCAACGTTCTGCTGCTCGGGCCGACCGGCAGCGGCAAGACGCTGCTTGCGCGGACGCTTGCCAGGCTGCTCGACGTGCCGTTCGCGATCTGCGACGCGACGACGCTGACCGAGGCGGGGTATGTCGGCGAGGATGTCGAGAACATCATCCTGCGGCTTTATCAGGCTTCCGGGAACGATATCGACCGGACTCAGATCGGCATCATCTACGTGGATGAGATCGACAAGATCGCGCGCAAAACGGAAAATGTCTCGATCACGCGCGATGTCTCGGGCGAGGGGGTGCAGCAGGCGCTGTTGAAGATTTTCGAGGGGACGATTGCGAACGTGCCGCCGCAGGGCGGACGCAAACATCCGCAGCAGGAGTTCATCCGGATCGACACATCGAACATTCTGTTCATCTGCGGCGGGGCGTTCGTCGGACTCGACAAGATCATCCAGCGCCGCTGCGGCAAGCAGGTGCTCGGCTTCAAGCGGCTCATCGACGACGAGGCGGAAAAGGCGGAAAAAGCGGCTGAAAATCTCGAGAAGAATCCCTATTCCAAGTGCGAGCCGGAAGATCTGATCCGGTTCGGGCTGATTCCGGAATTCGTCGGCCGGCTGCCGGTTGTGACCTCGCTCGAGCCGCTCGATCGGGACGACCTCATCCGGATTCTGAAGGAGCCGAAGAACGCGCTGATCCGCCAGTATCAGCGGCTGCTTGCGATGGAGGGCGTCACATTGGAATTCACGGATGATGCGCTCATCGCGCTGGCCGACAAGGCCGTGCAGCGCGGAACGGGCGCGCGCGGATTGCGTGCGATTCTGGAGGAACTCATGACCGATGTGATGTTTGAAGCGCCATCCGCCGAGGGAGTTACGCGGTGCGTGATCGATGCGGACGCCGTGCGCGGAGAAACTGCGCCGAAGCTGCTCTCCGACACGGTCAAACCGGTCACACGCCGGGTGATGAAGAAAGCCCAGGGCTGACCAGAGGATAATCATTACAGATGTCTCGTTCGGTTGATCTCAAGACGCAGGTCATCAGCGTAAACGCCCCGTCGGCGGGGCACCGGGACGACCGGGATATTTTTGCGACGCTGCCGATCAAGCCGCAGGAGCGCTACAAGTTTCTCCGGAGCATCGGATTCGGCGGGATGAAGAGCGTGCTGCTGGTATTCGATTCCGATACCGGCCGTGAAGTCGCGATGGCGATCATGCCGGATTTCCGGGAGCGGCCGCGCGCGGACCTCGAGCGGTTCGTGCGCGAAGCGAAACTCACGGCGCAGCTGGAGCATCCGAATATCGTGCCGGTGCACGATCTCGGGGTCGACAGTTCCGGCTCGCCGTTTTTCACGATGAAATTCCTGCATGGTCAATCGCTCGCATCGGTGCTGCGCCGGCTCAAGAAAGAGGATCCTGAGACGGTTCATCGTTTCAGCCAGCTTCGGCTGCTTCAGGTGTTCATCCGGATCTGCAACGCGATCGAGTTTGCGCATTCACAGGGGATCTGCCATCTTGACCTCAAGCCGGAAAATGTGAACATCGGCGAATACGGCGAAGTGCTGGTGCTCGACTGGGGTCTGGCGCGCTCGCTGAATCCGGATTCCCCCGTCGCCTCTCCGAACGTCGAGGACGTCGATGCGAACGGGCATGTAAAAGGGACGCCCGGGTATATGGCGCCGGAGCAGATCCGGATCACGCACGAACACCCGGTCGGTTTTGCCTCGGACATCTATGCGCTCGGCGGGATTCTCTATGCGATGCTTACATTGAGCAATCCGCTTGCGGCACTTCCGATGGAAGAGATTCTGCGGCGGACCGTCTCAGGGGAAATTGCACCGCCGGGGGCGGCCGCTCCCGATGACCGGCATGTTCCTGCCGCCCTCGAGGCGATCTGCCAGAAAGCGATGGCGCTCAACCCGGATAACCGATATCAGAGCGTTGCGGAGCTGCGGGAAGATATTTTCGCATTCCAGACCGGCTATGTGCCGAAAGCGGAAAACGCCTCCCCGTTGAAACATGCCGGAATGTTCCTCGGACGCAACCGGCTGATCGTGCTGCTGCTGCTGACGTTGATTCTGGCTGCGGCGCTGGCGACACTCGCCTACTACTATTTCGATGCGATCCGGTGACCTCCCCGCCTGCGGGCGGGGAGATGTGTGTGAACTGCGGAGTTTCAACGCGGGAAAATCTCGTCGACCGACAGCCGCGTGACCGGTCCGAACATTTCGAGCGCTTTCCAGTCAACTTTATCCGCATCGCCGACTACGAGGAGGGCACGAGGCCGCGGCTCGATCTCGCTTTGGTAGAACTCCTGAAGATCGGACGCGGAAACACTCTGAAGCTGCCGGTAAGTCACCTCCCGGTAATCCGGGGGGAGCTTCATCTTCCGGAAGTTCTCCGCCAGATCCAGGAGCGCCTCATCGTGCCAACGCTCGGCGGCCTGCGATTTCAGCAGCGTATCGCGGCTGTTCTCAATCGCGGCCGGATCGACGGGGAATCCCATCGCGGCGACCGCTTTCATCGCGTCCGCGAGCTTGTCGGCCTGCGTCGAAAGATAGATCATGAAAAAGTGTCTCTCCGTCGGCTCCTCCGGAGTCACATAACTCGAATAGCAGCTGTATGCGAGCGAATTGGACTCGCGCAGCTTCCGGAACGTGACCGACGCCATGCCGCCGCCGTAGTAACGGTTGAAAAGAAACCGCACGCCGACATTGTCGGGATTGAACCGCGCCCCATCGGCAAGATAGAGCAGTCTCAACTGGCTGACGTTCGGGACGTGTACAAAATAGACCGCCGGAGCCGTGATCGGCTGCTCCACAGGCCGCAGCGGAGGCGGAGGATTCCTCTCCTCCGACGGAGGCAACGGCGGGATGAGCCTCGCGGCGATGCGCCGGAGTTCCGGCAATTCCGGGCCGTAGTAGTCGACGCGGACCGGGAAACCGGTCAACCTCCTCAACAGCGAAGTGACCTCATCCGCCTCCACCTTTTCGAGCTCTCCGGCGGAGAGGGTGGATCGCTTCAGATACTCCGCCCCGTAACGCACGCAAGGGAGGAGTCCCGAGAACAGAACCGAATCCGGATTCTCCTTTTCCGCCCTGCGTTCGAGCAGGATCTTCCCGGTGAGCCGTCGCAGGGCGTCGGGATTGACGGCGGGGGAACTCAGCATCTCGTGCGCGATTCCGGCGATGGCGGGCAGATTCCGGGCGAGGCCCGTGAGGGTCACGACCGTCTCCTCCCTGCCGACGGCGATCGACACCGAACCGGCGAGTTTGTAAAGTTCGAGCTTCAGCGCCTCGGCGGAACGCTGTTCCGTCCCGGCGACTGCGCTGTACTCGCCGGCGAGCGGCAGCAGACGGTTGTGGCGGCTGCCGACCGCAAAGCGGTAACGCAGCTGGAAATAGTTGTCGCTGGAATTCCGAACCAGATCGAGTTCAACGTCTCGCCCCCCATGCCCGCTCGAGTCATCAGAGCGAAATTCACCGTGAGCCCGGATTGTGTCACGCTGAACTTCCGTTTCGAGATCGGGGAACTCCGGCTCGATCTCCGAAACCTCCATCGCCGCAAGTTCCTGGAAAAACGCCGAATGTCCTTGCGCGGTCACGAGCGGCGTAAGCGGCGGTTTTGCGAGTTTTTCGGCGGGCGCAAGCGGTCCGTTTTTCCGGAAAAACACCAGACGGTCCGGACCGAAATGCGTCCGCGCGAATTCGACGAGTTCAGCTTTCGTGATCGATCTCAAGCGGGCGGGAGTCCCCGCCGCGTCGGGCCAGTCGATGCGCTCGAGATAGCTGTCGAGCAGCTGATCGGCGCGGAAATCGTTGTTCCGCAGCGAACGGGATCGGTCGAGCTCGGCGTGGTCGAGAATCGCTGTGAGCAGCCAGTCGGGAAAGTCGCCGCGTTTGAGCTTTTCGATCTCGGCGTCGAGCAGTTCGAGCGCCTGTTCCGGGGATTCGCCGGAGTTCGGGGTCGCGCTCACGAGCAGGTAACCGTAGACGCCGGGCTTGCCGCCGCTGCCCGCGCCGGAGTCGGCGACTTTCTGCGGGATGTTCAGATTCTGGTCGAAAATTCCGGCCGATCCGTTCGACAAAACCCGCGCGGAGAGTTCGAGCAGGTCAAGCTCCCGCAGCGTCGGCTTGACGATCCGCCAGGCGACCGCGCCGAGTTCGTTCTCCGGCGCGACCAGCGTGTGGACGCTCTCCCCCACGACCGGTTCGAGCTCCGGCAGGGTAGAGGACGGCACTTCACGGGCAGGGAGTGTGCCGAACGTCTGCTCGATCATGCGCAGAGCCGCGTCCGGATCGAAGTCGCCCGCAAGCGCGATCACCATGTTGCCCGGCACGTAATAACGACGGTAGAACTCCATCACGCGGCGCGGCGACGGATTTTTCAGATCTTCCGGCAGGCCGATCACCGGGCGACCGTATGGATGGTTCGGAAACAACGCCCCGAGCAGCAGATGGGAAAAACGCGCATCGGAGCGGTCCTGATAGAGATTGTACTCCTCGAACACCGTCTCGAGCTCCGTGTGGAAACCGCGGAAAACCGGACTCTTGAACCGGTCGAACTGAAGCCGGATGAATTTCTCGAGCTGATTGGCAGGAAATGTGTTGAAATAAACCGTCCGGTCGAGGCTCGTGTAGGCGTTGAGCCCGCTGCCGCCCATCGCGTTGACAGCCTGGACGAACTCGTTCTGGACGGTATATTTCCCCGCCTCGGCCGAGAGGCGGTCGATCTCGCGGTAGAGCTCCTGCCGCTCATCGGGGTCGCGACTCGCCTCGTGGCGGTCGTAGAGCTGTTCGATCCGCTCGAGCAGCGGCCGCTCCGCCTCAAAGTCGATCGTCCCGAGCCGCTCGGACCCCTTGAACAGCAGATGCTCGAGATAGTGCGCGAGCCCGGTCTTGTCGGCGGGATCGTCCCCGGAACCGACCCGGAACGCGATGCAGCCGCGGATGTTCGGCGTCTCGCGGTTGACCGAGAACGCCACCGTGATTCCGTTGTCCAGGCGGTAAAAACGCGCCTGCATCGGGTCGTCTGCAAGCGGCGTCCCGAACAGCCCTGTCGCCCCGGGAAGTCCCGCCGCGCATACCACGCACAGCAGTACCGCCAGAGCGATTTTATAAAATAAACGCATATGGTTTCCTCCTCTTCTTCCTCATCTTCCCCGGGAGCCCGCCACGGGCGATTCCCGGAAATGTATGTTTCAACATAGTGCTTTGCGCCGGAAAATCAAATCCGAACAACGCAAACCGGGAAAAAAAGAGGAGAGAAAATCCATCCGGAAATCAATGCAGCGGCTTCATGTCGGAAAAAAAGATCTGAAGTCCGGAGACATACAGCGCCGCATTCCCGGAAGCCACGGCCTCCCCCTCCCCGGTGCGCGGAACTGTGACTCTCGCAACCTCAGCTCCATCCAACGTGTGGAGAATTCCCGTCACGGCCTGCGCGGACACAGCGATGCTCATCCGATAGTCCGTGCCGTATTCCCAGCGGAACTCGGCGCGGTGTTCACCGGGGGCAATGCCGTCAACGGCTCCCCAGCGCCCGGCCTTTTGCTGCTTGAGCTCGAGAAAACGGCGGCCGTTCACCCCCGGTGCTTCGCAGAAAGAGAAGAGAAAATAATTCCGCTCATCGCGGCAGACGGCGATTCCGCCGCTTTTCCAGTTTCTCTCCGGAGCACGGCTGCGGACCGGGCGGACCCGGACTTCCCATCCGCTCCCCTCTTTCACGGCGTATTCCGGCAGCACCTGCAGCGCCGTCCACGATTCGGCCGTCCCGGGCGAGATGACTCCGGGAGGAATCTCGCGCGTCGATCCCGGCGTCAGGCGGACGGTATAAGTCAGCCGGCCGTCGGCAGGGACGACAAGTTCGCAGCCGATCTTCCTCAAGCAGAGGGATCTGGTATTCATCAACCCGAACGTGCCGCACTTGTTCATTCCGAACGCGGAAACCGGAGTGGAACACACCTCCTGCATCTGGCGTTTCCGGGACGCGGAGGGAAACTACGGGCTCTTTCCGCTGCAAACCCTCAGCGACGGCAGCGATACGCGCGACTTCATCATCAAATCTTTGACCGACCTCGAAGCCTCTGGATTCCAGCGCCTCCACCGTCAGGCTGAAAACTACTACAACGAAAGCCGGCGTGAATTCAAGCTCTCCGGCCCGGACGAGAGAAATACCGGCTCGCTCTTCGATGCCACCAGCAGCTTCTTCAAACTCTGGCTGACCGGATTCAGCCTCGTTATGGATACCGACAGCCGAATCCCGCGACTGCAGAGCGATTCCCGTTCGTCCATCGTGGAAAACATCCACAAACTCGTGGAGATGAACTTCAATCTGACCGGATTCAGCGTCAACTATCTGGCTCAGGAACTGCAGATGCACCCCAACTACCTGAACACCCTCTTCGCCCGGGAAACCGGCTACTCCATCGGCCGCCTGATCCGGAACTACCGGCTCGAATATGCGAAAGATCTGCTGCAGCGAACCCGGCTCAGCATCGCCGATATCGCGGGCAAGGCGGGTTTCTCCCGCCACAACTATTTCGCGCGAATCTTCAAGGCGACCACCGGCATGACGCCGCATGAGTACCGGAAACAACTCTCTCCCGGTCAGGACCCGACCTGAACCGCCGCGACCGGGGCGAAAATCGCACGGCTGACCATCTCCGTCACCCGCACGGTGGAAACAACACGTTCCAGATCCGCGTTCGCCGGATTGAACTGCCCGCGCCTCACCATCTCAACAAAGGCGAGGTTTTCGTGATAGAACCCACCCAGGAGGAACGACTCATCCTCTCCGGCTGCGCCCGCCATCGGGATTTCGCGCAGCAGACGACCCTTGTGGTAGAGCACGATCCTGCCGGGAATATCGCTTGTCCCCAGGGCAGGCAGTTCCAGTGTCATGGCGTAATGCTCCGAAACCATGTGAATCCGCTCAAAACTGCAGCCAGACTGCGGGCAGAACAGAAACTGCGTACAGATGTTCCCGCTCATCTCGCACCACAGCGAAAGCGTCGTGCATTCACCGGCCTGGTTTCGCTGCAGCTGAATTCTCGATTCCGTATACGACGCATCCGCAAGAAAAGCGACCAGATCGATCCCGTGAATCGCCGTCGTTGAGAAATCCGGATCGTGCCGGTTGTGGCGGTAGAAATCGCAGCGAATACTCTGGAGCTTCTCCGGAGGAACCAGCTGCTGCCAGAGACGGCGCGCCTGCGTGACCAGCGGCATGTAACGCCGGTTGAAAGCGACCAGATGAGGCGTCCGCCGCAGTCGGTAAGCCTGCAGCAGCAGATTGTGCTCACGTATATTTCTCCCCGGGGGTTTTTCCAGCAGAAGCGGGATGTTGCGCCGGAGAATCGCACTGCCGATCTCGGCGGTCATGGCTTCCGACACGAGCAGCGTCACACCGGACGGCTGCTCGAGGTCGAGCATCTCCTCATAATCCGTATAAACCCGCCGGAAACCGAACTGCCGGGAAAACTGTTCCGCCCTCCCGCGCCGGATGTCGCATACGGCAGCCAGTTCCAGATCCGGCTCCCGCGCGGCGATCGCCGCCAGAGCCGGTCCATGCGTCAGGGCCGCATGCGCGCCCGCGCCGATCGTGACGATTTTCATGATTCCTCCATCCGCACCGCGGGCGCCTGATATCCGGCGTCACCGCCCAGAGCCTGATATTTTCTGTATACCACCAGCAGAAATGCAATTCCGAGAAAGGAAAACAAAGCCCCCGCATACCAGACAAGTTCATAGCAGTGTCCGCTCAAATCCAGAATTCCGCCGACAACCGTCGAGACGAACACCCAGCTCAGTGCGACGATAATCGCCATTGCGGAATTGAACTGCGCGAACAGCTCCCGCGGAAACAGCTTCTGCGCATAGGAGGCGCTCAGCGTAAAGTAACTGCCCGTCACCACCCCGTGCAGAATCATGATGATCGCAAAGGAGAGCTGCCCCCGGATGAAGAAAATCCCGCAGAGCGACACGATTCCGTACAGGAAAATCGACACCAGCCCGGTCCGGATCGGGTGAAACCGGTCGGCCAGCATCCCGAGAAAATAACTCAGTGCCAACGATATCAGATAGGTGTAAGCCAGATATTTTCCGACATCATCCATATCCACTCCGATGCTTTCGGCATAGAAAATCACGTAGGCGTTGAAAGGGATGTTCGCAAGCCCGCAGGTCACGTAAGCGAGAATCACCCAACGGTAGAACGAATGCCCGAAACATTCGACGAAATACCGCTTTGTCGCCGCAACCACCCCGCGATGCGTCTGTTCCTCGGCTACCACGGCCGGATACTCCCCCTCTTTCACCTTGAGACAGATGGTGACGAACCCCGCCGCATAGACGACCGCCAGTCCCGCGAAAATCAGGAAGAAGTTCTGCTCCGCTATCCCGAACAAATAATAATTGAAGAGAATCCCGGCAATCAGGCTCATCGCCCGGAACAGCCCGAAGAATCTCCCGAGGAATTCCCGGGGTACCACGTCGTTGACCAGAGCGACGAAAATACCGTTCGCAAGAGTCGTTCCGAAGTCGAGCATGAACCAGAATACGCAGAACACCGTCAGCGCCGCCGTCCGGTAACTGCAGAAATCCGGCCCGAGTCCCTCACTGATGAGCCGCCCGAGAAACGGCGCCGCCCCGATCCCGAGCATTCCGACCGTCACAAATGGAGTCGTGAACCAGAGATACGGAATCCGGCGACCCCACCGCCCGCGATGCCGGCCCGACCGGTAACTCACGATCGGAACCAGAATGATGTTCGTGATATTCGGAATCGTCAGAATGATGAGTCCGTAGAGAAAATCCGACACCTTGAACGACTTGATCATCAGCGTCGCGACGCTCGCGGCAGCCCGCTCCTTGAGCGACCAGGCAAAATCTCCCCAGAGCAGCCAGCCGAACAGAATCGCAATCCCGGCCGCCGTATAAGTCAGTGTCCCGACCCGCCAGATACGTGGAGCGGTGACGGTGTTTTCCGTCGGACCATGTTTCATTTTCTCTCTTTCATCCCGGATTTGGTTTCATGAGTTTGTCGCTTTTATTATAGCGAAATATCCGGGAATCTACAATGATGAAATTGTCAGAAAATTGACACGAATCCTCTTTTTTTTGACAGAAATGAGAAAAGTATCATTTTTCTGAATTTTTCATTATTGTACATTTACACCGCTTTCAGTATAATAAGGGATGAAAACAAAAAACGGGCCGGAACAGCTCAATGAGAGCGAATCAGGGACCGTAGAAAAGTATCAAGATGCACAATCGGATTTCGGAAGAAAACTCAATCAACGGAAAGGAATTTTGTATGGGAAAACAGATCCGGAAAACAGTCGGGCGCTTTACATTGATCGAGCTCCTAGTGGTGATTGCAATCATCGCAATTCTGGCATCGATGCTGCTGCCGGCGCTGCAGCAGGCGCGCGAAAAAGGGCGGCAGTCGAGCTGCAGCGGAAATCTCAAGCAGATCGGTATGGCTGCCCAGATGTATTCGGGAGACGCGAATGATCTGATCGTTCCGGCGGGATTCGGCGTCAAATGGTCGAAAGTCTGGGGCTGGTACAATCTGCTCGGACCGTATATGGGGCTCTCAAACCTGCAGAATCTCGGGGCGGAGGGGGGCGAAGTCGTCTATCCCAAAATCTTCTCCTGCCCGTCGGTCACGCGGGAGAGCTACGATGAAAACGGGTGGGATGCTCTCGGCAATGTGCGCGGAAGCTACGGCATCAACAGCAGTTCAGACAGCGGAGCGGGAGTTTATCTGGCCGGTTCCTTTGAGCCGTGCGGCAAAATCACCAATTTTCGGAACGCGAGCAAGACATTCCTCTTCTCCGAGGGGTACTGGCAGCTGAGCCGCTACAAGCTCGTACAGACTCCGAACGACCGGAATTCTGACGGCAAACTGCTGCCGAATCCGCACGGCGAAGCGCGGAACGTCGGATATCTGGACGGACACGTCGAGTTTTACCGCGGCTATCTGCCGACATTCGACTGGAGCAACAAAAACGCACAGCTCTTCTACCTTGGACGCATGTACTGAAGAAAAGCGGGGAATTTTATGATGAACAGACTCTTTCTCTCTGCGGCGGCGGCGATGACGGCGCTGTGTCTCTCCGCGGGGAGCACGGAACCGGAGAGTGCCGTAGCCGGAGATACCGAAGCGGCACGTCTCGGAATCGACCGCGAACCGGTTTTCCGCGTCAATCTGCCTTACCAGCCGGCGGACGGCTCGAAACCGGAACTGAATCCGACCCCGTTCTGCTGGCTGCCCGCGACGGGATGGAGTCCGGACAAGATCAGCTATTCCCTGGAATACTCCCGGGATCCCTCATTCCGTTCAACCGATACGGTCCGCCGAACCGGACTGAAGATCCACACCGAGATTCCGGAAACCGTCCTCGAACCCGGCATCTGGTACTGGCGTTACGGCGTGGAACTCCCGGACAAAACCGTCTGGAGCAGAACCAGGCGCTTTGAAATGCGCCCGGGCCTGCCCGAATTTCCGTTTCCGACCCGGGAACAGATGACCGCCCGGCTGCCGAAGACCCATCCCCGCCTCTCCATCACCGCCGAACAGCTCCCGGCGTTCCGGAAAAGAGCCGCGAACGGCGACCTCAAAGCGGTGACGGAAAACCTGAAGAAAACCATGGCCGAACACATCGGGCGCGAACTGGTGCCGGAACCGCCGTTCCTGCCGCCGCGGGACGATCCCAAATGGAGTGAGATGTACACGAAGATCTACTCCACGACCCGGCCCGATATGGCAAGAATGGAGAGTTTCGCCCTGCTCTACCTCCTGACCGGCGACCCGCTCTACGGCAATGAAGCCAAACGGCGCGTGAAATACTTCTTCAGCTGGGACCCGAAAGGATCGACCTCCATTTTCCACAACGACGAGCCGGCCCGCAGCATCATGTCACAGGGCGCATGGGCCTATGACTGGACCTACGACCTGTACACCCCGGAGGAACGTACGGAGATCGAGAAAACTCTGCTGGCGCGCATCCGGGAAAACTACGAGTATCTGCGCCGTAAGCCAATGGACAACAACCCTTATGAGAGCCACACTCACAGCTTTGTCGTCTACATGACGCAGGCGGCGATGGCTTTTTACCCGGAGCATCCGGAACTCTGGGAGGAGTATCGTTACGGTCTGCAGATGTTCTGGGCGCATTTCCCGAGCTGGGCGGAGAGCGACGGAGGCTGGAACGAGGGTCCCGGTTACTGGGCCTATTATCTGGTCAACGCGCTGCGGCTCGTAACCGACCTGCGCACCGCCACCGGAATCGACGCCGGGAAAAAACCGTTCTGGCAGAATACCCCATACTACGTGTTGTACGGCTGGCCCGGGCGCTCGAAACAGGCCTGTTTCGGCGATGACGCCAACCCGCGTTATCAGGCGATGGTGCTGCGTGATTTCGCCGCCTGCCTCAACAACCCCGACTTCCTCGCGCCGGCGCTCGATCTCAAACTCGGCCGCTGGAATCAGATCAACAATCTGCTCCCGGAGTACGACAAACTCGGAAAACCTGATCTTGCCAAACTCCCGCCCGCCCGTTATTTCAAGGGGATCGGGTTCGTCGCCATGCGAACCGACATGGGGAATTTCGACAATGACATCGGGCTGCTCTTCCAATCCAATCCGATGGGGGTGCAGTCCCACCATCACCAGTCGCAGAACTGCATCATGCTCGAAGCGTATTCGGAGCCGCTGGCCATTTCGAGCGGACATTACGACTTCTATGGTTCACCGCACCACACCGGGTGGATGCAGCAGACCAGGTCGCGCTGGGGAATCACATTCGACGGCGGCAAGGGGCAGTTCCGCAGCCCGGAAGCGGTGGGAGCGATCACGAAGTTCTCAACCGGAAAGGATTTCGATCTCGCAGTCGGCGACGCCTCCCGTGCCTATCGCGAACTGGACCGCTCGCTGCGGACCATCGTCCACGTCCGCCCCGGAATCTTCGTGATCCGGGACGAAAATTCCGCCCCGGAGCCGCACGTATTTGAATACAATATGCACGCGGTCCGGCCGGGAACGGTCGATGAAGCGGATCAGAGCGTCACCATCCGGATGGACAAGGCGTTCCTGAAAGTGAAATTCTTCGCCGACTCGCCGTGGAAATTCCACTCGTTCGACAAATTCCCGATTCCGATCATCAACGCGCGCGGCCACAAGGACGTGGAGAAACTCTGGCCCGAACAGTGGCACTGCGTCGCCTCCGCACCGGCGCCCGCGACGTCGATGGATCTCATCTCGGTTCTTCTGCCGGGCAGAGCCGGCGAAGAAAACCGAATCCCCCGGGTCGAGAAACTCGACAGCGCCACCGCGCATGGCGTCCGGCTCACATTCGCGGACGGCTCCGGCGCCATCGTCGGATTCTCGAAAACGGACAAGGAGTGCGAACTTGCCGGAGTGCGCAGTTCGCAGCGGGTGTTCGCCGCCAGATTCGACGCCGCCGGAAAAATCGGAGCGACGCTCGGCGTGGAGTGACTCAACGCCCGGCGGGAAACCGCAGGATGCCGCGGATATCCCAATCCGTGAGGAACAGCGCCCCGAGCGTCAGGGTCAGATGGAACAGCGAAGTGTTCCACTTCAAATCCCTGTACCACCCCTCGAACGTGCGGGTCGCCCCTTCGCCGATCATGCGCAGCCAGGCATCCCGATCGGTCAGGAGATCGTGCACGAGCGCCTCCTCCCCCTCGCGGGTCAGGAAAGCCAGCAGCGGAAACGTCTCGAAGAAGAGACTCTGCGTGAGCCGCTTCTCCCGGATCATCGCGATGGTCTTTTCGACGCCGGCCCGATCCGGAAACAGCTCGTAAAACGCGGCGTAGACGTTGCCCGGCAGGCTGATGTGCGCCGACACGTCGCTGTCGCGGAACAACTGCTCTTCCGGATCGTAAAACGCCTTGATGAACGCCGCTTCCAGCGGGGCGGGGTCCATGCAGGGCTTTTCCCCGATCAGTTCCGCCACCCGGTTCAGGGATTTGATCGCGCCGATGTAGTAGGCGTTGATCACATTGTGCCGCGTATCGCACCGTTTTCCCTCGGTCAGATCGACGTCGTAGCCGTCGCGCACATTCGCTGGCCACTCGACTACACACCACTTGTCGAGATGGTTCAGCAGTCCGTCCGCGTCGGCGTACTCCTCCCGGTAGAAGTCGAGAATGTCGACAAAGGCGGCATACCGTTCGCGAACGTACTCCCGATTTCCCGTGAGACAGCAGTATTCCAGCAGCAGCGTGAACATGATGAGCGGATATTCGGCGATCTCCTGCATGAACGAACATGCCGCGCAGGTCATGAGTCCCCGGTTCACGAACGAGGTGCGCAAAAAGTCGTCGAAAAACTTCTCCATAAGGGTGTAATCGCGCGTGAGCAGACAGTATGCGAGCAAACTGTAACAGCCATCCCCGAGGTAGTATCCTTTCTCGCGCTCCATGCAGTCCTGAATCACCTCCTGTACGCCGTAGTGCAGCGAATCGACGCACAGCTTCCAGACCGCCAGCGATTTCTCATCACTGCGGTTGCAGGCGGCCCGCAGCGTGAACGGATAGTGCCGCGCCAGAAGCCGCAGCGAATCCGGCTCGATCTCACAGCCGGGGGGCGGCAGAAGTTCCACGTAACGGAAGCTCTTGTAATCGAACTGATTGAGTGTGTCATTCCCGCCGGAAAGTCTGAAATACTCCACGTAGCGGCAGTTCGCGCGCAGCTCGTACCGGGCGGAGCCGTCCTTATTGAGCTCCTGTGCGAACCGCATTTCGATCTCGTCGCCGCGCTTTCCGGCTGCGCGGAACGTCAGACTGCCGACGAAGATTCCGCCGAAATCGATGAGATATCCGGTTGCATTTTTCGTCACTCCAACCGGGGCGATCTCCTCGAATTCGAGCTGTTTCGACGGCTGGAGGAAGAGTTGATATTCGGCATGCTTCCGCCGCTTCGCAAACTCCCATGCCGAATCGTCGAATGCCGGCTGCTCGAAGCCGACCTCCGGGGAAGCGGCGTCGTACCGCTCCATGAACTGCGTCTGATATCCCGCCGTCCCTGCGGCGGAGAATCCTGAGTGCACCCGGCAGCGGAAACTCTCGTCCGACGCGACTACCGTCTCGCCGTTGACCAGAAGATCGAGCAGCAGCCCGTGCTGCCGGTCACCGCTGACCCAGACCCGGTTGATGAGCCCCTGATAGTAAGTGTGGACCGCGATCGTATTTTCGCCGGGACGCAGGAATCGGGCGATGTCGATCCGATTGTAAAAGTAGTGGAACGAGTAACCGGCCGCCGGCCCCTGCGCGACGAACGCGCCGTTCACGTAAAGCTTGTAATAGTCGTCGGCGGAGATGCGGATCTCGGCGGAATCGATCCGGTCGAGCGTGAACTTCCTCCGGAACAGGATATGCCGATTCTGCAGTTCGGGATCGATCTCCGGCAGCGACGACCGGTCCAGCTGGCGGTGAAACACATTCTGCACGACAAGGTCGCTGAATTGCGCCGTGGTGATCCAGCTCCCTTTGAAAACCTGCGGTTCCTCTTTCATTGCGGACTCCCTCATTGGTTGGTCATGTCAAATACCGGTCTACTATATCCGTTCGCGGAGCGGATTGCCAGTTTCACCGGAAAATTTCCGGCAAAAAAACGGAGAGACGTTGACTTTCGACGTTTTCCGGGTTATCTTTCCCGGCGGAACGAAATGACGGAGGCGGAATCATGAACTGGAAAGAGGATGCGGACCGGTGCGGCTGGTGCGTCGGCGACCCGCTTTACGAACGGTATCACGACGAAGAGTGGGGGCGCGAAGTCACCGACGACCGCACGATGTTTGAATTTCTGACGCTCGAATCGGCACAGGCGGGACTGAGCTGGATCACGATCCTGCGCCGCCGCGAAAACTATCGGAAAGCATTCGCCAACTTCGACCCGGAGAAAGTAGCGGCGTTTACGGAAGCGGATGTCGAACGGCTGCTTCAGGATCCCGGCATCATCCGCAATCGAGCAAAGATCCGGGCGGCCGTCTCCAATGCGAAGTGCTTCCTCGAAGTGCAGCGGGAATTCGGCAGCTTCTGCGCCTACTTGAAACGCTTTCTGCCAAACGGGAAACCGGTCGTGAATCACTGGAAAACGCTGGCGGAACTCCCCGCCTCGACACCGCTCTCGGACGCGATCAGCAAAGATATGAAACAGCGCGGCTTCCGCTTCTTCGGGACGACGATCTGTTACGCGCATCTGCAGGCGGTCGGCTACGTCAACGACCATCTCGTCCACTGCCGTTGCCGCCGCAGCGCCGAATAAAATGAAAAAACGCGGCGGAGTGGTTTCCCCGCCGCGTTCTGTGTGATCTTTCCTGTCCGATTATTTCACGGTGTAGATCCACTGATTCGATTTCGCGCAGAATTCGCGCGAGACTTTCGGGCAGTTGACCGCGGCCTTGTCGAGCAGTCCGCCGATCTCGACCGCTTCGTCCGGACAGCCGGCCTTTTCGGCGATCTCGATCGCGCTGCCGGTCACTCCGCCGAGTTCAGCGAGTTTCGCATGGAGTTTTTCGCGCAGTGCGAGCACCCCTTTCGCGGCGAGCTTGTAGTTCTGCACGCCGGGCTGGTGGAACGCATTGATGTTGATGAACTCGGCATAGATCGCAACCGCACGCTCGTAGAGTGCGATCAGCATGCCGAGTTCGTACTCAGTCACCTGCGGGACGCGAATCGTGATGACCTGCCGACCCTTGCCGCGCAGCGCGGCCGAGAGCCCCTCGAGGAAGCCGTGCAGATAGGTACCCATGTCGGTCGACTCCGTGATCGGGAGCTTTTCTGCGTCCTTGAGCACCTCGATGAAAGTCGCGAAGAAGTCGTCGCGGCCGTCGTTGAGCTGCTGAATGAATGCGTGCGCATCCGTGCCGCCCTTGTTGCCGAAGACGTTAAGTCCCTGATGCACGACCTTGCCATCGAGATCGAGCTCCTTGCCGAGGCTCTCCATCACGAGCTGCTGCATGTAGCGGGACAGCAGGATCAGCCGGTCGGAATAGGGGACGATCACCATATTCCGGTCGCCCCTGCCCTTGCCCGCGATGTACCACATCGCCGCGAGCATCATGGCGGGATTCTTCAGAGGATCGGCTGTGCGGGTCCACTCGTCCATGCGGCAGGCGCCCTCGAGGAACCGTCCGAACTTCACGCCGGTCAGCGCTGCCGGAACGTGGCCGACGATGCTCGTTTCGCTCGTACGTCCGCCGATCGACTCGGCCATCTCGAAGACCGCGAGCCAGTTGTTGCCGCGCGCATGGCGGTCGAGTTCACTGTCTTTCATCGTGATCGCGGCGGCGTGCTTCGGGAAAGAGAGTTTCTTCGCGGCGTAGAGCGACTCCATCGCGATCATGTTGTTCTTCGTCTCCTGCGTGCCGCCGGACTTGCTGATGACGAGATGCAGCGTCACTTCCGGATCCATCACCTCGACGAGATCGGCGAATTCGGCCGAATCGGTGTTGTCGAGAAAGTAGATCTTCAGATAGCCGTTCCGCTTCGCGTCGCTTTTTTCATTCCAGTAGGGGCCGTTGATCGCGAACTGCATCAACTGCGGACCGAGCGCCGAGCCTCCGATGCCGTTAACCACGACCGCCTCAAATTTTCTGCCGGTTTCGCCTTTGATCCGGCCGGAGCGAACCTCCTCGGCGAACGCCTCGACCGAGGCGAAAAGTTCGCTCGCTGGATACTTCTTGCGATCCGAGAAGTGGGTCACTTTGCGGTGTTCATCGGGGTTCTTGATCTCGCCGGCTTCGATGCGGGCCATTTCGCGGGCGGCGCGCTCGAATTTCGGCTGGAGCGCTTCCAGATCGGATTTCTGGAACTTCATTCCGGCGAAGTCGATGGAGAATTGGCTCGGGGCGTCCACGAGCGTGTATTCGATGTTGCGTTCAATCCATTCGTTCATGTTCAAAACCTCATGTTGGTTGGTTGGGAAATCATCCACGACCCAGATCGTCCAGCCGCTCCTTGAGCAGCCGTTTGATATGCTCCTCCCCGTAGAGGGAGCGCATCAGTTCGATGTTGAATTCGTAGAAAAGCTGTGCATCCGGACGCGTGACCATCGGCCCGGAGGCGAGTTCGACGATCGTGCGCCGTTTGTTGCGGTCATGTTCGTAGCCGGAGAGATAGCGGACGAGGCTGCGCGGCGAGAGCTCCGTGAACTTTTTCTGTCCGAACTCCTCGGTGTAGTCCGCTGCGATCTGCGAGATCAGATTGCGGTGGTAGTGTCTCACGCCGAACGTCGCAAGAAAATCCTCCACCATTTCGCAGCAGCGCAGCTCATCGAAAAGCGGGAACGAGATCCGCCGTCCGCGCGAGAGAATATTCGCCGGGAACTCGTAGTTTGCCGAAAGCACCGGCATGACGTTCTCCGGCAGCGAAAACGCCCCGCCGACGTTCGTGCGGAAGTGAAACCAGTTCGTTTCACGCGGATCGATGTCGTCGAAGAAAAGCACGAACCGGTGATCCGGCCGCGCCGCCAGCGGTTCGACCAGTTCATTCCAGCCGCTCTCGAGCGTCACCGGTTCCGGCAGAATGATGACCAGTTCCGGCTCCGCGTAGGCGTAGGAGAGAATCATGCTGGTCTTGCCGTGACCGGGCAGGCTGTTCACGAGCAGCGGCAGATTGCTCTTCCCCTCCGCGAATTTGCGGAAGTGGTCCAGAAACTGTGCGCGCACGCTCGGAAATCCGAAAAAGCGGTCGAGCGGCTTGATCGAGTCGAATTTCGTCTCAAAGAAACGTCCGTTCCAGTAACGGAACATCCGGGACTGCCGGAAACGGTCCGCCGCGAGGATCACCTTTGCCAGAGATTCCCGCTGCTGCTCGACTTTCCCCGTCGGAACCGGTAGAGCGGCGAAGTAATCGAGCGCATCGGGGAACACCTTTTTCGGTTGTTTCGCGAGTTCGCGCGCCACCGCCGCGATGCCGCTCCACAGATCACGCGCGGCGTCGAGCAGAAACCGGCAGCCGTCGCTCCACTCCCCCGCCTCGAGCTCTTTCGGCAGAATCCGGTTCTCGATGAAAAAATCGAACAACAGCGAAGCCAGCCGGGATTCCAGCGGGATCTCCCCGAATTTCCGGTAGATCAGGTTCGCATACGCAATGCGCTGCTCCGGCGAGAAGAGCGCATTCAGACATTCCGGCAGGGAATCAGCGGCAAATTCCGCCCCGGAGCCGTCTCTCCCCGGCTCTGCAAACAGGAACTCCAGCGCCCAGCGGGCCCGGATCAAACGGTTCTGAACGGTATCGGCCACAGCGCCCCCCGGTTGTTGCAACGGACGAAATTCGATTATTATAATATAATTGTGTTTCGCTCTCTTTTCAATTCCCGGAGAAAAAGAAAACCGTTCCGCCGGAAACCGGACACAAAAAAACCGGCCTCCGCGGGGCCGGCTTTTCCGAACACTCTGCTGATCGATTAACGGGCGTAGTATTCGATGACGCTCATGATCTTCACGCTGACCGGAATCTCTTCCAGCTGCGGCGCGCGGGTCAGAGTCGCCTTGAGGTTCTCGAGATCGACCTCCATGTACGGCGGAATCGTCGCGTTGCCTTTCTTCGCGATCTCGGCGATCGCGGGGGACTTGGCCGCGTCGATGGAGATGGTCTGCCCCTCCTTGAGCTGATAGCTGGAGCGGTCGACCCGCTTGCCGTCGACGAGGATGTGGCCGTGGTTCACGAACTGCTTCGCCGCGAAAATGGTCGGCGCAAATCCCGCGCGGTAGACCATCGCGTCGAGACGCTGCTCAAGGCTGCGGAACAGCTTTTCATGCGCCTGGCCCATACCGGCCTTCGCCTTGGCGTAAGCGATCTGGAGCTGCTTCTCGCTGATCGCGTAATAGTTCTTGAGTTTCTGCTTCTCCATGAGCAGTTCGCCGTAGGTGGAGAGTTTCACCCGGCGGCCCTTGCCGTGCGGACCGGCCGCATACGGACGCTTCACGCTCGGGCAGGTCGCATCTCCCCAGATGCACTGTCCCACGCGACGACAGAATTTGTGTTTCGCTCGACTTGCGGTTGGCATAACCAATCCCTTTCGTTGTGCCCGGCAACAACCATGCCGGAACGTTTTCAATTACGCGGAATCCGGGTGTCAAGCCTGCAATATGAAATTGGGGCCCGGAATCCGACCGGTACAGAAAACTTAAAATATCACAGATTCCCCTCTTCGTCAAGCTCTTTCGACCGGATTTTTCACGAAAAGTCGCAAAAACTTCCGCCGAACGCGATTCCGGAACGGCTACGCCGACGGCAGCACGCGGTTGATCTTCTCCCGCAGAACGGCTTTCCGCGCATCGGGCAGAAACGACGCCTCGACACCGTTCAACGCGAGCTGCCGCAATTCCGCGCCGCTCAAATCGAGCGCGCGATGAACGGCGTCCCAGTTGTCACTGGCGTATCCGAGGAAATAGGCCGGGTCATCGGAGTTGATCGTCACACACACGCCCCGGGAGAGCATCTGTTTCAGGGGATGTCCGGCCAGCTCGTTCACGACGTTGAGCCGGAGGTTTGAAATCGGACACATTGTCAGGGGAATCCTCTTCGCCGCCAGAAGCTGCACAAGCTCCGGGTCGTGAATCGCCGCGTTTCCGTGATCGATCCGGTCGATTCCGAGCGCGACCGCTTCGCGCACGTATGCGGCAGGCCCCTCCTCCCCGGCGTGAACACAAATGCGGAATCCCCGTTCACGGCAGGCGTCGAAATAGCGCTGAAAACGCGACGGCGGATTGCCGTTCTCCGCGCCGCCCATGCCGAATGCGGCGATCCGGTCATACCAGGGGGCGAGTTCGTCGAGCGCGCGCAGCGCCTCCTCCACGGGACGGGTTCGCATGACGGTCCCCATGTAGAATGACGAAATCCGGTCGTGCATCTCATCCATCGCACAGAAAATCGCGCGCATGATCGCCGCCAGCGGCGTCGACTCCCGGCAGAAAAGCTGCGGATTGAAGTAAAATTCCGTGTGCACGACACCGTCGGCGGCCGCCCGTTCCAGATAGGCGCGCGCAAGATCGTAAAAATCCTGTTCCGTCACCAGAACTTCGCACCCTTTGTAGTAGATCGCGAGAAATCCGGCCAGATCCCGGAAGCGGCAGGCTTCCCGCAGCATCGCGGGACTCTTCCACGGCAGCGTAATGTGATTGCGCCCGGCGAGGCGGAACAGCATCTCCGGCTCGAGCGTACCCTCGAGGTGGACATGCAGATCGGTTTTCGGCAGTTTCACAAAATCAAAACGGGACTCCGGACTCATACTCTCCCTCTCTTTTTCCGTATAATATACTCCGGCAGCGGCTCAGCTTCAACCGATCCCTCCCCGGGAAAGGGGGGAATTCGATCCTGCCACTTGCAATCGCCGGACGGGGGAGTATAGTAATCCAAATGACAGAAAACAGATCCGGTGGATTCCTCCACCCTGCAGCAGGAGAAACTCTAGTGAAAACGATCGATCTCGGAAAAAGCGGGCTGACCGTTTCCGCCATCGCCCTCGGATGCATGCGAATTGCGGAGCTTGCCGATGACAAACTCGAAAAATTGATTTTCACGGCGCTCGAAACAGGAATCAACTTTTTCGACCACGCCGATATCTACGGCGGCGGCAACTGCGAAACCCGGTTCGGGAAACTGCTCGCCAAACATCCCGGACTGCGCGGGAAGATCCTGATCCAGAGCAAATGCGGCATCCGGAAAGGATTTTTCGATTTCTCGAAAGAGCATATCCTCTCCTCGGTGGACGGCAGTTTGAAACGACTGCAGACCGATCATCTCGATCTGCTTCTTCTTCATCGCCCCGATACGCTGATGGAGCCGGAGGAGGTCGCGCAGGCATTTGAAACCCTGCACGCTTCGGGCAAAGTCCGTTTTTTCGGTGTGAGCAACGAAAATCCGGCGCAGATGGAACTGCTCCAGAAATTCGTCTCTCAGAAATTGATCGTCAATCAGCTTCAGTTCGGCCCGGCGCACACTTCGCTCGTCGACTGCGGACTCAATGTGAACATCAACACTCCGGCCGGAACGATGTTCGACGGCAGCGTACTCGAGTATTGCCGGCTCCGGGAGATCACGATCCAGACCTGGTCGCCGTTTCTGTTCGGCTTTTTCGAGGGGAACTTTCTGGTGGACGAGCGCTACACGGAACTGAACCGGACGCTCGGCAGAATCGGGGAGCGATACGGCATCTCCCGCGAAGCGGCCGCCGTCGCATGGATTGCGCGCCATCCGGCCCGGATTCAGACCATCATCGGGACGACCCGTCCCGAGCGCGTCGCCAATTACTGCCGAGGCGCCGATGTGGAGCTCTCCCGCGAAGAGTGGTATGAAATCTACCGTTCCGCCGGCAACCGCCTGCCGTAAAATGCGGCGTCAAACCAATCATCGCAAGAGCCCCGGGGACTCCGGGGCTCTTTTCTCCTCGCGATTATGCGCGGAAAATTCCCTGGACTTTGCGGAAGAGAGAGCGGATTCCGGAGTTGACGTATGCGCCTAAGAGATACTTTCTCTGCTGTTCGTCACTGAATTTCGTGCAGAAACAGCAATACAGAACGGCAAAATACCCGGTGAATCCGAAATAGAAAATGGAGTACAACAGCAGATCCGGAGCATTCAGGATCACGCTGCGAATCCAGACGATGAGTCCGAACACCGCAGCGGTCGAAAAGCATAGAAGCCATATCCAGGTGAAATCCAGAAACGGGATGATCTTTCCCGCAGGGCAACCGTTCCGCTGCAAAGTTTCGGCCAGTGCTTTTCTGGAAAAGACGAACAATCCCGGAAAATATACGCCCGTGTTCCCCGCCAGCACAACCAAAGCGACAAAAGCCGGAAACACCAGATTCAGCCAGGGAGCGGAATTCTCCCCGCCACCGCCGGGCGTCATATTTCCGACAATACCGCGCGCGAGAATCTCTTCCGGAAACCTCAGACCGCTCACAACTCCCTGCAGAACGAAAACCAGCAGAATCACCAGTTTCACAATCATTATCTTTCTCACGTTCCTGCTCCCAGTTAAGGTTGCCGCAGTCTCATGTGCGCGGGTTGGGAATTATCATACTCCGCCGTCCCGGAATTTGCAAGCGGAATAAGGGAAGATCTGTCCGGAGTCTCTTTCGCGGGCAAAAAAAATGGAGGCGTGGACCGGAATCGAACCGGTCTAAGCGATTTTGCAGACCGCTGCCTAACCTCTTGGCTACCACGCCTCGTGATGAGGGTATACTATAATCGAACTTTCCGGAAAAGCAAATCGTTTTCCCGTTTTTTTTCAAAATAATGAGAAAATCTCCTCCTCCCCGCCCGATTTGTCCGGAGAAAAGGAGATTTTTCCGAGTTACTGGAGCGGAACCACCGCCTCCGCCGACTCCGGTGTCGCCACAACATCCACGCTTTCATTCAAAACCGAGAAGTCCGCGAAACACGCATAAATCAGCACCACCAGCACCAGAAGCGCGATTCCGCACGGAACCACGTACTTCCAGGGATGCAGATCCACTTCGCCGGAATCCACGTGCACCCACGGCGTCGGACGCGGAAACGCATACGCGAAGAACAGCATGATCGCCACAAGCAGCACAAACACCACCCCGAAGAAGTGCCACTGGCCGCTGAATATCCGCGTCACCTGATCAGGGAACGCCAAAACTCCGAGCGCAATGATGACCACTCCGCCCACCAGCGCGATCTTCGCCGCAATCGCCGGAGTCCGTTTGCTCAGCAACCCCACGATCACCACCGCACAGATCGGAATGTTGTAGATGCCGTTCATCGTCTGAAGATAGGTGAAGATGCTGTCCTGACCCGCCAGCAGCGGCGCGACCACCATCGAGATCACCGCGATCAGACAGCCGAAGTATTTGCCCGAACGCACGACTTCGATCTCCGAAGCCTGCGGCTTCCAGAGCCGCTTGTAGATTCCGAGACTGAACAGCGTGCAGGTACTGTTCAACGCCGAATTGTAACTCGAGAGAATCGCACCGACCAGCACCGCGGCGAAAAATCCCGTCAGCCACCACGGCAGCACCTCACGGACCAGCGTTCCATACGCGAGAACCGACTTCACATCCTGTCCGCGCTGCACCACGAACACATAATACGCGATGATCCCCGGCAAAACCAGGTAGATCGGGCCGAGCAATTTCAAGAGCGCAGTCAGCAGCACCCCTTTCTGCCCCTCGGCAAGGTTGCTCGCCGCCAGCGTCCGCTGAATGATCTGCTGATTCGTACACCAGTAGAAGATGTTGATGATGAGCACGCCGGTGAAGATGTTCCAGAACGGAACCGGATCACTGGGTCCGCCGATGGAGTTCAGACGATCCGGAATCTCCGTGGAGAGCGTCTTGAGGCCGCCGAGGAATCCCGCGTCACCGCCGATCAGTTTGAGCCCGAGGAACGTGATGAGGAATCCGCCCACCAGCAGCCCGATCCCGTTGAGCATATCCGAAAAAGCCGTCGACCGCAAACCGCCCAGCAGCGCGTAACCCGAACCGATGAGACCGATCATCCAGACCGAAAGCCACAGCAGCGTCGTCTCATTCTGAATCCCCGTCAACTCCGGCAGATTCAGAATACTCGCCATCCCCTGCGCGCCCGTGTAGAGAATGATCGGCAGCAGAATCGTCATGTAGGCGATGAGAAAGATCAGATTGCAGATGATCTGCGTTGTACTGTCGAACCGGATTTCAAGCAGCTGCGGCACCGTCGCGATTCCGCTCTTTAAAAAGCGCGGCAGAAAAAAGAGCGCCATCGCCACAAGTGCGACCACCGCCACCACCTCCCACACCATGACCGAGAGCCCCGCGGTAAACGCATCGCCGTTCAACCCCACCATCTGTTCGGTAGAGAGGTTCGTCAGCAGCAGAGATCCGGCGATCACGGGAAACGTCAGCGAACGCCCGGCCAGAAAGTAGCCTTTCTGTGTTTTGAGATCCTCCCCGCGGGTCGCCAGCCAGGTCAGTACGGCGACCAGGCCGGTGAAGAAAACAAATGAAATCAATGTGAACCAGATAGCCTGCATAAAACCATCCTTTCCTGACTGCGGGCGACCGGACGTCACGAAATCCACAGTGCCGTCCGGCGTCCCCTGATTAAGCTTCGCTGCTGTTTCGCAAAGCAGGGGTGTTGCACGGCTGTATCGGGCAACCGGCAGCCTTGTTCCCATGCTTATGCCGTGAAGTGGAATATATCATGAATTTCCAATAATTTCAATCGCCGTTTCGAGGGAAACGCCGGAAAAACTTACGCCCGGGAACGCTCTTCCCACGCCTCGTCAGCGGGGAAGCGGATTCCGGTCAGACGGCGCGCCTCGTCCATCACTTCGAGTTCGAGCAGCGAAAAACGATTGTGCGGATTTTCCCCGTTCCCCTCCCGGATCAGCCTGCACCACTCGCGGAGTTCGTAAACCATGTTGTTGTTCGACTCTTCCGGGCGGGAGTAGACGCTCTCGGCGGTGCCGTCGTTGCGGATGATCGTCACCTCGCGCGGATTCGCGATCTCGCGGATGATCATGCTGCCGGATTCCCCCTGGATCTGGCTCGGAATCCGGCTGTTCGTGATCTTCGAGTAGAGCAGTTCGGATTGCATGCCGCACTTCCAGCTCCCGAGGATCGTTCCGGCGCCGTCCACGCCGTTGTCGAGAAAAACCGCGTCGGCGACAATGCGGTCCGGCCGCCCGAAGAGTTTCACAAGCGGATGCACGCAGTAAACCCCGATATCCATGAGCGATCCGTTGGAAAGCGCCGGATTGAACGCATTCTCGACGATCCCGGCCTTGAACTTGTCGTAGCGGGAGGAGTACTGGCAATACTGGAAACTCGCGCGACGGATCTTCCCGAGTTTCGGCAGATTCTCCTCGATCGCACGGAAACCGGGGTCGAAAACCGAACGCATCGCTTCAAGCAGAATCACCCGGTTCTCCGCCGCAATCTCCAGCAGCCGCGCCAGTTCATGACGGTTCGAGGTGATCGTCTTTTCGCACAGAACATGCTTGCCGTGCGCAAGCATCCGCGCGGCCTGCCCGAAGTGCATGCAGTTCGGACTCGCGATGTAGACCGCGTCGATGCCGGGATCTTCCGCAAGCGCGTCGAGATCCGTGTGAATCGCCTCCGCCCCGTAACGGGAGGCGAACTCCCGCGCTTTTTCCGCGCTCCTCGAATAGACCGCCGCGTAGTGCAGTTCCGGGCAGCTCCGGGCGGCTTCCAGCATCCAGCCGGTCACGAAATTCGTGCCGATCGTCGCAAAACGTATCATGAAAGAGTCCTCTCCTTATTTCCGTTGTTCCATTAAAGATATTCCGGTTTCCAGAGAAAGTCAACTTGACGCGGCCGGGCCGGCGCTGTATTTTAAAAACACGCCGACGCGAACGAACGCCGGGCGCATATCTGCAATCAGAACCGGATGGAACAGGATTCCTTGTCATGTCGACGTTTTTCATGCGGGACCGCCGCTTTTACTTTGTTTTCTTCTCGATGACTGCGACGATTGCGCTGCAGAGTGCGATCGTTTTCGCCGTGAACCTCGCCGACGCGATCATGCTGTCGCGCTACTCGGAGACCGCGCTCTCCGGAGTGGCGCTGCTCAACCAGGTGCAGTTTCTGCTGCAGATGCTGGTCTTCGGCGTCGCGGAGGGGGCGCTTATTTTCTCCTCCCGCAGCTGGGGAGAGGGGAAGATCGAGCCGATCCGCGAAGTCACGAACATCGCGCTCCGGTTCGGAGTCGGTCTCGCGCTGCTGCTTTCGCTGCTGGTGCTTCTGATTCCCGAAATGCTCCTCGGACTGCTGACCTCCGACCGGGAAATCATCGCCGAGGGGGCGAAATATGCGCGGATCATCGGATTCTCATACCCGGTCTTCGCGATTTCGCAGATTTTGATGATCATGCTCCGGAGTGTGGAGACGGTCCGGATCAGTTTTTATCTCTCGATCGTGACTTTCGTCACGAATGTGATGCTGAACTATCTGCTGATCTTCGGCAACGGCGGCTTCCCGGAACTCGGCTGCGCGGGAGCGGCAATCGCCACATTGTGCGCCCGACTGCTCGAACTCGGCCTGATCGCGGCTTACGTTCGTCTCATCGACCGCAAGGTGGAGCTGCGGCTGCCCCACGTCCTGTGCAAACTGAATCGCCGGATGCTGCGCGATTATATCCGGGTCGGCTCGCCGGTCTTCGTTTCCGGCGCATTCTGGGGGATCGCCATGGCGATCCAGACCGGAATCCTCGGTCACATGGGCAGCAGTGCGATCGCGGCGAACTCGGTGGCGACCACGGTTTTTCAGATCGTCACGGTCTTCGTCATGGCCTCGGCCAGCGCCGCCGCAGTCATGACCGGCAAAAACATCGGCGAGGGTAGACTCGACCTCGTCAAACCTTATACGCGGACGTTTCAGCTGCTCTTTCTGCTGATCGGCAGCTGCAGTGGCGCGGCGCTCTTTCTGCTCAAGGATCCGATTCTGCTGCTCTTTTCGGAACTCTCTCCCGAATCGGCGCAGCTCTCGCTCGATTTCATGACGGTGCTTTCGGTCACGACAGTCGGCACGGCTTATCAGATGCCCGCCCTCGTCGGCATCGTCCGCGCCGGAGGGGAAACCGATTTCGTCCTGAAAAACGATCTCATCTTCATGTGGCTGATCGTGCTGCCGTCGTCGGCGCTGGCGGCATTCGTCTTCCACTGCTCGCCGCTGATCGTCTTTGTCTGCCTGAAATCGGATCAGGTGCTCAAGTGCGCGGTCGCAGCGGTCAAACTGAACCGCTACACCTGGATCCGGAAAATCTCCGGGAATTTGTAGCCGGGCCTCACAACAGATCCCGCAGCCCGCCGCCGAACACCTGATCGGAAATTTTGTCCGACCGTTCGCGGTTCTCGCGCCGAATCGATTCCACTTCGCTCTCGGCGGGATTCCGTCGTTTCGAGGCGGCCTCGGTCTCCTCCAGCACGGCCCGCTCCTCCGGCGTCAGAGAGCTGCTCACATAGAGCGTATCAGATTTCTTTGAACCGGAAAAGAGCGACGGAAACACATCGTCGCCCGAATCACCGGAACGCATCCGTTCCACACGCCGCTGTTTCGCGCGTTCGCGCTTCTGCTGCGTGACGGCGGGGTCCTCATCGAACATCGCGCGAAACGCCGAACAGCCGCCACAAAGCATCACGACGAGCGCGAGCAGCAGTAATTTTCTCATTTCTCAGCCTCTCTTCTGCAGAAAAGAAAAAGCGCCGTGGTTGACGCGGCGCTTTTCCGGAAAACGGAATTATTTCAGAATTCCGCTGATTCCAAGCCACCCCTGGATCACCGGGGAGAACTTGATGATGACCGGCGCGAAAACGATGCAGACCATGCTCATGAGCTTGATGAGAATGTTCAGAGCCGGACCGCTCGTATCCTTGCACGGGTCGCCGACGGTGTCGCCGATGACGGCGGCGCCGTGAGTCGGGTTCTTGCTGCCATCGGGCAGCTTCTTGCCGCCGTAGGCGCCGTTCTCGATGTACTTCTTCGCGTTGTCCCACGCACCGCCGGCGTTGTTGAGCATCGTCGCGAGGACGAAGCCGGTCGCAAGTCCGCCCGCAAGCAGACCCATCACGCCCGGAATGCCGAGCACGAGTCCGGTCACCACCGGAATCGCGATCGCGAGCAGCGAGGGGAGCACCATCTCACGCTGCGCGCCGGCGGTGGAGATCGCCACGCACTTCGCATAATCCGGAGTCGCCTTGCCCTCCATGATGCCGGGGATCTCCCGGAACTGACGGCGCACCTCTTCGACCATCGAACCGGCCGCGCGGCCGACCGCTTTCATCGTCATCGCGCAGAAGAGGAATGCGACCATGCCGCCGATGAAGAGTCCGCCGATCAGCAGCGGATTCATGATCGTGAGCTGATACTTGTCGACAAAACTCAGGAGCGACATCTTGCTCGCTTCGGCCACGTCGATTCCGGTGCCGAGACCGGAGTCGAATTTGCCGATCCAGATTTTCGCCTCTTCGATGAAACTCGCGAGCAGCGCGAGCGCGGTCAGCGCCGCCGAACCGATCGCAAACCCCTTGCCGGTCGCGGCGGTCGTGTTGCCGAGCGAATCGAGCGCATCGGTGCGCTGGCGGACTTCCGGCGGGAGTCCGGCCATTTCGGCGTTGCCGCCGGCATTGTCGGCGATCGGGCCGTAAGCGTCGGTCGCCAGCGTGATTCCGAGGGTCGAGAGCATACCGACCGCAGCGAAACCGACACCGTAAAGTCCCTGGGCAAACGCGCCCTGCTCATCCGCAAAACCGCCCGCAAAGCCGAACGCGCAGAGAATTCCGAGCACGATCGTCACCACCGGGAGTCCGGCCGAATACATGCCGGTCGCCAGACCGTCGATGATCGTGGTCGCCGGTCCCATCTGCGCCTGGAACGCGATGCCGCGGGTCGGCTTGTACTCCGCGCTCGTGTAATATTCGGTCGCCTGACCGATGATGACGCCCGCGACGAGGCCGGAGACCACCGCTCCGAAGACGCCCCAGGTGATGAAGTCGAGGAAAATCAGGAACAGCAGCGCAATCAGCACGAAGATCGAACTGCCGAGCGTTCCGGTCAGCAGACTGCGCAGCAGCTGCCGCTGCGAAGCCCCCTCCTTGCAGCGCACGAGCCCGATTCCGAGAATCGAAAGGATCGTGCCGAATCCCGCGACGATCATCGGAGAGAGAACCAGCTTCGTCGCCTGTTCCGCATCGAAACTCACGCTCTGGGCGGCGACGGCCGCGCCGAGCGCCGCGGTCGCGAGGATCGAGCCGCAGTAGGATTCGTAGAGGTCCGCGCCCATGCCCGCGACGTCGCCGACATTGTCGCCGACGTTGTCCGCGATGGTGGCCGGGTTGCGCGGATCGTCCTCGGGGATGCCGGCTTCGACCTTGCCGACGAGGTCGGCGCCGACGTCAGCCGCCTTGGTGTAGATGCCGCCGCCGACACGAGCGAAGAGCGCCTGGGTCGACGCGCCCATGCCGAACGTCAGCATGGTCGTCGTGATGTGGACGAGCTTTTCAGACTGGGTGCACCCCTGCACGACGAGATCGAGCCCGAAGAGCGAGAAGCCGTTCGCCATGTGCGCGGAGGTGTAGACAAGTTTATCGAGGATCAGATACCAGAGACAGATGTCGATGAGGCCGAACCCGACCACGACCATGCCCATGACCGCGCCCGAACGGAACGCGACCTGGAGTCCGCGGTTCAATCCCTCGCTCGCGGCCTGCGCCGTGCGGTTCGAGGCGCGCGTCGCGGTCTTCATACCGATGTAGCCGCAGAGTCCGGAGAAGAAGCCGCCGGACAGAAACGCCACCGGCACGAACGGATTCTGAATCCCGAAGATCGCGAGAATCCCGAAAATGACAAAGAGAATGATGAAAACAATGCCGACCACCTTGTACTGGCGCCAGAGATAGGCCATCGCCCCCTGGCGAACATAGCCTGCGATCTCTTTCATCCGGTCGGTTCCCTCGCTGGCAGCGATCATCTTCTTGTAGAAGATCCGTGCCATCAAAATGGCGAGAATCGCCGCGAACGGCGCCGACCACCAGACTGCGGGCATACCCCACGCCATCGGGATCGAACCGTCTGTTGCGGGAGGAAGCTCCTCGACCGCACCGGCGGTGACCGCTCCCAGAGCCAGGAGCAGACACGAGAGTGACATTTTTTTCATCCGTACCACCTTTTGTTATGTGTTCCCGCCGGACCGCAACCGGACCGGCGCTCCGATACTTTCCGCATTTCCGCATGGAGAAATGGAGGAAAGTCAAACGGTTTTTCCGTTTTCCGAAAAAACCATACTCGAACTAAAATAGTTTCATTTTTTTGAATTGCAAGATAAGAGGAATGGTGTTACATTAATTTTATTGCAAAATATCCCGAAAAAAACGATGGAGCGACAATCTGAAATGAGCGAAGAGAATCTGAACACCCCGGCGGAAACCGCCGGTTCCGAACAGGAGATGAACATTTTAATGCAGCAGCGCGTGGCGAAAGTCAAGGAACTCCGGGAAGCCGGAATCGATCCGTTCGGCCATGCGTTCCCCGGCGCGGAACCGATCAGCAGCGTGCGCGAAAAGGGTGCACCGGCCGCCGAGGGGGAATTCGGCCCGGAAGTGACCGTCGCCGGACGGCTCATGGCCAAGCGCGGCATGGGCAAATCGATCTTTGCGGACATCAAGGACAGCACGGGCCGGATTCAGCTCTTCGTCGGCAAGAGCGAAATCGGCGATGAGGCGTTCGCACTCTTCCGCAAACTCGATATCGGCGACATCATCGGCGTACACGGGCCGACTTTCACGACCCGCATGGGAGAACTCACGATCCGCGTGAAAGAGTGCACGCTGCTCTCGAAATCGCTGCGGCCGCTGCCGGAAAAATACCACGGGCTGCAGGATGTCGAGCAGCGCTATCGTCAGCGTTATCTCGACCTCATCATGAACGACGAGAGTTTCCGGGTGCTGAAACTGCGCAGCCGGATTCTCGCGGAGATCCGCAACTTCATGAACAGCCGCGGCTTCATGGAGGTCGAGACCCCGATGCTCCAGCCGATCGCGGGCGGGGCCTCGGCCAATCCGTTCAAGACCTATTACGAGGCGCTCTCCTCGGATATGTACATGCGCATCGCACCGGAACTCTACCTCAAGCGGCTGCTGGTCGGCGGGTTCGAGAAAGTCTACGAACTGAACCGCAACTTCCGCAACGAGGGCATGGACCGCCGCCACAATCCGGAGTTCACGATGATGGAGGTCTATCAGGCCTACGGCGACTGCCGCACGATGATGGAGCTCATCGAGTCTCTCGTCACAACCGTCGCGATGAAGACGGTCGGAACGCTGAAGATCGACCACGGCAACGGCAAGGTGATCGACCTCACGCTGCCGTGGCGGCGCGCGACCTACAACGAACTCTGCGAGGAAAAGGGCGGCGCCGACTGGTTCAAGATCACGCCGGAAGAGCGCGTCGCGCGCGGTCGCGAAATGGGGCTCGACATTCCGGACGGCATGTCCGACCTCGAAGTGACGAACGAACTTTATGAAAAGATGGTCGAGCCGACGCTGATCCAGCCGACTTTCGTCTGCCGGCTGCCGGTCGAACTCCTGCCGCTCGCGAAAGGGTGTCCGGACGATCCGAACTACGTCGACGTTTTCGAGCTCGGGATCAACGGCGTCGAAGTGGCTCCCGCCTACAGCGAACTGAACGACCCGATCCTGCAGCGCAAGCGGTTCATGGAGCAGTTTGAGAAGAACAAGCAGCCGGGGGACAAGCTCTCGGACAAGGTCGATGAGGATTTCCTCACCGCGCTCGAGTACGGCATGCCTCCGGCGGGCGGCATGGGGATCGGCATCGACCGTCTGGTCATGATCCTGACCGGCGCCGAAACGATCCGCGACGTGCTGCTCTTCCCGCAGATGCGTCTCAAAAAACAGCAGTAACCGGGGGAATCCGCGGTGAAGATTCTCTTCTTCTCGGATGTGCACGGTTCGCCCGACAGCGTCGAACAGCTCGTGCGCCGGATCGACGCTCATGCGCCGGATCACCTCGTGCTGCTCGGAGACGTGCTCTATCACGGTCCCCGCAACCCGCTGCGGCCGGACTACGCGCCGCCGCGGGTCGTCGAACAGTTGAATCGTTTCAAAAGACGGATCACCGCCGTGCGCGGCAACTGTGACAGTGAAGTCGATCAGATGCTGCTGGAGTTCCCGATTCTCTCGGAATACGCGACGCTGCTCGAGGGGGGCCGCCGCTTCTTCCTCACGCACGGCCACCACTGGAATCCGGGGAATCCGCCGCCGCTGGAGCGGGGCTCCGTCCTCGCCTGCGGGCACACGCACATTCCGGAACTGAAAACGCTCGAAAACGGGCTCATCTCGTTCAATCCCGGCTCGACCTCGCTGCCGAAAGGGGGATTCGATCCGAGTTACGGCTTCTATGCGGACGGGAAGCTGCAGGTTCTCTCCCTGGAAAGCGGAGAGGAGATCTTCTCCATGCAGCTGTGATCCCGCCCGCTCCGCGAAAGCAGCGGGGAACGTGAAAAGTCCCCGTTGCATTTGCGGGAATGCGCGCTATATTAGTTTGCGATAACCACTGGAAACGCAAAAGGATGTGCAGGGGAATGAAATTGCTCTCGATGCGCCTGATCGCTCCGCTCGCGGCGCTGCTCATCGCCGCGGGATGCGCCACCGGGCCGAAGCCGCCGGCGGCGCCGTGGACGCCGAGCGAACTGGTCTTTGAACTCTCCGGGCGCGACCCGATCGAGGGGTTCAACCGTTCGATGTTCGCGGTGACGGATTTCGGGATGAACTACGTGGTCGATCCGCTCGGACGGGTCTACACATCGATCCTGCCGCGCCCCGCGATTGAGAAGTTCAACAATCTCTGCGTGAATCTCGAATTCCCGACCCGCGCGTTCAGCTGCCTGCTCCGCGCCGAATTCAAGGGGTCGTGGGACGAGCTCTGCCGTTTTCTCATCAACACGACGATCGGCATCGCGGGTCTCTTCGACCCGGCGGGGGCGTGGTTCGAGATCTACTCGACCGAATCGGATTTCGGTCAGACTTTCGCGGCGTGGGGAATCGGACCGGGCTGTACGCTCATCCTGCCGTTCATGTCGACGCTGAACGTGCGCGACGGCATCGCGAGCCTGTTCGACATGGCGTTCGACATCAAGACATACATCCCCTATGCCGGATATGCGACGGCACTGAACCGCATGGTCGTGGCGCACCGCGTCTATGAGAAAACCGTCAAGGGCAGCCAGGATAAATACCGGACATTCCATGAAATGGCGCTCCTGCGCCGTCATCTGCTCCTGAAGATGTTCTTCTATCGCGCGCAGAATGCGGCGGCGGAGGCGCGTGCGGCCGGGGTCGAACCGGAACTGCCCCCTGACGTGCCTCCGGCAATCAAGCCGAGAGAGTATCGCGCACTGTGGCGGACGATCCCCGGTTACCGGCCGCAGAGTCCGGTGCTCGACTCCATGCGCGTGGCGATGTTCCAGGCGCAGAACAACGATGATCCGTGGTATTTCCGGCTCTCGGTCTTCAACAGCGACTTCGAGAAGAAGTGCGATGAACGCGAAATCCGCCTCGCCGGAGAGGGGTCCCCGGAGCTGGAATACGGATTCTGGGAGGCGGAACTGCCCGAGGGGGCGCCGGAGCCGAAAGGGCAATTCGTCGCCGATCTCGACGGCCGCCGCCCGGACAAACTGCTGATTCTGCTGCCGGGGATCGGGGGAAATTACTTCGGGGGAACGGCGCTCGCGCTCGCGGAACTGTTCCATCGCAACGGCTGGGCGGTCGCGGCGCTCGACAGCACGTTCACCTGGCAGTTCTACGAAGCGACCGGCGGCAGGCTGCCGGGCTTCCTGCCGCGCGACGGGGAAAACGTCCGCCGCGCGATCGAGCTCGTGCTCAATGATTTGAAAGAAGCCGGGCTCTTCGATCCGGCCTCGACGCGGGTCGCACTCATGGGCTACTCGTTCGGCGCGATGCACACGCTGAAAGTCGCACAGCTCGAGGCGCGTTCCGGCGAACGGCTCGGAATCGACCGCTATGTCGCGATCAATCCGCCGGTCGACCTGCGTTACGCGATGAAACAGGCCGACAGACTCGCCGGAACCGGCGCGGAGTGGGACGCGCAGAAAGCGGCCGAAACCGTGCTCGGCATCGCGGGGAAAGCGATGGGCGCGCTGACGCAGTCCTATCCCCCCTGCGACCCGGAGAATCCGGGGGAGAAACCGGTCAATTACACGATTCCGCTCACGCAGGAGGAGGCGGATTACATCGCGGCATTGTATTTCAAGATGTCGATGCGCGGTGTGCTGCTTTCGGCGCACCGCGACCGCGGGCTTGCCGGGCTTTCGACGCCCTACAGCTGGAGCGGCCGCGCCGCGCTTTACCGTGAAGTCGACAAACTCGGCTTCGAGGATTACGCCGAGAAAATCATCGGTCCCGACCTCGCTCCGCTGACGCTCGAGGAGCTCTATGCGGCCTCGACGCTGCGGAACTTCGCACCGGCGCTGGAGAAAAATCAGAAAGTGCGAGTCGTGCACAACTACGACGATTTTCTGCTCTCCGACGATGACCGGGAGTTTCTCGACCGGACGTTCGGCAGCCGGCTGACCTGGTTCGACCACGGCGGCCACCTCGGAAATCTCTATGTAACAAGCGTTCAGGAGACGCTGCTCGAGATGGCGACCGCTCCCGAACCGGAACCCCTCATTGAAAAGGCACAGAAATGAAGAATCGCATTCTCCACTCCGGAACTTTGCTGCTGCTTCTCCTCTGCGGCTGCGCGCCGACCATCACCGTGAACGACGTAACTTACGAGGCACTCACACAGGAGGAGGAACAGCACCTTGTCACCACCGCCCGGGCGCTGCTTGTGAAACCGGGCAAGATGGTCTCGCGCGATGAGATCCGGATCGTGCAGAAAACCGAGCCGAAACTCGAAATCACCTACTCGGGCGACCGCTCCGGTACGGCGGAAGTGAGCTGGCAGGCCCCGGAGAAGATCATCACGGTTCTCTTTGAGGGTGAGTTCATGAGTCCGACCGTCTCCGTCTCGGTTTCCACTGAAAAGCGGCAGCCGGAAATTCTGAAATTCACCGATCCGGTTCCATGAGCCCGCGCAACGGAATCAGAGCCGCGGTGTCGGTGGCGACGGTCCTGCTGCTTGCGGCCGGCTGTGCGTTTCCGGGCGGGACGCCGCTGTCCGCGGTCTCCACGCAGCCGACCGCAGAGAATGCAAAGTCCGCTCCGTTCGGGCTGAGGGAAGCGCTCGACGCCTCGCTCGCCGGACTGCTCGAGCCGGAGACGGTCGATTCCCTGCGCCGGATTGCGGCGGAGCATGTGCACAACAACATTCTGCTGCGGCTGCCGGGAATTCAGGCGGAATACCGCTCCGCATCACCGCCGCCGGAGGAAACCGGTCTTGCGCTCCTCGACGGAGCGATCGCCTACAATCACGTCCTGTCGGCACCGCCGGGATCGGATCTGGCGGATGAACACCGTCCGCGTGTCCGGGAAAAGATCGAACTCGCCGGAGCCGGCTGCTGGGCCAGGCTCGCCGCAGTGCGGGAGAAGATCGAACTCTCGGGCGGGATCGGCACACCGGAACTGCGTCAACAGGAGGCGGAGCTGCTGCTCGAGCTCCGAATCGCCACCGGGTTCGACGATGAACGGCTTCTGACATTCGACTTCTCGACGCTGCCGATGCCGCGGAAGCTCGACACCCCTCTGGCCGAACTGCAGAAAAAGGCGGTTCTGACGCGCAGCGAGACCGCGCCGCTGTCGATTTCCGACGCATTCCCGAAACAGATCCGGGATCTTTACGGGGATGATCCGGCGGCGGTTCCGCTGCTGGCTGAAGCGCTCTACCGGCTGCCGCGAAAACTTGCGGAAGTGCAGCTCGCCGCGCCGACCCGGGATCTGCGCGAACTTGCGGCGCTCGGTTCCGCAGCCGGAATCGTCTGCGAAGTCGAACTCTGCTGCAACCAGCTCCGGAATGCGTGGGAGCAGTACGAAGCCGCGCGCCTCCGGAATGACGATACCCCGGAATCCCGGGCCGCCCTCGCGGAAGCGCTGCTGCAGTGGCGGCTCGCGCATTTCCGGCTCCGGGCCGCGATGGGCACCGGAAACGCCGCGGGCGGAGACCTTCCTCCCCGCCCCGTCGACGAGAAAGTCCGACGAGAGCTGTGGACACTGCTGAAGAAAAATTGAGGCGAAAACCCGCTTTTTCCTCTCTTTTTCGTCCCGACCATTGGGAAAACGGCGGCCGGGGGATTATATTATAGAGGATCCGCCGTTTTGCTCAACGGATTACAGAGGAGGTTACGTCATGTTCATTGCCGGTTTCATCGTTCATTCGCTGTTCCTGCTCGGCGTTGCGGTACTGGTTGTCATTCTGGTGCTCCTGATACGCAAAGGGGGCGGAGAGGCCTCCGGCCCGGTTGCGACGTTGCATCCGCAGCCGCAAGTTCCGGATGAGAAGCCGGGGAATCCGTCTGCGGCCGCCGGGGAAGATGCGGAACAGGAGGATTTCTCGACGCTGGCCGGAGAGGTTGACCGTGATCTCGCCGCCGACCCGGCGGTTCAGGAGTATCCCTTTTCCAGGCTCGAACATTTGTCGATTGCGGGGGCGTGGCAGCTCCATCTGCAGTGCAACGCCGCCGAAAACAGCTGCCGCATCAGCATCCCCCCGGAGTTCGCCCGCTTTGTCAAGGTTGAAAAGCCGCGCAACGGCATGCTGATCCGTTATACCGGGAAAAAGACTCCCGTCGAAGCCATGACGATCGAACTCTCCACCACCGGCATGCCCGCCCAGTTCAAGTCGATCGGCAAAAGCCGCTCCTGGATCGATGCCGCCGAGGGGGAGAGATTCGTCTGCAAAATCACCGACGGCGGAAGATTCGAGATGCCCGGGGCGAGGTTTCACGAACTCGTTCTGAAGCTCACGGGCGACAGCCGGGCCGAGTGCGGCGGGGAGTTCGACTCCGCTGAGATGGAGGTCTCCGACCGCAGCAACGCCAAACTGCGCGGCACGATCGGTTCTCTCGCGGCACGACTCTCCGGCGCCTCCAAAGGCGAGGCGGTTCAGGTGAAAAACGCCGAAATCGCCGTTTCGGGGGCCTCCAAGCTCAAACTTGAAGTCACCGACAAACTCGAGGGAGACCTCTCCGGCGGATCGTCGCTCAAGTACCGCGGCGAAATCGACACCTCGGGCGTCCGCATCTCCGGCAGCTCCCGTCTCAAGAACTGGAATTGATCTCAAATCAACGGCGTAAATCCGGACGCCGTTTTTTTGCCCGAAAACTAAAATGTTTTAACAGTTGTGATTCACGAACCGGAAAGGGGGAAAAGATGGATTGGAAAAGGACAATCGAACGGTATGAGAACGAATTGACGCAGAACGTGATTCCGTTCTGGCAGAAAAACTGCGTGGACACGGAGTTCGGCGGCTACTTCACGATGCTGGACCGGGACGGTTCGGTCTATGACACGACGAAATACATGTGGATGCAGTGGCGGATCGTCTACATGTTCGCGGAACTCTACCGCAGTCGGTTCGGGGCGGGCAACGAAGCGTTTCTGAAAATTGCGCGCGACGGCTTTGATTTTCTCTACAAACACGGGCGTACGGAGGACGGGAGTTACTACTTCGCGCTGAACCGGCGGGGGGTGCCGTCGATGGCGCCGTACAGTATTTTCTCGGACTGTTTTGCGGCGATGGGAGCGGCGGCGCTCTTCGCGGCGACGGGTGAGGAGCGCTATCGCGCCGAAGCGCGCTCGGCGATGCAGAGCTATATCCGGCGGCTCGACAATCCGAAAGGACGGTGGAACAAGCTGCTTGAGGGGACGCCGAAACGGCTGAGTCTCGGATCGTACATGATCCTCGCAAACCTCGGATGCGTGATGAAAGAGTGCCTCGGCAGCGACGAGTTCGACGGCGAAACCGATCGCGCCGTGCGCACGGTCATGAAACTCTTCCACCATCCTGAACTCAAGGTGCTGTTCGAGAACGTGAATCCGGACGGCACGTTCGACCTCGAAAGCTGTGAGGGACGGTTCGTGAATCCGGGTCACGGACTCGAATCGATGTGGTTCGTGCTGCAATATGCGGAACGGATCAATGACAGGGAGCTGATCCGCCAGGCATGCGATTACATCGATGAGCTGTTCCACTTCGGGACCGATCCGGTCTACGGCGGAATCTTCTACTTCATGGATGCGCTCGGAAAGCCGCACCTCGAACTTCAGCACGACATGAAGCTCTGGTGGCCGCACAATGAGGCGATCATCGCGGCGCTCTTCGCCTACAAACTCAGCGGCGAAGAACGGTTCCTCGAACATTTCAGGACGGTCGACCAATGGGCGTGGAGCCACTTCCCCGATCCGGAATACGGCGAGTGGTTCGCCTATCTCGACCGGCAGGGAAAACCGAACAACATGCTCAAGGGCGGCAAATGGAAAACGTTCTTCCACCTGCCGCGATGTCTCATGAAATCTTCGACGCTGATGCGCGAAATCGCCGGGATCAATTAACGATTCCGAGTCCCTTGACCTCGGCGGGCCCGCCCTCCATCGTGCAGTTCACGTGGGTGGTGCCCGCCGGAATCGGGTAGGTTTCGGAAAATGTCCGCCACTCCGCACCCGGCGCGGCTTTCAGTTTCCGGACGGAGAGAAATTTCTGGCGCTGCATGAAGTTGACCGTCAGCTCGAGTTCGCCTTTTGCGCGGGAGCGGGCGTCGAAACGAATCTGCAACTTCCCCGACCCCGGCCGATGAAGAAGATAACGCATCGGAAGCGGGTGATCGGCCGTTACGATGATCGCGCCGGCAGAAAGCTGCCCCTCTCCCGTCCGTAACGACAAGATCCCCGGCGCCAACCCCAATCGGGCTGGTGTCGGGGGAGCGGATTCGGCTTCTGCGTCGGAAAGTTTTCCGGGCGGAGCGAGCTCGACCAGCGCGGCTGCCCCCGGCGGAAGCGGCACGCCGAAACTCACCCCCGAATCGGAAACCGCATAATTGCCGCGGTCGATCGCGGCACGCGATGAGCCGTCCGCTCCAAGCCGTTTCTGCCGCATGTCGACCCGGTCCGAGTCGAAAAAACGGCCCGCGTCAGGAATATTCAGCTCCGCAAAGCTGCGTTCCTGACCGCTGTTCCAGACGAGGATCTGCAGCCGCCGCGTGACCGAATCGGCGAATGCAAGCGTGTTGAGAGTTCCGTCACATCCGGATTCGACCCGCTTCCCCGTGAGAGAATCGGTCAACAGTGAAATCGGCGCAGCCGCCCGCGGCTGCGCCTGAAGAAGCGCCCCTTTCAACTGCTCGAGCTGCTCCGCCGGAGTGCCGGCCTGGGAACTCGAAACAAGCTCCCGGAACGTCGCGGCCTCCCCCGGCGCCGACGTGAACACCGAAATTCGCAGCTCCGCCGCCATGAGCGGCAAAGTCGCGGCAAAAGCCGGAGCGAGTGAGAAAAACAAACCGCGGTTCATCGCAAATCCTCCTATTTGGTGTGCAGCTTGATTCTCGGATCAGCGGCCAGATAGAGCATGTCGGAGACGAAAATTCCTCCGAGCGTCAACATCCCCGTGAACGCGAAGAGCGCCATCTGCAGCGGATAATCGCGGCTCGAAAGCGCCAGCAGCGACAGCGTTCCCATCCCCGGAATGTTGAAGATGTACTCCACGAGCAAACTGCCCGCCACGAGCGACGGCAGCAGCCCGCCGAAGAGCGTGATGAGCGTGATGAGTCCGTTCCGGAACGCATGGCGCCAGATGATCGCCGTCTCGGAGACTCCTTTCGCACGGGCGGTGCGGATGTAATCCGAGTGGATCACCTCAAGCATGCCGTTGCGTGCATAGCGCGAGAGTCCCGCGAAGTTCCCGTAGGTCAAACAGAGCACCGGCAGCATGTAGTGGCGCAGAATCTCCCACTGCAAAGCCCAGGTCGAGAGCGAATCCTCGTTGGCGGGAGTGAGCCCCTTGAGCGGAAAGATCGGCCAGCGCCCCCCGTCGCAGAGCGTCGTCTGCAGCAGCAGCGCGACCCACATCACCGGCAGCGAATAGAGCAGAAAGAGCCCGAACGCCGATCCGCGGTCGAACCAGCTGCCGGCCCGCACCGCGGCGTAAACCCCGAGCGGAATCGCGCCGAGATAGGTTATGACGATCGCCCAGAAATTCAGCGACAGCGTCACCGGCAGTCGTTCGAGGATCATCTCCGTCACGGGCTTGCCGGGATCGACCGACGCGGAAGTACCGAAGTCCCCATGCAGAACCACCTCCCGCAGCCAGAGTCCGAATCCGACGAGGACCGGTTTGTCGAGATTGAGCTTCTCGCGCAGCGCGGTGTTCTTCTGAAGCGCCCCCTTTGAAGCGTCGAGCGTTCCGGCGGAAGAGTCGCTGCCGAACATGCTGCTGCGGGTCGGGTCGCCCGGTGCGAGCCGCAGCAGAACGTAACTCACGAGCAGAATCGCCAGCAGCGTGAAACAGCCGAGGATCAGCCGCTTGATGATATATTCAACCATGACATACCCCCCTCCGCCGTTCCGACGGCAGTCTCACTTTCGCGAGCAGACACGCGCCGAACAGAAACGGAATCGCCAGAAGCGCGATGCCGATCTCGCTCGACGCGAAAAGCCATCCGGCAAATCCGACCAGCAGCGGCCCGAGAATCGTCGTGAATTTACCGAAGATGTTGTAGAATCCGAAAAACTCCGCCGACTGCCCGTTCGGAATCAGCCGCGTGAAGAACGACCGGCTCAGCGACTGGATTCCCCCCTGCGACGTTCCGATCAGAAACGCCGCGACGAGGAAGATTCCGCGCTTCGCTCCCGGGGAGTCACACAACGGAATCAGACCGACCAGCAGTGCGATCGCGACGTACACCCCGATCGCGGTGTAGAGCATCCGCCGGGCGCCGAACTTCCGCGCAAACACCCCGTAGAGAATCGTGAACGGGAATGCGAGAAACTGCAGAGCAAGGATCGTCAGCAGCAGCCAGTCCGCCGGAATCCCGATGTCCACGCTGATCGGAGTCGCCATCAACAGGATCGTCCCGACGCCGTCGATGTAGAGAAAGTAGGCCACAAGAAAGAGCGCCGCATCGCGGTGTTTCCCGATTTCGCGCCCGGTGCGCCAGAGCTTGCGCAAGCCGTCGAGCGCGCCGATCTTCCGGGAAGCGGGCCGCTTCCGCTCGTGCACGAGCCGGAACATCGGCACGGCGAGCGCAATCCACCAGACGGCAGCCGCGATGAACGCGAACCGGAACGCGATTCCGGGCGAATCTTTCAGCAGCAGCGACACTCCGAGACAGACGAGGAACGGAATCACCCCGCCGATGTATCCCCACGCATACGCGAGCGACGAGAGCTTGTCACTCGCGCCGCGCGGCGCAATGTCCGGCAGCAGCGCGTCGTAGAAAGAGTTGCTCGCCATATATGCCACGAGAGCGGTGAAGTAAAAGATCAGCATCGGCGTCGCGTCACCCCGTCCGGTCAGGCAGAGCGCGAGCGTCGCGACGATGCCGAGGAAAAGAAAGAAGAAGAGATACCGTTTCCGGCCGGAATTCGCATCCGCAACGCTCCCGAGCCACGGGGCGATGACACCAGCCGCAAGCCCAGCCCCGGCGCTGACATATCCCCAGATGCTCGTCGCGAGCGTCTCATCCATCCCCTCGGCGGAATACCCTTTGAAGAAGAGCGGAGCGTACACCGTGCGCACGATCAGCGCGAAAGCCGCGTTGGCCATGTCGTAGCAGATCCAGCTGAGCTGTGCGCGGGTCAGGTGCATCTCGTGGCGGTCACTCCGTTTCTTTTTTCATCACACCGTCGACGAGTTCGCCGGTGCGGTCGGCGAGTTTCGAGATTTCGCGGTTGTGGGTAATCATCATGATCGAGCGCTCCGGATGGAGTTTCCGCAGTTGCGTAAAGAGTTCGAGAATCGCCTCTCCGGTGTGGGAGTCGAGATTCCCGGTCGGTTCGTCCGCGAGCAGCAGTTCCGGTTCATTCAGCAGCGCCCGTGCGATCGCGGCGCGCTGCTGTTCGCCGCCGGAGAGCTCGAACGGCCGGTGTTTCATCCGGTCCGCGAGTCCGACGGTCTCGAGCAGCTCGAGCGCCCGGGCGCGGGATTTCGAGCGGGAAAATCCCGCGAGATTCCCCGGCAGCATCACGTTCTCGAGCACCGAGAGTTCCGGCAGCAGATGGTACGCCTGAAAGACGAATCCGAGTTTGCGGTTGCGGAACTGGGCGGCGGCGCCGCGCGACAGTTTCGACACGTCGACCCCCGCGATGCGGATCGTTCCGGAATCGGGCTTCTCCAGCGCGCCGATCAGATTCAGCAGCGTGGTTTTGCCGCTGCCGGAGGCGCCGAGCAGGCAGGCCCATTCGCCGCGGCGGATCTCCCAGTCCACGCCGCGCAGGACGGGCAGTTTCTCTTTCCCGAGTTTGTAGGTGCGCGTCACGCCGCGCAGTTCGACGATCGTCTCAGTTTCACTCATAACGCAAAGCCCTGGCTGGGTCGAGCCGCGCGGCACGCAGCGCCGGGAGCAGCGCCCCCAGCGTGCAGAGCACCACGGAGGCGCCGACGATAATCAATACATCCGTCGCAACAATGTGCGCCGGGAGCCCGTCAAAAAAGTAGAACTGCTTCGGAAACAATTCGACATGAAAGGTTTTCGACGCGAATTCCATAATATCGTTCCGGTAGAATATGACCAGCACCCCGGTCAGCGTTCCGGTCACGCTGCCGATCACACCGATCAGAAACCCCTGCAGAATGAAGATGAAAGTCACACAGCGGTCGCTCGCGCCGAGCGCCTTTAAAATCCCGATCTCGCGCGTTTTCTGATAGACCGAGGTGATGAGCGTGTTCATGATGCTGAACGCCGCGACGAGCACGATGAAGATCAGCAGGAAGAACATCATGTTCTTCTCGACCGCAAGCACCCCGAGCAGCTGCTGATTTTCCTCCTCCCAGGTGACGACCCGCAGAAACGAGAGCGCGTCGCGGATCGATTCGACGAGTTTCTTCTGATCGAATGCGTCCGGCCCCCAGCCGAATACGGCGGTCGCGCTCCCCCAGGGCAGCGAGAGCAGATCGGCAGCGTCGTCGATTCCGACAAAGAGGATCATCCGGTCGAAATCGTATTTCCCGACGCTGTAAATGCCGGTGACGACGAATTCCGCCGGAAGATAGGCCGAGGCGTTTTTGTTCAGCGTCACGCCCCCCTCGGGGTTGAAGTCGACCATCTGAGTCAGCCGCTGCTGTGTGTGCAGCAGGATCTTGTCGCCGACGCCGACATGCCAGCGGGCGGCCTGGTCCGTGCTGATGACGATCTCACCCTTGTCGAGAGAGAGCTTGCCCTTTTTCAGCGTTTCCGGCAGGAAGATGCCGTTTTTTTCGAGATCCCCGGCGCTCGTGCCGAACATGACCACGCGCGGATCGAGTCCGCGCCCGCGCTGCACGATGACCGGCGACTGGATCACGGCGGCGGCACGGCCGCCCGCCTGTTCGACGGCTTTGATCGCCTCTTCGGGATTGTAGATCACGCCGCCGTAGCCGGGACGCACCTGAAAGTGCGCCTGGGTTTCGACGAGCTTCTCTTTCATGAGATCCGTAAAGCCGGTCATCACGGCCAGCACCACGATCAGCACCGCGACCCCGAGCGTCACCCCGAGAATCGACAGCAGCGTGATGAGAGAAACCGCGTTTCGCCGGGGTTTCAGATAACGGCCGGCCAGAAACAATTCCGTTCGCATTGCGTCAACACCTCTTCCCGTTGCATGAATCTTTATTTCATGCTAATATAGCATGGTTCGCGCGAAACGCAACAGAACGGGAGAAAGAAAAAAGAGGGCGATTCCGGCGGAAATTTCGGACGGCGGCTTGATTTTTCGGCGCACTGCCTTAAACTAATAGCATATATATCTCCCCTGCAGCAGCCGGGGATTGGCGAATCAGTCGCATGAGGTGGAAAGAGATGCGCAAGTTCCAGTTGATTCTGATTCTGACCGCGGTGCTCCTGTCTGTCGGCAGCAGCGGCGCGGAAAGGGAGACAAACGCCGCCCCGGCCGTCCGGGTCGTCGTCATGCAGCCGAAACCGATGGAGTTCGTCCAGAAGATTCTGGTGCAGGGCAACGTCGAAACCAAAGAGAAAGTCGAAATATCCAGCCGGGTCGCCGGAACGATCGACTTCATGGGCCCGGGCGAGGGGGATATGGTCAAAAAGGGGGACACGCTCTTCCAGGTCGACCGGGTTAAACTCGAAAACGATGTCAAAGGGCAGAAACATAAACTTTCCGTTGCGGAAGCGGAACTCAAAATCGCTGAAATCAACGGCGATCTCGCCCGGAAAGTCGCGGAAAAGGCGCAGGCCGACTTCAACCGTTCCGAACAGCTCCGCAAGGCGGAGGCGGTCTCCGAGGACGCCCACGAGCGGGTGCTGCTGAGTTTGCGGGAGGCCGAGGCGGGTGTGCTGAAAGCGGACGCCCAGACCAATTACGCCCGCGCAAAGGTCGGCCAGGCGCAGGCGGAACTCGAGATCGCCGAAAAGAGTCTCGCCGACTCCCGGAGCCGCTCCCCGCTCAGCGGCAGGGTGGTCACGAAGAAAAAAGATCCGGGCGAATTCGTGAGTACCGGGGAGATGCTCTACCGGATCGAAGACCCCGACCGGCTCGAAGTCGTCATGATGATCAGCGCGGTCTATTACGATCAGATCGTTCCGGGCAAAACCGAAGCGGTCATCCACAACCGCGACAACTCGGTAACGGCCGGCGGAGTCGTCCGGTTCCGGAGTCCCGCGATCGATGCATTGTCCCGCACGTTCACAGTCAAGGTCGATCTGCCGGTGAAAGCGGGCTTCGTGAGCGGTCAACTCTGCCGCGTGGATCTCATCCTGCGGAAAGTGGCCGGGGTCGGCGTGCCGAACACGGCGATCCTCGACCGGCGCAACAATCGCCGCACTCTCTTCGTCGTCCGGGAGGGGAGAGCCGAGTCGGTCGACGTCGAAACCGGTATCGTGGACGGAGCGTGGACCATGCTCACCGATCCCGGAGTGCTCAAAGGGTCTCCCGTGATCGTCGAGGGGCAGGCCTTTCTCGAAGCGGGGGAGAAAGTGGAGGCGGTACCCGCCGCGGCAGAGGAGGCGAAATAGATGTTCCTCGAAAGCATATCCATCCGCAAACCGGTGACCGTGAGCAGCTGCATTCTCATGCTTGTGCTGTTCGGGCTCACCGCCTGGAGCAGGCTCGGGCTCGAGGCGTTCCCGGAGACGGAGAGTTCGCATGTGACGGTCACGGCCGTCTATCCCGGTGCGAATCCCGCTGAAATCGAAAGTGAGGTGGCCGGGGATCTCGAAGACGCGGTCGGCGCCATCGACGGCGTGCAGGCCATGCATACCGCCTGCATGGAAAACGTCTGCCGCATCACGCTTGAATTCGAGCCGGGCCGGTCGGCCGACGCCGCCGCGCAGGATGTGCGGGAACGGATCGACCGGATTCTGCCGGAACTGCCTCCGGGGGTCGAGCCGCCGATCGTGGCGAAATACGATCCCGACGCGGCTCCGGTCGTCGCGTTGATGCTGACCGGCGATCTGCCGCTGGACAAACTCTACGACTTCGCGGATGAAACGCTCCGCGTGAAGTTCTCCTCTCTGTCCGGCGTGGCGGGGGTGCGCATCGCCGGCGGCGAACCGCTCGAACTGCGGATCACGCTCGACACGGAAGCGCTGACCGCCGCCGGGCTCACCGTGAACGAGGTGCTCACCAAACTCCGCGAGTCGAATCTCCGGCTTCCGGTCGGACGAATCCGGCAGGATCAGCAGGAGGTGAACGTCACCTACGACTCGGAGTTCAAAAGTATCGATGAGATCGGAGCGCTCGAAATCGGCATGTTCGAGAAGCGGCGCGTCTATCTGCGCGATGTCGCGCAGATCACAATGAAGTCCGCGGAAAAGCGCACCCTCGCGTTCTACGACGGCGAACCGGCCGTGCTGCTGAAGATCATCAAAAAGGGCGATGCGAACACGATGCGGGTCGTCGATCACGTCAACGCCGCAATCGCGGAACTGGAACAGGATCGGCTGCTCCCCTCCGGCATGAAGCTCGTGCGCGTACAGGATGCGGGCGGCTTCATCCGCGCCGCGACCGGGAACGCCTGGCTGACGATGGGGCTCGGGGTCGTTCTGGTCGCGTTGGGGATGCTTCTCTTTCTGCGGGACGGGAGACGAGTCATCGCCGCGGCGGTGTCGCTCCCGGTTTCGGTGGTGATTTCGCTTCCGATCCTGGAGCTGTGCGGATACAGCTTCAATGCGTTCACGCTTCCGGCGCTCGGGATTTCAGTCGGCACGCTGGCGGCGTGTTCGATTCCGGTCGCCGAGAGCCGGATGAAACGTTCCGGCGACGAAAACTCTCCGGGAGCGGCTTCGCAGGTGGCGGTCGCCTCTCTGGCGGTTGTCGCGGTGTTTGTCCCGGTTGCGATGACGCTCTCGCCGGCGGGACACACTCTGGCGCCGTTCGCGATCGCAGCGGGAGCGGCGGCGCTCGCGTCGCTGCTCGTGAACGTCACGTTGACGCCGATTCTCGCCGATGTGCCGCCGGGCGGAAACCGGCGCCCGACAGCAGAGGGAAGAACCGGATGGCTGGAGCTGGGATTCGACCGCTCTCTGGAATTCGTCTGCCGTCACAGGGGGTGGGCGGTTCTGTTCGGAATCGTGCTTTTCGCCGGAGCGCTCGTGCTTCTTCCGGCGCGGACGGGAATGACGTTCCTGCCGGAATGCGACCGCGGCGAATTCCGGATCCGGCTCGAATTTCCCGCCGGTTACAACCTCGACAGCACGCGGGAACGCACGATGCAGATCGAAAGCCGTCTGCGCAAACTGCCGGACGTGGAGGCGACGTCAACCGTGATCGGACAGATTCAGGGAGATCCGGGGCAGAACACCGAAGGGGTGAATCTCGCAGAAATCACGATCGTTGCGAAACCGCAAACCGGACGCGGCGCGACGCTTGAAGAGCTGCGCGAAATGTTCCGGAACGAACTGCGTGATCTCACCGACTGCCGTGCGACCGTCACAGTGCCCTCGCCTTTCGGCGAGCCGCTTTCCTCGTTTGAACTCGAACTTGCCGGGAACAACCTCGATACGCTCGAAACACTCGCGGCGCAGGGAGTGAAAACCTTGAAAGCCCACCCCGCAGCGAGGGATGTCGACAGCTCCGTGCACGTCGGCAAACCCGGGATCCGGGTTGTGCCGGAACGCACGGCCATGCAGAATCTCGGCATTGCATCCTCCTCGGTGGGGACTCTGCTGCGCGGCTCGATCGAGGGTCTCAAGGCGGGCAGCGGCAAAATCGGATCCCGAACTTTCGATATCCGCGTGAAACTCGACGAGCGGACGGGCTACAACCAGCTTCCGGCGCTCCCGTTCCGATCGAAACAGGGCAAGCCGCTGCGGCTCGGAACCGTGACGGAGCTGCGTGCCTCGACGACTCCGACCCGGATCGACCGGAGCGATCGGCGGCGCACCGTGAAACTCTTTGCGAACCCGGCTCCGGGCAGCACACCCGGCGACCTCGCGGAAGCCGCGGAAAAAACCATCGCCCCGGAACTGCCGCCGGGATACCGCATGACGTTCACAGGAACGATCCGGGAGATGCGCGAAACGTTTACCGCGATCGGGCATGCCGCCGTCATGGCGGTTCTGCTGCTCTATCTGCTGCTTGCGGCGATTCAGGGGTCGTGGCGTGCGCCGTTGCCGGTGCTGCTTGTGCTGCCGGCGGCGCTCGCCGGGGTGTTCGCGGCGCTCCGGCTGAGCGGGCTTGCGCTCTCGACTCCCGGGGCGCTCGGCGCCATGACGGTTGCCGGTGTCGCGCTGGCCGGGGCGTATCTGCTCGTGGAGTGCGCCCGGCGGAAACAGGCGGCGGGGCTGGCTCCCGCCGAGGCGATGCGGCTCGCGGTAAAAGAGAAGTTCCGGACGGTCCTCATGACGGGTTTCGCGGTGATTCTCGGCGTGGCGCCGATGGCGTTCGGGCCGGGAACCGGCGCGGAGCTGCGGGCAAGCTGTGCCGTTCCGGTGATCGGCGGCATCATCGGATCGACCGTTTTCGGACTCTATCTGCTCCCGGCGCTCTATGCACTTTTCGCCCGCGGGCGGAACGGGCGAAACGGATGACGAGGAACGGGGGAGCAGATTGTAACGTATTTTTTCCGCATAATCCGGAGGCGGGACTTTAAAAAGCTGTTTTCATGGTGTATATTATGACTTTCAGCGAAAGGGGGACCGCGATGCGGATCATGTTTGTTTGCACCGGCAACAGTTGCCGCAGTCCGATGGCGGACCTCTACTTCAACGACCTCTGCCGCCGGGCGAACCGGCCGGACATCGATGCCTGTTCGGCCGGGATCTGCGCCTGGGACGGCGATCCGATCTCCCGGCAGGCCGCGGCCGTGATGAGCGCCTGCGGCATCGACTCCGCCGGATTCCGCTCTTCGCGGTTCACGCCGGCGCTCGCGCGGGAGTGCGACATTCTCGTGGCGATGAGCGCCTCCCACCGGGCGGCGATGGCGGAGATCGCGCCCTCGGAAGCGGGCAAGATCCGGCTGCTGCTGGGGGAAGCCGACGTACCCGATCCGTTCGGGGGGAGCGTTGAACAGTATACGCGCGTCTTTGAATCCATGCGCCCCGCTCTCGAGGCGCTTTTCCATACCGTCGCGGGTGACGGACCCGGGGAACCCGGCTGTTGACAAGAGAACATCATTCTTTATTTTTCAAGGAGCAGACATCATGATGGAAATCACCGACTGGTACGGCAAATCCCTCCGGATTGCGATCGGAACCGATCACGGCGGATTCGCCCTGAAATCCGGGCTCTCGGCCTTTCTCGAGAGCCGGAAGTGCACGGTCATCGACTGCGGCCCGTTCGTCGCCGACAGCGGTGACGATTACCCTGACTTCGGCGCCCCGGCGGCGCAGGCGGTCGCGCGCGGCGAAGCCGATGCGGCGATTCTGATCTGCCGTTCCGGCGTCGGGATGGGGATGGTTGCGAACCGCTTCCACGGCGTGCGCGCGGTCTGCGCCTGCAGTGCGGAAGTCGCGAAGAAGAGCCGCGAACACAACTGCTCAAATGTGCTCGTTCTGCCCGGTGACGCGCTCGACGCCGCCGCGATGGAGCAGGTCGTCGATGCGTGGCTCACGACACCGTTCAGCAAAGACGAACGCCACATCCGCCGCCTTGTGAAAGTCGAGCGCCGGACCTATGACGATATCGCCGCCGTGCGTGCGGCCGACCCCGAAGTCGCCCGGATCATCGACTGCGAAGCCGAGCGCCAGGCCGACGGCATCGAGCTCATCGCCAGCGAGAACTTCGCCTCCTGCGCGGTGCGCGCCGCCCAGGGCTCGGTGCTGACCAACAAATACGCCGAGGGATATCCCGGCAAGCGCTACTACAACGGCTGCGAATTCGTCGATGAGATGGAGTCACTCGCGATCGAGCGCGTGAAGAAGCTCTTCGGGGCGGAAGCCGCGAACGTTCAGCCGCACTCCGGTTCGAGCGCGAATCAGGCGGTCTACATGGCGCTCATCAATCCCGGCGACACGGTTCTGGCGATGAGCCTCGACCACGGCGGCCACCTGACCCACGGACATCCGCTGAACTTCTCGGGCATGCTCTACAACATCGTACCCTACGGCGTCGACCGCGAAACCGAGCGAATCGACTACGATGAGGTCGAACGCCTCGCGGTGGAGAACAAGCCGAAGATGATTCTCGCGGGTGCATCGGCCTATCCGCGGATCATCGACTTTGCGCGTCTGCGCGAAATCGCCGATAAAGTCGGTGCGAAACTCTTCGTCGACATGGCGCACATCGCCGGTCTCGTCGCCGCCGGCGAGCATCCGAATCCCGTTCCCTACTGCGACGTGGTGACCACGACGACCCACAAGACGCTGCGCGGGCCGCGCGGCGGGCTGATTCTCTGCCGCGAAGAGTACATCAAGGCGATCAATTCAAAGGTGTTCCCCGGTATGCAGGGCGGCCCGCTGGAACACGTGATCGCGGCCAAGGCGGTCTGCTTCGGGGAGGCGCTCACCCCGGCATTCAAGGCGTATCAGCATCAGGTGAAACTCAATGCCGCGAAGCTCTCGCAGGAGCTTGCGAACCGCGGATTCCGCATCGTCTCGGGCGGCACCGACAACCATTTGATGCTGATCGACCTGCGCCCGAAAAAGGCGACCGGGAAAGCCGTCGCGAACGCGCTCGATCTCGCGCGGATCACCTGCAACAAGAACATGATCCCGTTCGATCCGGAGAAACCGTTCGTCACGAGCGGCATCCGGGTGGGTACCCCGGCGGTCACGACCCGCGGGCTCAAGGAGCCGGAGATGGTCCGCATCGCCGACTTCATCGAACGCGGCGTGGCCATGCGTGAGGATGAGGCCGCATTGCGCAGCCTCGGCAACGAAGTCAAGGAATTCATGGCGGCGTTCCCGATGCCGCAGTTCTGATTCCGGAACAGAAAAGGGTTGGCAAAATGATTGACATCAAATTCATCCGCGAAAATGCGGAAAAAGTGAAAGCGAACTGCGCCCGTCGCGGTTTTCCGGTCGACATCGACGGTCTGCTGAAACTCGACGCCGATTCGCGTCAGCTTTCTCAGGAGTCCGAATCGCTGCGCGCCGAACGCAACCGTCTCAGCAAGGAGTGCGCGAAAGATCCCTCCGCCCGCGACAAGGTCAAGCAGCTCAAAGAGGTGCTTGCGACCAAGGAGGAGATGCTCGCGAAAGTCCAGAACAAGATCTATCAGACTGTGATCCGCATGCCGAACATGCTTGCGCCGGACGTGCCGGACGGGCTCGACGACACGGGCAACGTCGAACTGCGCAAGGTCGGAACCATCCCGACGTTCGACTTCCGCGTGCGCGACCACCAGGAACTCGGCGAACTGCTCGGGATTCTCGACATCCCGCGCGGCACGAAAGTCGCCGGAGCGGGCTTCTACTACTGGAAGGGGAAGGGCGCGATGCTCGCGCAGTCGCTCTACTTCTGGGTGCAGCGCGTGCTGGTCGAACGCGGATTCACGATGTTCATGACGCCGTGCGTGGCGAAGGAGCGGACACTGTTCGGGACCGGTTATCTGCCGTTCTTCGCCGACCAGACCTACAATCTGAAGGACGAGGATCTCGCGCTCATCGGCACCTCCGAGCAGACGCTGGTCGGCTACCACGCCGATGACGTGCTCGACGCGGCGGATCTGCCGCTCTGCTACACGGCGTTCACGCCGTGCTTCCGCACGGAGGCTGGCAGCTACGGCAAAGCGTCGCGCGGGATTTTCCGCGTGCACCAGTTCCACAAGGTCGAGCAGATCGTCTTCTGCAAGCCGGAGGATTCGGTGAAGTACCATGAGATGTGCCTCGCGAACGAGGAGTACATCCTCCAGCAGCTCGGCATTCCGTATCATGTGGTGAACGTCTGCGTCGGCGACCTCGGCGCGCCGGGCTACAAGAAGTATGACATCGAAGCGTGGTTCGCCGGATTCGGCGCCTACCGCGAGGTCACGAGCAACACGAATCTGACCTCGTTCCAGAGCCGCCGGCTGAACATCCGTTACAAGGACGGCGACAAGCGCGACTTCGTCCACACGATCAGCGCGACGGCCGTGACCGACCGTGTGATGATCGCGATCATGGAGAATTTCCAGCAGGAGGACGGAACCGTCATCGTGCCGGAAGTGCTCCAGCCGATCTGCGGCTTCGACCGCATTGAACCGATCAGGAAGTAATGCGTCCGCTCCCGGGATCGAACACCTCCCGGGGGCGAGCAAACAAACACCTACAGCAGTTGAAATGAAATCGTATTTCCGCAAAGAGATCGACGCGATGGAGGGCTACGTCCCCGGCGAACAGCCGAAGATGGAGAACCTCTGCAAGCTCAACACGAATGAAAATGCGTTTCCGCCCTCGCCCGCGGTGAAAGAGGCGCTCGCCTCGTTCGATTACGGGAAACTGCGCCGCTACCCCGACCCGACTGCCGACGCACTGCGCGACCGGATCGCGGAAGAGTTCGGTGTGGCGCGGAAAAACGTCATCGCCTGCAACGGGTCCGACGACCTGCTTACGATGGTGTTCCGCAGCTTCACCTCGCCGGAACTCGCGGTGGCGTGTCTGCATCCGACCTATTCACTTTACCCCGAACTTGCGAAAATGCAGGGGGCGCAGGTGATTCCGGTCGCGCTCGACGCGGAACACGATTTCGCGCTGCCGGAAAATCTGCTTGAACAGGCACAGGGAGCGAACCTGCTGATTCTCACGCGGCCGAACGCGCCGACCGGGAATTCGTTCCCGCTCGCGGCCATGCGGGAGATCTGCCGCAAATTTGACGGGGTGGTGTTGTTCGACGAGGCATATGCCGATTTCGCCGATGACAACTGCCTCGAGCTCGCAAAAGAGTTCGACAATGTGATCGTCTCGCGCACGTTCTCGAAGAGCTACGCGCTCGCGGGATTGCGGCTCGGCTTCGCAATCGGCCATGAAAAACTGATCGAGGGGCTGTTCAAGGTCAAGGACTCCTACAACCTCGACATGCTGACTCAGGCTCTCGGGCTCGCGGCGTTCAGCGACCGCGCGTATCTGAAGAAGCGCTGCGAAGAGATCAAGGCGATCCGGGCGGATTTCGCACGCCGCCTTGCGGAACTAGGATTCCGGATTGTGCCGTCTCAGGCGAACTTCCTCTTTGCCGCGCCTCCGGACGGGGACGGGGAACGTTACTTCAAGGAGCTGCGCAGCCGCGCGATCATCGTCCGCTACTTCCGGGGAGCGGTGACGGGCAGATATGTCCGGATCACGATCGGCACCCCGGCGGAGATGGACCGGGTCATCGCCGCGACGCGCGAGATCTACGGCTGCTGACCCGGGCCGCGTCCGTTCACGGTTCCGATTCGAGCCGGGGATGGCGGACGATCTTCCCGAGTTCGAGGTAGATCACGTCCTCGCAGATGTTCGTCGTGCAATCGCCGATCCGTTCGAGGTGGCGGGAGATGAACATCGCGTCGACGTAAGAGGCCGCATGTTCCGGATATTTTGCAATCAGCGCCATGGCGCGGTCGATGACCTGCTTATTGATCTCGTCGACCTCGCCGTCCATGCGCATGACCTCATTCGCGTCAAGGCAGTTGCGGGAGACGAGCGCGTCGAGCGCCCGCTTGAGCATCTGCCGGACGAGCAGCACCTGTTCCGTGAAGTCGATCTTCTCCGGAGGTTCGCCGGAACGGCGTTCCGCAAAACCGAGCGTGTGGCGCGCGATATTCACGGCAAGATCACCGATCCGTTCGAGTTCGCCGTTGACTTTCAGAATTGTGATGATGTAGCGCAGATCGCCGGCAACAGGCTGATGAAGCGCAAGAATCTTCAGACACTCCTCCTCGATGGTGACCTCCATGCGGTCGATCGCATCGTCGCGGGTGATGACGGCGGCTGCCATTTCGCTGTTCGGCTCCGCGGCGGCGGCGACGGCCTGCCGGACCGCGGTCTCGACCGCGGAAGCAAGCGAACTTACCATCCGTTTGAGTCGGATGACCTCTTTTTCCAACTGTTCTCTCATGGTTTCTGCCTCCTCATCCGAACCGGCCGGTGATATATTCCTCCGTCTTTTTATGGGACGGATTCGTGAAAATGGTTTCGGTTTTGTCGAACTCGACGATCTCCCCCTTGTAGAAGAAAGCCGTGTAATCTGAGATGCGCGACGCCTGCTGCATGTTGTGAGTCACAATCACCACGGTGAACTTGTCACGCAGCTGCAGCACAAGATCCTCGATCTTCAGCGTGGCGACGGGATCGACCGCGCTGGTCGGCTCGTCCATGAGCAGAATCTCCGGTTCGGCGGCAATCGCACGCGCGATGCAGAGCCGCTGCTGCTGACCGCCGGAAAGCGCGAGCCCGGATTTTTTGAGCTTGTCCTTCACCTCGTCCCAGAGCGAGGCGCCGCGGAGCGCCTGCTCGACCCGGTCGGCGATTTCGCGTTTCGAGAGCTTGAAGTGCAGCCGCATCGGGTAGGCGACGTTGTCGAACACCGACATCGGGAACGGCGTCGGCTTCTGGAAGATCATGCCGACCTTGCGGCGCAGTTCGAGCACATCGATGTCGCGGTCGAGGATGTTCTTCCCGTCGATCCGGACCTCCCCCTCCGCGCGCTGGCCGCGATAGAGTTCAAAGATCCGGTTGTAGACGCGCAGATGGGTCGATTTGCCGCAGCCGGAGGGACCGATCACGGCCGTGATCCGGTTGGCGGGGATATCGATGGAATTGTCGAACAGCGCCTGATGGCCGCCGGCATAATAGAAGTTGAGATGGCGGACCGATATTTTAATTGTTTCGTCAGCGTCCATGGTGTTTCTCCTTGAAGATGATCCGACTCGAGATGTTGAGCACGAGAACCAGCAGAGTCACGACGAGCGACGCGCCCCAGCCGGCGGCGTGCTGCTCCTCGAACGGGGAGTTCGTCGCGTATTCAGTGATGAGCACGGGCAAATTCGCGGTCGGACCGGTGAAGTAGTTTTTCGGCCATGCGTCGCTCCACAACGCGGTGAAGAGCAGCGGCGCCGTCTCGCCCGAGACCCGGGCGATCGCGAGCAGAATCCCGGTGACGAGACCGCCGCGCGCGCTGCGGCAGATGATCCGCAGCGAAGTGCGCGCCCGGCTGCATCCGAGCGCAAGCGCCGACTCCCGCAGCGAATCCGGAACCATGAGCAGCATGTCCTCAGTCGTCCGCAGCACAACCGGGAACATCAGAAACGCGAGCGCGACCGATCCGGCAAATCCGGAGAATCCCCCCATCGGGATGACCAGCACCGCATAGACGAACAAACCCGCCACGACCGACGGCATCCCCATCATGACGTTCGCGGCGAAGCGGATGGCGCCGCCGAGTTTCGTTCCCTTGCCGAATTCCGCCAGATAGATGCCCGCGAAAATAGCGGGGGGAATCCCCATGACGGCGGCGCCGAGCGTGATCGAAACCGTGCCGAGCAGCGCATTGCCGATCCCGGCATTCAACGCGCCGTAGGGTTTCGACGGGTTGACGAAGAACTCCCAGGAGAGCACCGATGCGCCGCGGGCGAAAACGGTCCAGAGAATCCATGCCATGCCGGCGATCGCAAGCACAAGCGCCGCGATCGAAAGCACTCCGACGATCCGATCGACGAGTTTGCGGCGGAAAAGTCCGCGCCGTCTGCTTTGTGGAATAGGACTCATTTCACCGCTCTCCTCTCCCCGCGCCCGTCAGGGCGAGATAGTAATGAGCAAGCACCTGGACGCCGAGCGCGAGCAGCAGCAGAATCAGTCCGAGCGCGAAAAGCACGGCACGCAGAATTCCGTCCGCCTCCGCGAAGTTGTTCGCAAGTGTCGCGGCGATGGTCGTGCCGCTCGCATAGAGATCCTCCGGAAGAGCAACGACGTTGCCGATGACGAAGAGCACCGCCATGGTCTCCCCGAGCGCCCGGCCGAGTCCGATGAAGATTCCGCCGAGCAGTCCGCGGATGCCGTAACGCATGACGATGTCTTTCGCGGTCTCCCAGCGCGTGCAGCCGATGCCGAATGCCGACTCGCGCAGCACAGCGGGGGTCATGCGGAAAACATTGCGCATAACCGCCGAAATGTACGGCAGAATCATCAGCGCCAGAATCAGACTCGCCGTCAGAAAACCGAAGCCGTTGCCGTATTCCCCGAAAAAGGGGATCTTTCCGAGTCCAAGAGTGTCCGACAGGAACGGCTGCACGTGATCCTGCATGATCGGCACGAGGACAAAGAGTCCCCACATGCCGTAGATCACACTCGGAATCGCCGCGAGCAGATCGAGCGCCTGGCTCAGAATCTCCCCGATGCCGGGCGGCGCGTCGACAAGCCGGAGCGCCGTCACAAAAGCCGGCGGAATCGCGAACAGAAGTGCGAGCGCCGTCGTCAACAGCGTTCCGACGATCGCCGGAAGCGCGCCGTAAACATTCCGGACCGGATCCCATTCGGTCCCGATCAGAAAGCCCGGCCCGAACTCCCGCCAGGCCGGGGCCGATCCGATTCCGAGCTGGACGAGCAGCGCCGCAAGCAGCAGAGGCGCGAGCAGCGCGCTCCCGGCGGCGGCAATGCGGAACAGCCGATCCGTGCAGGCGGGGTTGAGCAGTGTTTTTCCGGAATCGTTCATAAGACGGACTTCAATATTTGACGGAAGCGTTTCCGGAGCGGATCTCGGCATCCCAGGCATTGCGGACCAGCGATACGACCTCTTCCGGCAGCGGGACATAGTGGAGTTTCGAGGCGGCGGAGGCGCCGGTCGTATAGCACCAGTTGAAGTAGTTCAGCAGCGCCGCGGCTTTCTTCGCGTCGGGCTGATTGCGCTGGACGAGAATATAGGTCAACCCTGTGATCGGCCAGCTGTCGTCACCGGGCTGATCGGTCAGAAGCATGTAGAAACCGGGGGCGTTCTTCCAGTCCGCATGCGCACCGGAGGCGCGGAAAGTTTCGGGCTTCGGCTCGACGAATTTTCCGGCTTTGTTCTTCAAAGAGACCATCGAGAGTTTCGCCTCGACCGCGTAAGTGTACTCGGTGTAGCCGATTGCGCCGTTGATGCGGGCGACGTTGTTGCAGACGCCGGGGTTCTTCTGGCCGCCGATGCCGACCGGCCAGTTCACGGCGGGGCCGCAGCCGACGCGGTCCGCCCACTCTTTCGAGATCTTCGAGAGGTAGTTCGTGAAGATGAAACTCGTACCGGAACTGTCGGAACGGCGCACGACCGTGATGCGCACGCGCGGCAGCTTCACGCCCGGATTCAGAGCTTTGATGCGCGGATCATCCCATCCTTTGATTTTGCCGAGGAAGATATCTGCGAGAGTTGCCTGGTCGAGTTTCAGTGTATTCGGTTTCACGCCGCGCAGATTCACGATCACGACCACGCCGCCGGCGAGCATCGGGAACTGGCAGAGGTTCGCCTTGTCGAGCTCTTCTTTGGTCAGCGGATTGTCGGAACCGCCGAAATCGATGGTTTTCTCCTTGATCTGGTTGATTCCGGCACCGGAACCGCTGCTCTGATAGTTGACTTCGACGCGGTTTCCGGTCGATTCTCCGTAATTGTAGCTCCAGACCCGGTAGACCGGGGCGGGAAACGACGCGCCGGCACCGTCGAGCGAGATCTCGGCGGCGGTTACGGCAAACGACAACAACGTTGCGGCAGCCATGCCAAACAGCTTCTTCATATGCACTCCATGTTTGAGTTGATCCCGGCAGGTGACACAGGATTTCCGGGTTTGTGCATATAAGATAGCCGCGAATTGTTAGCACTCTGTTAGGGGAGTGTTAGAAGCTCTTCAGAAAACCGGAGGTCTTCCGGCTCCGCCGGTGCGGTAACCACCCGGCGATGTGCCGTGATACTGCCGGAATACCTTGCAGAAATAACTCGTATCCTCGAAGCCGCAGGCCGCCGAAATCTCCTTGACCGATGCGACCGTCGTCTGCAGCAGACGCACCGCCAGACGCATCTTCTGACGGACGATGAATTCATGCGGCGAAATCCCCTCAAGCTCCTGAAAACGGCGCGTAAAATGTCCTCGGCTGCAGCCGGCCACCTCCGCAAGCATCTCCACCGTGATCGGACGATCGAGATTCTTCCGGCAGAAAGCGTGGATCTTCATCATGAAATCACTTCGGGCGGCAAGAGCATTCGCCGGGGGTTCTGCCATCAGCCGCATCAGGAACGAATAGGCACGCGCACTCGCATCATAACGCCCGCCCAGCCGCTTTTCCCGGCAGATCGCCAGGAGTTCCCACGCCTCCCGCACGACAGGAGAACCCGGTGCAAACGGACGCACGATCCCGTTGCGCCGCCGATACTCCGCCCCGAGACGCGCAAGTTCCGAACCCGTGACCGTCACATACAGGAACTCCCACGATTCCGACTCCGGCGGCAGAAAGTAGACATGCGCCTCCGGCACCATCAGAAAAAACGCACTGCCCGCCGGAACCGGATACCTCTCCCCCTCAAACTCCACGCAGCCGAGCCCGTTGAGCGTATATTGCCAGATCAGAAGCGTGTGGTTGCCGCGCCGCCTCCCGTCCCACGAGTACTCCGCGCTGCGCACAAGCTCATGGCCGCAGTTCAGCAGCATCGCATGCAACCGCTCCGTCCGCTCCGTGAAAAACGGATTGTACGACTCAAAACGAATCACTCCGTCCCGTTCCAACTCCGCCATTTCGCACCTCCTTTTTCTCTGAATTTACCACAACCCGGGGGAAAAGCAACGTTTTCACCGAAAATAAGAGCACAAAATTACCATTCATATCATATTTTTCTCATTTACTTTTATCGAAAGCGGAGTATTGTAAATAACGGGCAACCAAAGCCGGCCGGCCGCGCGCCGGTCAAACGGCCAAACAACAATCGAAAGGACGAAAATGGCCAAGATCACTTTCATGGGGGCGGGCAGTACGGTGTTTGTCCGTAATGTCCTGGGCGACTGCATGTGCCGCGAGGCGCTGAAGGATTCCCACTTCGCGCTTTACGACATCGACGGGCAGCGGCTCAAGGAATCGGAGTTCATCCTCAAGACACTGAATGCGAACATCAACGACAACCGCGCGACCATCACGACCCATCTCGGCGTCGAGAACCGCAAGGAGGCGCTCCGCGGAGCAGATTTCGTGGTCAACGCGATCCAGGTCGGCGGCTATGAACCCTCCACCGTCATCGACTTCGAGATCCCGAAGAAGTTCGGCCTGCGCCAGACCATCGCCGACACACTCGGCATCGGCGGCATCTTCCGGGCGCTGCGGACGATCCCGGTCATGCTCGACTTTGCGCGCGACATCGAAGAGGTCGCTCCGAACGCCTGGTTCCTGAACTACACGAACCCGATGGCGATGCTCACCGGCGCGATGCTGCGCGGCACCTCGGTCAAGACCGTCGGTCTCTGCCATTCGGTCCAGGTCTGCGCGAAGAGCCTGCTCGAAACCCTCGGAATGGAGTGCGATGAAGAGCGCGCGAAAAACCTCCGCACGCTCATCGCCGGCATCAACCACATGGCCTGGCTGCTCTCGATCACCGAGAACGGCCGTGATCTCTATCCGGAACTCAAGAAACTCGCCGACGAGAAGATTGCCCTGTGGCGCGCCGCCAAAGATCCGAAAGAGAAGTCCGGCAATATGATCCGCATCGAAATGATGCGCCGTTTCGGCTATTACGTCACCGAATCGAGCGAACACAATGCCGAATACCAGCCCTACTGGATCAAGGCGAAATATCCGGAACTCATCGAAGAGTACAACATTCCGCTCGACGAGTACCCGAGAAGATGTATCAAACAGATCGCCGACTGGAAGAAGCAGTACGAAGAGCTCTCCAGCGATCCGCACCTCACCCACAAGCTCTCTCACGAGTACGGCTCGGGCATCATGGAGGCAGTTGTCACGAACAAGCCGATTCAGATCGGCGGCAACGTGCTGAACCACGGCTTCATCCCGAACCTGCCCGCGAACGCGGTGGTCGAAGTTCCGTGCCTCGTCGACAGCAACGGCGTCCAGGGATGCTATGTCGGCGAACTGCCGACCCAGTGCGCCGCACTCAACATGACCAATATCAATGTCCAGCTCCTGACAGTCGAAGCCGCGCTCACGAAGAAGCGCGACCGGATCTATCAGGCCGCCATGCTCGATCCTCACACGAGTGCCGAACTTTCCATCGACGACATCGTCAAGATGTGCGACGAACTCATCGCCGCGCATGGCGACATGCTGCCGAAGTACAACTGATTTCTCCGGCAATCGGAAACGAATCGCGAGCCGCGCCTCTCCTGGTGCGGCTTTTTTCATTGACCGGGTACAAAAAAGGGAGGCTGGCCGCCTCCCTTCATTTCTGATCGACTCCGATCATTCCCCCCGCCCGGTGTGGCGGATCAGGACGATCGTCTGGTCGTCGTTCTGCTCGACTTCGTAATTGACGACCGATTCCATCACGCGGTCGATGACCGCCTGCGGCGAACCGCCCGCTTCGCAGGAGTTCTTGAACACCTCCGTGAGCCGGGCGAGACCGAACTCCTCCTGCTCCTTGTTCAGCGCCTCCGAGAGCCCGTCGGAGTACATCATGACCGCAGTTCCCGGTTCGATCGCAAGGCAGATCGTGTCGAAATTCGCAAAATCATCCGGCAGAATTCCGAGTCCGGTTCCCGCCGGCGAAAAGGTCCGGATGTGACCGTGTACATAACTGACCAGATCGGTGTGCCCCGCCCGTCCGAATTCCAGAAGCGAATGTTTCCGACTCAGCAGACAGCACCCCAGCGTGATGAAGCGGTCCGCATCCGTGTCCTGAAACAGCTTTTCGTTGATCTTCCGCAGAAAATCGCTCAGCGTTGTGAAACTCCCGGCCGCGGCGAAACAGCGCGCGTAACTGCGCGTCATCGCCGTGAGCATGCAGGCGGGAATCCCCTTGCCGCTCGCGTCGCCGATGATGATCAGCAGACGATCGTCGTCGATCTCGACAAAATCATAGAAATCGCCGTTGACCTCTTTGGCCGAACGGGTATAGGCGTTGATCGAAAACTGATCCCAGGCCGGAAACGCCGGAGGCAGCAGCGACTGCTGCAGATGACGCGCAAAATCGAGCTCCTGGTCGATCCGTTCCCGTTCGCTGATCTCGCTGTATACCTTGACAAGATTCTGCACCATCTGGACCTGGCCGGAAAGCAGCCGCAGCCGTTCAAACTGCGCCTCGGAGAACGGACTGCCGGGACGCAACCGGTTCGTCGCGGCACAGACCACCCCGACCAGAATCCCTTCGCGCAGCAGCGGAATCGCCATCACACTGCCGAAATTCGCAAAGTCCGGATACTCCGTGAAACGCGGATCCGCCGCGGCATCCGGCACCAGCTCCGCCTGGCGGGTCGTCGCCAGTCCCCCGAGGAATCCCCTGCCGATCGGAATCTCCTCACGCCGCAACGCCTCAAACAAATGGTGATGCCGCGAAAACAGAAGCTGATTCGAGCTGTGAATCAGCGGATAGGTTCCACATACCCCGATCACACGCAACTCGTTGCCGGCAACCTCGTAGATCGCCACAGATTCCGCATCCGTCTGTTCTGCGACATGGCGGGCGGCCGCATGCATCGCGCCCTCCACGCCATCCTCCTCCTGGAGTCCCGTGGAGAAGCGCGAGAGGAAATTCGTGATCTCACGCCGCCGCTCGTTCGCACGATCCAGCGCCCGGCCAAGTTCAATCGTGCGGCGGAAATAGTGCACCGCCGTCAACGTAACCGGCAGAAGCAGAATCACCAGAAATATGATAATTCCTGCGGTCATCGATCCAGAAGTTCCTCTTTATGCTGCCGATGCACTCAACGGCCCGACTGATACTCCTGCAGCGATTTCAGCGGAGACTCCCCGTGTTTCGCCTCCCGGATGCCGGCGGCAGTCGCCCGCGCAGCCGCGATGGTGGTCATGTACGGAATCTTGTACTGAATCGCTTTCATGCGGATATAGCTGTCATCGATCTTCGACAGACGGCCGATCGGCGTATTGATAATCAGCGAGATCTGGCGATTTTTGATGAGATCGGCCACGTTCGGCCGCCCCTCATTGAGCTTGTGCACTTCGGTCGCTTCGATTCCGTTGGAATTCAGGAACTTCGCAGTCCCCTCCGTCGCGACGAACTTGAAACCGAGATCGCGCAGCGTCTCCATGATCGGCAGCAGATATTTCCGCTCCCGTTCCGAAACCGAAACCAGCACCGTCCCCTCCAGCGGCAGCTTCGATCCCGCCGCCTGCTGGGCCTTGTAATACGCCATTCCGAAGCTCGTGGCCAGGCCCATCACCTCGCCCGTCGCACGCATCTCCGGCCCCAGCACCGGGTCCACCTCCGGGAACATGTTGAACGGGAACACCGCCTCTTTCACTCCGAAATAGGTCTGCGGATGCGGCTTGAGCATGTCGGCATACTCCGAGAGTTTGTGGCCGAGCATCAGGCAGGTCGCAATCCGCGCCAGCGGCACACCCGTCACTTTCGAGACGATCGGAACCGTGCGCGATGCCCGCGGATTCGCCTCGATGATCCAGACCTGATCCTCGCACACCGCAAACTGCACGTTCAGAATTCCTTTCACGCGGAAGTCCTTCGCGATCGCCGCCGCATGCGCGGAAATCGTATCGAGATGTTTCTTCGGCAGCGTTACCGGCGGAATCGAACAGGCCGAATCGCCCGAGTGAATGCCGGCAAGCTCAATGTGTTCCATCACGGACGCAACGAACGTCTCGTCCCCGTCGGAAACCGCATCGACCTCGCACTCGATCGCATTGTCGAGGAAACGGTCGATCAGCATCGGGTACTCGGGGCTGACCTGAATCGCCTCGATCGCATAACGGGTCAGCGTCTCCTCGTCGTAAATCACCGCCATGCCGCGGCCGCCCAGCACGAACGAGGGACGCACCATCACAGGATACCCGATCTCACGGCCGAGCACAATCGCCTCCTCCAGCGAACGCGCCGTGCCGCTTTGCGGCTGCTTGATCCCCAGCGCGATCATGCGTTCGCGGAAATATTCGCGGTCTTCCGCCAGGCGGATTCCCTCCGGCTGCGTGCCGATGATCTTCACGCCCGCATCCTTGAGCTCCTGCGCGATGTTCAACGGCGTCTGGCCGCCGAACTGGACGATGACCCCCTCGGGCTGCTCTTTCTCGTAAATCGCCAGAACATCTTCGGTGGTCAACGGCTCAAAGTAAAGTTTGTCACTCGTATCGTAGTCGGTCGAAACCGTCTCGGGATTGCAGTTGATCAGCACCGACTCATACCCCTCATCCCGCAGCGTGAACGCCGCATGCACACAGGTGTAGTCGAATTCAATGCCCTGACCGATCCGGTTCGGACCGCCGCCGAGAATCATGATCTTGCGGTTCGAGCTGACCGGCACCTCGTCCGGCGCGCCGGAGTAGGTCGAGTAGTAGTAGTCCGCATTTTCGACGCCGCTGACCGGCACGAGACAGTAGCTGACCTTGCAGCCGAGAGCCGTCCGGCGGGCACGGACCTCTTTCTCCGGAACGCTGAAGAGCTTCGCAAGATACTTGTCCGAAAATCCGAACTTCTTCGCCTGCACGACCATCTCATCCGGCAGGGCCATCCAGGTATAGGCCGCGAGTTTCAGCTCGAAATCCGCCAGCTCCTTGATCTCCTGCATGAAGAAACGGGAGATTTTCGTCAATACACACGCCTCGTCGACGGTCAAACCTTTCTTGAACGCCTCGTAAAGGTGGAAGAAACGCTCGCTCGACGGCGTCGCCACAAGCGGGCGCAACTCCTCAAGGGAGAGCTTTTCGATCTTCTTGACCATCCCGAGCCCCGCCCGGCCGATCTCCAGCGAACGGATCGCTTTCTGCAGCGCCTCCTTGAAGTTCTTGCCGATGCTCATCACCTCGCCGACCGCTTTCATCTGCGTGCCGAGCCGATCCTGCGCCTGCGGGAACTTCTCAAACGCCCAGCGGGCGAACTTCACAACCACATAGTCACCCGACGGCGTGTAGCGGTCAAGCGACCCGTCGCGCCAGTAGGGGAGCTCATTGAGAGTCGTCCCCGCCGCGAGTTTCGTCGAGACGCTCGCAATCGGGAATCCGGTCGCCTTTGAAGCGAGCGCACTCGAACGCGACGTGCGCGGATTGATCTCGATGACGATGATCCGCCCGTCTTCGCGGTTGTGCGCGAACTGCACGTTGCAGCCGCCGATCACTCCGACCGCGTCGATGATCCGGTAGGCGTACTCCTGCAGTTTCGCCTGCACTTCCTGTGAAACCGTCAACATCGGCGCGACGCAGAAGCTGTCCCCGGTATGAACCCCCATCGGGTCGACGTTCTCAATGAAGCAGACCGTGATCTTGTTTCCGGCCGAATCGCGGACGACTTCGAGCTCAAGCTCCTCCCAGCCGAGCGCACACTCCTCGACCAGCACCTGCCCGATCAAACTCGCCGCAAGTCCGCGCGAAACGATTTCGCGCAACTCCTCGACGTTGTAGACGATGCCGCCGCCGGTACCGCCCATCGTGTAGGCAGGACGCAGCACCACCGGGTATCCGAGTTCGTTCGCGATCTTCTCGGCCTCTTCGACCGAGTAGCAAGGCTCCGACTTCGCCATGGGGACGTTGAGAGAAGCCATCGTCTCCTTGAAGATAATGCGGTCTTCGCCGCGTTTGATCGCGTTGAGGTCGACACCGATGACTTTCACCTGATATTTGTCGAGAATCCCGTTGTCCTGAAGCGAAATCGCCAGATTCAGCGCGGTCTGACCGCCGAGATTCGGCAGCAGTGCGTCCGGACGCTCTTTCGCAATGATCTTCTCAATGCTGTCGACGGTCAGCGGCTCGATGTAGGTGTGATCCGCCATGCCCGGATCCGTCATGATCGTCGCGGGATTCGAGTTTGCCAGAACCACCTCGTACCCGAGTTCCCGCAGCGCCTTGCACGCCTGCGTGCCCGAATAGTCGAATTCACACGCCTGCCCGATGATGATCGGTCCGGAGCCGATAATCAATACCTTCTTAATGTCTTCCCGCTTTGCCATATCAACCTTCTTGTCTGATTTGCGCGACGCCCTCCGCAGGCCGAAATCTCGAAGCCGTATACAAATCAGCGAAAGAAACGCATCATTGCGCCTCTTTCGCATGAGAGCCCACCGCTCAGGATTGTAACCCCGGTTTTCCCACTCTATCGGACATCGCTGTATGTTAAAAGTTCCGTACACAAACCAGAGATCTAATATAGCGCGACAAACAGCTTCTGTCAACCCCGTCCCCCCGGAAAAAAAGCGGGCAGCGAAAAGCGCTCCCCGCTTCACCATCCGGACGTTATTTCTCCGCTTTGCGTCCGCAGATTTCCTCGATGAAATAACGCGGCCTCGCCCGGACATCGTTGTAGATACGACCGATGTACTCCCCGATCATCCCGATGCCGATCATCTGGATTCCCGTGAAGATGAACATCACCGCAAACAGCGTGAAAACACCTCCCTGCCCCCAGGAATCCCCATCCCCCCAGCAGAAACGGCGGATGACGATGTAGACGCTCAGCACATACCCGCAGAACGCGGCGAAAATTCCGAAATAGGTCAGAATCCGCAACGGCATCGTGGTCATGCAGGTCAGCAGATTGAACTGCAGATTGATGAGTTTCCAGAGCGAATACTTCGATTCTCCCGAGGCGCGCTCGCTGTGTTTCACCGGAATCTCACAGGTGTTTCGCGCAAAACTGTTCCCCAGCACCGGAATGAATGTACTGCGTTCGTTGCACTGCAGCATCGCTTCGACGATATGCCGCCGGTAGGCGCGCAGCATGCAGCCGTAATCGTTCATCTTGACCCCGGTCGCTTTCTGCGCCACCCGGTTCACAATCTTCGAGGCGAACCGCCGGAATAGAGTGTCTTTCCGCTTCTGCCGGACCGTACCGACCACGTCGTTCCCCTCTTCCGCCGCGGCGATGAGATTCGGAATCTCCTCCGGAGGATTCTGCAGATCCGCATCGAGCGTGATGACCAGATCCCCGCGAACCAGCGAAAACCCCGCCATGATCGCGGAATGCTGCCCGTAATTGCGATTTAAAATACAGCTGATCACCTGATCCGGCCGCTTTTCGCTCGCGGCTTTCATAATCTCAGCGGAACAGTCGCGGCTGCCGTCATCGACCAGGATGAATTCAAACCGTCTCCCGATCCCGTCAAGGACTGCAAGTGTCCGGTCAATCAGCTCCTGAAGACATCCCTCTTCATTATAAACCGGCACCACAACCGAAACGAATTCGATTTTATCACTCTTTTTCATGTTCCGTCACGCTCCTCAGATCACTCTCCTGCGGCAGATTCAAAATCCAGATGGCCCGGCGGCGCGATCTGCTCTTCACCACCTCGAACGAACGTTCGCTGTAATCCGGCTTCTCAACATCGATCGGCAGATTCAACTCCCGCGCCGCGCGCGCCAGAAGCTCCAGATCCGACTTCCGGTCGTAGGAAGAGAGCGCAATCCGGTGTCCGGCGTTCTTTTCGACAAACGCCCGAAGTTCGGAGAGAAGCTCCTGATACTCCGCCTCAACACGCTGTTCCGGCGTCATCGCCGCGATCTCCTCCCGCGAGAGATCGCGGGTCCAGAATCCCAGACACTCCTCCACCGGACGCTGCAAGTCCAGATAAAACAGCATCTTCGAGGGCGCATCATCACGCCAGATCAGAATTCGTTCCGGAACGATTCCGGAATTCGACTCGGCAAACGCCCGATAAAGCTGCTTCTCCGTCCGGTACTTGGTCATCGACGGCATCACGCAGTCAAATACGCCCGCCATCACGATCGCGCATCCGAGCACCATCGCCCCGGTCCGGGGCGGCAGCCCGGTCAGCCGGTCGATCGGACTTTCGGATTGCCGATCCACGAGCATCACCGCCAGAGTCAATCCTCCCGTCACCGGCAACGCAATCATCAGCAGCAGCGGCGGCTCAAAATCAAAAAAATGATTCCACAGCGGAATCCCGACCAGAGACGCCACCCCCAGCGACCCGATGACGATCACCACCAGCCGCATCAGCAGAAACAGCGGACGATCCCACTTCACAACACTCCAACCTCCCCCGATTCCGGCAGCGGCGATCAGCACACAGAACGGCATCACCGGCAGAATATAATACCACCGCCGCGAAGTCGAACAGCTGAACAGCACAAACATCAGCAGAGTGCCGATCATGAGTTCCCGAACCGGCAACGGCAGTTTCTTCCAGTTCCGGATCATCCCCGCAATCACGACGATAATCAACGGAGCCCACGGCAGCAGCGTCCGCGGCAGATTGTACAGATAGCTGTAAATCGGATCCTTATGGTCGAACGCATTGAACACCCGGACGATATTCTCACGCCAGACCAGTTCAAGACCGCTCAGCGCATTCCCCTCCGGAAGTCGGTGCGGATACTCCATCGGAACGACCGCCGCAAAATAAAACGGCACAAAGAAAATCGCCGTCGCAATGATGAATGCGCAGAAATTGGAAATCTTCAAGTGCCTGAGCCACCGCTTCTCCATCAGCAGATGCGACGCAATCACCACGAACGGCATGACCAGCGCGGGCAATCCTTTCGCCCAGGCCCCGAGGAAACAGATCAGGTAAAAACCGAAATAATGATAGAATTTCGCCCGGTCCTCAACCTGATAGAAAAAGGCAACAGCCAGCACGATCGCCGCCATGTTCGCCATGTCCGCCGCCGCAGCCCGTGCCCAGAAGAGAAATCCGTAACACGAAAGCAGCATCCACCCCGCCAGCAGCGCCGTCCTCCGGTCGAAAAGCTTCCGCCCGAGCAGGAGAATCCCCCACAACCCGGCCAGCCCGGCCAGCGCACTCGGAATGCGCACGATGAACTCATTGAACCCGCCGTACAGCAGCGCAAACGGCAGAATCAGCCAGTAGGTCAGCAGCGGCTTGTCGAAGTAGATCCGCCAGTTCAGCGACGGATGCAGCCAGTCGCCCGAGACAAGCATCTCGCGGGAGATTTCCGCCCAGCGATCCTCCGATCCGCTCAACGCATTATGGCCGAGAAACAAAAACAAGGTGAGGACGGCAAATCCCCAGAAAAACAGCTCGCTGCGACGCGAAGCCGCCGTTGACTCCTGCGAAAAAGAACGATCCATAGATCAACCCGCTTTATTTTCCGGCCAGAACCGCTTTAATTGCATCCACCACATCGATCACATCATCGAACGTCATATCGGGGAACAGCGGAAGAGAACAGATCCGATCGCTGTTGTACTCCGTCGCCGGCAGCATTCCCGGGCGGAATCCCATCACTTCGCGATAGTATTTCTGCAGATGTGCGCAGCGGAAGTGCAGTCCGGTCCCGATGTTCCGCGCTTTCAACGCGGTCATGAAACTGTCACGATCGATCTTCGGCGTATCGACCCGCACCACAAAGAGATGCCATGCGTGCTTGAAATCGTAGTCCGGATCCGCGAGCGGCCGAATCTCCGGAATCTCCGAAAGCTCCTTGCGGTAGAGCATGGCCAGCTCCCGCCGCCGCGTGTTGATGTTGACCAGCCGGGAGAGCTGCGACACCCCGATCGCCGCACAGATGTCGGTCAGATTGTACTTGAATCCCGGCTCGATCACCTCCGCCTGCGGAGAACGGCCGCGGTTCTGCCGGTCGAAAGCGTCCATCCCGATGCCGTGGAACTTCCAGCGGCGCATCAATGCGGCATCTTCCTCGTTGTTCGTCACGAACATGCCGCCTTCCCCGGTCGTCACATTCTTGATCGCGTGGAACGAGTAAATCGCCGCACCGGTCGAACCGACGTGCCGCCCCTTGTAAAAGGTTCCGAGCGCATGGGCGGCATCCTCCACCACGGGAATCTCTCCCGCAACCCGGTAAATTCCGTCGAGATCGAGCGCCGCGCCGGCAAAGTGCACCGGCACGATAAGTTTCGTCCGCGGCGTGATCTTTTCGGCGATGCTCTCCGGCGTCGCCAGCAGCGTCTCCCGGTCAACATCGCAGAAAACCGGCGTCGCCCCGGCCAATACAATCATATTCACGATCGACACCCACGTCATCGACGGCGTGATGACCTCATCCCCGGGACCGATCTTCATGATCTTCAGCAGCAGATGCATCGCCGCAGTAGCGGACGAAACCGCCACACCGAACCGATTTCCGGTCAGCTCGCACACCCCCGCTTCCAACGCCGCATTCTGCGGTCCGTTCGTGATCCATCCGGAACGCAACACCTCCGTCACGGCCTGTATATCGGCCTCATTGATCGCCGGCCGGGTAAACGGCAGAAATTCACTACGCATATCGCTCCAACTCCTCTCTTCAAGGGGCCATCAGCAGCCCTGCTTTTCTTCCTGCAATTTCGCTTCCCGCCACAAAGCCTCCATCCGGTCGATCCCGGCCTTTTCAAGCGGAATGCCGGCCTCCGCCAGACGCCGCTCGATGTAGCGGAAGCGCGATTCAAACTTCCGGTTGGCCGCCCGCAGCAGCTCCTCCGACGTCGCCCGTTTGCGGAAACGCGCAAGATTGGTCACCACGAAAAGCAGATCCCCGATCTCCTCGTCGATGTGCTCCTCGTCGCCCTCGGCCATCGCCTCTTTCAGCTCGGCAAGCTCCTCCTCGATCTTCTCGACAATTCCCGTGCTGCAGCTCCAGTCGAACCCGACTTTGGCGGCTTTCTTCTGAAGTTTCTCGGCGCGGTTCAAACTGGTCAGATAGTGTCCGACCCCGTCCAGAATCGACTGTTCCTGCGGCTTGCCTGCGGCGGCTTTCTCTTTCGCCTTGATCTTTGTCCAGAGATCGACGACGTCGTCGGCTGTTTCGGCCGTTTCAGTGCCGAAAATATGCGCGTGTCGCCGCACCATCTTCTCCACAATTCCGCCGGCCATGTCCCGATAGGTGAACTCTCCGCGTTCAGTGGCAATCACGCACTGAAACAGCACATTCATGAAGAGATCTCCGAGTTCTTCGCAGATATCCTCCGGATTGTCCCGGTCGATCGCATCGAGCAGCTCGGCACACTCTTCGGCGAGGCAGCGGCTCAGGGTCTGCCGGGTCTGCTCCCGATCCCACGGACAGCCGCCCGGGGCGCGAAGCCGCTCGAGAATCGCCAGAAGCGACTCGGCCGTCGGTTCAAATTTTTCAACAGCATCCATCTTCAGTACGAAAATCCCAAATTGAAATGGAAACGCAGTTTATTCGACTCGTAATCCTGATTGTTCACGATCGGATACGCGAGGTCGAGCTTGATCGGTGCATTGATGACCGGCAGCTTGATGCGCAGTCCGTAACCGATGCCGACGTTGATCTCGGAGAGATCCATCTCAAACGAATTCTTCCAGGCGTTGCCGACGTCACAGAAAACCGCGCCGCGGACCGGCCCCCAAATCGGATGCGTCACCTCAGCCGTCAACTGCAGCATCGTCTGACCGCCGTAATTGTTCCCGTGCCCGAAAGTCGGAGAGACCGAACGGTACTCAAAGCCGCGCAGCGAATCGCTGCCGCCGAGGAAGTAACGCTCGAAGATCGGAACATCCTTGTTGCGATTCACCGAAGCGACCGTCCCGATCTTGCCGCCGATCATCGCCACGATCGCCTTGTCGAAGAAGTTATAGTAATAACTTCCCTTCGCTTCGAGGCGATAGTAGGAACTCGACGATCCGAGGAATTTCGGTGTGACCGAACCGAACAAATTGAGGTTGTATCCACTGGTCGGATCGGTCAGACTGTCGCGCGTATCCCGGGTCAGCGACAGGAACGGCTGGCTCACGAACTGCCCGTCGGTCTGCTTGTTCTCCCGCATATACTCCTTGAACCGGTGCGACACATGGTTGATCTTCACATACTCGAACTTGTAACCGGCCGAAATCGAGGTGAAATCATCAAAGATCCGGCGCGTGAGAGAGGTCCGGAAACCGACCCGGTTCTCCCGCCATTCATCGTAATCGACCATATTCATGAAGCCGGAAATTTCAAACCGCAGCGGCAGATCGAAGAGCCACGGCTCTACGAAGTCGACATTGAATCCTGCATTCTCGACGCCGAGCACCCCCTGAATGCGCATGCGCTGACCGCCGCCGTAAAACCAGTTTCCGGGGTTGGTGATGTCGAAGTTGTCGGTGGAGATCTCCGCCATGCCGAAGAAATCACTGATATCCGACGCCCCCGCTCCAATCCGGAAATTGTAGCGCGTCGGCTTCTCTTTCACGCGGAAAATCACATCTTTCTCGTCGAGCGCGTCCGCCCCGACCGGCTCGGCCTCGACACTCTCGAAGTAGCCCATGCCGAGCAGACGCTGCCGGCTTACGTCGATTCGGGCCGGATCGACCGGGTCGCCGTCGTGAATCACAAGTTCCCGCCGGATCACCTTGTCCTTCGTGTCGGTGTTGCCGACGATAACCACCTGCCGGACAAAATACTTTCTCCCCTCGGTGATCTCGTAGACGATGTCAACAGTCTTGTTTTCATAATCCTCGTGCCGCACCGGGCGGCAGCTCATCTCGGAGTATCCGAGCGATCCGTACCGCGCGGAAAGATTGCGTACGCTCTCCTGCTCCGCACTGCTCGAGAAAGTCTCCCCCTCTTTCAACCGCAGATAGGGTGCGAGCTCTTCAGCGGTGAAAACGGTGTTGCCGACAAAACTCTGGCGGCCGACCTTGTAGGGCTCTCCCTCGGTGATCTTGAAGTCGAGATTCACATATTCCGGATCTTCCGGATCGGGCGCGATGGCAATGTCATCGATCTTGAAGTCGAGATACCCCTTGTCGTGGTACTTCTCCCGCAGCCGCGCCCGGTCGAGCTCAAGTTCGCTGCGGTTGAAAAGCCCGTAGTTGAGATAATCGTTGACAAACGGAATCCAGTTCCAGTAGGAGTAACGGTTCGCAATCGAGTGCTTCAAATCCCACTGGGAGAACACCTCCGCCCCCTCAAACGTGACATCATTCACCCGCTGTTTCAGATTCTCCCGGATCTCGAACACCAGCGTGACCGACCCGTCCTCTTCATCCGGCAAAGTCACCGGTGTGATCTGACAGTCGGTATACCCTTTGTCCAGATAGAATTTCCGGAGATTCCGCGCGCTCTCCTGCACGGCCTTGTCGTTCATCAACGCCCCCTCGGCCTGCGTGAGCTGCCGCCCCAGTTCCACGGAGGAGAACTTTTCGTTCCCTTTGAACTCGATCCGGCTGATCCGCGGCTTGAGTCGGAGTTTGAACGTGATGTTCACCTTGTCTCCGGGGAGATCTTCCACCACCGAGACCACATCGGCAAAGTTCCCCGTGTTGTAAAGACGCTTCACATCCGCATCGAGAATTTCGCGCGTGTACTGCGATCCCTTGTGCAACTGAACATTCAGCTCGATTTGTTCAGGCGAAAGAATCTGCGCGCCCTGCTGTTCAAACCGGACATCAGCCACCTCCGCAGCCCACGTTCCGGCCACGGCCAGTATGAGCAGAGCCAGCGCACCACCTGCTTTCCTTGTGAATTTCACGTTTGTACTCCCCTGATGATCCACGAAAAGGAGTTCCGCCGGTTACTGCGGACAATCCTCCTCCTTGTACGGCGCTGCCGGAATGAACTCCATCTTCGTCGGAAAGAAGAGAAGCTTCAGAATTCCGGTCCGGCCGTTGCGGTTCTTTTCAATGATCCATTCCGCCTCAACGCTCTGTTCAGCGCTGGAAATCTCCTTGGCATCATCCCGGTTGCGGTGCAGAAACGTCACGATGTCCGCGTCCTGTTCGATCGTACCGGATTCGCGCAGATGCGCAAGTTTCGGACGGGCGCCCGCGCCGGCGGTCTTGTCCACTTCACGGTTCAACTGTGCGAGAACCAGCACCGGAATATTCAAATCTTTCGCGAGCGTCTTGATGCCGCCGGAGATCTCGGCGACCTCCTGCTGGCGGCTGTCGGCACGCCCGTCGGAATGCATAAGCTGCAGATAATCGATCACCACGCATTCAATGCCCTCTTTCATCTTCAGACGGCGCGCTTTCGCCCGCAGCTCCGCAATCGTGAGCCCGCCCGTATCGTCGATGAAGAGTTTCGCCTTTTGAAACGCGGAAACCGCATTGGTCATCTTGGTCAGATCGCTGTCCCGGAACGATTTGGTCCAGAACACCGATTCGGAAAGCCCCGCCTCCGTGCACAGCAGTCGACGCGCAATCTGAGCCGAAGTCATTTCCAAACTGAAGAAAGCAACTTTCCGCGGATGCTGTGAGCGGGTCGGCAACACCAGATTCCGAATCAGATTCAGCGCAAGACTGGTCTTGCCGATGGAAGGACGGGCCGCCAGCACGAACATTTCGCCCGGTTTCAGGCCGCCAGTGTATTCATCGAGCTGAGAAAAGCCGGTCTGAATGCCGACTTCGATCTCGCCGGTGTAAATTTTCATCAATGTGTTGAACTCCTGGGCGAAGAGCTCCTGCACTTCCGCATTGGAAAATTTATCCTGATCGCCGCGGACGTTGTAGATATCGGTCTCGATCTGTTCGACCAATCGCCCCGCATCGGCGTCGGGATCATAACATTTGAGAAGCGACTCACTGCAGACATCGATCATTTTTCTGAGAGTCGCATATTTCTGGAGAATCAGACACCACGATTCGATGTTGACCGTGGTGGAAATCGAACCGTCCAGCTCCGCGAGAAAAACCTCGCCGCCGACGGCATCAAGTTTACCGAGCGTCTTGAGCCGGTGGGCAACGGAGATGATGTCCACCTTCATCTTCGGATCGTTGTAGAGCTCGAGAATGACCTGGTAAATCTCCCGGTAAACATGCGAATAGAACACCTCCGGACTCCGGAAATGTTCAATCGCAATATCCACACATGGGCTGGGCTCCCGCAGCATCGCCGCGAGAACCGCACGCTCCACGGTTGGATCATGCGGCTGCGCCCGATCGGGCAGGATCCCCGGAACCGGGCGGGCCGCAGATTTCTTCTCGTCAGACGCCATGAGCCGTTCAGCCCCGGACAACCCAGACTTTCAGCCCGGCGGCGACGTCCTGATGGAGTTTGACCTCCACTTCAAACGTTCCGAGCGTCTTGATCGGATCCATCTTGATCCGGTTGTGGTCAACCTGAATTCCCTGGCCGGCAAGCTGCTCGGCAACCATACGGGCCGTGACCGAACCGAAAAGCTGCTCGTCTTCGGTCGCCTGCATCGGAATCGACAACTCGATGCCGGCAAGTTTCTCGGCCAGAGCTTTCGCGTCGGCCAGCTCCTGCGCGCGACGGGCGGCAATCTGAACCTTGCGCGATTCGATCAGCCGCAGCGTGCCCGGAGTCGCTTTGGCCGCGAGCTTCCGCGGCAGCAGAAAGTTGCGGGCATAACCCGGCGCGACCTGGACTTCATCCCCGGCAAGACCGAGATTCTCGACGTCATCGAGGAGGATCAGTTTCACGTGAGCCATATTCTATTTCCTCCTTCTGCAATTAGTAGACCAGCGCGATGACGCGGGCGCGCTTCACAGCGGTCGCGAGCATCTTCTGGTGATCAAGGCAGGTTCCGGTGATCCGGCGCGGCATGATCTTGCCTTTCTCGGTCTGGAACTTGCTCAGGGTTTCGGCGTCCTTGAAGTCAATGTAGGTGACTTTCGCTTCGCAGAAACGGCAAATCTTCGGCTTCGCCGGCGATCTGCGGCGACCTTGTCTCTTAGGCTGCATAATTGTGATACCTTTCGTTATAAATTCACTGCGAATTTTTTAAATGCTGATTCCCGCCGGAATCCGATTTCCGGCAAATCTCGTGCTCAGAACGGAATGTCGTCCTCCATCCCCTCATCGGGATTGAACGCTCCGTTCGGCATCGGCGGCATCTCCGGCTGCGGCGCCCGCGGCATCGCCCCCTGGCTCTGCTGCGGCGCACGCGGCATCCCGCCCTGAGGCTGGCGCGGCTGATACGAACGCTGCTGCTGTCCGTAAGCGCCGCCTCCCTGCGGTTGCCCGTAAGCGCCGGCGTCATACCCCGGATTGTAACTCCCTCCCTGCGGACCGCCGTCCCCGCCGGGACGACGGCTCAGGAACTGGACCTGCTCCGCGACGACGCGCAACCGCGAACGCTTGCCGCCGCCGTTGCGGTCCTCCCACTGATCGAGCTGGAGCCGCCCCTCGATCATGACCTGCGAGCCCTTTTCAAGGAACTGTCGGCAGCTTTCCGCACTGCGGCCCCAGACCACAATGTCGACAAAACACGGCTCCTCGATCTCCTGTCCGTTTCCGGATGTATAACGCCGGTTCACGGCAATCCCGAACTCGCAGACCGCCGTACCGCTCGGCAGCGCGCGCAGATCGGGGTCCCGGGTCAGATTCCCCAGCAGAAAAACCTTGTTCAGTGATGCCATCTTCAGCCTCCGGGTTTCCAGGTTCTTGACAAATCAGACTTCCTCGCCGGCACGCTCTTACTCGAGATTGAGCTTGATCGGCCCTTCTTCCGCCGTTTCCGGACGGTCGCAGATCAGAATCATGTTGCGCAGAATCCGGTCGTCGAGCTTGTACTTGTCCTTGATGTCGATCACTTTGGCGGGATCGAGATCAAAGATGAAGTCAAAGTAGATGCCCGCCTTGCGCTTGTTGATCTCGTAGGTGAACTGGCGGCGCCCCATCGGGGTCGAGGACTCCAGTTTGCCCCCGAGAGAGGCGATCAGTTCCGCGAATTCCTTGGTGAAGGCCGCGCCCTCGTCATCCGTCCTGCGGATGTCCAGAATGAATACAGCTTCGTATTTCTTCAAAATAAACCTCTTACTGTGGTTGGTTTGTTTTTTCCTCGTCCCCGGCCGGAATGGTCCACGCATTGAACTTGTTCATCGCACGGCTCATTCCTCCGGTCAACGCCGCACGGACCGCTTCCGCCGCCGCATCGAGCGACAAGTTGAAACGCTCCGCCTCAGCACCATCGAATTTCGACAGCACATAATCGGCAGTTCCGCTCTTTTCCGGGCGGCCTACGCCGATCCGGAGCCGCCGGAACGACGGACTCCCGAGTTCGGCAATCACGGACTTGAGCCCATTGTGACCGCCGTCCGATCCGCCGGTCCGCAGCCGCAGCCGCCCCACCGGCAGATCCAGATCATCGGAGATGACCAGCACCTCCTCGGGAGCAATCCCCGCTTTCCGCGCAAATCCTGCCACCGCCAGCCCGCTCAAATTCATGAACGTCTGCGGCTTCTGCAGAAACAGCGGCCGCCCCCGGAACATCCCGGCATGCACGTAACTCTGCGCAACATGCCGCATCTCAAACCGGCCCGCCGGAAATCCGGCCAGCAACCGGTCGATCACCATGAATCCTGCGTTGTGGCGGGTCCCCTCGTACTCTGCCCCGGGATTGCCGAGGCCGACCACCAGAAGAATCCGTTCATTGTCCCCGTTCCCCATCGCCGGACTCCGTGTACGCTTCGAGCGGATTACTTCGCCTCGGCGTCAGCTTTCTTCTCCTTGATCGCCTCAGGCTCCGTCGCGGCCTCTTCCGCAGCCGGCGCCTCAGCCTCTTCCTTCGGGCGGACCACATGCGCAACGACCGCTTCCGGATCAAGATCCGTCCGCACGCCTTCCGGCATGACCAGATCCTTCACATGCAGCTGATCGCCGATATCCAGCGAGGAAACCTCCGCGGGAATGCTCTCGGGCAGATGATCCGGATGGCAGATCACCTCGATCTCATGCAGCTCGAACTCGAGAATACCGCCGTGATTCACGCCGATGCAGTCGCCATGAGCATGAACCGGAACCATCGCGGTCAGATCCGCATTCACATCAACCTCCTGAAAGTCGATGTGCTGCACGTAGTTCTTCAGGTGGTTGAACTGAACCTCCTTGACCAGCGCGGAACTCTTCGCCGCACCGTCAACCAGCGTGACCATCTGCACGTGGTGACCGGCAAGGACTTTCCAGGCATCGGCGTCGACCATGATCGACTTCGCCTCTTTCCCCTTGCTGTAGACGACCGCCGGAATCATGCCGGCCTTGCGGGCACGGCGGGAAGCACACTTCCCGAACTCCTTGCGGGACTGCACCGCAATCTCATTGTTGACTTTGCTCATGGAACCCCTTTCTTGACTTCTTTTTGGTAATTTTATGAGCGTTCAAATCAGTGATTGATATAGAAGAGCGACGAGACCGATTTCCCGTCGTGAATCCGTCGGATCGCCTCCCCGAGCAGCGGAGCGACCGAAATCACTTTGATCCGTCCACCGAGGTCGTCGATCACCGGAACCGCGTCGGTCGTCACAAGCTGTTCGATCTCCGGCGTAGCCAGCAGCTTCTCCTTGCCGGAGTCGTTGAGCATGCAGTGCGACACCGCAGCATAAACTTTCGCCGCCCCGTTGGCTTTCAGAATCTTCGCCGCCGCGCAGAGCGTCCCTGCCGTGCTCGTCAGGTCATCGGTGATGACGCAGATCTTGTCTTTCACGTCGCCGACCAGATGGCTCGACGCCACCGTCGTCGCATTGATCCGCCGTTTCGTCACCACCGCGAATCCCGCCTCGAGCATATCGCCGTAATTCATCGCCATCTTGGCCGAACCCGAATCAGGCGCGACCACCACGCCATCGGAACCGATGAGCTTCTTCAGATACGGCACCAGCACCGGCCGCGCGTAAAGGTGGTCCATCGGAATGTCGAAGAATCCTTGAATCTGCTGCGAGTGCAGATCCATCGTGATGATGCGGTCCGCCCCCGCTTCCGTAATCAGGTTCGCCACGAGCTTCGCGGTGATCGGAACCCGCGGCTTGTCCTTGCGGTCCTGCCGGGCGTACCCGAAGTAGGGCAGCACAGCCGTGATCCGCGCGGCACTCGCACGACGCGCCGCGTCGATCATGATGAGCAGTTCCATCAAATTGTCATTGGGCGGCTTGCACGTCGGCTGAATCAGGAACGCATCGGCGCGGCGGACGTTCTCCTCAAACTGTACGAAGTACTCCCCGTCGGGGAAGTGGGTGAGATGTACCTTGCCCAGACTGATCCCGAGATAATTCGCGATCTGCTGCGACAGCTCCGGATGCGCGCTGCCGGAGTACACACAAATGTGCTTTGCCTCTTCCATTTGGACTTCCATTGTTTTTTGCATTTTGCAATTCGGGAAACCCCTGCCGGGAGGCGGAAAGAGCGCAAAACGGCGTTTCGCGTCACTTAAAGGCCTCTCGGTGCGGCGGCCGCATTCCCCGCAGGGAATCCCGGCCGCTTTCGATCCGCGCAACGGATCAAGGTCTCTCTCATATGCCGGATTTATTTACCAACGAACTTTACTATATCACCACTGTGAACACTTTACAAGTCTTTCCGCAATTTTTCATTGCAGAAAGTCCCGGAATGCCAGCACCCGGTATCCCTCCCGCCGCAGAAACCGCATCTGCCGCTCGAACACTTCCGGCGGCGTATCGACCCACGGATGCAGCCGATCCGGAACGCCGTGATACACCAGAACCGGAATGGCTCCAGCCTCCCCATACGAAAGCGCCCGGAGAAAATTGGAGTCATCCGCACCGTGCACGGCGACCGCCGGCACAAGAAAGGGATCGTCCACCTCCGGAATCCACGCCCGGTCCGCAACGATCCGCCCGAATCGGAATCCGTGCCTGGCCAGCAGGGCCGGCGCGTAGTCCGCCGCCGGACCGCCCGGATACGCAAACGCCGTGCTGCGCGGCAGGCCGACGTCACGGAAACGCGCCTCGAGCGCCTCGATCTGCCGGGAACACTCCTCCGGCGTGATTCCGCCGAGACCGGCGTGCGTGAGCGTGTGGTTCGCCGTCTCAAACCCCGCCGCATCGAGCGAGCGGATCTGCTCCCAGGTCATGTACTGGAGCTTGTTCACCGCGAAATCCGGCGGGAACTCGCACAGAAAAAACGTCGCATGAAATCCGAGCTCCGCCAGCAGCGGAGCGACCAGTGACGCATGATTCGATACCGCGTCGTCAAACGTCAGCACTACGGTTTTCCGATCCATGATCCGCCTCCCGGTTCCGGTTATTTCCAGCCGCGCTGGCGGGCCGCTTCATAGAGCAGAATCGTCGTCGCGGTCGCGACGTTCAGGGAGTCGATCTTCCCGAGCATCGGAATGCGCACCGGCAGATCCGAATGCTTCATCCACAACTCGGTCAGCCCGGTCTGCTCGGTGCCGACCACGATGGCGATCGACTGCGTCATATCGACGTCGGTGTAGATGTTTTCCGTATGAGGCGTCGCGGCGAGCGTCCGGATTCCATGCTCGCGGAGCCACGCGAGCGCCTCCTCGTTCTCCGCCTCGGCCAGCGGCACCGAAAAAAGCGCCCCGGTGCTCGCGCGGATCACATTCGGGTTGTAAAGATCCGTGCACTTGTTGCAGATGATGAAACCGTCGACCCCAGCCGCATCGGCACTGCGCAGAATCGATCCGAGATTGCCCGGTTTCTCCACCGCCTCGGCCACAAGGTAGAGGCCGTTCTCCACGATCGGGAGATCCGCAAGCGTATGGCGCTTCATCTTCGCAACGGCGATAAGTCCCTCCGGCCTCTCCCGGTAGGCCATCTTCTCGAGCAGATGCGGAGCGACCTCCACAACGCGCACCCCTTCCGACGCGAGCGCCTCAAGCAGAGGATACTCGTTCTCTCCGAGAAAATGGGAGGGGGAAAAACAGCACTCCACAAGCTCCATCCCGTATTCGCGCGCCCGCGTCAGTTCACGATACCCCTCCAGCACTGTAAGCTGCTCTTTCTCCCGCGGCCGCCGGTCGCGCAATTTGATGATATGTTTGACCATCTCATTCTGAGCGCTTGTAATCTTGACGAACTCCATTTTCCACCTCTCTCGACCGTTACGATCGCATAAACCGTCACTTATCCGTCATTCTTCCGTCACTTACCCGCCATTTTCAAAATGGCGAGCGCAACCCGCAGGCCATCTGCAGCTGCCGACATGATGCCGCCCGCGCAACCGACGCCCTCGCCCGCCGGATAGAGTCCGGAGAGATTCGACTCGAACGTGACGGAATCGCGAAGAAAGCGCAGCGGGCTTGAAACGCAGGTTTCGAGCCCCACGAGCTTTCCATACCGGATGAAACCGGGGTTTCCGCGATCGAAGTGGCGGATCGCCGCCCGCAGCGCAGTCCCCAGCAGTTCCGGAACCATCCGGTCGAGGCGCCCGGGGACGATCCCGGTCGCCGCACCGGTCCCCCGCTGCGACAATCCAGCCCGACCGGCCAGAAACGCCGCCGCGTCCTGCGCAGGAAGCGTGTAATCGCTCCCCCCCGCCTCGAAAAAACGGGACTCCAATCCGGCAAGAAACCGGTAGACTTCCGTCACATCCCCGATTGCTTCGGGCTGAAAAGTCGTGATGAGACAGCCGTTCGCGAACTCTCCCGAACGCGCATAGTCGCTCATGCCGTTCGTGACGGAGCGTCCACTCCAGGCTGTCGCGTTCAAAATCACCCCGCCGGGGCACATGCAGAACGAACTCACACCGGGAATTCCCTCGCGGGAACGCGAAACAAGATGATACTCCGCGGCACCGAGCGCCGCCGGGCGGCTCTCCAGATGATACATCGCCCGATCGATGAACTCCTGCGGGTGCTCGATGCGGCAGCCGAGCTGAAACGGCTTGAGGCCGCAGGCGGCTCCCTGTGCCATCATGCGCTGCACGAGTGCCCGCCCGCCGAGCCCCGGCGCCATCACCACGGCCGGAGCTTCCAGACGTTCGCCGCTTGCAAGCTCGACTCCGGCACACCGCCCCTCTTTCAGCAGCACTCCCGTCACCTCAGCACCGAACCGGAACGTCCCGCCGAGCGCGACAATGCGTTCGCGCAGTTTCACCGCAACCTTGCGCAGCCGGTCCGAACCGATGTGAGGCCGCTTCAGATAGCGGATCTCCGGAGGGGCTCCCGCCTCCACAAAAGCATTCAGGATAAAGGCCGCATGGGCATCGCGCGTCCCGGTATAGAGTTTTCCGTCCGAAAAAGTCCCCGCGCCGCCCTCTCCGATGAGCAGATTGCTCGCCTCGTCAAGCAGCCGCTCTTTCTGGAATTTCCGGCAGTCGGCATACCGCTCCTCCACGGGGCGGCCGCGATCGAGGATCAGCGGCTTCGCCCCCGCCAGTGCGAGGGCGAGAGCGGCGAAGATTCCGGCCGGCCCGGTCCCGACCACGACCGGATGAAGCAGCGAAACCGATTCCGGCAGCTCCAACTGCGGAACGGCATGCAGCGTCCCCGGAGCATCGCCCTCGTCGACGTCAAGTTCCAGATTGTAGAGCAGTACCGGGCGGCCGCGACGCGCGTCGATGCTCTTTCCCGTGATGACCCAGTCGCGCAACCGGCCGGGGGGAATCCCCCCGGCCCGGGCCGCGACTTCCGCGACTTTGTCGTCGATGTCGGCGGGAGCCGTCGTGGAATCGACCTTGAATCCGGTGATTTTGCGGATCACTTGTTCATTTCCCGGTCGCGCTGTTCTTTCTGCTCGCGCACATTCGTGAGCATTCCCTTTTTCTTTCCGTCGCCGTTGTCGGCGGCTCCGGGCGGCGGGGTTTCACCGTTTTGAAGCGCCTCGTCGAGCACCTGTTTCGCATGCTCCTCCTCCGCGACGGCGGCGGCATTCTCGAAGAGTTCCGAAAGCCGTTCGCGGCACGCCTTGTTCCGGCCGGACTGCAGCGAGAAGAAGTTGACCGTTCGGGTGATTGCCATGAGATTTGAAGTCGAACGATTCTGCACCGACTCCGCCGAGAGACCGAGCGGAAGCGCCGTCCGGATCGGCGTGAGGCAGACCACCGCCCCGACGAAACTGATCAGAATCGATCCCGTGAACAAACCGAACAACGCACCGCCGATCCGATCCACCCACTGCGGGAACACGTAATGATTCCCTTTCGGATTCAGCGAAGAGTAGATCATGAACAGCGCGATGAAAACCACCGCGCCCGTCACGCAGACCGTGAGCGCCGACTGAAACGGCGAAACCGCCGCCGGCAGAAATCCGAACACCGGAGCAATCAACTTCTCCGTCCAGAGCCCGAGATAAGCCGCAAACGAAACGCAGATGAACTTGGAAAAAGACCGGTACAGCAACCGCTGAAACCCCAGTACGGCAAATACCACCGGAACACCCCAGAAAAGCAGCAGTTCCATCTCTTAAATCCCCCTCCTCGTGATCGTCTTCATGACCCGGGCGGCCTCCTCGCCGGAGATCGTTCCCTCGTTGACCAGCGCCTGCAATCCCTCCAGCAGGCCGGACCCGTCGCCACTGCCGCCCAGATTCTGGCGCAGCAGGTCGATCGTAACCCCCTGCGTCTCGAGCGTGTCGCCGAGGATCTGCCGGTCGGGCAGGTCGAAGACCGCCGCCATCCCGCCGTCGTTCCGGCGCGCGAGTGCCTGGCTGAGCAGCGCCATCGGAATTCCGGCGAACATCCGCGGCGTGATTTCCCATTTCTCGAACTTCGCAAACGCCTCCAGCGGAGTTGCGCAGTCGATCTGGGCGATGACAAGGTGACCGCTCCGGGCGAATCCGACTGCAATTCCGGCGCTCTCCGGATCGGCGAGCGTCCCGATCGCAAGCGTGTCTGCGCCGTTGTTGATCGCCGCGCCCAGAAGCTTCGAGAGCGGATGGCCGCCGTAGGGGTCGATCTCGTACTGGGCGACGTTTTCGAGCTTGATCTCGATCGGATTTTCAAATGTGGCGATTCTCCGCCCGGCGAGTTCGGGGGCGAGCAGAAGCGAATACATCGTCGAGGTCCGGCCGCTGCCGGGCCGTCCGAGCAGCAGAATGAGACCGCTGCCCTCCGCAAGCAGCGCACGCAGCTCGGCGAGCTCCGTCGCGGGAATCCCGAGACGGTCGAGATCAGGAACGTGATCGAGCATGCCGAGCCGGATCATAAGCTGTTCGCCCGCGGCCGCCCGGGAACTCGTGACGTGACAGTAGACCGCAGAATCCTCGGTACGCGCGTAAAATCCTCCGTTCTGCGTGCTGCGCCGCTCTCCGATCACGAGGTTCGCCGCATGCTTGAACGCCGTCACGAGACTTCCGCCGGGCAGACATCCGAGGTGGACTGTCCGCTCCTCCGCCCCGCGAATCCGGAAGTAGACGTTGTATTCCCCATCCTCGTCCGGGCGGATCATGACCCGCTCGGCACTGCGTTTGAGCGCATCCTCGATGAGGCCGTAGGCCAGCGTCATCGCCTCCACCGAAGCGGGCTTGGTGTCGACCGGGACGATCGGCTCGCGGCTCCGGAGGTCCAGAAGTTCAAACGGCGGCGGCTCGTCTTTCTTTCTCTTCTTCGAGCCGGAACGGGCCTGGAAAAGCTGTTCCGGCGTGGCCTCCTCGACGCTGCGATTCGCAAACTGCTGCGAGATCCAGAAATACAGCAGCGCTGCCGGCCCCAGAAAAAGCGCCGCCAGATTCAGCCATCTTCTCCCTTTCTCATTCTCCCCGGAACGTGCTTCGATGAAGTCCAGCGTATAGACTCCCGCGAAGATCCAGGCCAGCAGAATCAGTATCAGAAGCAGATTGTAATACACTTGATTCCCCCTTTTCGCCCAAAGCCTGAAAAATTCTTGATCAATTTAACAAAATACCGCATTTTCCTCTCTTTTGCAACCCGCTGGGGGGAAAATCTTCCGAATAAGCTGTTCTTTCCCGATGAGAAACCAAAAAAACCCCTGTTTTTAACCGGAAAATCATCAAGAACACAAAAAAAATCGCTTTTTTTTCGTTTCGGGGGGAGCATTTTTGCAAAAACGGGTTAAATTACTGTAAATCTGTACGAGAATGTACAAACTCAACCATAAGAGAGTGGAAGAATGGGCAACCTTAAAAAGAAACGGCGCAAGAAGATCGCCAAGCACAAGCGGAAGAAGCAGCTGAAACTGCTGCGGCACAAGAAGAAGTAACACTTCTCGATGCCAGCTGCGCCCGATTCCGGTTGTCTTCGTTCGCGATCGACTGGAGCCGGGCGTGTGTTTTTTTCAGGGCGGAGAGCCCGGTTTCTCCGCCGAAACCAAATCGATGACAGGGATACGCCATGAACAGTTCAACCAGGTTTATGCTCGTCTGTGCTCTGGCAGGGAGTCTGACACTCCCCGGAGCAGAGATCGCCTCCGACACCACGGCCGAAACGCCGGCCGCTCCGGTTGCCGCTCCGAAATTCTCCACCGCGGCGGAAGCCCGGGTGCGAGCCATTGAAAACTTCATGAGCGCAACCAAATGCCGCGATCGCGACGAACGCTTCGCTCTGCTGCTCGAGGTGCTCAAGGACGATCCCGCCGCGATCCCGCCGCGCAACTACATCCGCGCCATGATCGAAACGCGGGCCGACGCGCGGAAAGTCGCGGGTGAACTGCTCGAGCTCTCCCGGAAGAATCCGGAACAGCTCGGCCTCGCGTCGCTCGCATTCCAGATGTGCTACACCGCCAACATGGCTCCCGACGACTATCTCGGAGACATCACCGACGTTCTGAATGAAATCCCTGATCCGGCCCAACTCCCGGAAGAGGAGCTGAACGAATATTACAATCTCATGAGTCTCTACTCCTCCGCCCTGAAGCAGGCGCGCAACTACGGAGAGGGGACGGCCTACTTCGCCTCGGAACTGGATCGGGAACCCTCCCCCTATCGCTCGATCGTCCTGCGGTTCGCGGTCGACTTCGAGCACTTCTTCTCGAAACTCGGAAACCGGGAGAGCCGCTGGTTCGGTCTCGTCGACAGCGACCGCGAAAAAGCGGGGAAACGGTTTGAGGAACTCTTTTCCGAACTCGAAACGCTCGAGCAGAATCTGACCGGCGAAGAGTCTGAACGCGCCATGGATTTCTACCTCTCCGTCGGGAAACCGGAAGCCGCGCTGAAACTCGCGGAAAAACTCGCAAAGGCGAATCCCAACCCGACCAATGAAACCCGTCTGGCCTACACCGCCATCGCGGCGAAGCGCTTCGAGCTGGTCCCGCCGATCGTGAAAAAACTCTCCGGGCTCGACGGCTGGAAAGGGGTTTCGCAGCTCATTTCCATCAACAGTTTGCTCGCTCAGGAGAAGTACGACGAGGCGAAAAAGGAGATCCAGCAGTTGAAAGTTCCGATCGCCCGCGACGAATTCATGCTCAAACTCCACGCCGCCCGGAAAGATTACAAGGCCATGCGCGACGAACTCGACGGCATGGAGAAACGGCTCTCGCCGGATGTGGACGTTGACCTTGCGAACGCCCTGCGGCAGCTCGTCGTCGCCGAAAAACTCCGCGACGTCGAACTCCTGAACCGGATCTGGAAACTCCTCGTCGATACGAAACAGATCGAATCGACCGACGCCGCCAACTCCGTCGGTTATGTCGCGGCCGAACTGAACGTCCGCCTCGACGAAGCGAAACTCCTGATCGAGCAGGCGCTCGCCGGGGACCCCGACAACTACGCATTCCTCGACAGCATGGCATGGGTGTTGTTCCGCCAGGGGAAATACGCCGAGGCCGAGACGTACATCAACCGGGCGCTGCGCGCCTCCGAACAGGAGAGTGCGCGCGGTGTGATCTTCGAGCACAAGGGGGACATCCTCCTGAAACTCGGCCGCAAATCCGAGGCGCTTGCCGCCTACCGCGAGGCGATGGATTACTCAGAAGACGATGATTTCGATCCCGCCCGTGTCGAAGAGAAGATCCGCCAGCTGGAGTAGTACCCTTGGCCTCCATTCCCCAGAAACCGTTTCTCGCCGGGTCGCTGCGCGAAGATCTCGCGGCCTGGTGCGTCAAAGAGTGCACCGCGAAATTCCGGGCAAACCAGATCGCCGAGTGGCTCTATCGCCACGATGTGCTCAATCCGATGGAGATGAAGAACCTGCCGCTGCCGCTGCGGGGCGCGCTCGCGGCGGATTTCCTCGCCCCGGGCAGTTCGATCGCGGAGAGCGCCCCGGCTCCTGACGGGACCGAAAAACTCCTGATCCGGCTTCACGACGGCGAAACCGTCGAAATGGTGCTGATCCCGGGCAGGGAAGAGCGGCTGACATTCTGCCTCTCCACCCAGGTCGGCTGCCCGGTCGGCTGTCTCTTCTGCGCGAGCGGCCGGGACGGTCTGATCCGCAACCTCGCCGCGGGCGAGATTCTCGAGGAGTTTCTGCTCGGCAGCAGCCGGGCGGGGCGTCGGCCGGACAGCATCGTTTTCATGGGCATCGGCGAGGGGCTGATGAACTTCCACGAACTCTCGAAAGCGCTGCACGTGCTGACCTCCCCCGACTACGTCGGCATGTCGCCGCGCCGGATCACGGTGTCGACCAGCGGATATGTGCCCGGCATTCTGAAACTCGCGGAACTCGGGAAAGAGTTCACGCTCGCAATCTCGCTGCATGCGCCGGATGACGAAACCCGGGCGCGCATCATCCCCGACAAAGTGCGTTATCCGATCGCCGAGATCATGGCCGCCGCCGACCGTTATCTCGAAACCGCCGGACGGATGGTTACGATCGAATACACGCTGCTCGCCGGAGTCAACGATTCACACGAAGCGGCCGTCAAGCTCGCCCGCCTCGCCAGAATTCACCATGCCAAAGTGAATCTGATTCCGTACAACGCGACCGGTTCGCGGTTTCAGCGGCCGGCCCGCGAAACGATCGAAGCCTTTGAAAAAACGATCTTCGACGCCGGCGCCCATGTCACGCTGCGCACCGAACGGGGCTCGGAAAGCTCCGCCGCCTGCGGCCAGCTGCGCCGGAGTGCGAAATATGGGAAACACAATTCGCAGGAAAACGGAAAATGAAAAAAATCGCGCTGCTCTCACTCGGACCGATCGCCGACCCCGCCGCCCGCGAAAGAATCGCCCGCTGGTGCGACATCACCGAAACGACCGATATTTCCGAAGAGGCGCTCTTCGGCCTGATCCCCGAATTCGAGGCGGTGATCGTACCGTTCACGGCGGAGCAGCTCGTCTCCCGCCGCGTGATCGACGCCGGGACAAAGCTGCGGCTCATCGCCTCGACCTACGGGGGGACCCGCCAGAATATCGAGGATCTTTACGCATTGGAAAAGGGAATCACGCTGATCCACACCGGCGCAACGCGCGCGCGGCCGATGGCGGAATACACGCTCGGACTGATTCTCTCCTCACTGCTGCGGATTCACAACTATCATCACGATATGGTCTCGGGCGAGGCGTGGCCCCGCTTCAAATACCCGCGCACGCGGATTCTCTCCGGGCGGACGGCCGCGGTGATCGGTTACGGCCGGATCGGCAGCGCGATCGCCGAACTGCTGAAAGGCTTCTGTCCCGATATCGCGGTGGTCTCGAACCATCTCTCCGCCGGGGAGGCCGCGGCCGCCGGACTCCGGAAGTGTACGCTCGCCGAAGCGTTTTCCGGGGCGGAAATCATCATTCTCGCGGGCGGCAGCACCGCCGAGACATTCCACATGATCGGCGCCGAACAGTTCGCTCTCATGCAGGACAACGCGCTCTTCGTGAACATCGCCCGGGGGAAGATGGTGGATGAAGCCGCTATGATCGAAGCCGTCAACACGAAAAACATCTTTCTCGCACTCGATGTGTTCGAGGAGGAGCCGCTCTCCGCGGAGAGTCCGCTGCGCCGAAACGACCGTGTGCTCCTGACGCCACACCGGGCCAACAACCCGATCGAATTCGAGGAGCGCTGGAACTGCCTCGCCGACGAGATCGGGAAATTCGCTGCCGGTGAACGGCCGGAATCCGCACTGACTCCGGAACGGGCAAAGGTCATGAGCGAATCGTGACCTCATCATCCGGACTCCGGTCATAAACAGATACAAATTCCGCGCTTCCATCCATTCCGTTCCGGGAAAACACAGGTTATCGTATAGAAGATACCACCAGCAACCCGAACCGGACAGGAGGAAACGTCATGGAACGCACAGAACAGAATTACCGTCTGGCCAGAGAGAGTTACGCCGAATACGGAGTCGATACCGAACAGGCGATACGCGAGCTCGCGGCAATTCCGCTCTCGATCCACGCCTGGCAGGGCGATGATGTGCAGGGATTCGAGGAGACCGGCCATGCGCTCACGGGCAGCTGCCTCGTCTCTGGGAATTACCCCGGCTGCGCCCGCAACTCCAGAGAGCTGCGCAGCGATCTCGATGCCGCGCTTGCCCTGATTCCGGGTCGGCACCGGGTCTGCCTGCAGGGGCATCAGATCGACCGCGTCGTTCCGGGAGTTGATCGCGACGCATTCACGATCGAACAGTTCTCCGGCTGGCTGGCGTGGGCGAAAGCGAAAGGTCTCGGACTCGACATCGCTCCGGCGTTCTACTCGCATCCGAAACTCGACCACGGATTGTCGCTCTCGCATCCGGATGCCGGAATCCGCCGCTTCTGGATCGATCACGCCCGGTCGATCCGCCGGATCGGCGCGGAATTCGGACGGGTTCTCGGCACACCCGCAGTCTGCAACGAATGGGTACCGGACGGCTTCAAGGACACGCCCGCCGACCGCCTTGCTCCGCGCGAGCGGCTGCGCGATTCCCTCGACGAGATCTTCGCCGACGAGCTACCCGACACGCAGCTGCTCGACGCGGTCGAGTCGAAACTCTTCGGCATCGGGGCGGAATCTTTCACGGTCGGGTCGCACGACTTCTATCTCTCCTACGCGACCCGGAAAAACAAACTGATCTGCCTCGACTCCGGCCATTTCCATCCGACCGAGTCGATCGGGGACAAACTCTCCGCGCTCACCGCAATGCAGCGTCCGCTCCTGCTGCATGTGAGTCGCGGGGTCCGCTGGGACAGCGACCACGTGCTCGTGCTGAACGACGAACTGCTCCTCATCGCACGCGAGACCGTCCGCTGCCGTGCCGCCGGGGCAGAAATCCACATCGGTCTCGACTATTTCGACGCGAGCATCAACCGCATCGCCGCCTGGGTCATCGGCGCCCGGAACATGCAGAAAGCCCTGCTCTGCGGACTGCTCGAACCGTTCGACCGCCTCGCGGAAAGCGAAGAGGAGTGGGATTTCACCGCGCGTCTCGCGCTCCAGGAGGAGTCGCGCTCCCTGCCCTGGGGCGCTGTCTGGGAGGAGTTCTGTCGCCGGCACGACGTTCCGGCCGACCGCGGTTTCCTGCCCGAGATCAGGAGTTATGAACGCGCGGTCTCGCTGCTGCGGAAGTGATTCCCCGCATTCTCAGTTGTTGTTGAGGAACACAAGCGCTTCCGCGTCTCCCGAGGCGGCCGCCGCTTCGAGGAGACGCGACCCCTCCTCCGTGTCCTTTTCGACGCCGTTCCCGGTCAGCAGGCAGATTCCGAGCTCCCGGACCGCATCGAGCTGTCCGGAGGCGGTGGCGGTTTTGAACCAGAACACCGCCCCGGCCGGATCAGGTTCCATGCCGATCCCCTTGAGATGGCAGCGGCCGAACGCATACTGCGCATCCGGATCGCCCGCTCTGGCGGCAATGCCGTAGAGTTCAGCCGCGCGGACCGGGTCCGCCGTCATCCCGAGCCCGAGCTCGGCACAGCGGCCGAGACGGACCGCCGCAGGAAGATAGCCGGACTCATACGATCTGCGATACAACGCCAGCGCTTCAGGAAGAGAACTCTCGACATGGTCTCCATTCAAATAATAATCGCCGAGCCGCAGCAGCGCACGGGGATCGGCCGCCGCAGCAGCCTCTTTCACCAGCGCAAACGCCCGGTCCGGATCGCACTTGATCCCCTGCCCATACTCGCAGGCCGCGGCGAGATACACTTTTGCCTCGCTGCTCCCGAGCCCGGCGGCGCGTTCCCAGCACTCCACCGCTTTCGCCTGGTCGCCCGAGCCGCCGATCGCGTCCCGGTAGCAGACCGCCAGCAGCAGCAGCGACTCGACGTCGCCAGTCTCCGCCGCCATCTGAAGCAGCTTTCTCGCCTCTTTGCCGCTCGTTTCGCGGTCGGCGCGATCCGCAAGTACGAGCTTCCCGAACTCCCGCGCGGCCGGCAGATACCCGGTCTGCGCCAGCTCACGCAACATGCGGAACGCGGCAACACGATCCGCGGAAATCCCTTTGAGCACCTCTTTTTCGAGATGTTCGTCCGGCACGCCCGCCGCCAGCAGCAATCCGAGGCGCAGCTTCGCCTCCGGAATCCCCGCTTTCGCCGCCTGGTCGAACCACTCGAATGCGCGAATGAGACTCGACCGATCGACACCCCACCCCTTTTCGTAACAGACTCCAAGATTGTAGGCTCCTTCGCCGCTCCCCTGTTCGGCCGCCTTGCGGTACCAGTAGACTGCAAGTACAGGGTTGCGCGGCCGCGTCTCCGTCCCGAAGAAAAACTCCGAGGCGAGCTTGAGCTGGGAATCGACCTCTCCCGCCAGCGCCTCCTGCCGCAACGGATCGCTCTGCCGCGGCTCCTCTTCCGCCGTCCCCGGGAGCGCCAGACAGAAAAACAGCGGAACGAATGCCGCAAGCCAATGTGACTGCTTTGCCATCGTTCCGCCGTTTCCGCCGTTCACCGGAAAAATCCGGCTTATTTTTCGCTGCTCTTCTTGAGCGCCTCGACCTCGGCTTTCAGCGCCTCAAACTTCTTCTGCAGTTTCTCGAAGCGGCTCGGGAGCGTATGCCGCGCCATGAATTCGCGCTGCGACTCGGCCGGAGTTCCGAGCGCAATGGCGCCCGCGGGCAGACTCTTGACCACACCGCTCGTGCCGGCGACCTGCACGCCGTCGCCGATCGTGATGTGCCCGTTGATTCCGGCTTTTGCACCGAGAACGACACCGCGCCCGAGCTCGGCACTGCCGGCGATTCCGCACTGCGCAACGAGAATCGAACTCTCGCCGATCACCACGTTGTGCGCGATCATGACCTGGTCGTCGACTTTCACGTTGCTCTTGATCCAGGTACGGCCGAAACGCGCACGGTCAACCGTCGTATTCGCCCCGAGTTCCACGTCATCATCGATCTGAACCACACCGGTCTGCGGCACTTTCACAAGCCCCTGCGGGCCGGGCACAAATCCGAACCCGTCCGCCCCGATCACCACGCCTGGATGCAGAATGCACTTGCGGCCGACCGTGCAGCGGTACATGACCGTCACATTCGGGTAGAGAATCGTCCCCGCCCCGATCCGGACCCGGTGTCCGAGATAGCAGCCCGCGCCGATCACCGCGCCGTCCCCGATCTCAACGCCCGGCTCGATCACCGCATTCGCCCCGATGCTGACCCCCTGTCCGAGCTTCACGTCGGAAGCGACCACCGCCGAGGGATGCACGCCCGGCTCAAACGCCGGCGGCTCCTCCGCAAAAAGCGCCACCACTTTCGCAAACGCATAATCGACATGCTCGGTCACGATCAGCGTGTATTTGTCATTCGCCGCGGAGGCGAGGTCGGGACAGACCAGAATCACTCCGGCCCCGGTCGTCTCGAGCTGATGCTCGTACCGCTTGTTGCCGATGAAAGAGAGCTGATCCTCTTTCGCCTCCCGAATTCCGGCCACACTTTTGACGACACGGTCGGGATTCCCGACGATCGTCCCCTTGACCATTTCGGCGATTTCCCCGGCGGTGAGCGTAATCTGCTTCATAATGCCTCCCCTGTTTCTCTCTTTTCCCTGCGGGACATTGAAAATGTTACTGCAAAAAATTGATTGCGCACGCACTCCGGTGCGCGACTTCCCGAATTTTAAGGTTTTCCGGCAGTCGGAGCGGCTTCGCGTTTTTCTCCGGCCGCGTTTTCTTTCGCCTCTCCCGCAACGCTTTTCGAGCGGTTCAGCTCCCGAATCACCACTTCGGTCAGATCGCACGAAGCCGGAAACCGCAACACCATCGGCTGCTCATTCAGCGTCTTGCCGGAGGAGTCGAAAATGAAATTGAATCCCTCAGCGGCGGCCCGGCGGTCGATCTCTTTGTAGATATCGGCCATGATCTCTTCCCGTTTCTTCTGCTCCATCTCCCGCATGATCCGGGTACGCTCGGCGGCGTAAAGCTGAAGCTCCGCCTCCCGGGCGGCGACTTCGCGCGCTTTCACAACCGCCTCCGCGCCGAGTTTCGTGCGCTCCGCTTCGGCAAGAGCGGGATTCTGCGCATCTTTCTGAAGCTGCTCGGACTCCCGCTTGAGCTGAATGAGCTGGCTGTTCTGTTTGACGAGATAATTGCGGTATACTTCGGCCTGCTGCTTGATGGCATCCTCGGCGATCCGGCTCTTGTAATACTCCCGGAACACTTTTTCGAGATTCACCACCGCGAACCGCTGCGTCTCAGCCCCGGCCGACACGACCGAAACGAGCGCGAACAAAACCAGCAGTTTCCCGAATATCCGCTTCATGTGACTCAGTTCCCCGAATAATTCGGCGCATCCTTGATCATCGTCACATCGTGCGGATGCGCCTCGCGCAGCCCCGCCGCCGTGACCCGGACCATCTTCGCCTTGCGCTGGAACTCCGGAACCGTGCGCGCCCCGCAGTAGCCGAACGAATAACGCAGCCCGCCGACGAACTGAATAATCACATTCGCCACCGGCCCGCGGAACGGAACCATCCCCTCGATCCCCTGCGGCACGAGCTTCGCGTCGTCATCGACGTCGTCCTGCCCGTAGCGCTCGCGGCTGCCCTTGCCGGTCTTCATCGCCGCAAGACTGCCCATGCCGCGATAGATCACATAACTGCGGCCCTGATGCAGCGTCACTTCGCCGGTGCTCTCGCTCGTACCCGCCAGGGCCGAACCCATCATCACGCATGAGGCGCCGACCGCGATCGCCTTGGCCACGTCGCCGGACTGCTTGATTCCGCCGTCCGCAATGACCGGAATGTCCGACGGCACCGCTTTCGCCACCTCGTAGACCGCCGTCACCTGCGGCACACCGACGCCCGCGACCACGCGCGTCGTGCAGATGGAGCCGGGCCCGATGCCGACCTTGATGCCGTCGGCACCCGCGTCGGCCAGCGCCTTGCCCCCCTCCGCCGTCGCGACATTCCCCGCAACGACGTCGACCCGGTCGCCATACATCTTCTTGAGTTCCCGCACCGACTCGATCACACCTTTCGAGTGGCCATGCGCGGTGTCGAGCACAAGCACGTCGACGCCCGCATTCACCAGCGCCTCAACACGCTCGAAGTCATAGGGACCGATGCCGGCGGCGGCACGGAGCTGATGATGATCATCGCGGTTGTAGTCCGGCTCCTCTTTCGAGATCAGCGTCTTCACGTCGAGGAAGCTGTAAAGCCCGGTGAGTTTCCCGTCCTTGTCGACCATCGGCAGCTTGCCGACTTTCTTCTCGAGCATGATCCGGTAGGCCTCCTGCATGGAGATGCCGTCTTTCGCAATGACCGGGGTCTTCGTCATCACGTCGCCGATCCGGATGCTGTAATCCGTAAGGAACTTGATGTCGCGCGCGGTGATGATCCCGACGAGTTTCCCGTCGTTGTCGACGATCGGGAAACCGGAGAACGAATATTTCTTCGCCCGCTTCTCGTTCATCATCTCCTCAATGGTCTGATCCGCGTGGAAGACCACGGGCGTGCGGATGATGCCGTTCAGATAGTACTTGACCTTGCGAACTTCATCAGCCTGTTGCTCGATCGAAAGATTCTTGTGAATCACGCCAATGCCGCCGAGACGGGCCATCGCGATCGCCATCGCACTCTCGGTCACCGTATCCATCGCGGCGCTGACGAACGGGATGTTCAGTTTCACATTCCGCGAGAAGCGGGTGCTGACGTCCGCATCGTGCGGGAGAAAGTCCGCGTACTGCGTCACCAGCGAGATGTCGTCGAAAGTCAGTCCTTCATACTCAAATGCGGCCATGAATTTGTCAATGTAGCGTTCCATAACTATGTGCTCTCCAATCGGGGGTCTGGAAGATTTGATATAATGTTACTGTGTAATATACATCTTTCCTCCCCCGCTTGCAAGGAGTTTTTTCCGTTTTTTTCGATGGAAACCACGTTTATTCTGTTGCGTTTGATGCGAAATTGCAGTATATTGTAGAGTAATGATTTGTGCCCGCAGTTGCGGCCCCGCCGCGCCAGGCGCTTTTTTTATTGGATGGCCCCGCCCGGCGTGCGGCCATGTTTCGAGAAGGAGCTTCCGACTGATGAATACCAACAACTTTTACGTTACCACCCCGATCTATTACGTCAACGACAAGCCGCACATCGGCCACGCCTACACGACAGTGCTGGCCGACGTGCTCGCGCGCTATCACCGTTCACTCGGCGATGCGACCTTTTTTCTGACCGGCACCGACGAACACGGCCAGAAAGTCGAAAAAGCCGCCGCCGCCCGGCACATGGATCCCAAAGCCCACTGCGACGAAACCGTGCAGAGATTTCAGTCGCTCTGGAAACGGCTCGGCATCACGAACGACCGCTATATCCGCACCACCGATGAATATCACAAGGAGGTGGTTCGCAAGATCCTCCAGAATCTCTACGACCGCGGCGAAATCTACAAGGCCGAATATACGGGCTGGTACTGCGTCGGCGACGAACGATTCTTCACGGAAAAAGACCTCGTCGACGGCAAATGCCCCGAATGCGGACGCGAAGTCTCCTCAATCGTTGAATCGAATTACTTCTTCCGCATGAGCAAATACCGCGAGTGGCTCATCGATTACATCGAAACCCACCCCGGCTTCATTCAGCCCGCGTTCCGCGCGAACGAGACGCTCGGCTTCCTGCGCAAGGGGCTCGGCGACCTCTGCATCAGCCGCCCGAAAGCCCGGCTCTCGTGGGGGATCGAACTGCCGTTCGATCCGGATTACGTCTGCTACGTCTGGTTTGACGCGCTCATCAACTACATCTCCGGCGTCGGCTACCTCCAGGACGAGGCGATGTTCGAGAAGTGGTGGCCGGCGAACTATCACCTGATCGGCAAAGACATCCTGACCACCCACAGCGTCTACTGGCCGACCATGCTCAAGGCGATCGGCCTGCCTCTGCCGAAGACGATCTTCGCACACGGCTGGTGGCTGACCGGCAACACGAAAATGTCGAAATCACTCGGCAACGTCATCAACCCGATGGATATGGCCGACCGCTGCGGCGTCGATGCGTTCCGCTACTTCCTGATGGCGGAGATGTCTCCGGGCAACGACGCGAACTTTACGGAAGAGGGATTCGTCACGCGCTACAACAGCGATCTGGCCAACGATCTCGGCAATCTGCTCAGCCGCGTCCTCAAGATGACGCTGCGCAACGCGAACGGCACAATCCCGACCCCGGGCGCGCTGACCGCCGACGAGGAGGAGTTCAAACGTGAAATCGCCAACGCGATCGATACGATGGAGAGCAGCCTCGCCGCGCTGAAGTTCGATCAGGGACTCGCCGCCGTCATGAACGCGGTCCGTGCCGGTAACCGTTACCTCGAAAAGACCGCCCCGTGGACTCTCGCCAAAAAAGGCGACACCGAACGGCTCAACACCGTGCTTTTCACTGCGGCGGATGCCCTGCGCCAATTCTCGGTTCTGCTCTATCCGGTCATGCCGGAGAAGATGGCCGAGCTGCGCAAGGCGCTCGGATACACAGGCGATGAGCTCAACGACGCGAAGATCGCCGATCTGAGAACCCGCCCCTGCGACCTGGCCGGACGGCATGTGCAGGACACCGCCGGACTCTTCCCGCGCATCGACGTGACTCCGAAAGAGGAAACGCCCGCGCCCGCTCCGAAACCGGCGGAAAAGAAGAAAAAGGCCGCTCCCGTCAACGTATTCGCTCCGATCGGGATCGAAGAGTTTGCGAAAGTCGAGCTCCGCACGGCGAAAATCCTCGCGGCGGAAAAGGTCGAGGGAGCGGACAAGCTGCTGAAACTTCAGCTTGACGTCAACGGGGAAAAACGGCAGATCGTCTCCGGCATCGCCCAGTGGTACACGCCGGAAACGCTGATCGGCAAAACCATCGTGATCGTCGCCAACCTGAAACCCGCCGTCATCCGCGGCGTCGAATCGAACGGCATGCTGCTCGCGGCAAAATCCGGCCGGGAGCTCAAGCTCGTCACGATCGACGGCGAACTCGCCAGCGGCGCACAGGTCGGCTGATCCCCACAGCCGCTGATCGGGAGAAAGCATGTCGTACCGGGACGGATTGACCGCGCTCATGTTGACGTTTCCGCCGGTAATTCTCCGCACCGGATGCTCTGCCCCGCTCGATCGTCGCGGGCAGGACAGGCGGACCACGGAATCGGCTCTGTGCATCCCGGACGTGTTGTCACCAGCCGGGAGTCTCGTCTGCGGGCAGTTTTCCGCTTCCCCTCGGCACTCCAACCACCGCTCGCTCTGCCGCAGCAATCCTGGCGAGAGCCCTGCATACTCTTAGAAAGGAACCATCATGCAGATCGAATACCGCATTCTGGAACGCATTACGCCGGATGATCTCACGGCGATGGAGCAACTCTACCGGGAGACCGGCTGGATCGGGCCGGACGATTCCGCCGAATTCATCGCCGCCGGCATGGCGAACTCCGCCGTCGCGGTCGGAGCGTACGTCGACGGCAGACTCGTCGGTATGGGGCGGGCGCTCTCGGACAACGTCTCGGACGCCTACATTCAGGACATCGCGGTTTCTCCGGAATTCCGGCGGCACGGCATCGGCGGCGGCATCGTAAAAGCCATCATCGCCGCGCTTCGCGGCCGCGGGGTCGACTGGATCGCCCTCGTCGGCGAACCCGGTACCGAATCGTTCTACCGCAATCTCGGATTTGAATCGAAACCGGAATTCACGTTCTGGAAACTCCCTCCGCAAATTTCATAAAAAACCGTCCCGGCGCATCTATCGGATAACGTCGGGACGATTTCTTTCAATCCACTCTCACTTTCCCGGAGGCGGAACCGCATCGACTCGATGATGCCCGCCCGGAGGCTGCGGCGCGCCGGACGGACGCGACATCCCGTCAGGCGCGCCAGGACCGCCGCGGCGCACAGGGCGGATCGACTCGGCCTCGACAAGCGCTTTTAACACTTCCGGATTGCACTTTACAGCGGAAAATTCGCCGGCAAGTTTCGCGAACGTCTCGTTCCGCTTCAGAAGATTCTCATATTCGAGCATCTTCAATTCTGCTTCCGCCAATGCGATCTTGCTTTGCGTATATGCTTTCAGATCAATGCCGCCGCTCTTGTATGCCTCCTCGTCGCACTGCTTGAGCAATTCGCAAAATTTCAGATTCACAAGCGCTTCGGCCGCTCCCGCCGAAGAGCGCGACTCCCCCTCCATTCGCATCAACGCGAGGCGGGCAAGGGCCAAATCCCTTTCGCCGACATAAACATCCCGTATGGAAATCCCGCCGGCCCGGTATCCCTCCTCCGCCAACTTCGCTTCCTGTTCGCGGAGCGAGACGATTTCCCGGAATTTCGCGAGATACGCTTCGGAACGACGCGGCGCACGATTGCGCCCGAATCCTCCGAACCGCCCGCCGCCCGGACCGCCCGGACCGCCCGAACCGCCGCCGAAACGAGAACCTCCAGGAGACGGCATAGCCGCGATCGCCGGCTTTTCAAAGAGAAAGTGGTCGTACACGGAAAATCCGAGTGCGATGATGGCGGCCAACAAAGCAACCGCGACGGCATTTTTCCGGCAGAATTCAGAAAATTTCATTTGCGACTCCTTATATTTTCCGGCGGACAGACCCGCCCGCCAGAGACTCCGCACAACAAATTAACGAAACCAGACTCCACTTTATTCTGCCGGGATTCACCGAAAACAAAAAAACGGGCCGGAAACAAAATTCCGGTCCGCTTTATCGAAACTTCGTTCCGGGAGCCGTGGCGGCACCCCGGATCTACGTCATTCGGCTCAGCCGAGACGCGCTTCGAGCTCCTCAAGCTGCTTCGAGAGTTCTTCGGGGAGATGTCCCTCGAACTTCTTGTAGTGCTCTTTGATCATCGCGAGTTCTTTCTTCCAGCCCTCGACGTCGACTTTCAGGAGCTCTTCCATGTCAGCCTTGGAAACCTGACCCTCAAGCCCCTTGAGATCGATCGCATCGACGGTCGGCATAATGCCGATGGCAGTATCCTTGCACTCGCCCTTGTTGTCGCAACGGTCGAAGACCCACGCCAGAACGCGGCTGTTGTCGCCGAAGCCCGGCCACATGAACTTGCCTTCCGGGCTCTTCCGGAACCAGTTCACGCAGAAAATCTTCGGCAGGTTGCCCTGCGCAGCGCCCTTCTTGCCGATGTCAAGCCAGTGCTTGAAGTAATCACCCATGTTGTAGCCGCAGAACGGCAGCATCGCGAACGGGTCGCGGCGGACAGTACCGGCTTTCACATCGAGAGCGGCAGCGGTCACTTCCGAACCGACCGTCGAACCGATGAAAACACCGTGCTCCCAGCTCTTGGCCTGGTAGACCAGCGGCAGCGTCGAAGGACGACGACCACCGAAGAGGAACGCCGCGATCGGAACACCGGCAGGATCTTCCCACTCGTCCGCGATCACCGGGCAGTTGCAGGCACGCGCCGTGAAACGGGCGTTCGGGTGCGCAGCCTTGACCGGCTTGCCGTCGGCATCCACCTGGCCCGGCTTCCAATCCTGGCCCTTCCAGTCGATCAGGTGATCCGGCGCATCGTAGCCGATTCCCTCCCACCAGACATCGCCGTCATCGGTCAGAGCGACGTTCGTGAAGATCGTATCTTTCGCGCAGGAGAGCATCGCGTTCTTGTTGGACTGCATCGAGGTGCCCGGCGCAACGCCGAAGAAACCGGCTTCCGGGTTGATCGCGCGGAGGTTGCCGTCCTTGTCGAACTTCATCCAGGCGATATCGTCACCGACGGTCTCGACTTTCCAGCCCGGAATCGTCGGGATCAGCATCGCGAGGTTGGTCTTGCCGCAGGCCGACGGGAATGCGCCGGTAACGTATTTGACTTCGCCTTTCGGATTCGTCAGCTTCAGGATCAGCATGTGCTCGGCCATCCAGCCCTCGTCACGCGCCTGGACGCTCGCGATACGAAGCGCAAGGCACTTCTTGCCGAGCAGCGCATTGCCGCCGTAACCGGAACCGAACGACCAGATCTCGCGGGTCTCCGGGAAGTGGGCGATGTACTTCTTATCCATCGGCGCGCACGGCCAGATGCCGTTGTCCGACTCACCCTCGGCGAGCGGCTTGCCGACCGAGTGGACGCACGGAACGAACTCGCCGTTCTCACCGAGAACTTCAAGAACTTTCGTGCCGACGCGGGTCATCACTTCCATGTTGATCACAACGTAGGCCGAGTCCGTGAGCTCGACGCCGATCTTCGCAATGTTCGATCCGACCGGGCCCATCGAGAACGGAATGACGTAGAGGGTACGACCTTTCATGCAGCCGTCATAAAGGCCGAGCATGGTTTTCTTGAGTTCTTTCGGGTCGATCCAGTTGTTGGTCGGGCCGGCCGCATCCTTCGTCTCGGACGCGATGAAAGTACGCGCCTCAACACGCGCCACATCGGACGGATCGGAACGGAACAGCAGGCTGTTCGGCCGCTTCTCGGGGTTCAGGCGGATCGCGAGACCCGACTCGACCAGCTCGTTGCAGAGACGGTCATACTCTTCACGGGAGCCGTCGCACCAGTAAACCGCATCCGGCTTACAGATCTCGACCCATTCATTCACCCATTTGACCAGTTTTTCGTTCCTGGTCGGGATCGCATTCAGCATCTTGGCCATGATTTTGCATCCTCCAGATTGTTGTTTGGGGTTCTCGTCTTTGGATAATCTCCAAAATATACACTCAGAATGGATACGTTTCAAGGAGAGTTTACAGCTTTTTAGGGGAAATCGACTCCGGACCGGCCCGGATGCTCCCGCCGGACTATTCGGCAAAAAGTGACTGATATTGATCGAGATTCTCTTTCGTCACCAGCAAATAACGGATTTTAAACGCCTCGCCGCGCTCTTTCGGCGCCGGGACATCGTAACGGGCCTGGGGATTGGAAAAAACCACCCCGATCACCCTGCCGCTCCGGATCAGATCCATCAGACCCGGAATCGGTCCGGACGGCAGTCCCAGCAGCAGCAGTTTCGGAGCATTTTCATTCTGAAGAAGCCGCAACGAATTCAGCTCCATCGGCAGACCGATCGTCGAAATTACTACCGCAGCATCCGGATAACGCTCCACGACGGAATCGAAATCCTCCGCCGTCATCGACATGTAAAGCGGCATCGGCATCTCGGAACGTTCCTGCGACAGTTGAATCGTGTCGAGCATGATATCGCTGCTGCCGTACCCCTCGATCATGGCGTAGGCAAGCTGCTTGATGTTCTCATTCCGGCGAAAATCCGGATCAACCAGCAGCAGCAGCTGACGGTCCGGCTCCTGCGACTTCAGAAAAACCCCGGCCTCATATCCCTGGGACGCATAGAAAGCCATCTCGTTTTCCAACAGGTTCGCCGTCCCGCCGCCGAACTGGCGATGCCAGAACAGCGCTCCGCCGGAAAACACCAGAATCGCAAATGACACCGACGCCGTCGCAAACAGGAACGCCAGCAGAGTTTTAAAGAATTTCTCCATCCAACCGCCCGTATTTCAACCACAACACCCCGCGCCAGAGGAAACACTCCTCCGCCGCCCCGACTTGAATCTCACAAGATAAAAACACCACCTGATAGTGTGTGCTTCACGCTATCCGGTGGTGTCTTATCCGCTTTAGTGGGAACAGATGAACTCAGTTCGTGAAATTCGCCTTGTACTGTTCCGCATTGTCTTTCGTGACGAGAACATAACGGATATCGAACGCTTCCATCGGATCCGACGGGGCCTTGACATCATACTTGGCCTCCGGATTCGAGATGATCAGTCCGACAATCGCGCCGCTCTGAATGGCCGGCATGATCCCGGGAACCGGACCGGAGGGCAGTCCCATCAGGAACAGCGCCGGACGCTTGTCGGGAGACTGCTTCATGAACTTCAGATTGTTCGCATCCTGCGGCAGGCCGACCGTCGTGACGATCACACCCACATCGGGATGCTTCTCAACCATGGCATCGAAGTCCTTGGCTTTCATCATCATATAGAGCGGCATCGGAGCATCGGCCTGATTGCCCGGCAGAGAAACCGTATCGACCACAACCTCGCCGCCGTATCCTTCACGCAGAGCATCAGCAAGCAGCTTCACGTTGTCGTTCTTCTCAAAACCGGGATCTGCAACCAGAAGAATCTTCTTCCCGGGCAGCGCGGTTTTCAGGAAATCGCCCGTCTTGGTTCCCTGCGACGCATAGAATTTCAGCTCGTTCGCAAGGAGACTGTCACGTCCGCCGAAAATACCCATTTCACGGAGAAGAAGCCCCGCACAGATTACGACAACAACAAACAGGACGAACGCCACCGGCTGAACCGCCGGATTCGTCTTCTGCTTCTTGCTGCAGACAATCATGCCGATCAGAGCCAGAATCATCGCCGCGATATATACATATTGCATACTCTTTTCCCCTTTGTTTGAGTTCTACAAGGTGACTGCCTATCTACTGCTCTCTTCTGTTAAGCTATCGTCACTTTCTGAAAAAAGCAAATTATTTTAACGGTTTTTTTGTCTTTTTTACAATATTTTTCCTGAAAAAACGTTGCAGCGGCTTATTTTTCTCTTTTTTCGGGGGGGCCGTCCGGGCCGAATCCCTCCTTCTCCCACTCCTTCGCTTTGGCAAATTCCGCTTTCACCGCCTCAAGATCGACTGAAACCGGCGGAAGTTCCAGCTTCATCTCCCGAAGCGTTTCAAGCAGAATGTGGGACACCGCGTAGTTCCGGAAATATTTCTTATCCGCCGGAATGATATACCACGGCGCACGCCTGGTCGAACAACGCTCGAACACCTCCTCGAACGCTTTCCGGTATTCCGGCCAGAGCCGACGTTCGGCATAATCAGCGCTGCTGATCTTCCACTGCCGTTCGGGTTCTTCCAGGCGATCCCCGAACCGCTTGAGCTGCTCTTCCGGACTGATGTGCAGAAAGAATTTCACGATCACCGTACCGCTTTTCACGAGCAGTTTCTCAAAATCGTTGATGAGTTCATAGCGTTCGCTCCAGACCGATTCCGGCACGAGGTTGCGCACCCGCTGAATCAGCACATCCTCATAATGGGAGCGGTTGAAGATCACAATCTCCCCTTTCTTCGGCGCAACCATGTGCACCCGCCAGAGAAAATCATGCGCCAGCTCCTGCGAACTCGGCGTCTTGAACGCCTGAACCCGGCATCCCTGCGGATTCAAAGGAGCGAGCACGTGGTTGATGACCCCATCTTTTCCCGCGGCGTCCATCCCCTGCAGCACGATCAGAAGCGACCGCTTTCCCTCCGAGTAGAGTTTGTACTGAAGTTCCGCAAGTTCGGCGCTGTTGGCCGCAATTTCCCGGAGAGTCTCCTCGTTTTTTTCGATGCCGTACGTTTTGTCCGGATCGATCTCTTTGAGTTTGATTTTCTCCCCGGGCTTGACCTGAAACTCTTTCCGGAAATCCATGATGATGATCCTCCGTTGCCGTTCTAGTTCCCGTTCTCCCTCTCCCGTAATATATAGGAAGATTTCCTGATTGCAAATCGCTTCCCGCCACAGTTGAATCATTATCATTTGAAATCTGTCCATTTCTGTAATATGTTATGAGAACCAACCATGTGGAGGATTCATATGAATGGAAAACTGACGCTTTCAATTCTCGCCGCCACGGCTCTCACGTTCGGTGTCGCGGCAAAAGAGGTCAAACTGCTGACCATCGGCAACAGTTTCGCAGACAGCGCATTCCGCTACCTGCCGAAAGTTGCGGAGTCGGCCGGCGACAAGATCATCATGGACCGGGCCAATATCGGCGGATGCCCGCTCGACAAGCACTGGAATCTCGTTGTGAAATCCGAGAAAGATCCGAACTTCAAGCCCTATTACAAAAAATTCACCCTGAAAGATAAGCTGCAGGCCGACCAGTGGGACTTCGTGACCATCCAGCAGGCCAGCCACCTCTCCTGGAAACCGGAGAGCTATCAGCCCTACGCGAAAAATCTTCAGGAGTACGTGAAGAAATACGCCCCGAACGCCGAACTCGTCATGCAGCAGACCTGGGCATACCGGTTCGACGACAACCGCTACCGCGGCTGGAAAATCGATCAGAAAACCATGTTTGAAGATCTCGTCAAGGCTTATGACAAGGCCGCGAAAGAACTCGGAGTCCGCCTGATCCCGACCGGAGAGGCCGTGCAGCTCGCCCGTGAAACCCAGGCAGTCAAGTACGTCCCCTATGACACCGAAGCCGTGAAAAAGCTGAAATATCCCGACAAACTCCCCTCGGAAGCCGGCTCTTTCGCTGTCGGCATGTACTGGTGGAAGCAGAAAGACAGGAAAACCGGAGAAATCCGCTGGGTCCGCCGCAACGATCCCGCTCATCTGAACCGCCGCGGCGAATACCTCCAGGCCTGCCTCTGGTACGCATTCTTCTTCGACAAGCCGACCTCCGAAATCAAATTCGTTCCGGAGGGAATCACCCCCGAAGACGCGGCTTTCCTGCGCGACGTCGCCCAGAAAGCACTCGACGCCCGCAAAGCAGAAAAATAATTTTCTGCGCATCGAAAAAAGGGGCTGTTGCAAAACCTCACAAGGTATGCGACAGCCCCTTTCCCGCCATTTGAAATCACTTCAGAATCAGAAGATTGAACGCATCGGGACCCTTGCTCTCGGCAATGCCGGTTCCCCAGGAAAGAAATCCGTCACGCCCCGTCCCGGAATTGCTGTTGACCAGCAATGTAAATCCGATTTTTGAGCCGGGAGACAAATTAAGCCGAAATTCTTTCGCATCAAAATCGACAATGTACAAATAATAACTGTCTTCCAGGCGGATGAACGTGAGTTTCGACACTTTCGCCAGTCCGGCAGGATTCCCTTTATGCCCGTAGATTGTCCCCTGTTTTCCGGTTTGGGCCACAGTGACTTCATTCCAGTTTCTCGAGGGACGGCCGTCTTTACCGCGCTGCTGAAACGCAATCTGCAGCGAGTCGCCGTTCCATGCGCGCTCCGCAGAATAGGGCTGATGGAACGATCGATCTTTCACCAGAACCTGGATCTGGAGCTTCTCAGCATCGTAAAACGCCCGGAACCGTGCGGAGATATTCGGCTCCGTCTCTCCCCCCTGCCAGCTCTTCCAGTTTGAATTCTCGCTGAAATCGGTCCAGTCATCAGCAGAGAGCAGTGTCGCGAGTTTGAACTCATCCCGCCCGGAATCGTTCGGCAGTTGCGGTGTTACTTTCTCGAGCATCTCCCACGGGCGCACCGAAAATGCCAGCGGAAGTGCTTTGCCGTTCCCGTCAGTTACCCGGATCAGACGAAACTTCCCCGGATCGACTTCCGGATCCATGGCAACCCGGAACACAATCGTCTCCCTCCCGGCTGGTGGCAGTGACAACTCTTCAGGCACATCCTGCAAAATCGTAACTCCGGCGGGCACGACGAGAACCGGCCGAACAATCTGCGTTTCATCGGAACAGTTCTGGAGCTCCACATCAAACCGGGTATCGCGGAAGTTCCGCACATTGTAGCCAAACGCATTGAACGTCATGTCTGAAACATCCAGTTTTGCGCGAAATACAACCGGAGCGACTTTACGGGGACCTGCATGAGCCGCAAAATCACGTGCAAGGTTGAGATATTTCATCGCCGGCGTATCCCGCTCAATTCTGCCGTGCAGCTCCCGCATCGGCAGTTTCACATAGGCGATCTGGCCATATGCCTTGAACGTCCCTGATTTTCTGCCGAGCGGCCGGCCGTCGATCGCAAACACGTCGCCGCCGACTCCCGCCGGAAGCGTGAATTTTCCATCCGGCTGCCAGAGGAAGATCAGTGCATCATCCCCGCGCCGAAATATCCGTGCCCGTTTCGTTTTCGCACCTCTGAGGTCGCCGACATATTCCGTCCCCGCAAAGAAATGCGCTGCAAACGCATAAGAGGCCATCGAGCGCATCGGGGTGCAATTCGCATCCATCATCCCGAAGTTTTTCGCTCCCTCCGGATAAAATTTATATTCAAAGGCGAAATAGCGTTCTGCGCCCAGCGCTTTCAATTCCAGAGCTTTACCGACAATTCCAGCTGCAGAGATCACATCTTCCTGCAGCACAGCACGCTCGCCGCTCGAGCTTTTCCACGGGATACCGCACTCGGTGATCCAGATCGGAATTCCAGCCCGAGGATGACGCAGCGCAAGTTCGCGTTCGCGCAATTCGGCCAATGTGGGTTCCATCGCCTCAATCCCGGCATAAGAGTGATAACTCATCACATCGCAGGTGTCGAGCAGCCCATTGGCGATATAGGCATCCTGAAATGCCGTACCGGGCCATGGATAGGCAAAGACGCCGCCGATGATCCGCGTGTCGAGTCCGGCCTGCCGGGCAGCGAATGATACAGCTTTCGTAAAGCTTGAAACCCCTTCTGCCGGACGATATGAGCCGAATCCGAGATCAGGTTCGTTCCAGACCTCCAGAGCCTTGAGCGTGTCACGATAATGGCGGATGATCTCGACCCAGCTCTCCCCGGCCTTTTTCAAGTGATTCGGGAAAGGATTCGGTCCATACTTCCCGGGATCAAGATTTTCTTTGCTCCAGGCAGGGGCATCATGAAAAGTATCAAGCGTCAGAATTCCCTCTTCCGTCGCGATTTTCCGATACAGAGCGAAGTTGCCGCGATAGAGGAATTCCCCCTCGTCAGGCTGGATATTGCTCCAGCTCAATCGATCCCGATTCCAGAGAATACCATTCTTTTTAAGGATGCGGCAGTAGGAGCGGATCACTCCCTCATCCAGCAGGGGATGTCCCCAGCTGAAAGATGAGTCCACAGCAAAAAACTCATCCGGCTTCTCCGCCGTCACATCGCACTGGAACACCCCGAACCGAAAGGCAAGCGCCGGAATCACATACTCCAGCAAACCGGCATAACCGCGCATCGCCGGTAACTTCAAACGGTTCTGTTCCGGATCGTATTCCGCAGTATTGCCGGAAAAGATCACCCGTCCAGTGTAATCCCGGACAAAGAAACGACGAACCGCTTCCAGGGGGACATCTGGTTTGCCGGAAAGCTGAAGTTCCACCGGAGAAGAATCTGAAGTGGTGCGGAACAGTTTCTCCGGAGAAACCGGCGTAAACCGGACCTGCCGGGCAACTCGATAATCCGGAGTGTGAATTTCAATGTTTGAAAACTCGACAACCCCTTTTTTCTCCACCAGCCAGTGGTGAAACGAAAAGGCGAATCCGCGAATCGGCAAACGCAAAACCCCGTCATTGCGTCCGCCCCAATGATGTTCCGGCGAGCCCGTGACCGGAAGCGTAACTTTTTGGATCTCGTCCGGATTTCCGGAAAGGGTGATGTAGTGCTGATGGGTCTGACCATCCGAATCCCTCAACCGCAGATCAATCCCTTTGGACGCTGTTTTTACAGTAAACGAGATGGCAGAAAGGTCCAGCGGTTTTTGAAAATAGTGCCAGAGCGCGACATAATTTCCCCCTTTTGAAAAATCACCGTGGAGTCGGATCGAGTTCATCCCGACAATCTCCAGGGAACCGGTCGCGCCCGGGAACTCCGGACCGTTGGAAAAACTCCATGCACGAGGTTCTTTTCCGGGAATCAGTGATATGGAATAACCCTGTGGCGGCGGCGGCTCCGGTCTCAGAAATTCGATTCCTCTGATTTCAAGATGTGCTTTCTGCGTGTTTGGATAGTCGCCCCGGTGCGTGACGATGCTGACCCTGCGGACCGGCGGACGAAATACACCGTCGTTATGCCCTCCCCAGTGATGCTCGGGCGAACCGGCCACCCGAACCGAACTCACTTCCCAGGATCCATCTCCTTTGAGCGGCAGAAAGTGTTGATGCGTCTGTCCATCCGAATCCGTGAACCGAACCGCAATCCGGTTGGCTTTTCCACGGGTCGAAAACGTAATCAGCACCAGATCTTCGGGCTTCACGATTCTCTGGTACATTGCAACATAGCTGCCTCCTCCAGAGAAATCACCCTCCAACAGATATGTTCCATCATGTGTCGAGAGTTTCCCGGTGGCGCCTTTGAACTCAGCCCCATTGGAAAATTGCCAGCTTCCCGCACCGAACAAAACAGACCAACTGCTGATTATCCCGAACAACACGGCCAGATTTTTCCAACACATTATTGATCACCCCGCCATGATTGTGGATTTTCCGCAAATTTCCATCCGGGCCAGTCGAGTTCTGTCGTAAAAGCATAAAAGTTGTTAAACGGTTTCGCTTCTACATGACCATCAAACAACATGACATTCACCATGTTGCCGTGTCTGGCATAGGGATGCCCCTGTCCACCGCCTGATTTGTGGGCGGAAATCATCGGATAAGAACTGCCCTCCGGATTACTCTGCCCGTTGCTTTCGACCGAGTCCATCATAAAGAAAAGCTGCGACGGATATTTAATTCGGGACGCTTTGTTGGTTTTTCCGCAATTCCGGCCCAGCCCGAGCGAACCCTCGTAAAGATTATAATTGACATGTTCATTATATCCGAAACTGGAACGAAATGCCGCAGACCAGTCTTTCGGATTCCGCACATTGGTCGTCACCGGACAACCAAACAACTGTTTGGTCGTGGTGAAATAACCGGTATCGTACAGCAGAAAATGCCAGTGCATATAGTTGTAACTCTGGTTAAGATCAGTCGATCTTGGCTTATATAAGACCTTGATTGGAAGAATAAAATCATCGGCATCCTGGCTGTACATATTTGTGCACAATCCAATCTGTTTGAGCGCACTCACACAACTGGCCTGCTTGGCTTTTGCACGCGCCTGATTCAACGCCGGCAGCAGCATCGAAGCCAGGATCGCGATAATCGCAATCACCACGAGGAGCTCTATGAGCGTAAATGCCGCTTTTTTCGTTACCAGGTCGTGGGTGGCAGGGGGCGTGTCCGCCGCCCCCCGAACTCCTCTCTCGAATACGGAACGGCAATCCGGCGGGGCTTGTATCGTTGACATATTTTTTACCATTAGAAGTTCAATCAATGCGAAATATTTTTCTCCGCAACTCTTTCGTGCCGCCGAGATGTCTGAAAAAAACTTTCCGGAAACAAACATTTCAGAACTCCTTTCCGCTGTTTTTCTGTTTCAGCAACTGGATCAATGGCTCAGGTTCAATCAAGGAGACGGGGGCGCCGTCGGAATGTTTCAGCAATTCGATCGCCCTCTGCAGAACGACTTCCGCCGAGTAGGCGAAGTATTGCGTATTCGGATAACGTCCGGCATCGGTGGGATAGTTGCAGTGCGCGGCGAGCAGCACGTCCCGGCCCGGTTCAAGTCCGAGTTCGAGCAGCGTTTCCACCACCAGCGGCATGAAATTTTCGTTCAGTACCGCGAGTGCGTCCGGACGCCGTTCCTCCGGCAGACTGAACAACAATTTCAACAGATTCTTTTTCAGTTGCGGCCGCCCCTGAATGTGATCGAATCCCAGTACCCATTCCGGGTGAGATCCGAGCAGCTTCTGCATCCGGATGATCCGCTCGGAAGAGGTGTTCTGATGAATCAGCGCCGCAGCCCGGTGACGCCCGTTCCGGTGAAAATACTCCAGGCACTGCGCAAGCAGCGACTCGGAATCGAACTCCAGAGACGGATATCGATGGTAGGAGTCGCTGCTCTGGCGCGAAATCACCACGCAAGGGCAGGGAGAGAGCGCTTTCTGAATCTCCAGCGACGGAACAAACGTCACGAAAATGATCCCCGCAAGCAGATGGTTCTGCGCATCCTCAATCAGTCGGCGCCAGCCGGAGTCGGTGTTGTCGGAATAATAGAAATGCAGGTGCATTCCGGGTGTGCGGGCAGCAAGCTCTCCCCCGACATTCCGCAATGCGGAGAAAAAGGTATCGACCACCCCGATCTGACCCGGTTCCTCCGGAAAAACCAGCGCATAACTGCAAAGATGAGGCGGATATTCTGAAACCACAGTGCCCTTGATCCCGCGTGATTCCAGAAACCCCTCCTGAATCAACTGATTGATGCATTTCTGAAACGTCGCAACGCTCGACCCGTATTCGGCCAGCAGAGCGTGCCGCAGCGGCAGCGCCGCGCCGGGAGGAAACTCCCCGTCGGTGATTCGCTTTCTCAACGTTTTCAGGATTTCCGGCTGTCTCATTTTTACCTCCATGTTTTTAATTATAGTGCATTTTTTTTAAATATCAATAGAAAAAACTAAAAAATTCTGTTTTTTGCCAGAAAAAAATCTCCGATTGCGGTTTTCCTGCCGCTGGACAGGGGGAAATGGGGAGCGGGGGCGGTTTCGGGCATGGATTCCGTTGATTTTTCCGCTCCGTTCATCTATATTATTTACAGGAAACAACGAGGGGTATGAAACATGAAATTCCGAATGGTCCACAACAACTTCAACGTGCTCGACCTTGCCAGGAGCCTGAAATTCTACCGTGACGCTTTTGATATGAACGAAGTGCGGCGGATTGAGGCGAAGGACGGGAGCTTTATCATCGTCTATCTGGAGGATGGGAACAGTTCACATCAGCTGGAGCTGACCTGGCTCCGAGACCGCAAGGAGCCGTACAATCTCGGCGACAACGAATTTCATCTGGCATTCAAGGTCGATGATTACGAAGCCGCCCATGCCCGCCATGAGAAAATGGGCTGCATCTGCTACGAAAATCCCGAAATGGGGATCTACTTTTGCGAAGATCCCGACGGCTACTGGCTCGAGGTCATCCCGGAAAAGCGGTGATGCGGAAAAGCTGCCGCTCAACCGGCCGCAAATGAAAAAAATACCATCAAAATGGAATGAACATGACGGAATTGTGGGAACAACTGCAGAATTTTCAAAGCGCTCACCCGGGGATTTACAGCGCAATCGTCGCCGTCGGCCTGATCCTGGCCGCACTCCTGGCAAACTGGATCACCAAACGGCTGCTGCTGCGCGGCCTCGTCCGGATTCTTCACGCTCTCCCTGCCAGAGATGAGGGGGAGAAACTTGCCCGTCTGGCCATTGTTTCCCGGCTCGCAAACATTGTCCCCGCACTCGTGCTGGCTTACGGCTCCTCCGCTATTCCAGAGGTACACGCAACCATCGAAATTGTGATCCGGAATGTCTGCATCGCCTTTATTGTTCTCTCAATCGCCCTGGGACTGGTCAAGGTATTCGATCTTGCCGGAATCCTCTACAATCGACGCCCCGATGCACAGAACAAGCCGATCAAGGGATATCTGCAACTGGCAAAATTAGTCGTATTCTGTGTCGCGGCAATTCTGATCATCGCCACTCTCATCAATCGAAATCCGCTGATTCTGCTCTCCGGACTCGGGGCGATGGCAGCCGTGCTCATGCTGATCTTTCAGGACACGATCCTCTCGTTCGTCGCCAGCCTCCAGATCGGCTCGAACGACATGGTCCGGATCGGCGACTGGATCGAAATGCCCAGCCAGAACGCCGACGGCGATGTGATCGAAATCGCCCTCCATACCGTCAAGGTACGCAACTGGGATAAAACAATCACCACGCTGCCGGTGCGCAAACTCATCACCGACTCGTTCAAGAACTGGCGCGGCATGCAGGAAGCCGGCGGACGGCGCATCAAGCGGTCGCTCTTCATCGACCAGCACAGCGTCCGTTTCCTCGACGATGCCGAAATCGCCCGCCTCGAGGAGTTCGTCGTCCTGAACGGCTACCTCGAACGCAAGTGTCGCGAACTGGCCGAGTGGAACCGGAAACTCGAAGAGGCCGGCGCCCGTCCGATCAACGAACGGCGCGTCACAAACCTCGGAACATTCCGCGCCTACGTCGAGGAGTATCTGCGGAACAACGCCCATATCCGCCAGGATATGACGCTGCTCGTGCGTCAGCTGCAACCCGGCGCGACCGGGATTCCGCTCGAAATTTACTGTTTCACGAACGACACGCGCTGGGCGGTTTACGAGGGAATCCAATCCGACATCTTCGATCATCTGCTCGCGATTCTGCCGGTGTTCGGGCTGCGAGTTTTCCAGCAATGCAGCGATCTCTCCGGCATGGGGCCGCAGGGAAGCGGACTTCCCGGATGAAAAAGAGAGAATCAGGATGGGAAAGTCTGAGCCGTCATTTTTCCGTCACTTTTCCGGCACTTTCAATTAGTAGAGTTGTAATATTATGAGTTTGTTTCAGTTACATTCCCCGTACAAACCGGCGGGAGACCAGCCGCAGGCGATCGAACAGATGGTGGCGAATCTGCGAAACCATCAGCGTTACCAGACGCTGCTCGGCGTGACCGGCTCCGGAAAAACGTTCACGCTCGCAAACGCGATCGCCCGGCTCGACCGCCCCGTTCTCGTGCTTTCACACAACAAGACGCTCGCTGCGCAGCTTTACAGCGAATTCAAAGGGTTCTTTCCGGAAAACGCGGTCGAATATTTCATCAGCTACTACGACTACTACCTGCCGGAGTCGTACATTCCGCAGACCGACACTTACATCGCCAAAGACGCCGCGATCAACGAGAACATCGAAAAATTGCGGCTCTCCGCAACGGCAAGCCTCGTCGAACGGCGCGACGTGATCGTGGTCGCGAGCGTCTCGTGCATCTACGGATTGGGGTCGCCGGACGACTATGCCGACCTCTGCGTACGGCTCGAGCTCGGCGACACGACCGGACGCGACGAGATTCTGCGGCGACTGGTTGACATCCAGTATTCCCGCAATGACACCGCCCCGGAAAAGGGGGAGTTCCGTGTGCGCGGCGACGTGGTTGACGTCTTTGAGCCGCAGCGCGACGACTACATCCGGATCTCGTTTTTCGGCGATGAGATCGAGTCGATCGAGCGGCGCGACGTCCGGTCAAACAAAGTCAAGACCCGCCCGAAATTCGTCACGCTCTTTCCGTGCCGTCACTTCGTCCTGCCGCCGGAGCGGATTCAGGGGGCGGCAGACGCGATTCTCGCCGAGATGGCCGACCGGGTTTCGTGGTTCGAGCGGAACAATCTTCTGGTCGAAGCGCAACGGCTCTACCAGCGCGTAACCTACGACATCGAGATGATGAAAGAGATCGGCTACTGCAGCGGTATCGAAAACTACTCGATGTATCTGGCGAACCGCCGACCCGGGGCGCGGCCGTACTGCCTCTTTGACTTTTTCCCGCACGATTTCCTGACGATCATCGACGAGTCACACGTCACGATTCCGCAGCTTCAGGCGATGTACCGCGCCGACCGGAACCGCAAACAGGTGCTGGTCGATCACGGATTCCGGCTGCCGTCGGCGCTCGAAAACCGGCCGCTGCAGTTCGAGGAGTTCGAGCAGATCACGGGGGACACGATCTTCGTCTCGGCGACGCCGGGCGAATACGAACTGGCCCGCTCCGGAAAACCGGTGGAACTGGTCGTGCGTCCGACCGGGCTGCTCGACCCCGTCATCGAGGTGCGGCCGCTCGAGGGACAGATCGACGATGTGATAGCGGAAGTCAAGCGCGCCGCCGCGGCGAAAGAGCGGGTTCTCATCACGACGCTGACGAAAAAAGCCTCCGAACGGCTCGCGGACTACTTCGCCGAACTCGACATCAAGGCGGCCTATCTGCACAGCGAACTCGACGCGCTCGAGCGCGTCCGCGTACTGAACAAACTGCGCGACGGCGACTTCGACTGCGTGATCGGCATCAATCTGCTGCGCGAGGGGATCGACCTGCCGGAAGTGGCGGTTGTGGCGATTCTCGATGCGGACAAGGAGGGGTTTCTGCGTTCGGAGCGGTCGCTTGTGCAGACCGCCGGGCGGGCCGCACGCAACAAGGCGGGGCGCGCGATTCTCTACGCCGACGAGATCACGCCGAGCATGCAGAAGCTGATCGACCAGACCAACGCGCGCCGCGAACGGCAGATCGCTTACAACCGGGAGCACGGAATCGTCCCGGAGACGATCCGGAAAGGAAAGACCCTCACGATCAGCGAAATCGTCGCTCCCGCGGACGATGGCGGGAAGAAAAAGACGAAGATGCCGAAACTCGCCGGAAACATGTTCACGGATGCGACCGACATCTCCGAACTCGGACTCTCCGACACCGATCTCGACGCACTGATTGCCGAACTTACCGGAGAGATGCGCGCCGCGGCCGAGTCGCTTGAATTTGAGCGTGCGGCCGACCTGCGTGACCAGATCCGCAAACTGCGTCCGCCGGAGCCGAAAGAGAAGTCCGGCGGGAGATAACGCCGAAGATCCCCTCTTTCAAAGCGAAAACCCCGTGTCCGACAGCTTGAAAACAGCCGTAACCGGGTGTATATTATCCAGTTCACGTAAAAATTCCAACGACAGAAACCAGTTGACTCAAGGAGTAAAACGAACATGTTCAGTGCTTCCGACCTGAAGAAAGGCCTCAAAATCCAGATCGACGGGATGCCGTGGGTCATCACCGAATTCGACTTCTGCAAGCCCGGCAAGGGAACCGCGCTTTATCGCTGCCGCATGCGCAATCTCGTAAACGGCTCCGGCATGGAAAAGACCTACCGCCCGACCGACAAGATCGAGAAGCCGAATCTCGAAGAGCGCGAGATGTACTATTCCTACTTCGACGGACATCACTACATTTTCAGTGATCCGAACACCTACGAAGAGATGGCGGTTTCGGCGGAGACGCTCGGCAACCAGGTCTACTTCCTGATCGAGGAGAGCCTCTGCAACTTCCTGCTCTTCAACGGCGAGCCGATCGAGATCACGCTGCCGACCTTCATCGAGAAAGAGATCGTCGACACGGAGCCGGGCGTCCGCGGCGATACGGCCACGAATGTGACCAAGCCGGCCAAGATCGACAACGGCTACGAGATTCAGGTTCCGCTCTTCATCAATCAGGGCGACATCGTGAAGATCGACACGCGCACCGGTGCTTACGCCGAGCGTGTCAGCAAGGCATAAGATTTTCCATTCCAGTTCTAGAAAAGACTGTTGCAGGAGCTCACGGCACTGCAACAGTTTTTTTATACCCGAAATCGGCTTTCACATTGAGCAGAAAGCCGTGTCCTCTGTAAAAATTACCGGATGAAAATGGACGGGAAATGCCGGAAATATTCGTTTTTTCGTGAAAAAACACTTGACATTGCCGTGATTTTATGTCATAATAAATACGTGTTGTATATGTGTTGCATAATAAAATGTATTCATCGTGTTGCATAAAATGGGGAATCGGTACAAATATCAGGAGATCACGGAAGCACTGGCGGCGGCGGTGGAACGGGGAGAATACCGTGACCGGCTGCCGTCGGTCCGGCTGCTCGGGGAACTGTTTCAGGCGAACAGCCGGACGGTTCTGCAGGCGCTGCAGGAACTTGTCGCGCGCGGGATCGTCACACCGAACGGCAACCGGGGTTACCTGATCAATCGTGCGGGGAACCGGCGGCCCGTGACGGGAAACATCGTGGCGTTCTCCCAGAACGGCCCGACGCCGGAACGGCTTCTGCGTCCGTCGCCGCAGGTGCTCGAACCGCTCTGCATGGAGTCGGGGAAACGGCTGATTATACTCAACACCTCGGACGATTCGCTCTGCGGGATGCGGAATTTCTGGCAGACGCTCTGCGCCGACGGCGTGCTCTTCCTCAACAGCACGCTCAGTCAGGAGGCGGCATACCAGCTCAAACTCTCCGGGATTCCGTTCGTGGCGGCGAACCGGATGCCGCGCGAATGGGGAGTGAACTTCGTTGATTTCGATCACGAGAGCGCGCTTCAAATGCTTTTTTCACGGCTGATCCGGCAGGGGAAACGCCGCATTGCGATGCTGAACACCCGATTCCCGTTGAATTATTTCCGGGAAATCATCTTTTCGATTTACAGTCGGACCATGAACGATTACGCGATTTTCGATCCTGAACTGTTCGGCTATCCGGAGGGGGAAGAGGTCGATGACCTCTATCTGGTCAACACGGTTCTGCGGTGGATGGAACTGAGACTCCCTCCCGATGCGCTTTACTCCTCGGTTCCGCCGGACCGTTTCTTCGGTGCGCTGAACCGGGCCGGCATACGGCTGCCGGAAGAACTGCCGCTTTATTTTTCTTACAGTTCCGGGGTATGGGAGGACGCTCCCGAGTTTCCCGGAATTGAGTATCCATACCGTTTGCTGATGCTGAATTTGTGGGAGCTGCTCAACAAAGTCATCGCTGATCCGGAGCGGCAGCCGGAGGGGGTGCTCATTCCCGCCCGGCTCATCCGGGCCGACGGTACCGAGTGGCAATGATCGAACCAGGAAAGAAAACATCATGAAAACACGTTTCACAATGATTGAATTTCTCGTCGTAAAATCTTGTCATATCCATCATTCTTCCCCGGCTTGCGCCCGGCAGTCGAAAGCGGGATTCTTGGGAGAGAAAGCGGCTCGTAAGAGCGCGTCTCTCTCCGTACCAACCATCCATCAAACACTCCATCAGCCGATCATCGCCGCGCAACCCATTCCTGCGCCCGGCAGTACAAGAGAGGGGTTCGGGGGAGAGAAAGCGGCTCGTAAGAGCGCGTCTCTCCCCGTACCGACCATCCATCAAACACTCCATCGGCCGATCATCGCCGCGCGACAGAGTCTCCGCTCGGCAAGCGGCGAAGTGGAGCAAAAACGCGAAGAAATCTTTCCGCAGAAAAGCGGGAAGATTG
>CALXOE010000002.1 GCA_944389935.1 uncultured Victivallis sp.
AAGTGGTTAACAGCCACCTACTCTACCGCTGAGCTATGCCGGAGCGTATATGCTGAACTTTTCTGTCCCGCGTATTTTATAATATATACCCGTTTTTTGAGGTGTCAAGCCGATTTGCAAGAAAAAATTGATAACGTCCCTGTTTTTTTGCCGTTCAGCTGAAGCGCAGCGGACTCTGCCGCTCCCTCGATGACTTCAGGTCGCGCCGAAATGCACTTGCTCCACGCCGGAGGTTTATCGTGCCTTTCGTCGCGCGACAACTCGAGTCCGCAGCCGGTTTTCAGTCGAGATTCCCGGAAGAACCCCGCGCTTTTTCTCCGGACAAAGCAACTTCAACACCAGCGGCAGATCCGAGGTGATGCGACGGGATCCCCACTGCCCGGTCTGCGTATCGAATCCGCTCTCCGGAGCAAAACGAACGACACATGAGGTCTCCGGGTGTGCATCGTGGACAGCGCGATTGCGTTCCCGCCCCGCCTGAGAAGTTTCCAGCGCGGAAACCATGAGTTGAGCCGGAAAGCCGCAAGCCCGGGGAGCGCCCTCCGCCGGTTGGACCGGCGGACAGGCTGTTCTTTCCCCGCAGCAGGAGTGGGGTCAGCGGTGAATGTGCCGGTGATACTCCTGAAGACTGCACACCTCAAAGCGCCCGAAATCCGCCTTGTCCCGGAGACCCTCGATGGCGGCGGTCAGCCCCGCGATCGTCGTCGTGATCGGTATCCCCGAGACAACCGCCCCGGAACGCATGCGGATCTCATCGACCATCGCACCCGCTCCGGATTCCGTGGAGTTGATGATCCACTGAATCTCCTTTTCACGGATCAGATCGAGGATGTTCGGCCGTCCGCGCGAAATCCGGAAGATCGCCCGGGTCTTGATCCCCGCATTGTAGAGCAGCGTCGAGGTCCCGAGCGTCGCGTAGAGGTTGTAGCCGAGCTTCACAAGCTGTTCGGCAAGCTTGACCGCCCGCGGCTTGTCCTGGTCACGCAGCGAGATGAAGACATTGCCGGAGGCCGGCAGCTTGTTCCCCGCCGCAAGCTGGCTCTTCAGGTACGCAAGTCCGCGCTCCGCGTCGAGACTCATGACCTCACCCGTGGATTTCATCTCCGGAGAGAGCACAATGTCCACCCCCGGGAACTTCACGAACGGGAAGACCGCCTCTTTCACGGCGGTGTACGGAATGTGCACCTCCCGCGTGAACCCGAGCGACTCGAGCGTTTCCCCCGCCATGCAGCGCGCCGCGAGCGCCGCCAGCGGCACACCGGTCGCCTTGCTCACAAACGGCACCGTCCGCGAGGCGCGCGGATTGACTTCGATGATGTAGATCTCGCCTTCCTTGACCGCAAGCTGCATGTTCATGAGTCCGCAGACGTGCAGTTCGCGGGCGAACGCCCGGGCGTATTCACGCACGCGCTCCTGAATTTCAGCAGAGAGCGTCATCGGCGGAATCACGCTGGCCGAGTCGCCGGAGTGAATCCCCGCCGGTTCGACGTGTTCGAGAATCGCACCGATCACGGTGGTTTTCCCGTCCGAGATGCAGTCCACGTCGAGTTCGGTCGCGTCCTCGAGGAACCGGTCGATCAGGATCGGTTTGCCCTCCGCGACTGCGGCGGCCTCCTCGACGAATTTGCGCAGATACTTCTCCTTGTAGACGATAACCATGCCGCGTCCGCCGAGCACGAACGACGGACGCACCAGCAGCGGATATCCGATCTTTTCCGCAATCGCGACCGCTTCGTCGACGCTGTGCGCGATGCCGCTCTCCGGCTGGCGGATGCCGATCCGCCCGGCAAGCTGCTTGAAGAAGTCGCGGTCCTCGGCCGCGTCGATGTCATCCGGCGACGTGCCGATCACGTTCGCTCCCGCGGCGCGGAGCTGCTGCGCAAGATTCAGCGGCGTCTGACCGCCGAACTGCACGATCACACCTGAACACGACTCGCGCTCGTAGATGTGCATGACATCCTCGAGCGTGAGCGGCTCGAAATAGAGCTTGTCGCTCGTGTCGTAGTCGGTCGAGACGGTTTCGGGATTGCTGTTGACCATGACCACTTCGTACCCGGCCTTGTGCAGCGCAAAGGCGGCGTGGCAGCAGCAGTAGTCGAATTCGATCCCCTGGCCGATGCGGTTCGGCCCGCCGCCGAGCACCATGATCGTTTTGCGGCCGCCGTGATCGCGGACCGGTTCGCCCCCTTCGCCCCAGGCCGAGTAGTAGTAGGGCGTGATCGCCTCGAACTCCCCGGCGCAGGTGTCGACGGTTCCGTAGAACGGCTCGAGCCCGGTGCGGCGCCGCGCGGCGCGCACCTCGAGTTCCGTCGTGCCGAGCAGAAACGCGATCTGGCGGTCGCTGTAGCCGAGCTCCTTGGCCTGCAGGAAGAGCGGCCGGTCGGCTTCGAGTCCCGCGAGTGTTCCGGCCGAGCGGATCTCCTCCTCGAAAGCCGCAAGTTCCGCGAGATGACGCAGAAAATACGGGTCGATCCCGGTGAGTTCGTTGAGCACTTCGACGCTCCAGCCGCGCTTCAGGGCGGCACGGATGACGAAGATCCGCTCCGCGTTCGGGCGGATGAGTTCGGCTTTGAGCGTCTCGTCATCCATCGACTCGAATTTGCCGTCTTTGCCGTCGGCGCCGAATCCGGCCCGTCCGGTCTCGAGCGAACGCAGCGCTTTCTGCAGCGACTGCTTGAGGTTGCGCCCGATCGCCATGGCTTCCCCGACCGACTTCATCTGAGTGCCGAGCGTGGAGTCGGCCATCGGGAACTTCTCGAATGTGAAGCGCGGAACTTTCGTCACCACATAGTCGAGCGACGGCTCGAAACAGCTCGGAGTGCTGCCGGTGATGTCGTTGCGCAATTCATCGAGCGTGTACCCGACCGCGAGCAGTGCGGCGATCTTCGCGATCGGAAACCCGGTCGCCTTGGAGGCGAGGGCGCTCGACCGCGAAACACGCGGATTCATCTCGATGATGATCCGCCGCCCGTTTTCCGGATTCACGGCCCACTGCACGTTCGAGCCGCCGGTTTCGACGCCGATCGCCGCCATCACCGCGAGTGAGTCGTCGCGCATGGCCTGGTATTCGCGGTCGGTGAGGGTCTGGATCGGCGCGATCGTGATCGAGTCCCCCGTGTGGACGCCCATCGGATCGAGATTCTCGATCGAGCAGACGATGACCGCGTTGCCGGCCTTGTCGCGCATGACCTCCATCTCGAACTCCTTCCAGCCGAGCAGCGACTCCTCGATGAGCACTTCGGAGTTCATGCTCGCGTCGAGCCCGCGCCGGACGATCTCCTCGAACTCCTGCTGGTCGTGCGCGATGCCGCCGCCCGTGCCGCCGAGCGTGAATCCCGGCCGGATGATGAGCGGCCAGCTGCCGATCGTCGAGGCGACCGCCTGCGCTTCGGACATCGAGTGAGCCGATCCCGAGCGCGGCAGATCCAGGCCGATCCCGAGCATGCACTGTTTGAAGAGCTGGCGGTCCTCGGCGCGCTCGATCGCTTCGGCGGTCGCGCCGATGAGTTCGATCTGATAGCGTTCGAGAATGCCGCGTTTTTCGAGTTCCATCGCGAGGTTCAGCGCGGTCTGGCCGCCGAGGGTCGGCAGCAGTGCGTCGGGCCGTTCCCGCCGGATGATCTCGTGCAGAATGTCCGCCGTCAACGGTTCGATGTAGGTACGGTCGGCGAATTCCGGATCGGTCATGATCGTGGCCGGATTGCTGTTCACGAGCACGACCTCGAACCCCTCGCGCTTCAGCGCCTTGCACGCCTGCACGCCGGAGTAGTCGAATTCGCACCCCTGGCCGATGACGATCGGGCCGGAGCCGATCAGCATGATTTTTCTGATATCGTCGCGTTTCGGCATGATCAATTTCCTTTCCGCTGCTGCAACGCCGCCGCGATCAGCCCGTCGAAGAGCGGATGGGGCTGCCGGGGGCGGGATTTGAATTCAGGATGGAACTGGCAGCCGATGAAGAACGGATGTTCCGCGCCGAGTTCCACGATTTCGGCGAGCTGCCCGTCGGGACTCGCGCCCGCAACCTTGAGCCCGGCCGCCTCGAGTTCACGCTTGAACGCCGGATTGAACTCGTAACGGTGACGGTGGCGTTCGCTGATTTCGGAGGTGTTGTAGAGTTCCGCGCTGCGGCTGCCCGGGACGAGGACGCACGGATAGGCGCCGAGCCGCATCGTGCCGCCCTTGGCTGTGACGGAGCGCTGCTCCTCCATGAGGTCGATGACCGGGTGCGTCGTCGCACTGTCGAACTCCGTGCTGTTCGCATCTCCCCAGCCGACCACGTCGCGTGCGAATTCGATGACCGCGCACTGCATCCCGAGGCAGATGCCGAGGAACGGGATCTTGTGCGTTCTGGCGTATTCGACCGCCTTGATCTTGCCGGGGACGCCGCGTTCGCCGAAGCCGCCGGGAACGAGGATCGCGTCCGCTTTCCCGAGAATCTTCGCCGCGTCGCCCGTTTCGAGCTCCTCGGCTTCGACCGGCAGAAAGCGGACTTTCGCATGGTGGTGGATTCCGGCGTGGCTGAGCGCCTCATAAATGCTCTTGTAGGCGTCCTGATGGCGGATGTATTTTCCGACCACGGCGACGGTGCACTCCGTTTCCGGATGCAGCACGCCGTCGAGCCAGACGCGGTAGTCGTCCAGATCGAGTTCGCCCGGCTCAAGCCGCAGAAGTTCAAGCACTTTCAAGTCAAGCCCCTGCCGCGCAAGTTCGAGCGGAACTTCGTAGATCGAGTTTTTCACGTCGAGCTCCTCGATCACGCAGTCGCGCGGGACGTTGCAGAACATCGAGAGCTTCTTGAAATGCTCCTCCTCCATCGGGATCTCCGTGCGGCAGACGAGGATGTCCGGCGCGATGCCGATGCTCTGAAGCGTCGAGACCGAGTGCTGCGACGGCTTGGTCTTGAGCTCTTTCGCCGCGCGGATGTAGGGCACGAGCGTGAGATGCACAAAGATCACCTCGTCGCGCCGCGCCGCAAGTTTGAACTGCCGCGCGGCCTCGAGGAACGGGAGACTCTCGATGTCTCCGGCGGTTCCGCCGATTTCGGTGATCGCGATATCGACCTGCGGCCGGTGCAGCGACTGCATCGCGCGCTTGATCTCGTCGGTGATGTGAGGAACAACCTGCACGGTGCCACCGAGGTAGCCGCCGGAACGTTCGCGGTTGATGACATTGCTGTAGATTTTCCCGCTCGTATAGTTGCTCGCTTTCGTGCAGACGACTCCGGCGATGCGTTCGTAGTGGCCGAGGTCGAGGTCGGTCTCGGCGCCGTCGTCGGTCACGAACACTTCGCCGTGCTGGTAAGGACTCATGGTGCCGGGGTCGACGTTCAGATAGGGATCGAGCTTCTGCATGGCGACGCGATAACCCCGTTTCGCGAGCAGCATCGCGAGCGCCGCGCCCGTGATGCCTTTCCCGAGGCTGGAAACGACCCCGCCGGTGATGAAGATGTGTCTGGTCATGATGAATTCAGCGCTCCATGAGTTTCCGGAATTCCTGGAAAAGCGAAAACGAATCGTGCGGCCCCGGTGCGGCTTCCGGATGGAACTGCACCGACGCGGCGGGTTCCGTGCGATGGCGGACTCCCTCGATCGTATTGTCGTTCAAGTTGATATGCGTGACTTCGAGCGTCGCGGGCAGCGCCCCGGCTTTCAGCGCGAAGTTGTGATTCTGTGAAGTGATCTCGACTTTGTTCGTCAGCAGATTCCGGACCGGGTGGTTGCAGCCGTGATGGCCGAACTTCAATCTTCCGCACTCCGCTCCGGAGGCGAGCCCGAAAAGCTGATGTCCGAGGCAGATCCCGAAGAGCGGCACCTTGCCGATGAGCTCCCGGATCGTCCGGATCGCGTAACCGACGGCGGCCGGGTCGGCCGGGCCGTTCGAGAGGAACACGCCGTCGGGATTCTGCGCCAGCGCGTCTTCCGCCGTCGCGGCGGCGGGCAGGACGGTCACGCGCATGTTGTTCGCGGCAAGTCCGCGCAGGATGTTGTATTTGATCCCGAAGTCGAACGCGACGACGTGGAACTCTCCCTCGGAATTCCATTCGTAAGGCTTTCCGGTCGTGACCCGGGCGGCATAGTCCTGACCGTCGAGTCCCTCCCAGGCGCGGGCACGTTCGACCGCCTCGGCTTCCGTGAGCGGTTCGGTACTCGTGTGCAGATACGCTTTCTGACTGCCTTCGTCGCGCAGCATGAGCGTGAGACGGCGCGTATCGACCCCGGCGATGCCGGGTTTGCCGTTCCGCTTGAGGTAGTCCGCAAGCGACTCCTCGGAGCGGAAGTTCGAGGGCTCATTGAGTTCGTGGATCACGAGCCCGTTCAGAAACAATCCGCGGGACTCCTCGTCCTGCGGATTGCAGCCGTAATTTCCAATTTCGGGGGCGGTCAACGTGACGAACTGCCCTGCGTAGGAGGGATCCGTCACAATCTCCTGATACCCGCTCATGCCGGTGTTGAACACCGCTTCCCCGACCGTGTCGACAGGGGCGCCGAAGCTCCAGCCCCGGAATATCGCCCCGTTCGCGAGCGCGAGGAATGCGGCCCGTTCACGCCGCTCTTTCCAATGTAACATATCTGTGCTCCTTATCAGTATGTTTGATGTTCCATGTTTCGTGTCAATAAGCTCTTGCGTCGATGTGTTCGATGTAGTTCACGAGGGCGCGGTTCACGACGCGGAACCCGCCCGGAGTCGGATAGTCTCCGGTGAAATACCAGTTGCCGGTGTGTTCCGGACAGCACTCGGCGAGATCTTCGCAGGTCTGGAAGACCACTGCGAAGTCCGCGCGCATTCCCTCGGGCTTCAGCCGGGCGGCGATTGCGCGACTGAGATCCGCGTCGGAGATCGCCTCGTAGACCGGGCGCACGCAGTTGGTCATCTCTTTCGCTGGACCGGTGAGCTGTCGTTTCGCATTTTCGTAGCACTGCTCGAGCAGCGCGAGGTTGCCGCGTTCGCGCAACAGGTCGACGGCCGCTTCGAATGCGACGAGCTCTTTCAAACTGGCCATGTCGATGCCGTAACAGTCGGGATATTTGATCGGCGGCGCGGCCGAGGCGATGACGATCTTCTTCGGAGAGAGCCGGTCGAAGATCGGCAGAATCGCGTTTCTGAGCGTGTTGCCGCGTACGATCGAGTCGTCGAGCGCCACGAGCGTGTCCGAACCGGGCCGGACCAGCCCGTAGGTCACGTCGTAAATGTGCATGTAGAACTCCTTCCGGCTCGCGGCGTCGGCGATGAACGTGCGGAATTTCGCGTCCTTGATCGCGATCTGGCCGAACCGGACGGTGTGACCCTCCTCGCAGGCGATGCGGTTCAACGTATCGAGCAGTCCGTGAAAACTCGCCTGCGCGGTGTTCGGGATGTAGGAGAAAAGCGTGTTTTCAAAATCTTTCCCGGTTTCGCGCAGCACGGCGGGCACGAGTTTGCGCCCGAGCGCGCGCCGCTCACGATGAATGTCGGCATCGTTCGGGCGCGAGAAGTAGATGCGTTCAAAGACGCACCGCCGCAGCGGTTTCGGGTCGAGGCAGGGACGGAATTCGACGTTGCCGTCTCGACTGATGATAAGCGCTTCTCCCGGAGGAAGTTCCGAGACTTCCGCAGTCGTGCAGTCGAACGCTGCCTGGATCGCGGGACGCTCGGAACTCACAACCGCGACTTCATCGTCGAAATAGAAGTAACCGGGTCGGATTCCCGCCGCGTCGCGGATCGCGAATCCGGTGCCGTCCCCGAGCATGCCGCAGAGCGTGAACGCGCCGTCGAAATCGCCGCACGCTTCGCGCAGCACTGCGGCGAGGTCGACATGGTGCGGATTCCGGTCGAGCGCCTTTTCCAGGCAGTGCCCGATCATCTGCAGAATCAGATACCCGTCCGCGCGGCTCGCCGGGTGGTGGCCGGTCGCGATGAGCTTGGCAAACAGCTCCCGCGTATCGGTCAGATTGAAGTTCCCCGCGAGCAGCAGCGTGCGGTTCAAGCAGGAGTTCGGGCGGACGAACGGATGACACGCTTCCAGTCCGCCCCGCCCGAACGTGCCGTATCGCAGATGGCCGAGGTAGAGTTCGCCGCAGAACGGGTGATTCCGCCGCTCCGAGGCGGAGAGGGGATCCTCGCCCTGCGGGATCGTCTTTCCGATCCGCTCAAGCAGATCGGCCAGCGGCATGTTCCGGTTCGATTTTTCGAGCGAGAAACACGGTTCGCCGGGAACGGGGTCGAGCCGGATGCAGCCGATTCCGGCGCCATCCTGCCCGCGGTTGTGCTGCTTTTCGAGCAGTAACGCGAGATGTTCGTACCCGTAGAACGGTGTTCCGTACTTGCGGACATAGTGAGCGATGCTGCGGCGGAGCCGCAGCATGCTGACCGCACACTCGTGTTTAATCGAATCAGACATGCTGCAACTTCCTCATGTTCAGTAGACGAAGAGCATTTCGCGATACTTCGGCAACGGCCAGCACTCATCGGCGACGAGTCGTTCGAGCGAATCGACCGTTCCGCGCAGATCGGCCATCGCCGCGAGGATCTCCTCGTGGAGTCCGCCCAGCGCGGTCTTGAGTGCGGCGCACTTCTGCGTGAGATCGTCGAGACCGGCTCCGAGCGCGGTTGCGGAATTTTCGAGCGCGGCGAGTCCGACCGTGAGACCGGCCTCTTTCGCCGCGGCGAGGGATTTCGCGACTTTGCCGTATTCGGCGGTGACGACCGGCGTGATCATGCTGGTCGCGATTTCGAGCGCAATCTCGCCCTCGATGCGGATCCGGCGATGGTACTCCTCGAGGAAGACCTCAAACCGGGATTCGAGTTCGCGCCGGTTGTAGACGCCGTACTTCTCGAGCATCGCAACGTTCGCCGGAGCGGTCAGGCAGCGCAGCGCTTCCATCGTGGTCCGGGCGTTCGGCAGACCGCGTCTTTCGGCCTCCTTGAGCCACTCTTCGGTGTAGCCGTCGCCGTTGAAGATGATCCGCTTGTGCGATTTGATGACCTGCTGCAGATGCTTCTGAAGTCCGGCGTGGAACTCCTCCGGGCTGAGTTTCTCGAGCACGTCGCTCATGCGGTCAAACGCTTCGGCGACAATCGTGTTGAGGATCGTATTCGGACCCGAGCACGACTGGCTCGAACCCGGCGCCCGGAACTCGAACTTGTTGCCGGTGAACGCGAAGGGACTCGTCCGGTTGCGGTCGGTCGCATCGCGCGGCAGCGGCGGGAGCGTGTCAGCGCCGATCCGCATCGCACCGGGGTGGCGGCTCGACGTGGGCGTTCCCTTTTCGAGCTGTTCGATCACGTCCGCGAGCTGGTCGCCGAGATACATCGAGATGATCGCCGGAGGCGCCTCATTCGCCCCGAGCCGGTGATCGTTGCCCGCTCCGGTGACGGAGGCCCGCAGCAGATCTCCGTGCATGTCGACCGCTTCGATGATCGCCGTAAGCACGGTCAGGAAGATCGCGTTCTGATGCGGATCCGTGCCCGGATTGAGCAGATTGCGCTTGCCGTAGGCGACCGACCAGTTGTTGTGCTTGCCGGAGCCGTTGATTCCCGCGAACGGCTTTTCATGCAGCAGGCAGACCAGACCATTGCGGTCGGCAACCTGGCGCAGCACTTCCATGACGAGCATGTTGTGGTCGCAGGCGAGATTCAGTTCCTCGAACATCGGAGCGAGCTCGAACTGGGCGGGCGCAACCTCGTTGTGACGGGTCTTGGCCGGAATTCCGAGTTTCCAGAGCTCCTGTTCGACCTCGGTCATGAACGAGAGAATACGGTTCTTGATTGAGCCGAAGTAGTGGTCTTCAAGCTGCTGGTGCTTCGGCGGCGGCGCGCCGAAAACGGTTCTGCCGGTCTGGACGAGGTCGGGACGCTGCAAATAGAAGTGCTTGTCCACGAGGAAATATTCCTGTTCGGGTCCGAGCGTGATCGTGACCCGCTCCTCCGGCAGACCGAAACATTTCATCAGCCGCTTGGTCGAGACCGAGAGAGCCTGCATCGAGCGAAGCAGCGGGGTTTTCTTGTCGAGAGCCTCGCCGGTGTAGCTGCAGAACGCGGTCGGAATGCAGAGCGTAGCGCCGTTCGCGTGACGCTTGATGAACGCCGGACTGGTCGGATCCCACGCCGTATAGCCGCGCGCCTCGAAAGTCGACCGCAGTCCGCCTGACGGGAAGCTCGATGCGTCGGGCTCGCCGACGATGAGGTTTTTCCCGGAGAAGCTCATGATCGCTTTCGCCCCGTCCGGTTCGAGGAATGCGTCGTGCTTTTCGGCGGTGGAGCCGGTCAGCGGCTGGAACCAGTGCGTATAGTGGGTCGCTCCGCGTTCGAGTGCCCAGTGCTTCATCGCATGGGCGACGTCGCCGGCGATGTCGGGATCGAGCGGTTCGCCCTTTGTGATCGTCGCGAGCAGCTTCTCGCAGACGGGTTTCGAGAGATATTCGCGCATGCAGTCGGTGTCGAACACATCCTCGGCGTAGCAGTCGAGGTTGACCGGCGCTGCCGGCATCGGTTCGCCTCCACGGAGTTCCGCCACAGCGTCGACGGCTTTCATTCGGTTCAGATTGCTCATGATGCTTCCTCCTGTAGTTCGGTTGGGATGTTGCTGCGTTTGGTTAAGCAGATCGCGTGCCAACTTCGTTTTGAGCGGGAAAGCGATTCTTTTATCTGAATATACATTACAAAAATGTAAAATGCAATGCTTTGTTTTACAATTTTGTCGCAAGATTGTGATTGCTGTGGTCGCTGCTCCGCTCAAATGGGACTGGCACGATTTTTGCTTTATATTCCTTAAAAAAATAAAAACATTCAGAAAGGAGCACTGGATCATATGGAACAGCAACGACAGGAACAGCGGTTTGACCGCCCGCCGGTGGAGGAGAACGGCCTCTACCGCTTCGGTAATGAGCACGACGCATGCGGCGTCGGCATGGTTGCCGACCTCAATAATGTGCCGTCTCACAAAATTGTAATGATGGGTCTGACTGTGCTGAAGCGGCTCATGCATCGCGGCGCTTCGGGCGGTGATCCGAATACCGGCGACGGCGCAGGGCTGCTGCTGTCGATTCCGGACGAATTTTTCCGCAAAAACGTCTCCGGGCTCCCCGACGCCGGCACCTACGGCGTGGCGATGATCTTCGGTGGAACCGGACACGAACAGGAGATCGAAGCGATCGTGAAAGCCGAGGGCGGTGAGATCCTCTGCTGGCGCGAGGTTCCGACCATACCGGATCGGATCGGGCGCGCAGCGCGCGAGAGCTGCCCGGCGATCCGCCAGCTCTTCATCGGCGGAGCGAACTACCCCGACCGTGCGGCGTTCGAGCGCCAGCTCTTCGTCATGCGTCGACTCATTGAAAAATCGATCCCCGAGGCGTATATCTGCAGCATGTCCAGCCGCAGCATCGTCTACAAGGGGCTGCTGCTCGCGACGCAGCTCGAGGAGTTTTACCCCGATCTCGGCGACCCGGATTTCAAGTCGCCGCTCGCGCTCGTCCACCAGCGTTACAGCACGAACACATTTCCGACCTGGAACCTCGCGCATCCGTTCCGCTACCTTGCGCACAACGGAGAGATCAACACGCTGCGCGGAAATCTGAACAGTCTGCGCGCCCGCGAACCGTTCCTCGCCTCGGAGCTCTTCGGGGATGACATGGCCAAACTTCTGCCGCTCGTGGCGCCGGGTCAGAGTGATTCGGCCTCGCTCGACAACATGTTCGAGCTGCTCGTTGCGGCGGGACGCGATCTTGCGCACGCGCTTCTGATGCTCATGCCGCAGGCGTGGGGCAAAAATTACCATCTCGGACGCGACGTTCGCGGATTCTTCGAGTACCATTCCGCGCTTATGGAGCCGTGGGACGGCCCGGCGGCGGTCGCCGCGAGCGACGGCGTGAACGCCTGCGCCATTCTCGACCGCAACGGGTTGCGTCCTGCGCGCTACACGCTCTGCCGCGACGGGCTCTTCGTGCTCGCCTCCGAGACCGGCGTGCTCGATCTCGATCCGGCCGAAGTCGTTCGCAAGGGGCGGCTGCGTCCGGGTGAGATGATCTACCTCGACCTTGAACATCACCGGCTGCTCTCCGACCGCGAGATCAAGAACCGCGTCGCACGGCAGAAACCTTACCGTCGCTGGGTCGAAGAGAACAAGATCCCCGTTCACGGGCTCTTTTCGGAGATCACGCCCTCGGAGGTTCCCGGCAATCTGCTTTACATGCAGAAGCTCTTCGGCTACACCCGTGAGGACGTCGAGATGCTGATCGGCCCGATGGCGGCGACCGGTCACGAGCCGGTCGGTTCGATGGGCAACGACGCGGCGCTCGCGGTGCTCTCGACGAAACCGCAGCTGCTTTTCAACTACTTCAAGCAGCTCTTTGCGCAGGTGACGAACCCGCCGATCGACCCGATCCGCGAGGAGCTGGTCATGAGTCTGCTCACCTACATCGGCAACAAGGGGAACATCCTTGCGGAGACCCCGCTGCACGCGCGGCTGGTCAAACTCCAGCGTCCGGTGCTGACCGATGACGAACTTTCCCGGCTGCGCCACATCGGAGCGAACGATTTCCGGGCGAAAGTCCTGCCGATGGAGTTTCCCGCCGGCGGCGACGGGCGGCAGCTCGACAAGGCGCTGAAGCGCCTCGCGACCGACGCGATTGCGGCCGTGCGCGAGAACTGCCGGATCCTGATTCTCTCGGACCGGAATCCGTCGCCCGGCACCACGCCGATCCCGTCGCTGCTCGCAACGGCGACCGTGAACCGCGCGCTTTCGGCGGCGGGGCTGCGTCCCGAAACCGGCATCGTGGTCGAGTCCGGCGAAGTGCGTGAGATCATGCACTATGCGCTGCTGATCGGTTATGGCGCGACCGCGGTGAATCCGTATCTCGCGCTCGAGACCGTGACCGGACTCGCCCGTTCCGGCGCCATTTCCGTCGACCCGGTGACCGCGGCGACCAACTACATCAATGCGGTCGACAAGGGACTCCTGAAAGTCATGTCCAAGATGGGTATTTCGACGCTGCGCAGCTACCGTTCCGGCCAGGTGTTCGAGGCGGTGGGGCTCTCGCGCGAACTCATCGATGAATATCTGCCCGGGACCGCCAGCCGCATCGGCGGCATCGGGCTGGCCGAAATCGCCGCCGAGGCGAATACCCGCCGCGCCGAGGCGCAGGGCGAGAGCCCGCTTCTGCCGGACGGCGGCTCCTACCGGTTCCGGAAAGACGGCGAACAGCATCTCTGGACGCCCGCCTCGCTCGCGGCTTTCCGCCAGGCGGTGCAGACCGGCGACTACGCGAAGTTCAAGGAGTATTCCAAACTCATCGATGACCAGGCCGGACACCTCTGCACGCTGCGCGGACTCTTTGAATTCGTCGAGACCCGGAGCATTCCGATCGAGGAGGTCGAAAGCGTCGACTCGATCGTGAAACGGTTCGTCTCCGGCGCGATGTCGCTCGGTTCGCTGAGCCCCGAAGCGCATGAGACCATCGCGATCGCGATGAACCGCCTCGGCGGCATGAGCAACTGCGGCGAGGGCGGCGAAGACTCCTCCCGGTACGTGCCGACTCCCGAGGGCTACAGCCGCACGAGTGCGATCAAGCAGATCGCATCGGGCCGTTTCGGCGTGACCATCGACTATCTGCGTCACGCGAAAGATCTCCAGATCAAGATGGCACAGGGCGCGAAACCGGGCGAGGGAGGACAGCTCCCCGGTCACAAGGTCGACCGCTTCATCGCGAAGCTGCGTCACTCGATGCCGAACGTGACGCTGATCTCGCCGCCGCCGCACCATGACATCTATTCGATCGAGGATCTCGCGCAGCTCATCTACGATCTGCGGAACGCGAATCCGAAAGCGCGCGTTTCGGTCAAGCTCGTTTCGGAAGTCGGCGTCGGGACCATCGCCGCGGGCGTCGCGAAAGCGCACGCCGACGTGGTGCTCGTCGCGGGTCACGACGGCGGCACCGGGGCCTCGCCCCTGACCAGCATCAAGCACGCGGGACTGCCGTGGGAACTTGGATTGGCCGAGACCCAGCAGACACTTGTGCTGAACAATCTGCGCGGCCGCGTGAAAGTGCAGGTCGACGGTCAGCTCAAGACCGGGCGCGACGTCGTGATCGGCGCGCTGCTCGGCGCCGAGGAGTTCGGATTCGCCACGACCGTTCTGGTCTGCCTCGGCTGCGTGATGATGCGCAAGTGCCACGAAAACTCCTGCCCTGTCGGCGTCGCGACGCAGGATCCGGAACTGCGCAAGCGCTTCGCCGGCAAGCCGGAGTATGTCATGAACTTCCTGCGTTTCATCGCCGAGGAGGTGCGCGAACACCTTGCGCGCCTCGGACTGCACAGCCTCGACGAGGCATGCGGCCGCAGCGATCTGCTTGAGATGAACCGCGCGATCGACTTCTACAAGGCGCGCAATCTCGACTTCTCGAATCTGCTGCGTCCGGCGGCGGGCGGGACGATCCGGTTTGATGCGTCCGCCCCGAAGGAGCCGCTTGCAAACTTCGACCGGCGCGAACTCCTGCCGAAGCTCGGTGCAACTCTCAAGAGCGGCAAGCCCGCCGAACTTGAGTGCGTGATCCGCAACGTCGACCGCACAGTCGGAACCGAACTCTCGGGAGAGGTGACGGAGCGTTTCGGCGAACAGGGACTGCCGGAAGGTACGATCCGCGTCTTCTTTGCGGGGTGCGCGGGGCAGAGTTTCGGCGCATTCCTCGCGCCGGGCATCACGTTCGAGCTCGCGGGTGAAGCGAACGACTTCGTCGGCAAGGGGTTGTCGGGCGGCTGCATCGTGATCCGTCCCGCTCCGGAGGCGCGGTTCTGCGCGGCTGACAACGTCATCGCGGGCAATGTGATCGGTTACGGCGCCACCTCGGGAAAGATCTTCCTCGCAGGGCAGGCGGGAGAACGGTTTGCGATCCGCAACTCCGGAGCGACACTCGTCACGGAGGGGGTCGGAGACCACGGTTGCGAATACATGACCGGCGGGCGCGTGGTCGTGCTCGGTTCGACCGGCGTGAACTTCGCTGCGGGCATGACCGGCGGTATCGCATATGTCTATGATGAGTCGGGCGACTTCGATTTGCGCTGCAACGTCGGGAGCGTCGACCTCGAGACGGTCGAGCCCGGCAGCGAGGACGAGGCGGAGCTGCTCGGACTCCTGCGCGAACACGCCGCCGCGACCGGCAGTGAAAAGGCCGCCGCCATTCTCGCGGACTGGGTCAACACCCGTCCGATGTTCGTGAAGGTGTTCCCGGTTGAATTTCGCCAGGCGCTCGGACGCATGGCACGCGAGGACGCCGAGGCGGTCGACCGCCGCAAGGAAGATAATTGAAGTGCGGAAGCTGTAAGGAGATACGACAATGAATCAGAGAATTCAGGAGATATACCGCCCGGTCGAACTGCGCCGCCGGGATTTTGATGAGGTCGAACGTACTCTTTCGTTCGACGAACTCAAGGGGCAGGCGGAACGCTGCATGAACTGCGGCATCCCGTTCTGCCACGGAACCGGCTGCCCGCTCGGCAATGTGATCCCCGAGATCAACGCGGCCGCCGGGGCCGGAAACTGGGAGAAAGCGTGGAACATTCTCGCCTCGACGAGTTCGTTCCCGGAGTTCACCAGCCGGATCTGCCCCGCGCTGTGCGAGGGATCCTGCACGGACGGCATCAACAGCGAACCGGTCATGATCCGGCAGCTCGAGAAAGCCGTGACTGAAACCGCATTCCGCAACGGCTATGTGAAGCCGCTCATCCCGAAGTCGCGCACGGGCCGCCGTGTGGCCGTGATCGGCGCGGGTCCCGCCGGACTCGCCGCCGCCGCCGCGCTGAATTACGCGGGACACGAAGTGACCGTCTACGAGAAGAACGCGACTCCGGGCGGACTCCTGCGCTACGGGATTCCGGATTTCAAACTTGCGAAGAAGATCATCGACCGCCGCATCAAGCTCATGCTGGAGGCCGGAATCGGCTTTGAACTCAACACCGAAGTCGGGCGCGACGTCTCCGGTGACTATCTGGCGCGCCGCCATGACGCGGTCGTTCTGGCGATCGGCACGCCGATGGCGCGCGACTTGAAAATCCCGGGCCGCGAGGCGGAGGGAATTCATTTTGCGCTCGAATTTCTGCAGGGACAGAACCGCGTGATCGGCCGCGAATGCGCCGCTCTTCCGGTCTGTGCGACGGGGAAGCGCGTCGTCGTGATCGGCGGCGGCGATACCGGCAGCGACTGCGTCGGCACCTCGGTCCGGCAGGGCGCGGAGTCGATTCTCCAGATCGAGATCATGCCGAAGCCGCCCGTCGACCGCTCGCCCTCGACGCCGTGGCCCGAGTGGCCCTACATGCTCCGGACGAGTTCGAGCCACAAGGAGGGCGGAGAGCGGCGGTGGAATCTCGCCTCGAAACGTTTCCTCGTCGAAGAGGGGCGCGTCACCGGGATCGAAGCCGTGACGGTCGAATGGGAGCTCTCTCCGCTCGGCAAGCCGCTGCGTTTCCGGGAGGTGGCCGGATCGGAGGAGATCATTCCCGCCGACCTCGTGCTGCTCGCTATGGGATTTACGGGCGTTCCGGCCGACGGCGTCGCAGCGGAACTCGGACTTAAAGTCGATGAACGCGGCCGCGTGCAGCCCGCTCCGGAACGCGGCATCTTCTGCGCGGGGGACTGTGCCTCCGGAGCGTCGCTCGTGGTGCGGGCGATCGCGGCGGGCCGGCGGGTCGCCGCCGAGGCGGACCGTTATCTTGCGGGAGGTGAATTATGAAGATTTCCAAGTGGCACGGGCTCGGCAACGATTTCATCCTGACCGAGCTGCCGAAGAGTTCAACGTTCGATGTTCGCGGGATTGCCGCGCGGCTCTGCGACCGACATTTCGGCGTCGGTGCCGACGGCGTCGTGACGATCCGCCACCTCTCCGGCAATGCGTTTGAGATGCGCATTTACAACGCCGACGGCTCTGAACCGGAGATGTGCGGCAATGCGACCCGCTGCGTCGGGCTCTACATCAAGCGGCGGATGCTCGCGCACGGCAACGACTTTGAGCTCCACACGAAAGGCGGCATCGTCCGCCCGAAAGTGCTCGAGAACGGCACCGTCCGGGTCGATATGGGCGAACCCCGGCTGCGGCGCGGAGAAATCCCCGTGACCGGAGATCCGGATTCGGAGGCGCGCGAAGTGAAACTGCACGTCGGCGGCCGCGAATTCACCGCGTTCTGCGTCTCGATGGGCAATCCGCACGCGGTCATTTTCGTGCCCGACATCCGGACGGTCGAACTTGAGACGTGGGGTCCGCAGCTCGAATGCGATCCGCAGTTTCCCCAGCGGATCAACGTCGAATTCGCGGAAGTGCGCGGACCGCAGATGGTGCGCATGCGCGTCTGGGAGCGCGGCTGCGGCGTCACGCTCGCCTGCGGAACCGGCAGTTGCGCAACCGCGGTCGCGGGGCGGCTCTCAGGCCGCACGGATTCGCGCGTGACCGTACTGCTCGACGGCGGCGAGCTCCAGGTGGAGTATTCCGAAGTGGACAATCACGTGTATATGACCGGTCCGGCCGTAGAGGTGTTCCGGGGCGAACTTGTGGAGAAGATCTGAAATGGCGCAAATCAACTCGAATTACCTGAAACTCCCCGGCAGCTATCTCTTTGCGGCGATGGCGAAGAAAGTCGCCGCCTACAAATCCGCCCACCCGGAAGCGGACATCATCCGGCTCGGAATCGGCGACGTGACCCGGCCGCTCGTCCCGGCCGTCATCGAAGCGATGCACCGGGCGGTCGACGAGATGGCTTCGGCGGAGACGTTCCGTGGTTACGGCCCCGAGCAGGGGTACGACTTCCTGATCGATGCGATCATTCGCGGCGAATATGCGCCGCGCGGAGTCGAACTCGAACGGGACGAAGTGTTTGTGAGCGACGGTTCAAAATGCGACGTCGGAAACATCCAGGAGATTTTCGATACGGACTGCCGTGTCGCGATCGGCGACCCGGTCTACCCGGTTTATCTCGATACGAACGTCATGGCCGGCCGCACCGGTGCGCGCGATGCGGCGACGGGTCGTTTTGCGGGAATCACCTATCTCGCCGCGACGGCGGAGAACGGTTTCCGTCCGGCGCTGCCGGAAGAACCGGTTGACCTCATCTATCTCTGCAGCCCGAACAACCCGACCGGGACGGTCCTCCCGCGCGAGGAACTCGCGAAGTGGGTGATCTATGCGCAGGAGCATGGGAGCGTGATTCTCTTTGACAGCGCCTACAGCTCCTACATCCGTGATCCGGAGCTGCCGCACAGCATCTATGAAATTCCCGGTGCGAAAGAGGTCGCGATCGAATTCAAATCGTTCTCCAAGACGGCGGGATTCACGGGGGTGCGCTGCGCATTCACGGTCGTGCCGAAAGCGCTCACCGGACGTGCCTCCGACGGTTCGATGCAGAGTTTGAACGCACTCTGGAACCGGCGGCAGTGCACGAAGTTCAACGGCGTGAATTATATTGTGCAGCGGGCGGCCGAGGCGGTCTATTCCGAGTCCGGTTTCCCGCAGATTTGCGGGCAGATCGACTACTACATGGAGAACGCGCGGATCATCCGGGCGGGACTCTCCGGGGCGGGGTACACCGTGTTCGGCGGAGAAAATGCGCCTTATATCTGGTGGAAACTCCCCGGCGGGCTTGACTCCATGCGTTTTGCTGATACATTATTGGAACGGTGTGGCGTAGTCGGGACTCCCGGCGTCGGGTTCGGTCCGGGCGGGGAGGGATATTTCCGGCTGACCGCTTTCGGGGATCGTGAACGCACTGCCGAGGCGGTCGAGCGAATCCGGTCTGCCGCACTTTTCGACTGATGTGACCGGCCGAACCGGTGGGAGATGATGCGATATGATGGACGAACGATTGAAATCCGAGATCACGGTTCTGCAGGAAATCAGTTCGGCGATTGTGCACGAGCGCAACGTCGACGCCGTTCTCAACAAGGTGTTGGACGTATTGAATCGCCGCATGGGCATGCTGCGCGGGACATTCACGCTGCGTCACGGCGACACGCTCGTCATTGAGGCGTCGCAGGGGCTCGACGAAGCCGAAAAACAGCTCGGACGCTACCGGATCGGGGAGGGAATCACCGGACATGTGGCCGAGACCGGCCGTCCGCACCTGATTCCGGATATCCGCAGTGACCACCGGTTTTTGAACCGGACGAAGTCGCGCGATTACAAGGATCCGGTCGCTTTCATCTGCGTGCCGATCATCCACCTTGAACAGGTGATCGGCACATTGAGCATCGACCGGCTCATCACGCCGGACACCGATCTGGAGAACGACATGGCGCTGCTCGAGATCATCGGCAACATCGCCGCCGAGGCGGTTGCCGCCGTCATGAAGGAACATGAGGAGCGCGAGAGTCTGCTCGAGGAAAACCGCAAACTCCGCGAGATGCTCTCGGAAAATCCGGGAGAAATGGTCGGCAACTGCCGGGCGATGCAGCAGGTTTACGCGCTGATCCGGCAGGTTGCCCCCTCGGATGCGACCGTACTGATTCGCGGCAGTTCCGGGACCGGCAAGGAGCTGGTTGCCCGCGCGATTGTGAACCTGTCCAACCGCAAGGATAAACCTTTCGTCTGCCTGAACTGCGCGGCGCTGCCGGAGAATCTGGTTGAGAGCGAACTCTTCGGCCACGAGAAAGGGGCGTTCACGGGCGCGGTCGGCCGCCGCATCGGGCGTGCCGAGGCCGCTGACGGCGGGACGCTCTTTCTCGATGAGATCGGCGACCTCTCGCTGCAGACGCAGGTGAAGCTGCTGCGGTTCATTCAGGAGCGGACCTTTTCGCGGGTGGGCAGCAATGTGGAGTTGCGGTCGAACGTCCGGTTTCTCGCCGCGACGAGCCGGAATCTCGAGGATCTCATGAGTCGCAAGCTCTTCCGGGAGGACCTCTACTACCGGCTGAACATCTTTCCGATCGTGATGCCGGATCTGTCGAAGCGGAAGAGCGATATTATTCTTCTGGCGGAGCATTTCATCGAGAAGATGAATCTCAAGTACGGGAAAAAGGTGTCGCGTCTCTCGACGCCCGCGATCAACATGCTCATGGCCTACCACTGGCCGGGCAACGTCCGCGAACTGGAGAACTGCATCGAGCGGGCGGTGCTGACGGCGCAGGACGACTGCATTCACGGCTACAACCTGCCGCCCTCGCTGCAGACCGGCAAGGAGTCGGGTTCTCAGCTGCTGCCGGACGGCAAGGCGTCGTTCAATGTGCTTGTGGACTCCTACGAGCGTGAGCTTATCGTCGAGGCGCTGAAGCGGAATTCCGGGAATATGTCCGCGGCCGCGCGCAGTCTCGGGCTTTCGCCGCGCGTGATCCACTACAAGATCGGCCGACTCGGCATCACCCCGGAGTGGTATGTCGACGGAGAATAAAACGGATTGATCCAGAGGAGGTTGCATGATGAAAAAAATTCTGATGATCGCCGGGGATTACGTTGAAGATTACGAGATGATGGTGCCGTTTCAGGCGCTTCAGATGGCGGGATTCGAGGTTGTTGCGGTTGCCCCCGGCAAGAAGTCCGGGGAGGTGATCCGGACCGCGATTCACGACTTCGAGGGGGATATGACCTACTCGGAGAAGCGGGGGCACAATTTTGCATTGAACGGGGACTTCAACCTTGTGGAGGAGAAAGAGTTCGATGCTCTCGTCCTGCCCGGCGGCCGTTCGCCTGAGTATCTGCGTCTCGACGTTCGCGTGATCGAGCTGATTCGCGCGTTCAACCGGCATGGGAAACCGATCGCCGCCGTCTGTCACGGTCCGCAGCTGCTCGCCGCCGCCGGAGTCATTGCGGGGAAGCGGATCAACGCCTATCCGGCCGTGCGTCCGGAGATCGAGCTGGCCGGAGCCGAATTCGTGGATCTGCCGATGACCGGCGCCGTGACCGACGGCAATTTCGTGACCGCTCCGGCGTGGCCCGCGCACCCCGAGTGGCTCAGGCAGCTGCTCGCGCTGCTGCGCTAGAGCGGATCAGATCGCTCCGACGCAGCTGAATGTTGCAGGGATGAATTTCCCGCATCCTGCATGGAAAAGCTCCTCAGCACTCCGGTGTTTCTATTTTCTGAACAGGTAGTGGCGTCATACAACTCTCCCGGCGTCAAGAGAGGGGTGACGATTGTTGTGATTTTATCTCTGAGGGTATTCCCATCATTGATGATATCGAGCAATTCGTTCAAAGCTAATCTGGCAAGCTGACGCGGGCCGAGATCAACTGTCGCCGGCCGTGGGTAGTATCCGCAAAGATAGCGCGGAGTGTGGTTGCAGGAGACGACCGGGTGGCGAACAGGAACACCCCGTTTCATTTGTTGGCGGTAATAAAGGGTGGTCAGTCGTTCTTCCGGGAAAAAAAATCCGTCCGCATTCTCCAGCTCTTTCGACTCCAGGAGTTGCTCGAGAATGCTCTCCTCCGCGGTTTCCAGAAGATCCGAGGCGCTCGGAAATTTCAGTTCAATGCAGAGACACTCCTGCTTCATGGAGAAATATTCGAAAAGAAACCCGTCGCACTGGGCCGCATAACCCGGATTGAGCGATGCAAGCCGCAGCACCGCGGGCATCCGGCAGCCGCATTTCTTCAGATAGCGTGCCGCAAGCCTTCCGGCGAATTCATTTCCCATCAAAATGTTTTTTTCCGATTCTTCGAGCCAATGGGAGTTCAACCAGACGTGCGGAATACGTTCCACGACGCGGCGCAGATCCTCCGATTCGATCCGATGTCCTCCGATCAGCATTCCGGAGAGTTCCCCGCGCCGGAAACTGCCCTCGAGTGCCTGCGGCAGAATGTTCGGCGACAACAGCGTGAGAATGGATTTCCTGGGAAGGGTATCCGTCAGTTCGCAAAGTTTGTCCAGCATGGAAAACGAGTCGAAATGGGCCTCCGGCAACAGCAGCACCCCGATGTTGATGCCCCGTGACGTTCTCTCCCGCCTGCGAATCGGTTCCCGCCGTTCTCCCATGACGGCCAGAACTTTTGCCCGTTTTTCCGGCGCAACCCTTGCCGTTCCGTTGATGATTCGGGAAACGGTTGCTGCAGAAACACCGGAAGCCTCCGCTATTGCTTTTATTGTCATCGACATAGCAGCATCTCCTCTGATTGGTGACGAGGATAATATATGAATGTTTCTGAAATTTTCAAGCTGTAATTTCAAAGATTATGAAAATAACGCTTGTCGATACACGCGTTTTCCGTCATAATATTTAACGTCCGGATCATAACTGTGGTTGCTGCAGACCGTGAACAATAATCGGGATGGAAAGATCATGAAACGAATATTTCCTTTTTTCACAATCATCGCGCTCATTTTGCCCGCAGTGGCAGTTGAACTGCCTTCCTCCTTGAAAACGGCGTCGGACGGTTCGATGCGGATCGGAGATGTTGCGGTGTATGTCATTCACATCGGCGAAAAGTGGGCCGGCAGCATGCAGCGCTCGCTGAATCCGGATGAAAGGTCGATGATCGGCCCGGAGCGGGTTTGGGTAAGCGGCACGTTTCCCGCCGCCGATTCCAGCGAGAATTTTACGCTTGCCGAGGAACTGCTTCCCGCCGGAGAGGGGGTGGTGAATTGTTCCTGGAGCATTACCGCGCCGCAGGAGGTGGTCTGCCGGGCTCTTTCCGTCAGTTTCGACATCCCGGCGGGGCGTGCGGAGAGCACGATTTCCATTGACAACGTCCCGGTTTCTCTTCCCGGACAGGTGCGCGGCATCGGTTTGTACCGGAAGAACCGGGCTGCGGAGGTTGTCATCGCCCCGGCGGGCGGGAGGGCGATCAGAGTGACGGGGAGATTCGATGTGAGTGTACAGGATAATCGAAAATTTGCTCAAAACAGCTTTTCCGTGCGGATCAGTCCGGTCGGAATGACCGGAAAGTTGCGCGAATGGTCGCTCAACTGCCGGCTGGAAGTTTTACCGCAGGAAAAATGATAAGGAGACCATGTATGATTGGGAAACAAATCGCCGTCCTGGTGGCTGCCGCGGGAATCTGTCTTTGGGGAGTCGCGGAGGAAAAAACGAAATCGGACAGCTGGCGTCTCGTCTGGGCCGATGAATTCGACAGTCCCGGCCGGCCCGATCCGGTGGAATGGGGATACGAAACCGGATTGCGGCGGAACCAGGAGTCGCAGTTTTATACCGACCGGATGGAAAATTGCCGGATCGAAAACGGAATGCTGATTTTGGAGGCCCGCCGGGAAAAGATGAAAAATCCCGGTTTCGTACCCGGCAGCACCAATTGGAAAGAGGTGGAATTCGCCGAATACACATCCGCCAGTATTTTTGCGAAACGCGATTTCCTTTACGGGCGAATTGAAATCCGGGCGAAGATTCCTGCCGGAAAGGGTACTTGGCCGGCTTTCTGGCTGCTTGGAAAAAGCGGATATTCCGGCAAATGGTGGCCCGAGTGCGGCGAAATCGACATTCTGGAGTATCTCGGAAAAGATCCCTCGAATCTCATCAATGATGTCCATTACAAAGGGAGCGATGGAAAGCATCATCATGCCGCCAGACGCATCGCCGCCGGAAAACCATACGAGGATTTTCATATCTACGCCCTGGAATGGGATGAGAGCGAGCTTCGCTTCTACTATGATGACCGCATGACTTCAAAATTCTCGATCGACCAGGCTGGAGAGGGGAAGGACAACCCGTTCCGGAATCCGTTTGAACTCAAGCTCAATTTTGCCCTGGGGGGATGGGGCGGGCCCGTCGATCCGGAGATCTTTCCTCTGCGGTATGAAATCGATTATGTCCGCTACTATCAAAGAGAGATCCGGTAATGGCCGGACAGAGGCACGTCGTTGCGAAAATTCGGCCTTTCGATCGTACCGCTGATCCCCGCTGCATTGGTATACCGAGACGCATAATATCAATTATATGATGCAGAAAAATATGATAACTTGCTGATAGATAATAATGTCAAAAAAACAATGGAGAACAGGAAAATGATGAACACACCAGAAAAACATTACATAATTGATATTATACGACATAATTTTTTCTCTGGCGTAACATCTTGTCATTACAGCTCTTTCCCCTCGCGCCGGCCGACCGCAGCCATGCGGGGAACGGCGGACACGCCCCCTGTCTCCCATGGCCGGGCAGTGTCCAAAGCGGCATTTACGCTTATAGAGCTCCTCGTCGTGATTGCGATCATCGCGATTCTGGCGTCGATGCTGTTGCCGGCGCTGAACCAGGCGCGGATGCGGGCAAGAGCATCCCGCTGTATCGGCAATCTGAAGCAGCTTGGTACGGCGGTTCAACTTTATGCCGACGGAAATAATGGACTGGCTCCGCAAAGCAGCGATTCTAAAAAATACTGGGGGCAGATTCTGGTCGATGCCGGCTACCTGCCCATTCCGACCCGGGGAGGGCAATCGGTGTTGTCATGCCCGGCGATCATGAATTCCGGGGCAACGGAGAGCCAGTACGGCGCATTTTACAGTTACATTTCCACCTACGGCATGAGCAGCGGCATGATGAACAACGGCACGAAGGAAGTGATGGAGGGGTGGCGAATCGCGCCGTGGAATCCATGGAGTTCCATCGAGGGATACTGGAATCTGAAGCGGATACGATCCGCCTCGGCGCTCCCGATACTGTTGGATTCGGTGAACGGTTCCGGAAACAGCCAGTATTATATCGTGAAAATCTATGAGAAACTCAGCGGGGGCGCCTGCGTCTATCTCGTCCACAATCGTCTCGGTAACACGCTTTTTGCCGACGGGCACGTCGCCGGAATCAATCGCTCGGAATTCGAATCGAAATACAGCGCTCTGCCGGCGACGCTGACCGAATGACCTGCTGTCAGCTGCAATATTTTTCCCGCAGATACGCGAGGAACGGGGCGGGATCGATCTTCTCCGCCCCGGTCAATTTCCGCAGCAGCTCTTTCGGCGGCAGCGAGGCTCCGTAGCGGTGGATCTTTTTCCGCAGGAACGCGCGGAATGTGGAGAACCGTCCGGACGCGATCTCTTCATCGAGATCGGGGATCTCCTTGTGCGCGAGACTCCACACCTGCGCGGCGATGAGATTCCCCAGCGCGTAAGTCGGGAAATATCCGAAACTTCCGCCCGCCCAGTGAACGTCCTGAAGCACGCCGGTCAGGTCGTTCGGCGGGACGATGCCGAGATATTCGCGCATCTTTTCGTTCCACGCCTCCGGGAGTTCCGCGACGGAGAGGCGGTTTTCAAACAGCGCTTTTTCCAGATCGTACCGCAGCAGAATGTGCAGATTATAGGTCGCTTCGTCCGCCTCGATGCGCACGAGGGAGCGTTCGACCCGGTTGATCGCGCCGTAGAAACGTTCGAGCGGAACGGCGTCAAGCCTGCCCGGGAATTTGCGCTGCATGTACGGGTAGAACCAGCGCCAGAACGGAAGCCCGCGGCCGACCTGATTCTCCCAGAGCCGCGATTGCGACTCGTGAAATGCGAGCGACGCCCCGTCCGCCAGCGGCGTGCGGTCGAACTTCCGGTCGATTCCCTGTTCGTAGATCGCATGTCCCGCCTCATGGATCGTGCTGAAGAGACACGAAAGCGGCAGATGCGGAAACGCCTTGGTCGTGATCCGCACGTCCGTGAGCCCGAAACTCGTCGTAAACGGGTGTTCCGTGAGGTCGATGCGTCCGCGCCGGAAGTCGTAGCCGATCCGTTTCGCCGCGAATCGGGCCAGTTCGAGCTGCTTCTCCGGCGAAAACGGATCGCTGCGGATAAACGAATCGTCCGGCTGTTCCCGGTCGGCGGCCGCACGGACCAGCGCGGTCTGCTCCCGGCGCAGTACCGCAAAAACCGGATCGATCTCCGCGACGGTGAGACCCTCCTCGTAATCGTCGAGCAGCGGATCGAGCGGATGGCCGGAGGGGGTGAAGAGCGCAGCCTGCTCTTTCCGCAGTTCCAGGAGTTTCGCCAGATGCGGCGCGAACGGCGCGAACTCCTGCGCTTCCCGCGCGCACATCCACGCACCGTAGGCGGCGGAACCGGCCGCTCCGATCTCCCGCACGAGCCGTGCGGGCATTTTCCGCACTTTCTCGAAATCATGCCGCAGTTTGCGCAGCAGCGACGCTTCAAACGAACCGGATTCATATTCATCCGCTTCGGCGGCTTCCAGCGCGCGGGCGAACGCCCGGGAGGTGAGTTTTTCGTGAATAACCCCCGAGACGGTCTCCATCTGGGCGCCGCGCCCCTCCACCGCGCCGGACGGCAGATAGGTCTGCATATCCCACTCCAGAAGCGCGAGCGTCGCGGCGAGATCTCGGATTTCGTGAATCTGTTCCAGCAGTGCCCTGAATTTCTTTGTCATGGGATTCTTCCTCCGATCATCAACGTTTTTTTCTATAATATAGAGGCGCTGCGGCGGAATGCAAGGGAAGTGGAAATCCGGACCTTCTCCCGGCTTGACTTTTCCGGGAATTCTGCTACTGTAAGGCGGTGTCGGAGCGTCGCGCCCGCGCGACGGACGAATTGCAGGTCAAACATTGGAGGAAAGCAAGATGAAATCCATCCGGGGAACAGAAACCGAAAAGAACCTCATGAAATCCTTCGCCGGGGAGTCCCAGGCGCGCAACCGTTACACCTACTTTGCCGGCGTCGCCCGCAAGGAGGGGTATGTCCAGATCGCGAACATCTTCGAGGAGACCGCGAATCAGGAGAAAGAACACGCGAAACGCTTCTTCAAATTCCTCGAGGGCGGCGATCTTGAGATCACCGCGAGCTTTCCGGCCGGAGTCATCTCCGACACGATCGCGAACCTGACCGCCGCCGCGGGCGGCGAGCACGAGGAGTGGAGCGAACTTTATCCGTCGTTTGCGGAAGTCGCCCGCAAGGAGGGATTTCCGGAGATCGCGGAGGTGTGGGAGCGCGTCTGCGTCGCCGAGAAACAGCATGAGCGCCGCTATCGCGGGCTGCTTGAGAATTTGAAGAACGCCACCGTCTTCAAGAAACCGAAAGAGGTCGTCTGGCGCTGCTTGAACTGCGGCTACCTGCACGTCGGCTTCGAGGCTCCGGCGGTCTGCCCGGCCTGCGCGCATCCGCAGGCCTACTTCGAGGTGCTGGCTGAAAACTGGTAATCGCTGTCCGGCTTGAAAACGGGGGAGGGGAGACGGTTTCGTTTCCCCCCTCTTTTTTTCACGGCGGCCCGCGCGGGCGGTTTTCCGTCCGTCGTGGGGTATGTCTGCCGGGGAAACGCCGGGTTCCGGAGGGAAAATGAACATCAGAGAGTTATTCAGCGACCGGGTTTTCAATCGGAAACTGCTCGGCCTGGCCTTTCCGATCACGCTGCAGAATCTCATGCTCGCGCTGGTCGCCGCGGCCGACGCGGTCATGCTCGGGCAGGTCAGCCAGAATGCGATGGCGGCCGTTTCGCTCGCGACGCAGATCCAGTTTGTGCAGAACATGCTGCTTGGTGCGATCGTCAGCGGAGTCGGCATCCTCGGAGCGCAATACTGGGGGAAGCGGGACTTCCGGAAAATGGGCGAAATCTTCAGCCTGAGCATCCACGAGGCGCTGCCGGTGTCGGCGATATTCTTTCTCGGCTGCTGTTTTTTCCCGGAGAAGCTCATGCTGCTTTTCGCGCACGATCCGGAACTTGTGGAGATCGGCGCGGAGTATCTGCGGGTGGCGGGGTGGTCGTATCTGCTGACCGGCGTGTCGCAGTGTTATCTGGCGATCATGCGCGTGAGCGAACACGCCTCCCGGTCGGCGTGGATCAGTTCCGGCGCGGTGATTTTGAACATTGTCCTGAATGCGATTCTGATCTTCGGCTGGTTCGGGCTGCCGGCGATGGGGGTGCGAGGGGCGGCGCTGGCGACGGTGATCGCCCGGGTCATCGAATTGGTGTGGTGTATTGCCTCGAGTTATGAAAGAGGATTTATTGCCTTGAAATTCAAGGCGTTCATCCATTTTGACGTGATGTTGTTCCGGGATTTCTGGCATTATACGCTGCCGGTGCTCGGCAGTTTTCTGCTCTGGGGAATCGGGTTCACTTCGTACACGGCGATCATGGGGCATCTCGGGCCGGATGCGGCGGCGGCCAATGCGATTGCCGCCGTGGTGCGCGACCTCATGTGCTGTCTCTGCAACGGCATCGCCGCGGGCGCGGGAATCCTGATCGGGAACGAGCTTGGAGCGGGGAATCTCCGGGCGGGGAAGATCTGCGGTCAGAAAGCGATGATTCTCTCATTTCTCATCGGCGGAGTTTCGAGCGTGGTGATTCTCGGCTCGATTCCGCTGATTTCCGGATCTCTCGTGCTCTCGGAACAGGCGCATCATTACATGGTCGGGATGTTCATGATTCTGGCCGTCTACATGATCGGCCGCTGCGTCTGCACGGTGGTGATCAACGGGATCTTTTCCGCGGGCGGGGATACATTGTTCGACGTTTACAGTCTGGCGGTCTGCATGTGGGGGATCGCCTTGCCCTGCGCGTTTCTGGGGGCGTTCGTTTTCGGGCTGCCGGTGCTGCTGGTCTATGCCTGCACCTGCCTCGACGAAGTCGGCAAGATTCCGTGGGTCATGCTCCATTACCGCAAGTACAAGTGGGTGAGAAACATCACCCGGAACTGACCCCGTCTGCGCAACGGAGTATTCAGCGCATGCGGTAGTGTCGCCGATAGGCGTCCGGGGAGAGCCCGTTCAGAGCCTTGAATCTCCGGCTGAAATGGAACGGATCCATGTAGCCGAAGCGCGCCGCAACCTGCGCGAGGGTCAGACTGGTCGAAACGAGCATCTCGGCGGCGAGCTGAAGTTTCATCCGGTCGAGATAGAGTTTCGGCGACATGCCGGTGTAAGCGTGGAACGCCCGGCGGAAGTGGGATTCCGAGAGTCCGCACTCTCTGGCCATTTCTCCGACGGTCCACCACCGTTCCGGCGTCCGCCGGATCTCCACGAGCAGTGCGGAGAAAGCCGACGAGTTGCCGACGGAGAGCTCCAGATTCTCCGCGTGCAGCTCGAGGAGGAGCTGCTGAAGCATTGTGGCGGCCTTGATCTGAGCGAAAAGAGTCGGTTCGAGCGCGACTTCGATGATTCGCGCGATTCGGCGGACCGGGCCGCAGCTGAAAACGCCGTCAGCGAGAATCCCCTGGGTGCGCAGCGAGTCCGCGATCCGTCCGCAAAAACAGATCGAATCCTCCAGATAGAACGATTTGTCCCCTCCGTAAATGTGCCGGGTCCCCGGCATGACCATGACAAGGTCTCCTGCACTGATTTCGCTGCAGTGGCCGGTTTCAAAATTCCGGTAGATGCCTCTCCCCTCAAGCAGGTGGGAGAGACAGTAGAAGTCGAAACTCCTTCTGAATTCAGCGGGCTGATCAAGTTCACCGCCCCGCTGCCGCCGCGAAGTGTGAATGATTCCGAGTCCGAACGCTTCCAGTTCGGACGGAATCTTCCCCGTGACCCGATGCACCTGGCGGAGGCCGCCGTCGAAACTGTCATAGCTGATGATCGGTTTGTCCATGTGCGTTGCCTCTTTTTTCCGGTATAATATATGATAAAAAGTTCCGGAAAACAAATCAAAAGAACAGGAAATCCATGAAATGAATCGAATCCGTGCAAACGTCAATGTGCCGCTGCCGCTGCTGCTGTTGCTGCTGCTTGCGTTTTTCATCCGGCTTCCGGTCCGGGGGGCGCTCGTTTTCGACTTCCGCGTCACTGACCGTCCGCTCGCGACAGGAGCGGACGGCAGGGAGATCACCCCGCTCTCAGCGGAAAACCTGAAACTGATTCCGGAGGGAGGAATCGACGGCGGCGCGCTGCAGTGCGATCAGGGGATGCTGGTCTACCCGGGTGCGGTCGTTCCCGCGGACCGAGGCACGGTCGAGGCGTGGGTTACTCCGCTGGAGTCGGGCATGGGAAATGGATTTTACTTTTTCGTCGGCGATCCGGACGAGTGGGGACCCGAGGGAATGCCGCGGCTCTGGTTCTGGGAGAGCCGCCCTCGGTTCGATGTCGATCCCGGTCCGCGTCTGATCGCGGAACGGCTTCCGGCTGACAGCGTATGGCGGCCCGGAGTCTGGATGCACCTGGCCGCCACCTACGACCGCTCCGGCATGGTGGAACTCTATGTGAACGGCCGGCTTCTGACCCGCAAAAGCGTGACACCATGGACGCCGGTCCCGCGCCGAGGCGTATCGATCGGCGTGAGCCGCAACCTCGGCGGCAACGGTTACGACCACGGCAATGCGCTCATCAGTTCCGTGCGGATTCATGACGAAGTTCTCTCCGCCGACACGATCCGGCGCTCGTTTGAAGCGGTCAAGATGGCGCAGCTGGCGGTTTCCGCGGCGGAACACACGGTTCTGCTCTCGCCGGATGAGCCGGTCAAACTGTTGTTTTCCAATCGCGGGAGCGCCATCGCGGACACGGTTGTGAGCTGGAAATATCCGGTCTCAGGCCGCACCGGAACGCTTCCGCTGAAACTCGCTCCCGGGGAATCCCGTCCGGTCACGCTGCCCGGGGTCGGCGGCGCGGATGCCGCTGGCAACGCCCGGCTCGAACTCGCGTGGAAAGAGGGGATCGGCGGCGGGACGCAGCGGAACGAGCAGGTCCCGTTCTTTCTGCCGCCCGCACTTCCTGAACCGGTCCGCGAGGAGCCGGTGTGGCGTCTCGTGCGTGAGATCGACTGCTACGCCGAAGCCCCCGCCGCGGAAGTCGGGGAGGGGAGGACGATCCGCAGCGGCGGACTTGCCTATCGCGAAACCGGCATGAAATCACACGATCGTTTTGCCTATACCGTGAAGCTCTCCGGAAAACGACGACTTGTGCGGGTGACCGCGACTTTTCCCGACGACTGCAAGCGGGAGATCATGCTCTCCTATACCGTTCCGGAGTGGCACCCGATCCGGATGTACGGCCCGGAGCAGCAGGTGCTCGGCTCGGGGATTCTGACCGGCGGCGAGTATCCGGTCACTGGTCGTGCGGTGAGCTGCGAATACCGCTTTTTCGTGCCGGACGAAAATCTCGGGCTGATCGTCGAATCCTATGCCGCGGATCAGCCAGCTGCGGTCTGTTCGCTGAAGATTGAAGAGGCTCCGGCCGGTTCCCGGCTCGGGCCGGCTCTGCTGCAGGAAGCCGTCGCCGGGGCGAAACTCCACCGGGAAACCGGTCTTTACTGGGAAGATCCGGTCATCACGCAGTGTTTCGATTATGCGGGAGTGGATTATGCCGGGTTCGACGACGCCTTTACCCATGCGCTCGATTACTTTGCCATGACCGGCCAGACGATGCTGGTGTTTCCCGCGGTCTGGTACAACGGTCCGCTGTACGACAGCAGAACCGAGCTCGGCTGCTGGCCGAACGGCATGCGCTTTCTGCCGCCGGAGTATCCGCGGCTGATGGCGAAACGGTGTTCCGAGCGCGGGATTGGATTTCTGCCGACATTCAACATGTGGAAACTCCCGTCGCTCGCGCCGCTGATCGGCTCCCCGGACGAGGTGATCGCCGGTCAGCCGAAGCTCAATACCGTCACCCGGGGCGGCAAGGTGCTGATCTCGACCAACTGGCAGAATCCGCCGCACTTGAATGCGCTCCGCCCCGAAGTGCAACAGGCTGTGCTCGGACTGGTTGATGAGATGAATGCGATGTGCGCGGATCAGCCCGCGTATCGCGGCATAGGGTTTGCACTCTGGCGCGGTGTTCCGATGCAGCTCGGTCTGGATCTGACCGTGAGTTACGACGACTGGACGATGCAGGAGTTTGCGAAGTTTCTCGGGGAAGAACTCCCCGGCAAACCGGGCGACCGGACCCGCTTCCGTGAACGGTCGCGCTGGATTCTGCGCGACCCGGCCCGGAAAACGGCTTTTCTGCGGTGGCGAAGCGACAGAATCTGCTCGTTTTACGAAGCCGTCGCCGACCGGATTCAGGCGGCGAAACCGGACGCGGAACTCCGGCTGATGATCCTCTATCCGGTTCCGAGCCGGGAGGGGGGAGACACTGCCGCGAAAGTGCTCGAACAGGGGTTGATCCTCGATCGACTGGAAAAACACCCTGCGATCCGCCTGGACCGCATGGTTAATCAGACCGATGCCCGCCAGCAGGAGAAATATCCGCAGAATGGCGAAGTCGTGCACCATCTGCTCGAACCTTCGCCGGAGTTCCAGCGGCCGTTCCTGAACAGGAAGATCTCTGCGACGATCCATCAGCAGTATTTTGAATCTCACGGAGTGCTGACCCGTCCGCGCGACCCGAAGCTGAAGATGCCCGCTCCGTGGACTCGGGAAGCGCTCGGGCGCTGTACGCAGCCGGTTCCATACGGGGAATATTTCAACGACTATTTCGCGATGTGTCTCGCACTTTTCGATGCGCAGGAGCTGAATATCGGCGGTTTCACGCTCGGGCTGCACGGGCAGGAGCGTCCCGCTGCGGAGTGGACCCGCCGCTATCGGACACTGCCGCGCGTCCGCTTTTCGGAAGTCACGCGGCAGGACGGGGTGATTCTTCGTCGGGCGGAGGCAGAGGGGAGCGACTGGTATTATCTGGTGAACGCTTCGCCGCGTCCCGTGACGCTGCGTCTCCGTTCCGGCGGAGCCGAGCTGCGTTCTCCGGTGGACAATGCGCCGTTTGTCGCGGGAGAGCGCACGATTTCCCCCTGCGGCCTCGAGGTGTGGCGGACCGCTCCCGGAAAAAGCGGTTCGGTGCTGGAGGTCGTACGATGAAACAACTTTTCTCTGCCGTTTTTCTGATTACGGCAACTGTTGTGACGGTCGCAGCCGAAACGTTGCGTTTCCCCGACACGGTCACTCTCGATAACGGCCTGATCCGGGTGGGAATATCGGCTGCGGCGGGGCGGATCGTCGACTTCGGCGTGTCGGGCGGCGGCCCGAATCTTCTGTGGCTCAATACGGTCTCCGAAGTGCGCGAACTGCGCGAAACCAATCGCTGGGTCAATCTCGGCGGCGACCGGGTGTGGCCGGAACTCTACAACTACTGGCGCAGCATCCGGCGCACGAACATCCCCGATCCCCGGATCGACGGCGGGGAGTGGATTCCCGGGGAACAGACGAAACTCGCCATGACCATCCGGAGCAGAGTTTCCGAGTCGCTCGGCTGCCGCCTTGAGCGCCGCATTGAACTCTCGCCGGACCGCCCGTGTCTGACCGTGACGAACCGGATTGTGCAGATTGAGCCGACGCCGTTTCCGCTGCAGCTGTGGCCGATCACGCAGATTCAGCCGGCGGACTGCTATTTTTTTGCGATCGCGCCGGGGGAGCCGCCGTACCGGATCAGTTCCGACGAAGCCGGGGAGATCACGCTGCAGCCGGGCCGGCTCATCTATCTGGCGCCGCGCGACACGACGACCAAACTGACCGGGAACGGGGAGTGGCTGGCCGCCCGTTTCGGAGAGCTGCTGTTCGTGCAGGCCTCGCATCACACGCCCGGCGCCTGCTATCCGGAGGGTGGCTCCCAGATGCTGTTTACCGGTCCCCGCTATGCGGAACTCGAATTCAGCGGCGGACTCCGCCATCTCAAGCCCGGAGAAATTTTTGAAAACAGCGTTCAATGGGAGCTCGTCCGGCTGCCCCGGAACACGGGGAATGGCGACGCCGCCCGGACCGCGCAGAATACCGCAACCAAACTTTTGCAAGGAAACAGAGATCATGAGTGAGTCCCGAATCAGAATCGCCCTGCTCGCCGCCGGCGGGCGCAGCACCATCAGCCGCCATCTTTTTGCGAAGAGCGACCGGATTGAACTGGCCGCGCTTTACGATCCAGACCGCGCGGTGGCGGAAGAACGGCGCGCGCAGCTCGGGTTTCCCGACGCCCGGATCTGCGGAAGCTGTGAGGAGGCGCTCGCGGTTCCGGGGGTCGACTGGGCGATGGTGTTCTCCCCGAACTGTTTCCATGCCGAGCAGATCATCGCTTCGTTCCGGGCGGGCAAACATGTGTTCACGGAAAAGCCGCTCGCAATCTCGATCAAGGAGTGTGTGGAGATTTTCGAGGCGCACCGTCGAAGCGGCCGCCTGTTTGCGACCGGGTTTGTGCTGCGCTTTTCGCCGATTTACCGGAGAGTCAAGACGCTGCTCGACGCCGGAACCATCGGCCGGATTCTCTGCATCGACGCCAATGAGAATATCAAGGCCGAGCACGGTGCGTATATCATGAGGAACTGGCGGAGAAAGTGCGAACTCTCCGGTCCGCATATTCTCGAGAAATGCTGTCACGATCTCGATCTTCTGAATTGGTTCACCGGTTCGCTTCCGAGCCGGGTCGCCTCTTTTGCGGGGCTGGACTTCTTCACGCCGGAACATGAGTATTTCAACGAAAAATTCCGGGGGTGGGGCCCGGAAAAGTGTTCGCCATTCAATTCGCCGTGGGGCGGGGATCCGCATGCCCTGCCGTCGCCGTTCACGAGCGACAAGGACATCATCGACAATCAGGTGACGATTCTGCAGTACCGGAACGGAATGCGCGCGACGTTCCAGACGACGCTTTCAAACGCGATTCCGGAGCGGCGGATATTCTTTTCCGGGACCGAGGGGACTCTGATCGTCGAGTTGTATGGCGGTACGGTTACCTGGAAACGGCTCGATGAGGATTCGATTCACACCTATCACCCCGCCGGCTGCGACGGTCACGGCGGCGGAGATCCCGAGATCATGGCGGAACTGTGCAACACCATGCTTTACGGAACTCCTCCGATCTGCAGCGGCAACGAGGGTCTCGACAGTGCCGTGACGGCGCTCGCGATCGACACCGCCGCCAGGGAGGAGCGTATCTTCAACCTGGAGCCGGTCTGGAAACAGTTAAACCGTTGATGTGAAAGGAGTCATTCTGATGAAAAAACGTAATTTCACCCTTGCTGAACTGATTCTGGTCGCTGTGCTGCTGGTGACGGGCGTGGTTTTCCTCGTGCCTGCGGCGGCGGAGAATGCCCGGCAGAGTTTCGACGTCGCCTGCCAGGCGAACCTGAAAGCGATGGGCGACGCCGCGTTCGGTTTCGCCGAGGATCATGACGACAAGCTCCCGACCGGGAAATTCGAGCCGAATCAACGCTGGTTCGCCGATCCGGGATTGCGTGCCAACCCGAATAATTTCCTCTCGCGTCTTCTGGACTATACCACTGGCGACCGCTTTGTCTGCCCGGCCGCACCCGAGAACACCGAAGAGATTTACCGGCCGAAAGTTGCGGAAGAACGGTGCAGCTTCGAGACGAACGGCGTACTCGTCAATCACCTCGGTATGGGAGGCATTCCGACCACGCAGATCAGAAATCCGGCTGAAACGCTTTTCCTGTTTGACCGCGGATTCACCCAGGTCGGGCTCTCGATTACGGCGAAAAGCCTCGACGGCAAGCGGCACGGCTTCGGCCGCACGCACTGGAAGCCGGAAGAGATCGTTCACGGTTACCGGCACAATGCTGTTTTTGCGGACGGGCATGCCGGAGAAATGCGTCCCTGCTACGGCGGGGTGACAGGAACTGTTACCCGCGACCGCAGTTACGGTCTGCTGCCCGATGGAACCCCGATGTTTTAACCATTAGGAAAGGAGTGATTTATGAAGAAACTTTTCTTTGCGATATTCTCCAGCCGCCGCTCCGCCGGACCGGAATTCACAGCACAGAGCCGGATTGGATTCACGTTTATGGCCCCTCTCCCGGCCAGCCGGCAAATCACCAATGAGCCAATCATCGCCCCGCACCCCATTTCTGCGCCCGGCAGAACAAGAGAGGGGTTCGGGGGAGAGAAAGCGGCAGGGAAAGCCGCGTCTCTCCCCGTACCGACCACCCATCGAACTCCTCATCGGCCAAGCATCGCCGTGCAACAGAGTCTCCGCTCGGCAAGCGGCGAAGTGGAGCAAAAACGCGAATGGGTCTTTCCGCAGAAAAGCGGGAAGAGCCGTTCGCGTTTTTGCGGCTCTTTCTCCCCGTGCCGGCCGACCGCAGCCGAGTCCGACTCCGACCCGTACGCGGCACCGGCACCTTGCCGGACGCAGGGGGTGCGGGGGGCGGCGGACACGCCCCCTGCCGCCCACGACCTGGTAACGAAAAAAGCGGCATTTACGCTGATAGAGCTCCTCGTGGTGATTGCGATCATCGCGATTCTGGCGGGAATGCTGCTCCCGGCGCTGAACCAGGCGCGTTCGCGGGCACACGATGCGAACTGCCGCAGTAATCTCCGACAGACAGGGCAGGCGGTTCTACTGTATTCGGGAAACTTCGATGATTATCTTCCGTCGGGGAATCTTGAGCCGAACCAGCGCTGGCGTTTCGGGGGCGGAATGCTGACGAACCCGAACAATATGCTGGCGCGGCTGATCGAATATGTGCCGGTCGACTGTTTTGTCTGCCCCGGTGTTCAGGATGACGACGAGGCGGTGTATACGCCGATCGACCGCGATGAGCAGTGCAGTTACGAGGCGAACGCCGTATTGTGTTTCAACCGGAAAAAGGGCGGAGCGAAGTTGAGCCGTGTTCGCAATGCCTCCTCGATCTTCTATATTTACGACCGCGGCATGACCCGGATCGGTCTTTCGATCACGGCGAAGTCCAATGACGGCGTCACGCATTCCGGCGGCCGCAACTGGATTGCTCTCGAGGAGATCGCACACAAGTTCAACATCAACGTTCTGTATGCCGACGGGCACGTCAATTCGCGGAGTCCCTCGTGCGAGAGCCGTACCGGCAACATCGACGGCAAGGCCGATTTTGGTATCAATCCCGATGGAACGCCGATATTCTGATGCGGAAGCGACCGATTATGTCCGGAAAATTGCGCATATTTTGAGAGATGGCACTTGAAAAAGGTCCTGTTTTCTGATTGATTATAGTGACCAAACTGTGAGACCAGTGGAAAAATAAGGAAGAGCGCTGTTATGAAGTGGCTGCAGTCCGTCTGTCTGGCCGGAATGATTCTGGCGGGATTCGAGTCGATCGGGCAGGAGGCTTTGGCGGGGAATCCGGTGCGCGAGGTCGTGATCTTCGAGCAGGATTTCCGGGGGCAGCCGCTTCCGGCGGGATGGCGGACCGAACCGTCTGACCGTACCGTGAACGTCTCGCCGGGAGCGGAGGGGCTGACGTTGACGGTTTCCGGAGCAGAATCCGGCAAGTTGTACTATTTCCGTTCCCCGGCACTGGCATTCCCCGCGCCCGACGGGCACACGGTTCGACGGCGTTTCCGGCTGGAGGCGCGCGCCTCCGTGCAGCGTGGCGGGGAGGCCTTTCTGCGGATTCTGGCGGGGGGCGGCGGAAAAGCTCCCGTCTGGGTGACGCAGACGCCGGACGGACAGAACCAGATGTCCGGTTTGCCGCTGGCCGGTGACGGGGAGAATCCCGTGTGTTCCGCGGATTATCTGCCCGACGCGGCAGAGCTGCGGCTCTATCTGGAGTTGCGTCCGGCTGATGGAACCGGGGTCGTGACGCTGAAGAGCTTGCGTTTCGTTCTCGAGGAGGAGATTGCCCATGCGGTTGAAACCGGCTTCCCCGGCAATGTCGTTTCCGCTGAAACCGGGATCGTCACGGTGACGCCGCTGCCGGGGACTCTTTCCCGCGGACGCATTCTCCTGCGCGATGAAGCGGGCCGCGTGCTGCGCGAACACAAACTCTCCCTCTCCGGTGCGCCGGAGCGTCTTACGCTCGAACGAGGTTATTACGATGTGGAAGTGGACGCCATCTATGCCGACGGGCGGCGGGTGCGGACTTCGACCGGCGCGGCGGTGGTCGGCAAGCCGCTGGACGAGGCGGTGCGCCGCCGTTCCCCCTACGGATTGATGACCGTCCACCTCCCGGAAGAGCTGGCGGTCGCGGCGGGGGGAAACTGGGACTGGAAGTTTTTCTATCCGTCTGTGTTTCAACTGAATGCGGACGGAAAAATGACGCCGCGCCCGCTGCCTCCTTCCCGGTTGTCGCGTCATTATGCGATGAACGGGCCGCTGCCGGTCATCACCGCCGGAAAGACGGCCGGGGAGGGGCTGCGGCTGCCGGTTGATCTGGAACTTTACCGGAAACTGATGCGGGAATGGGCTGCGGCCAACGCTTCCGGCTGCGATCTGTTGAGTGTTTACAACGAACCGGACGGACATTGGCGCGGCAGTGCGGAGGAGCTTGTGACGTTTCACAAAGTCACCGCCGAAGCGATCCGGGAGGGGAGCCCCGGAACGAAAGTGTACGGTCCCGTGCTGAGTTCCCTGAATGCGGCAAATCGGCGGCGCCTGGTCGAATGGAGTGAACTCGGGCTGCTCGACGCACTCGACGGTCTGACTTTGCACGCCTATGTCGACGGCAGCGCTCCGGAGGGAGAATTTCTCGAGAACATTCTGGCCGTCCGGGAGTTCCTGCGGACAAGGGGCAGACAGAATATGCCGATTCACCTGACTGAATTCGGCTGGACTACACACGCCGGTACCTGGCAGAAGCCGGTTTCCGAGCTGGAGCAGGCGCGTTATGCGGCGCGTTCTCTGGCGTTGATCTCAACCTGTGCGGTGGATTCTGCGATCTATTTCTGCGGTCGATACAATCTGTCGCGGTCGACGCGGCCGGGCGAGGAGGGATTCTCCGTCTGCCGCCGCGACAATACCCCCCGGCCGGCCTATGCCGCGCTGGCGCAGTCGATGAAATTTCTGGCCGCTCTCGGGACGCGCGGTGAACACCTGCAGCCCGCCCCCGGGGAACATCTGGTTCTGCACCGGACCGCCGATGATACACGGATGATTGCGTGGACCGAGTACGGGACAGTCCGGCGGGAACAGCTCCCCGGAATTCAGGAAATCCGCGATATCACCGGGAGGAAACTTCCAGTGGAAAAGAGTTTGGAGTTGTCGCCGTCGCCGATCTATCTGGTGTCCGCCCTCCGGTTCACGGAGCCGAGTCGGATTGTCGGGAGTTCCGTGGTTACCCACGGGGATGAACTTTTTTTTCCCGGGGCGGAAACGTTCCGCTTCCCGGAGGGAATCCGATCTGTCAACGGCCGTCTGCGGGTAGATGAGCGGATGCTGCCGGGCGAGTATCTCGGATTTCGCCCCGCCGGAACGCACTTGGAACTTTACCGTCTGCAGGTGGAGATGCCGCTCTCCATCCGGGAGATCAGGGCGACGGTCGATCCGGCGGGCGGCGGGTTTCTGCTCCGGGGGCGTATCTTCTGCCCGACTCCGGTGACACAGGTTCGGGCGGTCTGGGAGTCCGGCTCGCTGCGGCACACTCTTTCCATTGCGCAGCTTCCGGCCGGGGAGTCGCAGCTGGAACTCCCTCTCGACGGGATGCCGTTCGGGCGTCGCGTGACGGGACGGCTGAATGTGAGTGCCCGGTGTGGTTCCCATGGGGTGACGGCGGAACGGATTCACGATCTTCTGCTTCTGCCGGTGTACCGGGCGGAGTCCGCGGAACAGCTCGCCGGAATGCCAGCGATCCGGCTGGAGGATTGGTCGGTTCTCGGTTCCGGAGGGCCGTCGGGAACGTTCCGCCTCGGCTGGAACGAGCGTGCGCTGCTGCTGCTCTGCGAGGTCGAGGATCCCGGGCACTATGCCGACCGCGACGCGCTGCTCTGGCGCGGCGACAGCCTGCAGTTCGCCCTGGATGTGGATGCGGCCGCCCCCTGGCAGCCCAATGTCGCACGGAATTTCAACGGACACCGGGTACAGGAGTTCGGGGCCGCGCTGAATTCCGCCGGAATCGCCCAGCTCTGGCGCTGGCTGGCATATGCTCCCGGAAAAACTCCGGGCGGGCTTTCCCCCCGGGAGGGGAAAGTCCTGGTGGTGCGCAGAGACGGACGCACGATTTACCGGCTGGAACTTCCGTGGGATTCCGCCGGAGTGTCCGGCGCGCCCCGGGCCGGAACCGAATGGGGATTCGCCGCCGTGATCAACGACACGAACCGCTCCGGTGAACGGCGCGGGCGGCTGCTCGCCGGAGGAATCGCAGACGGCAAAGATCCGCGTGCCTACGGCCGGATCTTCTTCCTGCCGTGACGGACCTCTCTGGCGGATCCTGCTCCCGTGCCGGTGATCATCGGCCGGTTTCTGCAGGTCGCGTTATTTCGGAAATGCGGATAAATTTCAGTGTCGATGGTTGAAAAAATACGGTTGGTGCTGTAATTTATTTCCCGAACATTGAGGAACGCTGCATTCTGTCTGACATTGCGTTCTTCCGGGAGAGGTGAGGCGCGGTGGCAACGGGTAAAAATTTCTGTCCGTATTGCGGTGCGGAGTGTGATTTCACCGGACGGAATCCGAACGGACCCCGGTTCTGCTCCGTCTGCGGCCGGGAACTCCCTCCCGGAGAGAGACACTCCGGACTCGACGGCACATTCAACCGCTCCAGCCGCCCGCGTCTCTCCGACCTCAGAAATCAGGCGACCATCGTCGCCGGGGAACTCCCGTCCGGCGACGCTGCCTCTCCTCCGCCTCCATCGTCTCCGTCCGGCGCACAGGACGGATTGCCGCTGCCGTTCCAGGTCGGAGAATTCCGGGCGGAGAAACTGCTCGCCCGCGGCGGCATGAGCATTACCTATCTCGGGGTCTCAACGGAACTTCTGGAGCGGCGGGTCGTCATCAAGATTCCAGACGGGCATTCCGGGAAAACCATCGCGATGTTCCGCTCGGAATGCCGCATCCTCGGCACATTGAGCCATCCCGGCATCGTCCCGATTCTGGCGGCCGGGGATCTTCCGGCTGCTGCGGGCGGCGTTCCGTACATGGTCATGAAATTCATCGACGGCCAGAGCCTGCGCCAGCGGCTGAACACCAGGGGAAAACTCTCCTGGGAGGAGGCGGCTCAGCTCCTCGAAGATGTCGCAACCGCTCTGGAATATCTCCGCAGCCATCGCATCTGTCACCGGGATATCAAGCCGGACAACATCATTTTCGATTCGGAGACACATCATTGGGTTCTGGTCGATTTCGGCATCGCGAAGTCTCTGCAGGATAACTGGAGGATGACCATGACCATGGCCGGGCGCGATTCCGGAACATGGGATTACATGCCGCCGGAACAGCTCGAGGGGAAAGCCGTCGACATCCGCTGCGACATCTACGCCCTCGGCACCGTCGTCTGGGAAGCGCTGATCGGGAAAATTCCCCGCCGCGGCACGAAGCTGCCGTCTGCATTCGGACTCAAACTGCCGCCGGACGTCGATCTGCTCATCGAGAAAATGGTCGAGCACGATCCGGAAAACCGCTATCAGACTCCCGCCGAACTTCTGCACGCCCTGCATGCCGGCGCGAAACGGGTCGAACAGTGGAAAAAGACTGGAAAACGAATTCGGACCGCACTGCGGCTCGGGGGCGCTCTTCTGGTGATTCTGCTGCTGCTGGGAGGAGGTTGGCTGATCGGAGACTTCATTGCCGCTGCCCGCATCCGGTCGCTTCAGGAAAACCACCGGGAATCGGCAACCATCACATTGCGGGAGGTGAACGCATTTCTGGGAGAACAGCCTCTCTTTTTCGGACGAAGATATTTCGCCTCAATCCGGCCGGAACTCGAGAAAAAAGCCGCGCAGGAACAGGAGAGAATGCGTGGAGAGTTTCTCGAAATCCGGGACCGGCTGAAGAAAATCGGGGAAGGTGTCGACGAGTTGCGCGCACAGCTCATCCTGTGCGATAATTTCATCGCGAAATGGCGGGGCACGTTCAATGGAGCCGAACTGCGTGAAATCGAGCGATCCCGTGCCGCGCTGCAGCAGGAACTCATTCGTCTGGAAGAGAATACCCTTGTCGAAGAGACCGTATCCGCCGCGAAGAAACGCGCTGCGGCAGGAAGCATTGCCGCCTATCGGGAAGCGATCGAACAGTGCCGTCGCACAGATGGACTGCTGCGTCTGGCCGAAAGTCGGAAGAAACTCGGCGACACCGTTTCCGGGCTGAAACGCGACGCAGCCGCCGCGGCGGTCCGGCAGGCGGATCTTCTGCTGCGGAACGACTCCCGCAAGGAGTGGTTCGTCGCGGATGCGCTCCTCCGGGAGACCCTGGCATTCACGGGCGAGGAGCCTGTTCTCACCGCCGGGCTCCGGAGGATCGACGACCGGCTCTGGGGATACGTCCAGGCGAAGACAAAGCAATTCATTGATAACAGGCAGTTTGCGGATGCGGAGTCCTGCCTCGCGCTGTATGAAAGATCCGGCATGAAGACCCATCTCGACGACTGGAATGAGGCGAAATTGCAGATCGCTCAGGCCCGGGAGAATTTCGACTGGGAGGAGACGCAAAAACTGGTCCGGGCATATTGGAACGACCGGGCGTTTCCCGCTTCGCTGACCGCGCTGGAACGTTTCATTCAGGCGTATCCCGGCCGCCGGTCCGATGAGGTCGACGTGCTCCGCCGGGAGATCGCGGGACGATACGCGGACTGGATCGTCGCTCAATGGGAGGACCTCGAGAGCTATCTGGAGAATTTGCGCTGCTTTCTCGAGAAATTTCCGCAGGAGACGGAAAAGATCCGAACCCTCCGGAGGGGGTTGTGCCGGAGCATCCATCGTGAGATCGGCAGTATCGTTTCGGAGTCCGCCGCCGATTCCCGGGGGCGTTCGGAGCGGCTCGGCGAGATCCGGTTCGACCTCTGCGAGAAAGATCAGCAGAAGTATCTGGAGCGTCTCATCGCCGCCGCTCAGGAGTATCTGCAGATCGTTTCCGGCGATGATGAGGAGCAGTCCATCTGGACGATCTTCAGCAATCGATCCGAAGAGCTGCACGAAGCGGAGATGAAGTTTCAGTATGAATTCCAGCGGCCGCCGGAGGATTGTGTGCCGGGTGGGACTCCCACGGTCTTCCGGGTGGCGATTGCGAAGATCAAGGTGAATCTCTCCGACGCCCATTTCAAAGAAACGAATGCGATGTGGCGAGGCTGCAATCTGGTCGTTCAGATCGGCCCCGCAGGGAAGAAACCGTGGAAACTCCTTTCCCGGCCCGACGATGATAAACAGACCTTTGAATTCAGCGACCCCGTGGAGTTCTGGTGGGACACCGAGGCGCAGGATTTTGCCGTTCAGATCGCTGAAAAGAGATTGTTTGGTCTGGCAAACCCCCATGAAAAGACGATCCCGGCAGATTCGTTCCGGAAATCGGGATCGGCTGCACTCGAGCTGGACAACGGAACGACGGTGGAAATCTCGTGGAATTCGCGATAAAACAATCGGGAGAAGTGATATGAATCTGGTTCTGAAAGTGTTGGCTGCGGTGACGCTGGCGGCGGTCACGGTTGCGGCAGGTGTGTTCACCATCAAACTTCTGACCGCGCCGTCTTCTGCGGAGGTGAAGCCGATTGTCTCCCCCATCTCCGGGCCCGGAGAGGCAATAAAGGGAAATGAGACTCCGCCTGTCGAGAAACCGGTGGTCGAGACTCCTGATGATCCGGCGCCGGAGCCGGAGCTTTCCGGAACGATTGTCGTGGAGAAGAACGATCCTCTGCAGCCGCGTTATGTGCCGGTCAACCAGCCCGCATATCTTCAGAATCTCCGGATGGAGGGGAAGAGCTATCACAGCCGGGTCATGGGCAAAGTGAGCGGCCAGGCTGCAAAGAAAGACTGGGGAATTCGCGGAAGCGCTTATTTTACTTATATTTACGGTATCGAGAGCGTTGGGAAAATCGTGAAGAACGATGGCGTCACCATTGTCGAGGAACGCCGGTTCGGGACCGTGACGGAGAACGTGTTCGTAAGCCGTTATGATGTCGGTTTTGAACTGCCGCCGGAACTGGGCACGGGGCTGCGCGTGCTGGAGATTCTCTCCGGAGGGACGGGAATCATCGGTCCGACGGTGGTCAAACTGCTCAATCAGGTCAAGATCCCGGTCGATGACAAATTCTTCAACAAATTGCGCGACAAGAAGATGCTGCCGCAGGATCTCGATCCGGAGAAGATCAAGGGCGAAATGGTGATGTTTGCCAAACTCAAGAACGGGCGCATTCTCGAGGGGAAGACGGTTCGGATCGTCTTTCGGGACGGGCAGGGGATCACGAGCATCACGCCGATCGGGTGCAGTCTCTCTGAACAGGAGGTTGACGTCATCAAGCGGACCAACTATGTCATGGACCACTATCTGTTTCCGGATCAGGAAATTGCGATTGGTTCTTCCTGGGATGTCGACGGCGATGTCTTCGCCGGGTTTCTCGACCCGCGCCTGCAGGGGAAGGTCGATGGAAAGGTGACGGTCCGGCGGGTTGCCGATTTCACGGATGCCGCGGGGGAGATTTCCCGGCGGCTGCGGCTTGTGAACGGGCATATCTCTTTCTCCGACCATTCCCGCGCGGGAAAAGCGCTCACGGGGCAGTTGAACAGCGTCCGGGGAATCTGTTCGATCCCCGACCGCTACGGCGTGATCACGACGGCCTCTTTGAGCGGGATGATGGACTACCGGAATGTTTCGACGGATCATCTTCTGTTCGCCGCCGAGATGACGGTCACCCCCCGGTTCGAGATTTTCTACGAGTGCTCCGTGGAGTAGGTTTGTCATGCCTGTAGAGTCGCAACTCTTTTATCCGGAGAGAGAAAACCTGTCTGGAACGGATGCCGGAACCCGTGACGGGCGCGGGTTTCTGGTCTGCCCGGTCTGTTTTCAGGCCGCCCCAGCGGAGGTGCCGCGTCCGGAATATCAATGCCGTTTCTGCCGCCATCGGTGGATGGCTCCGGCCGGCTCCCTCACGGATATCTACTTCGCTTCTGTCGACGAGATCGAAGTTTCGTTGACGGCGGCGGAGGGGGAACGGTATGTGCTGCGGACTCTTCCGGCGGTGATCGGCCGGGATTCGGAGTTCCGGGTGCTGCAGTGCAATCTGGCTGTGTCGCGCCGCCATTGCCGGATCGATTTCGACCGCGCACGCGGGAGGTTTTTCGTCACGCCGTTCCGGACCGGAGGCGGAACGTTCCTGAACGGAGAGGCACTGCCGCCGGAGGAGCCGCATGAGATTTTTCCGGGGGACGCGCTGGTGCTCTCCGGAGTGCTTCTTTCACTGCGCTGTCGATTGAACCGCGAGCTGCCCGGGAAGCCGGGGGAAATGATACGGCTCGGACGCAGTTTGAACTTGTCCGCGGAGATGGAGCCGGGATTCCTCAATCTCGCGGAGGGCGACAGCGAAGTGACGGTAACTCCGGTCCGGACGGCGGATTCGGTGGCGGCATTCTCCCGCAACGCCGTCTCGACCGCCTGGACACTTTACGCGCTCGACCGCGATCGGATCCGGATCAACGGCCTCCGATTTCTCGAGCAGAAGCTCTCGGGCGGAGAGCGCCTTGAGATCGGCCGCTGCGTTTGCGTATTCGACTCCACGGACAGTTCCCTGAAACCGGCAACCCCGGGGGGCGGGGCGGAAATCACGATCCGCAGACTCTCTGCCGGATATCGACGGCGGGTGGTGCTCCGGGAGGTCAGCTGCCGCATTCCGAAAGGAAAGCTGACCGCCATCCTCGGAAAGAGCGGTTGCGGCAAATCCACTCTGATCAAGGTGTTGTCCGGTCAGAAACGACCGATTTCCGGAGAGATTCTCGTCGATGGTGCGGCGATCTCCTATCCGCAATGGGCGGAGAAACATCTCGCGCTGGTGCCGCAATTTGACGTCGTGCATCCGGAGCTCACGGTCCGGCAGTGCATCGCCTACGCCGCCGACATCCGGATCGGCACGCGCGCAAACGGCGGCGTGAAACAGGCGGTCGTGGAAAAGGCGATCCGCGACGCCGGACTCACGCGCTTTTCCGACCGTTACGTGGGGGAACTCAGCGGCGGTCAGCGCAAGCGGGTCAACATCGCGGTGGAGGCGGTCGGCCGGCCGGAGGTTCTGCTGCTCGACGAGCCGACCACGGGGCTCGATTATGCCACTGAAAAACTCATCGTCGCAGGATTGCGCCGGATCTCGAGACAGGGGGGGACGGTGGTGTTTGTCACGCATTCGCTCTCGACGATCGAAGCGGCGGATCATGTGATCGTCCTGAATGGCTCTGAGGAGGGGTCGCGGGTCGCCGCGGAGGGAAGTCCGCAGGAGGTCCGGACTGCGATCGGGGTGGAGTCCTGGCAGGAACTCTATTCGCAAATCGATTCCGGGAGCCGGGAAGAGGAGGGCATGGGGAGAGTCGCGGCGCGCCCGGAGAGCCATCGCGCGCCAGGAGCATTCGCGCTCTTTTCACGTTATGTGCGGATCTGGCTGAATTCGCCGCTCTCCTCGCTGGCTCTGCTGTTCGGTCTGCCGCTGCTGCTGGGGATTCTGATCCGGCTGGCGGTTTCGATCGACGCGCCGCTCGGCACCGACCGGCTGGTGTTCGGGCTGGTGGCGATGTTCTGGCTCGGAATGAATCAGACGGTTCGCGAGATCATCCGCGAGAGGGAGATTTTTCTGCAGGAGCATGCGCACCATGTTTCTTCTCTGGCGTATCTGCTCTCGAAGACCCTGTTTTTTCTGCTGGTGAGTTTCCCGCAGGCGCTGCTGATGACGCTGCCGATTCTCTGGTTGAACGTCAATTCCGGAGATGGTTTTCTGAAATTCGATCAGCTTGCGGCGCCGTTTTTCGCGGTTCTGCCGATGATGTGGCTGGCGGGCGGGGTGGGTTGCGTGTTCGGATTGTTCGGTTCGGCTCTGTCGTTGTTTCTCCGGAAACAGGGGGAGATCGCCGCGGTGCTTTTCGCGGTGATTGCGACGCTGCCGCAGTTCCTGTTTTCGGCGAAAGTGCTGCCGGAGGGCCTGGCGAAACCGTTGAATCCGGAACACTTCTACACATTCGCATTCTGGCATGAAAATGCCCCGGTGGCGGAGGCGTTGAGTTACTTCACTTTTTCGCGTTATTTGTTCGTTCCGCTCGATGCGGTTTCCACTGGGCAGGCGGGGGAAATTGTCGCCAGGGCGTTCGTGTTCAACTGCGGAATCCTGGCGATGGCGATGGTCTGCATGATGGCGGCAGCGTGGACGGCGCTGGAGATTTTCGCCTGGCGCGCCCGCAGATTCTGACGAAATCCCGGGAATCCCATGATGAGAGGTACGACGATTCCGTCCGCCGGTGCATTTTCGGAAGCGGATTCCGATCAGACAGAAACTCCCGGCCGTTCGACCGGGAGCTGTTGCTGTTCAGAAGCCGCTGATCCGACCATGTGCTCCGCCGGGCGAACCGGAACGGGACGGCATCGCCGGCCGGGTGGGCGCGGGTGTCCCTTTCCAGGTTGCCGGGCGTGCCGGAGTTGACCGCAGCGACCGGGGGCGCTCCACCGTCGCTCCGGGCGTCGTTGCCGGGCGCGCCGGAGTCGTCTTCGGAACCACCCGGCGGAATCCGCCGTTCTGTTCCAGATTGTACGGCCGGGACGGGCGCGAAACCGTTCCGCCGGACGACGGCTTCTGCGACGGACGGACGGTGTTCGGGCGCGATGAATTCGACGGCGTTCCCGCACCGAAAGCCGGAGGCCGCGAACCGATCGGTGTCGTAACCGGTTTCGACGGTTGCTGCTCCGGGGGAGTGTCCGGACGCGGCGGACGCGGGCGTGGCGGGCGTGGCGGGCGTGACGGGCGTGGCGGGCGTGGACGCGGCGGACGCGGACTCCAGTCGCCGTGGTTGTTGTGCCGGGTCCACCAGATCACCGGCCAGTAGCTTCGTCCGATGCAGTAGGGATAATCGTAATAGTAATAGCCGTCTCCAATTCCGACGTTGTCGTAATAGTCGTTGTCCGGGACATTCCCGCCTTTGTTGTCGATTCCGGCGGTCTGCTGCGCTTCGGCCTGATCCGGCGGGGTCTCCGCCGCGGCCGCGTCAGTCGCCGCCTCAGCGGTCTGTGCCGACTCCTCCTCTTTCTGTCCGGCGGCGAACTCGCTGTAAATGTCGAGATACCGCTCCAGCAGCAGCTGCGCCTCATCGAGCGAATCGGAAAAGACCGGAATCCGTTCGATGTCCCGGTAACGCGCATGCATCCCGGTGGGGTAGAGGAAACCGCTCCAGCGCCCCGTCCCCTCCGACAGTTTCAGCCGGTCGATCAGAACCAGCGTCGGCAGGGCAGGCAGTCCGCTCGTATCGTCGATCACCGCCACCACCGTGCCGGACCGGACCTGTTCAACCGGAATCACCGCCACCGGACGGCGGCGCGCGTAGATCGCGAACCGCAGATCGGCGGGTTTGATCTGCACCTCTTCGCCCGCGAGCCGCGCCCTGATTTCGCGGTTCACGCGCGCCATGCGTTCGGCTTCGCCCTCGGCAGCCTCCTCCATGGTCTTTTTCTTCGCCTGCTCCAGCTGGGCTTCAAATGCTTTCGCTTTCTCCGGATCGTAATGGAACGCCTGCTGAAGTTCCGGCGTCAGCCTGGAAAGCGGAATTCCGACCATCGCGTAGGCGCCGTCCTCCCGCAGATATCCGATATCGATCCCGGCAGGAGTAACCCGTTCCACTGTGGCATCTTTATAGACTCTTCCATCGGTCGTTGTGATGTCGATGGCCGGATCGTCATCCTCCTCCGGTTCGACCGCAGCGGGCTCCGCCTCGGGCGCCTTTTCCGGCTGTGCGGCATCCTCTGAATAGACGGCCGGACCGGCCAGCAGCCAGAGGCTCAACAAGAAGAATGTCATGTTTTTCATTTCAGACCTCCTAATTAAATCCCCCTTTTTAACATATTGCGGAAAAGGAAAATATCAACTTGATTTGTTGCATTTCAGAAAAAAATCATCTACATTATATCCAAAAACATGCGATTGGCTCATCATCCTGCGCTTCTGCGGATTCCGGCGGCGGGCGCATTGTTCGCGGGGATCGTCTGCGGAACTCTGCCGGCCGTGACGGACGGCGGATCGATTGCGCTTGCGGTTGTTGCGGCGGCGCTGATTTCCGCCGCGGGTTCTCTGCTGTTCGGACGGCGGATGGCCACGGTGTTCGCCGTCGGAGCGCTGCTCGGAATCTGCAGCATGGAGGGGCATCGGCTCTGCGCGCAATTTTCCGGAAATTACGAACGGGAGCTCCCGCCCAGAAGTTGCGGAGGTACGGCAGAGTTGCGGATCATCGATCCGCGCATCTCCGAATTGCCGGGGATCGTGCCGCCGTCGCTGATCCGGGCGCAGGTGCGGAGAATCCGACTCACCGGCGAGACGCAGTTCCGCGATGTTTCTGGCATCCTCTACCTCAAACTGCCGAAAGAGTCTCCTCCGCGTCTCCGCTGCGGCGACCTGTTGACGGCGCAGGGCGTCTTTTCTCTGCCGGCGGAGGGGGGTGCGATCCTCCGCGCCGAAGCGGACGCCTCGACCCGGCTCGAACCGATGCGGAATTTCGCCGCCTATCTGGCCGGGCGCGGCGCGACAAGGGTCTTCCGGATGCGGGAGGGCGCTGTGACCGGATGGAGTCCGGGCGTGATCGGACGTATCTGCATCGTGCGCGACCGGCTGCTCGAGCGCGCGCTCCGCGGGATGGAAAACGAACGAATCCGCAATCTGGCCTCCGCTCTTTTCTTCGGCACTTCGGGCGGTGTCGATCCCTCCAGCCGTTCGCGGCTCATCGAAACCGGGACGATCCATCTCTATTCGGTTTCGGGCATGCACGTCGCGATGCTGGCGGCGGTGTTGCTGATCTTTCTGCGTCCGCTGCCGCTGCGACTTCGGTATCTCACTCTGGCCGGAGCATTGCTGCTTTACACGCTCTCGACCGGAGCGAATGCTCCGGCGATGCGGGCGTTCTGGATGATCGGGCTCTGGTGTCTGTGCCGTTCGGCGCTGCTTTATATTCCGGCGCTGCACGCGCTGCTTCTCGCCGGAGGAATACTGATTCTCTCCGAACCGTATCTCATGCTGGATATGGGGTTTCAATATTCGTTCGTCATCACCGCGATTCTGATTCTTGCGGGCGAGCGGTTCGATCAGCTCTCCGAACTGTTCGGCGAAGAGTTCCGGTATATGCCCGCTTCTCCATTCAAACAGCGCCGGGAAAAGCATCTGCGCCGGGCATGGGCACTTCTCTTTGCGGTCGGCGCGTGTCTTGCGGCATTTCTCGGCGGCGTCGGGATTTCGGTCTACAATCAGGGATTGCTGCTGCCGGGATCGGTGCTCGCGAATCTCGCTTTGATGCCGGTGGTCGGAATCCTCTTCCCGGTGCTTTTCTTCAAACTTGCCGCAGGGGCGGTCTGGAGCGGATTCGACCTTGTCGGAGCGAAACTTCTCGAGTGGAGTTTCCGGTTCATGGAGGGCGTGACCGGAATCGCCGCGGCGGGATTCGAGCGCATTCCGGCGATCCGGCCCGCGTTGCCGGAGATCGTGCTCTTTTATGCGGCGCTTTTCGTGCTGCTCGGGACAAGGCGCCAGAGCCCGGCGCGGATTGCGGCAGCGCTGCTGATTCTGCTGCCCGCAAGCTGGATTGTTCGAGCGGAACTTCATCCGGCGGCGCTCTTTGTCGCGGCGGGGGAGGGGGAGCGGAATCCGGCTGTCGTGCTGCACGATCCGGCCGCGGATTACACCATCGCCGTGAACGCCGACGGTTTTGAAACGGTTGCCGCGGCGGCGGACTTCCTGCTGAAACGGGGCGCGACCCGGATCGACCGGCTCCACTTCACGGCGGCACGGACCGGAAACCTCTCCGCTCTCACGCAATACACCTCCCGGCTGCCGGTCGGGATGGTCAGCGTTCCGGAACTCGACCGCTATTCGCGGACATTCCGGAAAAGGCTTGCGGAGGAGCTTCCCGACTCCCCGCCGGCTGTCCGCACCGGCGGAGACGGCGGTACGGTGGAAATATTTCCGCAAAAAAACGGTTTTGAACTTGTATATTTGAATCCTTGTACTACCTTTCCCATACGCCTGTTGCTCGAGAATACCGACAGCGGCTGCCTTGTCACGCTGCGGCAGCCGGGAAAGCCGGAGATCAGGCGACAATTACGGAACAGCAGCGTGCCGGAGGTTTGGGAACATGAGTTCCGCTGACAGAAAAATGAAAATCTGCCACATCATCACGAGGATGATCGTCGGCGGTGCACAGGAAAATACGCTGTACACGATTCTCGGCCACCTGCGTCGGGGGCATGAGGTCACGCTGATCACCGGTCCCTCGCCGGGACGGGAGGGGAAACTGCTGCAGAATGTCGATTTCCCGCCGTTCGAGACGATCGAACTGCCGTCGCTCGTGCGCGAACTCGACCCGGTCAATGATTTCAAAGCGTATCGCGCCCTGAAGAAACTGCTTGCGGATAGGAAGTTCGATGTTGTCCACACCCACAGTTCCAAAGCCGGAGTCATCGGACGGATCGCCGCCCGCAGGGCAGGAACGCCGGTCGTGGTTCATACCGTGCACGGTCAGGCGTTCCACCCGTATGAAAAAGGCTGGAAAAACGCGATTTACAAACTTTCGGAACGCATTGCGGCGCGTGATTGCGACCGGATTTTCGCTGTTGCGCAGGCGATGATCGATCAATGCGTGGAAGCCTCCATCGCTCCGCGCGAAAAGTACAAGGTCGTTTACAGCGGGATGGATACCTCCGCTTTCGCCAATGCGGTCCGGGAGCCGGAACTGCGCAGAGAGCTCGGAATTCCGGAACACGCCCGCGTGATCGCGACGCTTGCGCGGCTCTTCCCGATGAAAGGGTATGAATACGTCGTCCCGGCGGCGGCGGAGATCATCCGCGACTATCCGGACACCCACCTCCTGTTGATCGGCGACGGCCCGATGCGCGACGAACTCGACGCCCGGATCTCCTCGATGGGAATGACGGAACACTTTCATTTTGCGGGGCTTGTTCCTCCCGCGCAGGTGCATCGATATCTAGCGCAGGCGGATCTGCTCTGGCATCTTTCGCTGCGAGAGGGGCTGCCGCGTTCGGTCGTTCAGGCGCTTGCAACCGGCATCCCTGCGATCGGATTCCGTCTCGACGGCACGCCGGAGGTGATTCTTGACGGACAGACCGGATACTGCACCGCCCCTGAGAACGTCGGGGAGGTCGTCGACGCGACCCGGAAACTCTGGCGGACTCCCGCGCTCGCCCGCCAGATGGGCGAAAACGGCCGCAAACTCGTGCTTGAGCGATTCGACTGGCCGCTCATGGCCGATATCCTTGAAAGGGAATACCTTGAACTGCTGGCGCAAAAAGCTCGAATCTGAACTCGCCCGTTACGACCGGCTCGCGATCGCCTTTTCTGGCGGCTGCGACAGCGCGCTGCTGGCTGCCGCGGCGCTGCGTCAACTCGGCGGAGACAATGTGCTGCTGCTCCTGGCGGACTCGGAACTTCTGCCGCGGGTGGAGTCGGAACGTGCCCGGAGACTTGCGGAGGGGTTCGGACTCCGGCTTGAAGTCGTGCGGCTCGATCCGCTCTCCGATCCTGCCGTCCGGGAAAACGGGCCGCAGCGTTGTTACCACTGCAAGAAGCGGCTTTTCGCCGCGCTTCAGGAGCGGGCCCGGGACCTGGGGTTTCCGCGTCTTGCGGACGGGGCGAACCGCGATGACCGCGGCGACTACCGGCCGGGGGCGCGCGCGGCGGATGAACTCGGAATCCTCCATCCGCTCTCGGAACTGCCGAAGTCCGCGATTCGAGAGCTCGCCCGGGAGCTCGATGTTCCGGTCTGGAATCTCCCGGCCGCCGCCTGCCTTGCGAGCCGGATTCCGACCGGGACTCCGCTCAACCGGGAGGCTCTGGCCGCAGTCGAAGCGGGGGAGCGGGCGCTGGCCGCGCTCGGCTACTCCGGATTCCGCGTCCGCCGGCTCGGGCCGGAAAGTGCGCGGCTCGAACTTCGCCCGGAGGAGATGGAACGGGCGGAACGGGAGTGGACGGAAATCTGTTCCCGCCTCGGAGCCTGCGGTTTTACAACGGTTGAGGCGGCCCGCTACCGCACCGGCTCTATGAACCGGATTCCGGAGAAAAACGGTTGACGAAACCGCAGAAAAGGAGTATCTTTTATTTCAGCGGAAATTTTCTCGGGGAGAACAGAAACGATGAAAATCAAAGAGTATTACGACGTTACAGTAATCGGAGCCGGGCCGGCCGGACTCTGCGCCGCGATTCAGGCGGCGAAAGCCGGAGTGTCGACCTGCCTCGTTGAGAAAAACGGAATCGCCGGAGGAACCATCACCGCCGGCGGCATTCCGTGTCCCGGCATTTTTCACGCATGGGGCAGACAGGTTATCAGCGGAATCGGCTGGGAGCTTGTCAGGCGGACCCGTGAAGAGAGCGGCGAACCGCTGCCGGACTTTTCGACGACGAATCTGAACGAACACTGGAGACATCAGATCTCCATCGATCCGGTGCTGTTTGCGGCGCTTTGCGATGAGGAGTTTGAAAAAGCCGGTGTCATTGTCAAATATCACACCATGGTCGGCCGCGCGACACTCGCGGATGACGGGATCGAACTCGAACTTTGCGGAAAAGACGGACTTTACCCGGTATTCTCGCGCCGGGTCATCGACTGCACCGGAGATGCGAACGTCGCCCGGATGCTGCATGCGGAAGTGCGTGTTTCCGATCCCTGCCAGCCGGGGACGCTCTGCGTCTATGCGACCGGATACGATCCGGAGAAACTCGATCTCGAAGCGATCCGGAGCGCGTTTGACGCCGCTGCCGCGCGCGGCGAGGTCAGTTGTGAGGATACCGGTTGGAGCAACGGATTCAATCCGCACTTTCTGTTCGGTCGCGGCAACAATTCAAACCACATCAGCGGCATCAACGCGGGCGATTCGGCGGGGCGTACCCGAATTGAGATGGCGGGGCGCGCGTCGCTGCTGCGGCTCTACCGGTTTCTGAAGAAACAGCCCGGACTGGAAAAGCTCGCATTCAAGCTCAATGCCGCCGAGTGCGGGGTGCGCGAAACCCGCACGATTGTCGGGAAAGCGACCGTCACGGCGGAAGAGTATGCTGCCGGAAAACGTTACGACGACGCGGTTTGTCACGCTTTCTACCCGATCGATCTGCACGACGCGCAAGTCGGGCTCGACAAACGGCCGCTCGCTCCCGGAGTGGTACCCACGGTGCCGCGCGGCGCGCTGATTTCGGTGAACACGCGCCATCTGCTGGCGGCGGGACGGATTCTTTCGAGCGACCGGTTGGCGAATTCGGCGCTGCGCGTGCAGGCGACCTGCATGGCGACCGGCCAGGCGGCAGGTGCTCTCGCGGCGCTCTCGGTCCGGCTGCGGACTCCGGCGGAAGAGGTTCCCGCTGCGGAACTGCGCAAGATGCTTGAAGCAAACGGCGCCATCGTCCCCTGACCGGGGGAGGGGCGGGACGGGAGAGCCGCGACTCCGAGTCCGGAAAATGTTGCTTTCGGGAAACAAACAGAGAACTCCCGGCCCGATGACCGGGAGTTCTCCATTTGCAATGAGAATGTTACGAGAATTTCAGAAGCGGAAATCGCGCTTGCCGTCGTGAAGCTCGCGCAGATGATCCGCCGCAATCGCACGCACTTTCGGATTCGTGATATGTTCAAGTTCACGCTTGATGACCTCTTCGCCTTTCCGGCAGGTATCCGGCGAGGCGTAATCTTCCAGATACTCCTTGAGCGTCATCAAGGCGTTCGGCAGACAGCAGTTCGCGATCTGACCGCTCTTGACCAGCGACATGAACCGGTCACCGGTACGTCCTTCCCGGTAACAGGCCGTGCAGAAACTCGGAATATAGCCGAGTCCGAGCAGCCAGTTCACCACCTGATCGAGCGTGCGGGTGTCGTTGACGTCGAACTGCGCGGAGTTCTCCTCCTCGCTCTCCTCATGGACGTAACCGCCGACGCTCGTGCGAGATCCGCCTGAAATCTGCGAGACGCCGAGCTGCAATACCCGTTCACGCGCTTTCTGCGATTCACGTGTCGAGATGATGATTCCGGTGTAGGGCACGGCGATGCGCAGCACGGCGACGATCTTCTCGAAGATATCGTCGGAGATGGCGTTCGAGAATGTTTTCGCGTCGATGTCGTCGGCCGGGCGGATGCGCGGGACACTGATCGTGTGCGGGCCGACCCCTTTCGCCGCCTCAAGATGTTCCGCGTGCATGAGCAGTCCGACGAAGTCGTAGCGGTAGAGATTCAGCCCGAAGAGGACGCCGCAGCCGACGTCGTCGATGCCGCCCTCCATGGCGCGGTCCATCGCTTCGGTGTGATAGGCGTAGTCATGCTTCGGCCCGGTCGGATGGAGCTCCTCATAGGCTTTTTTGTTGTAGGTTTCCTGGAAGAGGATGTAGGTGCCGATTCCGGCGGCCTTGAGTTTCCGGTAGTTTTCGACGGTGGTCGCGGCGATGTTGACGTTCACGCGGCGGATCGCGCCGTTCTTATGTTTGATCGAGTAGATGGTCTTGATGCTCTCGAGCACATATTCGATCGGATTGTTGACCGGATCTTCCCCCGTTTCCAGAGCGAGACGTTTGTGACCCATGTCCTGCAGCGCGATGACTTCGGCACGGATCTCCTCCTGGGTGAGCTTCTTGCGGCGGATATGCTTGTTCTGGCGGTGATACGGGCAGTAGGTGCAGCCGTTGATGCAGTAGTTCGAGAGATAGAGCGGGGCGAACATCACGATGCGGTTGCCGTAGAACTTCTCCTTGATCTCGCGCGCAAGCTGGAAAATCTTCTCGTTCTCGTCGGGCAGATCGCATTCGAGCAGCACGAGGGCGTCGCGGTGGTTCACTCCTTTGCACTGTTTTGCCGTTTCGATGATCGAGTCGATGAGTTCACGGTTCGAGCGGTTTTCGCGGGCGTAACGGATGGTTGCCTGGATTTCATCGTCATCGATGAACTCCTCCGCCTTGAGGGATTTGGGGTCGTACATATTCGGTGTTCTCCTGTTATTTTTTGGAATAAACTGTTTTTACGCTGATTCCGGGGAGCATTCCGAGCTTGCCGGAGAGAGAACTCGTGACATCAGCGGGTGCGTCAACCACGACACTGATGATTGCGACGTTCTGTTTCCTGTAGGGGATTCCCATCCGGCCGACCAGATATTCCTGATAGTCGTGCAGAATCCGGTTGATTTCGGCGCTGACGGCGGTATCCTCGACGATGATGCCGATCAGGGCGATGCGGTTTTCCATATAAAAAATCCTCCATGTTTTCCGGGAGGAAGAGGAAAACACGGAGGATATGTATCTGCACAGACCGACCGTCGGCTTTGCCTCTTGAGCCCGGGACGAACCCTCGCTTTCAGAATGACGCTGCTCATTTTGTGATGATCCGCAGCCTCGGGCGTTCGCCCCCGGCCTGGGACCTTTTACTTAATATAGCACTGGATTTCGGATTTTCAAGAATGATTCTTGAAGTTATTGCTTGACGGTGGTGTGGAATCCGTACCGATGGCAGGCGAGCAGATAGTCGATCGCCTCTTCCGCGGAATCGACGAGGTGAAAGAGTTCCTGATCGGTCGAACTAATGGTGTCGTTTTTGACCAGTACATTCTTGAACCAGTGCAGCAATCCGCTCCAGAACTCTTTCCCCACCAGAATGATCGGAATCCGGTTGATCTTGGAGGTCTGCACCATGGTCAGCACTTCGCAGAGCTCGTCGAGCGTGCCGAATCCGCCGGGGAATACGATGATCGCAGTCGAATACTTGAGAAAGCAGACCTTGCGGATGAAGAAGTAACGGAACGAGAGTGAATCGGTCTGGTACTGATTCGGATGCTGTTCCATGGGCAGCTCGATGTTGAGTCCGATCGATTTCCCGCCCGCTTCAAACGCGCCGCGGGAAGCGGCGCCCATGATTCCGGGTCCGCCGCCGGTGATGACGCCGTATCCGTTCTTCACAAGCAGTCTGCCGAGTTCGCAGGCGGACTCAAATTCCGGCGCGTCTTCGGGAATGCGGGCAGAGCCGAAGACGGCGACCAGTCGTTCCGGCATCTGACTCATGTCGTCGAACGACTGGACGAATTCGGCCATGATCCGCAGAATTCGCCACGAATCCGCGGGCATGAATTCGTAATTGTTGAAATTTCCGCCGGACATCTGATTTTCCCCGTGATTTTCCATAACGCAAATCTCCTGAATGAATGGTGTTGCATTCTGGCAATATACAGCCGCTCCGAACGATGTCAAGCCCGCAGGCGGAGTTTCCGGGGAAATCATGGAAAATGTCATTCTGCGGCAATTCGGACTTGATTGTTCGGCTTTCCGGATTATATTGTTAATGATGAACAGGAGGTTTGTTATGAAGCATCTGTCTGAAATTCTTTGTGCCGCCCTGTTGTTCACCGCGGCCGCCGCGACTGGAGCAGCGGAGGCGGAGACGGAGACGGTCACCCCGGCCCCGCCGGCGGAATCATCGTCTCCGCCGGCAAAACCATTGAATCCGCCTTTGACAACCGGAGCGACGCAGATCGGCGGAACGACGGTCAAAACCGATTCGGATGGTGAAACGGAGACTCTGATCCAAAACGGCAACCGCGTCATCTACCAGAAAAACGGAGCGTCGACGTTCCGCTCGGCGCCGAAAGGGACGACCCCGCAATATGTGAACGACAGTCGTGGCCAGGTCCGCCAGGTTACTCCCGTCCAGCAGGCGAAGCCGATTCAGCATCGTCCGAACCCGGTGACGACTTCATCGTCCTCGAGTTCGCAGCCGTCGCTGCGGGAAAGCCGTCCGTCACCGATCAGCCGGCCTGCGCGTCCGACCGGGAGTTCCATGCCGCGTTCGCCGTTTCTGCGCGCGAATCCCTCCCGTCGCTGAATCGGAGGGGGATTTCCTCATCAGACAACGCGTTTGCTGACAGAAAAAAAAGAGTTGTTTTTATGAAGTTCGGGAAGATTCTTGCATCGATTGTTTTGTTTTTCGCTTCGTTTTTCGTCTCTGCCGTCGAAGTCGTCAATGCGGGCCATTCGGGCTGGAACTCCCGGCAGTTGCGGGAGATCTTTGCGGGAGAACTTCAGAAGCACCGTCCTGATCTGGTGATTCTGATGGTCGGCACCAATGACAATTTGAACAGTTACAATCTGATTCCGCTGGCGGAGTATCGCGAAAATCTCACCGCGATGGTCTCCGCCGCGAAAAGTGCCGGCGCAAAAGTGCTGCTCTGCGAGATTCCGAATGTCAATCAGGAGATGATGGCCAAACGGCACAAAGAAGAGTTCTTCCGGCAGGAGAGTGCGGAAAAGAAAGTGAACAACGTGAATGCGATCGTGGCGGAAGTCGCGAAAAATCAAAATGTTCCACTTCTTGCAACCACGAAGGTTCTCGGCGCGTCGACTCAGAATGCGGCAAGTCTCTTCCGCAATCCGGCCAATTCCGGCGCTCCGGACGGCGTTCACCCGACCCCGAATGGATATTTCCGACTCGCCGATGCGATTGCAAAACGAATCTGGACGGAAAAGTGGACGCCGAAACGAATTCTCTGCATCGGCGACAGCATCACGTTCGGGGAAGGAGTGAAAGGCGGCGGAAGCGCTTCGCCGGATTCGGAGTCATATCCGGGGCGTCTCTCCCGATTTCTGAACGGAAAGTGATTTTGCATTTTTCTCGGAGGACATCCGACTGAAACGAGCGATGATCCCGAGTAGAATTCCAACGGTTTTCTCCATCTCGTCAACAGAAGCGAACTCGCTTTCCCCGTGGAAGTTGTATCCGCCCGTCCCCAGGTTGGGGCAGGGGAGTCCCCGGAAAGAGAGCATCGCACCGTCGGTTCCGCCGCGGATCGGGACGATGACCGGTTCAAGGCCGTTTTCCCGCACGGCATCCCCGGCGATTTCCAGCAGAAATGGATAACGCTGAATCACCTCTTCCATATTGCGGTACTGATCTTTGATGGCAACCGTGACGGTTCCTGCGCCGTATCGGGCATTGAGTTGAGCGGCAATGCGGTGCAGAGTGGTTTTGCGAACATCGAACGACTCCGCGTCATGATCGCGCAGCAGATAACTCGTTTGAGCCTCGGAAGCCGTTCCACTGCAACGAATCAGATGGTAAAATCCCTGAAACTGTTCGGTCTGCTCGGGGACTTCGTTCTGCGGCAGCATCGAGTTGAATTCAAATGCGACACGCAATGCGTTGACCATGATTCCTTTCGCCGAACCGGGATGAACCGGTATCCCGTGGAATTCGACGGTCGCGGTCGCGGCGTTGAAGTTCTGATATTCGATTTCGCCGGCGGCGCCGCCGTCGACGGTGTAGGCGTATTCCGCATCGAACGCTTTCACATCGAAGAAGAGTGTTCCCTCGCCGATCTCTTCGTCGGGGGTGAATCCGAAGCGCAGAGGACCGTGCGGAAGATTCCCGGCGATGATCCGTTCCGCCGCCGTCATGATCTCCGCGATCCCGGCCTTGTCGTCCGCGCCGAGAAGCGTCGTTCCGTCGGTCGTGATGAGCGTATGGCCGATGAGCCGGCTGAGAAACGGGAAACGGCCGGGATCGAGCGCCTTTCCACTCGTACCGAGCGGGATGATTCCGCCGCGGTATGAGACGATCTGCGGTTTCACATCTGCTCCGGAAGCGGCGTCGGAAGTATCGACGTGGGCAATGAATCCGAGGGCGGGCGCATGTTCGAGCCCCGGCGTGGCGGGAACCTCTCCTGTCACATATCCGTGCTCGGAGACGTTGACATTGAGAATTCCGATTGTCCGCATCTCTTCCGCAAGATGCCGGGCGAGCGCCATCTGATTCGGGGTGGAGGGATGACTCCCGGTGGTTTCGTTCGACGTCGTATCGAACCGGACATAATCAAGCAGTCGTTCAAGGACCGTTTTCATGCTGACCTCATTTATGTTATCTTTTTGGCGTGCAGTCGGTTACTCCCGGACCGACGATTCGGCTCCGTCCGCTCTTTTCGGCCGGCAGAAGCCGGATTTGCAGCGGCACAAAGACTTCGATGTTAGGCACATGGGTGATGATTCCGACGAGTTTCCCCCCGCTTTGCAGAGACTGGATCTGCGGAAGCACGTGGGCGAGAGTATCCTCGTCAAGGGTTCCGAACCCCTCGTCCAGAAAGAGCGTATCGATCTGGAGATTTTCACCGGTCATGCGCGGGAGTGCGAGCGCGAGCGACATGCTCACGAGGAAACTCTCTCCGCCGGAAAGGTTTTTGACCGTCCGGACATCGTCGCACTGATAGTGATCGATCACATTGAAATCGAGAGGGGAATCCTCGATGCTGACCAGTTCATACCGGTCGCTGAACTTGCAGAGCACCTTATTGGCCTCTGAGATCAGCTGTTCAAAGATCAGCGACTGTGCAAATTCCTGAAATTTTTTGCCGTCCTGTTTGCCGATAAGATCGCTCAGGAGTTTCCAGCGTTCCAGTTCCCGGCGCAGCTGCCCGAGTTTCTCCTCGGCGGTTTTACGGCGCTCGCGCTCCGCTGCGTCATGCTGCAGTTTCTGTGCAATCGCTCCGGCGGCCTCGTTGAGAAGTCGGGCCTGTTCCCGTTGCTTCTCCGCTTCGGCGGCGCGTTCTTCACAACTCCGGGAGTCGCCGCCGCCGCACGGTTTAAGTTCAGTTTCGAGTTCCGCCAGGCGCTTTTCCGCGCTCTCTTTCCGGGCGGTGTGAACGGCTGCGTCCTCCTCGAGTTTCCGGAGCTGCGCGGCACACTTCTGTTCCCGGCCGGCGGCGTTTTCGATGGCTGACTCAAGAAGTTTCTCGACCTCATCCGCGGGGCGGCCGTTGAGCAGAACCGCGCGCTGTTTCCGGGTCTCTTCGAGTTGTCCGGTCCGGGTTTGGCGAAATGTATCCAGTTCCCGGAGTCTCTCACGCTGATGGGTCAGAAAATCATTCTGCAGCGTCCGTTCCGCAGTCAGTCGTTCCCCGGTCCGGATGGCTTCCTCGACCCGGGCGGAACGCTCCTGAAACAACTTAAGTCGTTTTCTGAGAAGAGAGATCGCCTCTTCCGGAGGACATCCGAACGGCGCGAGCAACCCGATGAGCTCTTTCCGGGTTGACTGCAGACGCATGTTCAGATTGTTCAGACGGTTTCGACTCTCGTTGAGTGATTGCGCCGTGAGCTCGGCCCGGTGTTCTGCTTCCTTCCGGGTTTCCCGGAGGGACCGGATCTCTTCCTCATGAGTCTGAAGTTCAGCTTGCAGACGGAGACTTTCCTCTTCAACTTTCTCGATCGCTTCAAGTCGTTTTTCCCATTCCTGCAGGTGGTTGCGGAGAGATTCCGCCAGATCGGGCATGGCCGCGGAGAGATTCCATTCCTGCGGGAGTTCCGCATCAAGTTCCGCGCTGTCGTGTGCGTCGGTTTTTCGATCCGCATCACACTGTTCTTCGAGAAGCCGGAGCGACGACTGGAGGGAAGCCTGCTCGAGCCGCAACGTCTGTATCATTTCACTGAGGGCGCGATAACGTCTGGATTTCTGCTCGGTCTCCTCCGCGGTTTCTCCGGTGGCGTAGGGGTGATGCAGAGCGCCGCACAGCGGACACGGGCGACCGTCGCGCAGATTGGCGCGTTCGGCAACGAGATCTGGAATCCCGAAACGCGGTTCGAGTTCGCGCCATTCCGTCTCAAGTTGTTTGAGTTCATCGGAAATCCCCGTCTCCTTTTCCCGGAGCTGTCCGGCCTTTTTCGCCAACTGTTCCAGATGAAGCCGGCCGGACTCAAGCCGTTCCGCGGTTTCGAGAAACGTTCGGATCTGCTGAACGCGCAGCGCCGCCGTCAGACGGTGATGGTGATATGTTCCGCCGTCGGCATCGGAATCGCCGGGAACGGCATGGCGCCGCCCGAGTTCCTCTTTCTTTTGAATCAACTTTTTCTGCTCATTTTCAAGATATTGCAGCCTTTCAACCGGCTTCTCTTTTTCCTGCAGCTGCACGGAGAGAGTGTTCTGGAGAGTTTCACCGGAGGCAATCTCGGCGTCGATCTCTTTGCGCAGTAAAGCGAAATTGCCGAGTTTGACGCTCCATTCGGCAAAATGTTCCGGCAGGAGAGCGTCTTCCGGATGTGCGTCAAGTTCTTTCCGCGCAGATTGTTCCATCGTTTTCGCCTTGGCGATGGCGGCATCGGTTTCCGAAAGTTTCCGCTCGGCATTGCGGGTCGCCTTTTGTTCTTTTTCAAGCTGTCCGGCGTTGGCGGCGAGCTCATTTTCCTGGAGTCGAATCGTCCCGTCGAGTGTCCGAGCTGCCGTGACAGCAGGACGTGCATCCTCCCGTTTTTGTTGGGTTTCAACTGTTTGCGCTTTCGCTGCGGCAAGCTCTGCCCGGGCGACTTCCAGCTGAGGCGCAGCCGCCTCCTCTTCGGCGGCAAGTTGTTTCAATTCGTCGAGGAGATTCGCACGGCGCGTCGTCAGATCGTTGATACGGTCGAGAGCGGCGGCATGAGCCGTACAGCGCGAAGCCTCGGCACTTTTCTGTATCCGCTGATTTTCAAGTTCGGCAAGTTCTTCATCCGGAATAAGTTCAATCTTATCAATTCCTGCGGATTCAAGCGCAAATCCCGCCTGGAGGTCGCGAAACTTTTCAAAAGCAGCCATGGAAATCTGCTTGTAGATCGTGCTGCCGGTGATCTGTTCGAGAATCTCCGAACGTTCCGCGGGCGAGGTGTTCAGAAAGATGGCGAACTCCCCCTGCGGCAGGAGGATCGCACGGGAGAAATGTTTGAAATCCATCTTCAGAATCGAAGCGATCACCTTTGAAGTCTGCGAGAGTTGAGAGGAGATCATCTTGAGCGACCCGTCCGGCAGCATCTCCTCCAGAGTATGATGAAGTTCCTGAAGATTGCCGTCGGATTTGTTGCGGGCCCGTTTCTGACTCCAACGTGCGACGTAGCGGCGGCCCGAAACGCTGAACTGCAGCTGGGCGAAGCAGTTTCCCGTGCCGCGCGTCATGATCTCATTCTCATTTTTGGAGGTGCTGCCAAGCCGGCTGGTCTGCCGGTACAATGCCAGCCGGATCGCATCGAAGATCGTCGTTTTCCCCGCTCCCGTCGCACCGGTGATCGCGAAGATCCCGTTGCGTTCAAATGCCGGATCGGTCAAGTCGATTTCCCACTCTCCCTCGAGGGAGGCGAGATTCCGAAGCCGGATTTTTTCCACTCTCATGGCTGAACCTCCCTTTCCTGCAGTTCCGCGAGAAGTTGCCGATACGTTTCGAGCAATCCCGTCCGGGCGTCCGGGGCGGTGATCCCTCTGCGATCGAGCAGAAGCTCGAAAACCTGCTCTTCGGAGAGAGAACGTAATTCGTTGACATCTCTTATCTTGCGTTCTTTGACCGGGGAGGGGAGCAAAGAACGCGCAATCAGCGGATAATTGTGCTTTGTCCTCGCGAAGAGTGTCGCGATTCCGGCGGCGAGGCTGTGGGAATCAAGATCGGTGGCAAGAACCCGGCAGCAGACCTCTGCCGGATTGTCCCGGGTGGCCGTGAGTTTCGGCAAGATCTCCTCCCACTTCCCCTCGAGCGTCACGATCTCCCGCGTCTGCGGCACCGGAATCGGGGTGATCTCCGGCGTTCGCCCGGCAAACTCCACAAACAGGATCTCCCGCCGCCGGACGTCGGAGAAACTCATGCGCAATGGAGATCCGCAGTATCGGATCTGCTTTTGCCCGCCGACGATCTGCGGCTGGTGGATGTGTCCGAGCGCGATGTAGTCCGCCGATGCCGGGAGATCCGCCACAGAAGCAACTTTGAGCCCTCCGACGAACTCACGCACTCCGTCATTTTCCTCCATCGTCGCGCCTGCCGCGGCGAAATGCCCGGTCAGCACGAAAGGAATCGGCCTGCCCGCGCGCAGCTCTTCGGCCCTTTCCGCGATTTTGCGGTAATGTTCCCGAAACCCCGTCCGTTTGGCTTCCTCGCGCTCTTCGGGACTCTCCCCCCAGCTCGAGAGATGGAGATCCCCGTCGCGCAGATACGGAACCGCTCCGATGATCATGGCCGGCTCGCCGTCATCTCCCGGAATCGTAACAATCTCATCGGCCGGATCATCCATCGCGGATCCGAATACCTTGATGTGAAATGCCCTGTCAAGAAGCCCTGCCGGAGCGTTCAGAAAAGAGGGCGAATCGTGATTGCCCCCGACGATGATAATGCGCAGACGACCGGTGGCGCGAACCACTTCGGCGAGGAAATCATAATACATTCCCGCACAACTGTTTCCGGGAGAATTTGTATCGAAGATGTCCCCCGCGACGAGGAGGACATCGATCTTTTTTTCGACCAGCACATTCTGCAGCCAGCCGAGAAATTCCCGGAACTCTTCCTCGCGCCTGCGGCCGTGAAAGAGATGTCCGAGATGCCAGTCTGAAGTGTGCAGCAGTCGCATTGCCCGGTCAAATCATTCCCAGTTCTGTGGCGATGAATTTCGCCCGGTTGGTCGTGATCGAGTCGACGCCGATCTCGACCAGATGCTTCGCCACGGCGGGATCATCGACCGTCCAGACATGAAACCCGAGATTCGCCGCATGCAGCGCTTCCGCGTAGGCGGGGGAGAGAAACTCCGACTCGCAGATGTCCACACCGTCCACTCCGAGGTGCTTTAATTTTGCCGCAAGTTCCTCCGGGGACAATACCGCCCGCCTCGGTTCCGGAGATTTTCTGGTGAAGTTGCAGCAGAGCCAGTAGGCCTTGTGAGCGGGAAACCGTTTTTTGACTTCGGTGATCGTCGCCTCGTCGAATGCGATGAACGTGAGCTGTTCCGGACGCCACGGACCGGACCGGAATACCGCCTTGAGCGCATCGACGATCGGGCCGACGCTTTTCAGCTCAATGTAGATCTCACCGTAATCCGGCATGGTTTCAAGCACTTCCCGCAGGGTCGGAATCCGGGTGTAGCGCCAGGCTTCCCCTTTCCAGATTCCGGCGTCGTACTGTTTGAGTTCCGGGAGAGTCAGGGCGGAGATCGGAAGATCCGCCCCGCAGGTGCGGCGAAGATTGTCATCGTGCATGCAGACGATTTCGCCGTCTTTCGAGAGATAAAAATCCCCCTCGATGCAGGTGGCGCCGCGGCTCCACGCGAGGGTGAAAGATTCGAGCGTGTTCTCCGGTGCGGCGAACGATTCGCCGCGATGTGCAACGATTTTTACGGACATGATGACAAATGCCCCCCCTGTTTATTTCCCGCAATCACAAGAGAATATAACATCAATTCCAGTATTTTCCACATTGGCGATCAAAACTTCGCCCCTTTTTACCGGAATTTTCACTTCCATGTCGTAAAGACGGTTCAGCAGAGCGTCGATGTACCGTTTCGGCAGCGGCTCGGAGCTCCGGACCGGCAGGCGCGGCATGAGCTCGGAATTGCAGCGGACGGTCGCGGTGACGACCCGGCGCGGGTCGGTCAGTTCGTTCCGCGCATAAAGTTCGCCGCGCGGGCAGCGGTTGCCGGTGACACTCCACGCATCGGAGTCATTCGAGCGCTCCGCCGTCAGGTGGCAGCCGATCGGACAGTTGATGCAGATCAGTTTCTTTTCCATGATGTTACGCCTCCTCCTGCAGGCGGAAAACAAGCGTTCCGGACTCATTGAGAATCTCGGCCGGCAGTTCGACTTTCAACATTTCCGCCGGCTTGACATAGGTGAATTTCCGTTTCCAGACGAGACGTCCGTTGAGTTCGGCCTCAAGCGTCGCCGCATCGCTGACGATGAGCGGTCGGAACGAGTAGGTCCCTTTTTCACCAGTGTTGAACTTGTTCGGCACCACATATTTGAGATTTGCGGAAACGGTTACGGGGTTTGCCTGACTGTTGAGCGTGCCATCCAGATAATGCACGATCGAGCGGCCCGCATCGGCCGCCTCTTCCGAAACGAAGTCGACGAGATCGTGCACATGCAGCACATTCCCTCCGGCAAATACTCCGGGGACGGAAGTCTGCAGATTCGCATCGACAATCGCGCCGCCGGTCGCCGGATTCAGCTCCACTCCGAGTTGACGGGAGAGTTCGTTTTCCGGGATCAGCCCGACCGAAAAAAGCACCGTGTCACATTCGATCCGGAACTGGCGGTCCAACTGGGGAATTCCATTGTCAAGCGGTGCAACTTCCACGTATTGAACCCGTTCTCTTCCGGCAATGTTCACGACCGAGTGCTCGAGATAGAGCGGAATTCCGAAGTCGTTCAGGCACTGAACCACGTTTCTGGTCAATCCCGACGGATGCGGCATGATTTCGACCACCGCCTTGACTTCGACGCCGCTCCAGCGCAGCCGCCGCGCCATGATGAGCCCGATGTCGCCGGAACCGACGATGACCGCGCTCTTTCCCGGCAGCATGCCCTCGATGTTCAACAGTTTCTGTGCCGCCCCCGCCGTGAAGATTCCCGCGGGCCGGCTTCCCGGAATCGCGAGGTTGCCGCGATTGCGTTCCCGACACCCCATTCCGAGAAACAAAGCGCGGGCCCGAATGCGGGAAACTCCCTCCGCCGCAGAGAATGCGAGAAGCTCAAACCCGTTGTCCGGCAAGCGCTTGATTTCTGTTACCGCAGTTCCGGTTTTGAATTCGACGTTCGGCTTTGCTGCCAGTGCCGCCACCCGGTCGGCATATTCCGGTCCGGTCAACTCCTCCTTGAAGTAGCGCAGCCCGAAGCCGTTGTGAATACATTGCCGGAGGATGCCGCCGAGCTGATCTTCGCGGTCGATGACGACTGTCCGAAATGGACTCTTCGCCGTTTCTGCAGCGGCGGCGAGCCCCGCCGCGCCTGCGCCGATGACGGCGATATCGTAAGAAAAATCGTGAATCATTCCGCTGCCTCCGGGGTCGTGTTGACTTTGATTGTTCCGAGTTTTCCGCCGAGCAGCCGGCTGTTTCCGCCTTTTTTGGTCAGCTCCTCCATCGGAATGCCGCTCTCGCGGCTGATGATTTTCATGATTTTCGCCGAGCAGAAGCCGCCCTGGCAGCGGCCCATTCCCGCCCGGGTGTAGAACTTTACGCCGTCCAGCGTCGTGTGTCCCTTGCGCACGGCCTCGATGATTTCCGCTTCCGAAATCTTCTCGCAGCGGCAGACCACGTGAGTCCAGGCGGGATCGTCGGCATGGAGACGGTCGAGAGCTTCCGGAGTCTCGTTGCGCAGTTCATGATGCGGCGGATTGCGGTATTCGATCTTCTCTTTTTCGACAAGTTCGAGACCGTCTTTCTTCAGCAGGTCTTTCACATACTCTCCGATCGCGGGAGAAGCCGTGAGACCCGGCGATTGAATTCCGGCAACCTGCACGAAGTGAGGGACTTTCTCCGACAGGTCGATATAGAAGTCCTCACTGTCGAGGACGGGCCGCAATCCCGCGAACGAGGTGATGACGTCCCGGGTCGAAACCCCGTTGACCATGCGGCTTACGAGCGTGACGATTCTCTGCATGTTGTCTGCGCTTGTGGTCGTATCGAGTTTATCTTCCGCCGGATCGGCGGTCGGACCGATCATGGTCGTCCCCTCGGCGGTCGGAATGACGAGAATTCCTTTCGATTCCCGGCTCGGAACCGGAAAGACCACCTTACCCGGCCGCGCCGGAGAGTTTCGATCGAGCAGATACTCCTCGCCTTTTCTCGCATGAATCTTGAACTCTTCCGCTCCGCAGACGGCCGAGACTCTGTCGGCAAAGAGCCCGGCGGCGTTGATGACATACCGCGCCTTGATCGTGCGGCCGTCCGCCGCGGTCAGTGTCCAGAGGTTGTTCTTCCGTTCTCCGGAGACGACTTCAAAATTGCAGAAGAGGTCGCAGCCGTTCCGGCGCGCCGATTCCACGAGGCTGAACACATAACGGTACGGTTCGATCGTTCCGCCGTTCGGCGCATAGAAGCCGCCGACTACTTCCGGATTCAGTTTCGGTTCCAGTTCGAGCAGCCGGTCGCGGCCGCACATCTCAAGGTTGCGGACTCCGTTCTCCACGCCCTGCTGATAAAGTTTCCGCACGGTCACCATCTGCTCGTCCGAGAACGCCACCACGAGGATCCCGTTGCGGTGAAACGGGAAATCGAGTTCGTACTGGAGTTTGTCGAACATCAGATTCCCCAGAATCTCCAGCCGGGCCTTGAGCGTTTTCCGGGCAGAGTGATGAAATCCGCCGTGGATGATTCCTGAATTCGCTTTCGACACGCCGAAACCGACATCGGCCCACCGTTCGACCAGCGCGACTTTCAAGTCGTAATGCGACAGTTGCCACGCGGTCGACGCACCGGATACTCCGGCACCTACAATGACTGCATCATACATGTTCCCATATCCTTTGAAGTTCTCCGAGATTGTTCACCTGAAAATCGGGATGGATGTTCTCCGGCACGACGAGATCCGCACCGGGCTGCAGAATGTGGCATGTGACCGCTCCCGCGTTTTGGCCCAGCGCGATATCGGTCGCGAGCCGGTCGCCGGCCATGAGGCATTGTTCAACCGGTACTGCGTACCGCGCGGCCGCCTCCCGCAGCATGCCGGGATCGGGTTTGCCGAGCACCTTGAGTTTCGTGTTGGTCGACACTTCCAGGCAGCGGGTGATCGCCCCGCAGTCCGGCAGCCAGGTCGGCTGATCGGTCGGACAGTAGACGTCCGGATGGGTTGCGAATCCCGGGATTCCTTTCCGCAGCAGATATGCCGTCCGGCAGAGGTCGTCATAGTGAAATGCGCGGTGAAATGCCACGATCACCGCCTGAGGCGTCTCGTCGTCGAATTCAAATCCGGCGGCTGTGAATTCCGGACGGATGCAGGGCATCCCGAAGAGGTGGATCCGTTTGATTTCCGGATGGTTGCGCTTCAGGAAGTCGATTGTGTAACAGGTGGATGTATAGAAATTTTCCGCTGTCGTTTCGATTCCCATCCGGTGCAGTTTCGCGACGTACTCTTCCGTGCTGTACGATGAGTTGTTGGAAAGAAACGCATATCCGATCCCGCGTTTCCGCAGGAATTCCAGAAACGGCAGCGTCGTCGGGAACAGCGTCCCGCCATGGTAAATCGTTCCGTCCATATCCAGAAACACCATGCGGACGGATTTGAGTTGTCTCTCCATCTTCAGTCACCTCTGCTGCTTGTTTATCCGGCTGCGTGCAGCCTCCCGGAGAATGATGTTTACATTCAAGTTTACTGAATATAAACTTAGTTGTGAAGAAAGTCAACCGCAAAAGCAGAAAAAAGCGGGAAATCCCAGATTTCACCGGGATTCCCCGCCGATGGTAGCAGGAGGAGAGGAGGTAACAAACTCTTTGATTCCTCTCGTGGAATGCTGTTCAGGTACAGACAAGTGAAAAATTTTGTTTCCTTTGTTGTCCTGAACTTACTGTTCACTTTTGAGCAAGTGGCCACCAATAGTCTTTATCACGAGCCGTTTCTGAATATTTCATTGCTGCAACATGACCATCGACAAATGCCCAGTTTGAACGTCCTGAGTGGAATCCTAAAAAATTGTCGTTGGCAGCGCCATTCGATTCCAGCAAGGCGTGATTTGCATCTTTATATGCGATGTTACTGAAATGGTAACTGTGAATGGTTGCGTAATCGTTGTGCATCTCTCCGAGGAGAACGATTCGGCTGGTATTTTTCAGAGATGTGATACGAGGTGACCCCGTGTGTTCTCCGGTGTTTCCTGCCCGCAACCAACGGGATTTGGGATCGATTACCCAATCTATGACACCCACATTTATCGCGTAGCTGAGTTTTGTCCCCCATTCAGACGTTTCAGAGGTTGAAATTGCTGGATTCAGGCCAGATGTGTCGCCGGGGCAGAGATATATCGTTTTGGGACGCCAACGTTGCGGTGTGAATGATACGCCAACATAGCTTCCGCAACTGACAGGCCAGCCGTCCCTGCTAAAACCATAATACCTGCTCTGACCGGCAATTGGCAGCATATCTTTATTATCTCCGGTATAGAGTTGAAATCCCGTGGAGATTTGTTTCAAATTATTTGTACAGGAGATTGCATGAGCCCGTTGTCTGGCCTGATTCAATGCCGGAAGAAGCATGGAAGCCAGAATCGCGATGATCGCAATGACAATCAACAATTCGATGAGTGTAAATTTGAGTCTGGACATAATAACCTCATGTTCATTTCTGTTTGGATGCCGTTTTCTCATCAAGAACCAACTCACGCCAGTAATATTTCATATTTTCTGGCTGTTCTTCAGTGGAATGCACCATTGCCGGTCCCACCGAACCTTGGGCGACAATGCGGTTGCCATGCCGCAGCAGGAACTCTTTTGGTAAACCAGGAGAACATTTCCCAATCTGACCCACATTCAATCCTTCTTGCAACGAAACCTTTCCGATACCGGGTATTTCCAGCTCGGCGAGCTCGGTCATCCATGCAAAGTAGTTCATGTTGGGCCAGGTTGGATGTTCCCCTCCGCCAACAGTGCGGCGACCACCATCACAGACAGGCCAGGAGAGAAAAATCCGATCTGAGGTCAATTCCGGATAGGTTCCGGTCTTATACCATTGGATATAGAGACTCATGAGATCCAGGACTGCGTCCTGTTTCAGTGTTGATGGAAAGATATCATGATCTTCATCAACATCATTCCAAGTCCATATAATCACATGATCAGCCTGTTCTTGCATGGCGATCATCCACAGCGTGTGCATATAATTCCATGCTGGTTCGATAAAAGCTGTTCCTCGACGATAATACCCGGTGCCGACACCCAAGAAGAGAGGCTTATTTTCCTTGCGAAGCAGTGGAATAAGTTGTTCGCAGCTATTTTCCAGCCAACTTTTGTGTGCTCCAAGCGGACAGAGATCAATCGCATCGAAAATTCGTACCGCTTGTTGCATGCGCGGTAAGTTAATGACAGAACGAGTAAAAGGTCCAAGTTCCTTTTCCGGGTTCTCTACAATGTTCCCGACAAAGAAAAAATCACTGTTTGACTCTTTGCGGATAGATTCCAGCACCTGATCAGGCGTCCTTTCATTCAGAAAGAACGACAGCAGAACAGGCTTCCCGTTGATCCGATAATAGTTGGGATGTTTGGCGTAGGTCTCTTCCAGCGCCTTAATTGCGGGGGCCCAGACTTCAACAGACGGGGGCAAGCCACCAGCTCGATCTATTTGCAGGCAGAAACGCATTTCAGGTGCAACACGTTTCATGGCATCCAACCATTTTTTCGTCTGTCCGCCATGCCAGATAGCCAATTCGGGCGCATGGCCTTTTTTCCAGCCGTTGCGGACCATAACATCCAGAGCTACCACATCGATCCCTGCCTGCTGCATCCGGAGCAGATGGCGTTCGATGCGACGTGTTTCATCAGTCTCATCAGCAGCCAGAGTCCAGTGATTTTTGGAGGGATCAGTGGAATCAGCAACTCTGTTTCCTGTATTCGGAGGGAACCATGGCACTACATGAACAATGACATCACGATTTGTCCGATCCGAAGAGAAAGAAAAAGAAGGTTTCCCTATATTTCTCTGCTCCAGTTTCGGTGCAGCCATAATTGGGACGCACGCCAATAGGGTGATTGCTGCGAAAAAAAGTTGTTTCATCGAGGATCTCCTTTGGTTGAAAGTGGAATAACTGACTTGCGTTGAATCAGTTCCGGCTGCATACTGTGACTTCCAAGCGGTTTCTCCGGGTGTCGCAACAATTTGACTGCCAACATGAGTTGACCGGCAACATTGGATCCGACTGTATCAATTGGAGGGGATCCTGTCCGGGTTAACTCCTCGTCCGCAATCGCGACAACACTCAAATCACGTGGAATCGAAATATTGTGATTACTGCAAGCGGTCACTGCGGCAAGAGTAGAGCCTCCAGAAATTCCCAGTAGAGCAGTAAAGTCAAAACCCCGCTGAATGATCTCGCAAAATTTATCGTAAGTTTTTGAAAGTGCTACTTCTCCTGGAGTGATTGCGCAATCAATCATTTCCAATTTGATATTGTGGAGCTTTGCGTAATTTTCTGCTCCATGAATGCGATCTCTGATGGTTTTGTTGGGAGGTTCATTCAGTAGAACTCCAACATGACGATGACCATTTTGCACCAGGTGATGCAAGGCAAGAGCGGCTGCAAAACCATCGTCGAGTACCACACTGCCGATTCCAAATCCATCAAAATAGCGCCCCAGGATCAGAGTCGGACCGATCTCCCCATAGCGAAATAGTGTCTCATAATCCGACTTTGTAAAATCTCCTGCAGACGGCAGAATGATTGTCCCGGCAGACCTGCGCATGCGTGTATCCAAGTCGTGGGGAATGGTTGTTTCATAGTCGAATTTTTCAACTCGAATCCGGGGACATCCTTCTTCTTCATTTATAGCCGTTGCGGTTTGCATCAATACGCTGGTGTCACAACTTTGCCAACGCGGCAACATCAGTAGATATTGTCCCTCCGGCAGTTGTTCGCTTTTCACCTTGGTGCCGATGTAAAGTCCTTTCCCGCGCGTTGCCATGAGTAATCCTTCCAGGCGAAGTCGTGAGAGAGTTCGATCCACTACGGACTGGCTGATGGCGTATCGGCTCATTATTTCCCGGATAGTCAAAAAGCGTTCTCCACTTTTCTGATTGCAGATTTGTTCCCGCAGGAGCTCATATAGTTCGTCTGACTTGTTGGCGGTTTGTGTCATTTTTTTGTGATCGTTTTTATCTGTATTTGTCTGTGTATCGTACTATAATTATAGTAAAACTTTCACAAAATGTCAATAGCTATTTAAAAAAAAATAAATTTTTTTAGAAAGGCCATCCAACCGCTGATGGAGGAGAAGATCTTTCAGGTGCTGTTTGATTCTTTATTCGTTGTCGTTAGCCGATGGGACAGGGGAGGGACATTTTTTCCCGCAGGAGGGGACAAAATGTCACGATGGAACCTCTTTCTGGAGAACGGCATGTATGAAAAAATCTGGCATGGCATATGCTTTCTCTTTCAGCGCCGACACGAAAGAGTCGAAATGAAGGAGGAATGAATATGAATATGATGCAGAGATGGAATCTGAACGACGGGCTGCTGCCCGCTACGCTCGGCGGACTCAATGAACTGTTCCGCTCGGTGTTCGATGCCACGACTGATTTCGGTCCGGAGTGGCTGTCGGACCGGATCGGCGCCCTGCCTCTGGATATGGAGTGCGGCGAAAAGGAAGTGACCGTCAAGATCCCGCTTCCCGGCTGCAAGGCCGAAGAGATCAATGTGGAGGTCGTCAACGACATCCTCACCGTCAAAGCCGAACGCTCCGAGGAGAAAAATGACGATGGCGAGGAAAAACATTATCTCCGCCGTGAACGCTCCAGCATGAGCTACGAAGAGTCAGTCAAACTCCCGGCCCGCGTCAGGGGACATGAGGCAAGCGCAAGTTATGAAGACGGAGTTCTCACCGTCGTACTCCCGCGCGAGGAGGAGAATGTCGACAAGGCTCATGTGGTCAAGGTTCAGTAAGAGAGGAGCTGATTATCATGGAAAAGGATATGCAGGAAAAAAATGAAGTCCGCACGATGCCGGAACCGGTGACGATTGTTCCGCTCGTGGACATCGTGGAGAACAACGAGGGGGTTACGCTCACATTTGAAGTCCCCGGCGCAAACTCAGAAAGCGTCGACATCGAAGTTCTCAACAATATCATGACGATGAGCGCGAAGAGTTCACTCCAGCGCAATGGGCGTCCGGTTGTCTTTAAACGCAACTTCCGCCTTTCCGAAGACGTCGATGTTCAGAACATCACCGCGAAAACCAAAGACGGTGTTCTTACACTCGAAATTCCGAAAGCGGAACGCGCCAAGGTCCACCGGATCAAGGTTCAGTAACGTTCCATATCAAAAAAGCCCGGCAGTCGACTGGCTGCCGGGCTTTTTCTCTTTTCAATCACGGACGGTGAAATTCGCACGGAACCCCGGTCTGGCAGAGCGCGCAGCCGAGTGCCCGATCAAGCCAGCCGTAGGTCTTTTCGCGATCTTTCGCAACGTGTTCGACCGCGTATCGGGCACAGGCCGGTTTGTCGCGATCCTTGAATTCCGGTCCGATCGCGTGAGCCGGGCAGCGCCGGATGCACGCCCCGCAGCGGATGCACCACGCGAACGGGTCGTCGCCGTAGGGACGTTTGTCGGCCGGGAGTTCGAGCGTCGTCACAACCGAACCGAGACGCATCGCCACACCGTGCTCCGTGATGAGGCTCGCCGAGAGCCCGAACGTCCCCGCCCCGGCGACAAAAGCCACATGCCGTTCCGACCAGCTCGAAGTGAAGTGTTTGACATCCCACCCCGGCGGCGGATAGACCGCTTTCTGCTCCAGGTGCGGCGCGATCGCGGGGAAACCCGCTTTCGTCAGCAGGCTTGCCATCTGGGCGCGCATCTCCTCGTTCAAGATCTCGCCGAAACTGCGGACTGCCGCCCATTCGATCGACGGGCGGACCGTCTCCGCGCGGTTCGTTTCGCGCGCCTGCCGGTTCACGGGCAGCACCCAGGAGATGACCGATTTCGCCTCGGCTTCCGGAAATTTCCGTTTCAGCACTTCGTCCGGCGTCCAGTGGTGCGGTCCGATCAGCTCCTTGAAGCGGATGAAGAACGGATCGTCCGCCGCCGCAACTTTCACTTCCGGCTCATCGAAGAAGCGGTCGGCTCCGGTCTGGTGATAGAGATTCCGGAGAAGTTGTTCGATCTGGGTTCGGTTCATGATACGGTCCTCCACGGTTGCAGGAAAAACGGGAGACCCGTTTCCGGATCTCCCGCGGGAATCTGATTTACGCTTCGATCTTCTTTTCAAGGTAATCGCGCAGCTGCGTCACGTTGACTCGATCCTGAAGCATCGTGTCTCGGTCGCGCACGGTCACGCAGTTGTCGTTGCCCGACTCGAAATCGTAGCAGATGCAGTACGGCGTGCCGATTTCATCCTGCCGGCGGTAGCGCTTGCCGATGCTGCCGGTGTCATCGTATTCGGCGCGGAAGTGGCGATCGATCTCCTTGTAGAGCGCGTAGGCCGACTCCTTGAGCTTCTTCGACTGCGGCAGCACCGCAACCTGAATCGGCGCAACGAGCGGCGGCAGGTGCATCACAATGCGGGTATCCTCCTCCATCCCCTCTTTCGCGGTTGCGGCTTTCTCTTCGTCGTAGGCGGCCGAGAGCAGCGCGAGCATCGTGCGGTCGAGACCGACGGAGGTTTCGATGACGGTCGGCATGAACTTGCGGTGGTTGTCATGATCCATGTACGAAAGGTCCTCGCCGGAGAATTCACTGTGGCGCGAGAGATCCCAGGTGCCGCGGTGGTGAACTCCCTCGAGTTCGCCCCAGCCGAACGGAAACTTCACTTCAATGTCGATCGCGGCTTTCGCGTAGTGTGCGAGCTTCTCGTGGACGTAGATGCGGAAGAAGTCGTCCTTGAACTTCAGCTTGTTCCTGTAGTAGTTGATCCGCTGCTCTTTCCAGTATTCAAAGAACTCCATGCCCTGAGCCTCTTCGCAGAAGAACTCCATCTCCATCTGCGTGAATTCGCGGCTGCGGAACGTGAAGTTGCGCGGGTTGATCTCGTTGCGGAATGCCTTGCCGATCTGTGCGATGCCGAACGGAATCTTCTGCCGCGTCGCGACCCGCACGCTGTGGAAGTCGACGAAGATCGGCTGGCAGGTTTCGGCGCGCAGATAGGCGGCGTGTTCCTCGTCGAAGACGGGGCCGACAAACGTTTTCATCATGAGGTTGAATTCGCGCGGTTCGGTCAGATCTTTCGAGCCGCAGTTCGGGCAGGTGGTCGGATCCTCCATCTGGTCGACGCGATAGCGGGATTTGCAGTTGCGGCAGTCGGTCATGAGGTCGCTGAACTGGTCGAGATGACCGGACGCTTTCCAGACGCGCGGGTGACAGATGATCGTCGAATCGAGCCCCTCGACGTTGTCGCGGGTTTCGACCATCTCGTGCCACCAGAGATTTTCGATGGCGCGTTTCATCCGGGCGCCGTAGGGGCCGTAATCCCAGAATCCGTTGATGCCGCCGTAAATCTCGGAACTCGGAAATACAAATCCGCGGCGTTTGCACAGGCTGACGAGCTTGTCCATCAGCTCCTGATTCTTGACGTTTTCTTCGGCCATTTTTTCTTCCTTGAGCGTTGTCGGAGAAACCGTGGTCCGGCCTCTCTTTGTAATGAGTAACGAAAAGAAAGGACGCTTTCCGGAAAAGGCGTCCTCTCCTTAATATAACATCGCTTGATGAAAAAGCAAGGCAACTCACAGCACCAGTTCAAGCGCAAGCACACCCTCGAGCAGATTTCTGCCGTTTTCCTCGTGCCAGTCGAGTTGAAATTCCCGTTTCAGGACCGCCCGGATCACACGATTCTCCAGCGTTTCCCGGTAGCGCGGCAGCCATGCGTCGAGGGCGAGCAGCCGCTGAAAAAGCTCATCGCGGTGCGGCGTCCGGATCTGCAGCTGCGCCTGTATCCGGAATCCGGCGGCGCGGTTGCCCGAGGCGATTCCGGTCAGTCTCACCGCGGCAGCCGGGCAAACACCGCATCCCGGCGGAGGGAATTCTCCCCGGCAGATCCCGCGATCCGGCGCGAGATTGAGTTTCTCTCCGAGCCACCGGGCGAGGGCGCGTTCGAGCGCCGCCGGATCGAATGCGACGACATCCCGGTTCGGAGCATCCGGGGCCGGAGTGCTGTCGGCGCTCTGCGAGGAGGCGACGTCGACGCTGGCGGTCAGCGTGAGAGTGCCGCTGCCGCATTCACGCTCGAAAATGCGTTCGATTTTAAAAGAGTCGCCGCCGCTGTGCCAGACGGCGTTGAAGAGAACTCCTCTGCTTGTGACATTCACGGCCGGAAGCCGGGCGAGAAGTTTCGAGAGAGTTTCTCCGAATCCGGAGCTGCCGACTCCGCGCACGGCGAGTTCCAGCGTGAATTCCCGATGCCGCAGATCCTCTGCCGGAGCCGAACCCGTGATGCGGACGGCGGCATCCTCCTCCTCCACGTCACCGAGAGTCCCGACGCGGACACCGAGCAGGGCGGCGACGCCGTTCTCCACGGCAGTGAGCGGGATTCCCGCCCACCGGGCGGCGTCCGGGGTCTCCGCGGTTTCCTGCGCGGAAAAATACGAGCGCGCGAGGTCGATCCGGCAGAGCAGCGCGAGCTCCACGGTCGTTTTCGGGACGCCGTGGTGCAGGACGGTGTTGAAAGTTCCGGCGTTCTGCCGTTCGATCCGGTTGAACCGGACGGCGAGCACTTCGTCGTGCTCCCGCGGAAACGCCGTCGCGATCCGCGAAAAGGTGTTGCGGAATCCGGCGTCTCCGGATCTCCCGGTCAGCGTCGCCGTGACGGTCAGAGAGCCCGGACTCTCCTCCGCCGGCTCCGGGAAACCGGTTACGGATACGCCGATGCCGTCGACGTTGTCCGGCAGTTTTCCCGCCCTGACATTGAGTCCGGAGACGAGCTGCCGCAGCAGGGCGGCGAGTGCCGCTTCAACCGCTGCGGAACGGAATGCGCCGCGTTGCCGGCAGGCGGTTTCCGAGGCGGCGGGGGGAGTGAAAATGTCATTCATCGAAACATCCTCCTTGGTGTGGGTTGTTATTCAAGGTCTTTTTGTCAACTTTTTCGGAAAATCTACTTGCAATGTTTCTTCAAGGATATATATTACGGCAAAATATAGCATTGAGAAAAACTCAACCAGGGGAGGTATCATCATGTCGAAAACAGCACTGGTGACGGGCGGCGGCCGCGGGATCGGCGCCGGAATTGTGGAGAAACTCGCTGCGGAAGGGTGGAACGTCGTGTTCTGCGGACGTAAGGAGGAGTCCGCGTTTACCGAACGTTGCCGGGAGCTGGAGACGACTTACGGCGTGAAAGCCGCCTACTTCTGCTGCGACGTTTCCATTCACGAGGAGCGCGGGAAACTGCTCGCCCGGATTCTCGAAAAATTCGGTTCGCTTGAGGCGCTTGTGAACAATGCGGGCGTCGCGCCGCTCGTGCGTGCGGATATCCTCGAGATGACCGAGGAGAGCTTTGACCGCGTGCTCGGGATCAACCTCCGCGGGCCTTTCTTCCTGACCCAGCTGGTCGGGCGTTATTTTGCGGAAAACAAGATCGCCGGGACGATCGTGAACATCGGCAGCGTTTCGGCGACGGTCGCTTCGATCAGCCGCGGCGAATACTGCATCTCCAAGGCGGGCGTGGCGATGGCGACGAAACTCTTCGCCGTGAAGATGGCGGAGTTCGGGGTGCCGGTCTATGAGATCCGTCCGGGCGTGATCTCGAGCGACATGACCAGCGTGGTCAAGGCGAAATACGACAAACTCATCGCCGAGGGGCTCACGCTCCAGCCGCGCTGGGGAGAGCCCGCCGACATCGGCAGGGCGGTCGCGATGCTGCTGCGCGGAGATCTCGCCTATTCGACGGGGCAGGTCATCAACGTCGACGGCGGCATGGAGATCGGGCGGCTGTGATGAAGACGCGCAGACTCAACACGCTCGTGATCGGCTCCGGAGCTTCGGGGCTCGCGGCGGCGCTGCGGCTCAAAACGCTCGGAGTGGACGACGTTCTGCTGCTCTCCGAGGGGCTCAGAAACGGGACTTCGATCAATACCGGCAGCGACAAACAGACCTATTACAAACTCGGTATTTACGGCGCGGAGCCGGACTCCCCGGCGCTGCTCGGCCGGACGCTGTTCGACGGCGGTTCGGTCCACGGGGACGTGGCGCTCGTCGAGGCGGCGATGTCGGTGCGCTGTTTCATGAATCTCGTGAATCTCGGCGTGCCGTTTCCCTGTGATGAATTCGGGCAGTACGTCGGCTACAAGACCGACCACGATCCGAAGCGGCGTGCGACGAGCTGCGGGCCGTACACCTCGCGCGAGATGTGTCTCGCGCTGATCCGGGCTGTAAAAGCCGCCGGAGTCGAGATCGCCGAAAAACGCAACGTCGCGGAACTCGTCACCGTTGACGGCCGTGCGGCCGGGGCGGTCGCATGGAATCGGGAGACGAAAGAGTTCGAGACGTATCTCGCGGAGAACACCGTGTTCGCTGTCGGCGGGCCGGGCGGTCTCTACGCTTCGAGCGTCTATCCGGCCGGACACATGGGGGCGATCGGGCTCGCGCTGAAGATCGGGGCGAAAGCACAGAATCTGCCGGAGTCGCAGTTCGGACTCGCCTCGACCCGCTTCCGCTGGAATGTGTCGGGGACCTACATGCAGGTGCTGCCGCGTTTCGTTTCGACGGCGGCGGACGGCGTCTCGGACGAGCGCGAATTTCTGCTCGACCATTACGGCGACGCGAATGCGATGAATTCGATGATTTTCCTCAAGGGTTACCAGTGGCCGTTCGACGTGCGCAAGGTCCCGGACGGCTCCTCGCAGATCGATCTTCTCGTCCATGAGGAGACCGTGAAGAAAGGGCGGCGGGTCTTTCTCGACTTCCGGACGAACACGGAAAATCTCGACTTCGCGGCGCTCTCGGCGGAGGCGCGGGAGTATCTCGAGAAATCCGGCGCCTGTTTCGGCACGCCGGTCGAACGACTCGAGAAGATGAATCTAGGCGCAATCGAACTTTACCGGGATCACAACATCGATCTTTACAAAGAGAAACTTGAAATCGCGGTCTGCGCGCAGCACAACAACGGCGGGCTTGCGGGCAACATCTGGTATGAGTCCGTGAACGTGCCGCACCTCTTCCCGATCGGGGAGGTGAACGGCTCGCACGGCGTGACCCGCCCCGGCGGCTCGGCGTTGAACGCGGGGCAGGTCGGCGGCTTCCGCGCGGCGGAGTTCATCGCTGCGAAATACCGCGAAAACACGCTCGACTTCCCTCGGGCGGAAGAGGCGGCGAAACAGCTTGAGGCCGATCTTCTGCGCCGTCTCTCCGGCACGCGCGACTGGCGGAGCGACCGGCGCGAATTTCAGGAGCGCATGACCGCGTTCGCGGGCCATCTGCGGCCGCAACAAAAACTCGACGAGGCGGCGGATGCGGCGCGGAATCTGCTCGACGCGATGGATCGCGAGGGATATCCGGCGGCGGACACCGATCATGCGATCACGAACTTCCATCTGGCGTTCTCCTCGTGGATCTACCTCGAGTCGATCGCGTTTCAGGCGGCATCGGGGGCGGGGTCGCGCGGCAGCGCGGCCGTGCTGCGCGCGGACAACTCCGTGATTCCGGAGAATCCCGCGTTCCGGGCGCAGGTGCTCGGCACGACTGTAACGCCGCAGGGGGTGCGGGTCGGCTGGGAGCCGTGCCGCCCGTTCCCGGAGACCGACGGCTGGTTCGAGACGGTCTGGGCGGAGTTCCGCACCGGGAAGATCTACGGGTGACCCGATGGCGGAGTTCGATTTCACGATTCTGCGCGAGCTGCGCAAACGGTCGGGACTGAGCATCGGCGAGGTTTCGGCCGGGAGCGGCGTCTCGGCGGCGGTGATCTCGAAGCTCGAGCGGAACCGCACCCGGGCGGAGCTCGATACGCTCTACCGTCTGGCGCGCGTGTTCGGCATCACGGCGGCGGAGCTGCTGAGTCTGGCCGAAGCGCGGCTGTCGCATCCGCTGAAAGCGACGGCGCACCGCAACGAGGATTTCCTCTTCCGGGAGATCAACTACCGGAACATCCGCTGTCTGCACGGCAAGGCGGAGCAGGGGGCGCGGATGAAGCATCCGAACATCCATCAGGACGACTATGAACTCTGCTGGATTCTCGAGGGAACGCTGCGGCTGACACTCCCGTCCGAGGTCCATGAACTTTCGGCCGGGCAGTCGCTCCAGTTCGACGCGCTGCTCGAGCACACCTACGAGGCATTGACCGATTGTGAGTTGTTGATTCTACACATCAGAAAGGAAAACAGGTTCTGAACATGGCGGAAAACTATCCCAAAATCAGTTCATTCAAAACCGCGGAGGCGTTCCGCGCGCATCTGAAAAACCTGAATCTCGATCTCGAAGTCGATGACGCGATCCTCCCGGCGCCGGAGAGCCCGCTCGCGCAGGGGCTCGAATACCACGGCCGCCGGATCGGCAACCGCTGGTGCATCCTGCCGATGGAGGGGTGGGACTGCCTGCCGGACGGTTCGCCGTCGGAACTGACCCGCCGCCGCTGGCTCCACTTCGCCGCGAGCGGCGCGAAACTGCTCTTCGGCTGCGAGGCGTGCGCGGTGATGGAGTCCGGCAAAAGCAACACCCGGCAGTTGATGATCACACCGGCAACCATGCCGAAACTCAAGGCGCTCTGCGCTGAAATGCGCGAACTTCACGCGCAGAAATTCGGCACGGCGGACGATCTGCTCATCGGGTTGCAGCTGACCCACTCCGGCCGTTACAGCCATCCGCACGACGATGCGAAACTCGAATCGGTCACGGCCTACTGCCATCCGCTGCTCGACGAGAAGTTCCACAGCAGCGCCGCGAACGTCGTTTCGGACGGGGAGCTGCGGAACATCATCCGCCACTTCATCGACGCCGCGAAGCTCGCACAGGAGGCGGGATTCGACTTTGTCGACGTGAAGATGGCGCACGGTTATCTCGGCCACGAACTGCTCTCGGGCTTTGAGCGTCCCGGCGAGTTCGGCGGCAGCTTCGAGAACCGCACCCGCTTCTTCCGCGAAATCGTCGAGGGAATCCGCCGTGAAGTGCCGGGTCTGGAGATCGGCACGCGCTTTTCGCTCTTCGACTGCCTGCCGTTTGAAAAAGGGCCGGACAAGGTCGGAATCCCGATGCAGCGCAACGGGATCGGCGTCGGCAACTACCATTACGCATTCGGCGGAGACGGCACGGGACTCGGATACGATCTCACCGAGCCGATCCGGTTCCTCGAACTCTGCCGTTCGCTCGGCGTGGAGCTGATCTGCACGACCGTGTGCAGTCCCTACTACAATCCGCACTTCCAGCGTCCGGCCTACTATCCGGTTTCGGACGGTTATCTGCCGCCGGAGGATCCGGTCTGCGGCGCGGCGCGGCAGATCGGCGCGGTCGCGAAAGTCAAGGAGCACTTCAAGGGGACGGGAATGATCTTCATCGGTTCGGGCTACACCTGTCTGCAGGAGTTTCTGCCGCAGGTCGGTCAGGCGGCGGTCCGCGCGGGCAGAACCGACATGGTCGGAATCGGCCGTATGGTCATCGCCTATCCGGAGCTGCCGGCGGACGCGCTCAAGGGAGGGCCGCTGCAGACGAAGCGGATCTGCCGCACGTTCGGAGACTGCACGACCGCGCCGCGCAGCGGCATGGTTTCCGGCTGCTATCCGCTCGATGAGTTCTACAAGTGCCGCCCCGAGTGCGCGCGCGTGAAAGAGATCAAGCGGAAACTCCGCGAAGCTTAAATCGGATACCAGAGCGGTTCGGCTCCCCAGGAGACGAATCCGTCCACGCAGATTCCGAGCGCGACCGCCTGCGCGCAGCGCGAGTACCAGGTGTCATATCAGAGCGCCCCAGAGAATTCCGGCTGCAACCGCCGCCGCACACGGGGTGTTGAGCAGTTCCGGCATAAGGGCGGCTCCTTTCTCAGAGTTTCAGCAGCCAGGGGAGGCGCAGGACGGCCGCAGTGATGATCGCCGGCAGCAGCGGATCTCCGGGCAGCAGGTGAAATACGGTGTAAACCGTTCCGGCAACGACCCATCCGGCGGCGGTGAACGTGGTTCCCCAACTGCGGGGGAATCCGGATTCGGCCGCGAGCCGGGCGCGGATGCTCCCGGTCGCGAGCGCGGCGAGGGCGGTGACGACGAGCCACGAGGGTTCTGCGGTCATAACGCTCTCAGGAATGAGCCAGACAGCCGGAAGCAGCATCACTGCCAGCGCGAAAAACTGCATGGCCCGGGGGCGCAGCGGCAGCGCCATGACGCTCAAGCCGATACAGGCCCAGACTGCGGCGGCGGGAATTCCGGTGAAGAGCTCTTCGGCGGACATCGAGTCCCAGGCGGTCAGCACGAGCAGCGCGAATCCCGCTGAATTTTCCATGAGGCCGAATCCCTGCGGATTGCGGCCGAAACGGCCGAAATAGAGACGGATCGCCCCGTAGCAGAGAAACACGGGAATCAATACCCGGAAAAACCACGGCGACCGTTCCGCAATTTCGCCGGCCGGGAGATCCCGGGGAGGCGGGAGCGTCGGGGGCGTTCCGTCGGAGGCGTAAAGTGCCGTGACGATTCCTGCAGGGATCATCGGTTCTGAACCGAACGGCGCAAGCAGCTTCTGAAGCCGGGCGTCGAGCAGTTCGGGGTCGGCGGATACCGCGTTCCGCGCGGCGGCGATCCGGCCGCCGTCCGATCCCGGTACAACGGCCCACTGGGCCGAGAGAGGCAGCAGCAGGCGGTTTTCGCTCGGCAGAACGAGGATGCCGGCGGGATCGAGGAGCTCCCAGAGTTTGCGCACGAGTCCGCGCCGCGCCGGTTCGCCGCCGCGCGGGAGCTGGTCCACATAGATCAGGTGAAATCCGGAATCCAGGGTGGGAAGCACCCGTCCCGGGGTCCCCTCGTGCGGTTTGAATTTCGGGTTCCCGAAGCGGCTGAGAAAAATTCCCTGAGGCCAGATGCTTTCAACCCGGTCGACGAACGGCATTTCGAGCCAGATTCCGGGGATGAGGGAACTTCGATCCGAGAGAAAGAGGATGCGGGTCGAGTCGGTGTTGGCCATGAGCAGCGCGGGGAGCGCCGGTGCGACATCGTGCGGCTCGGGGAGCCGGATCGGCGGTCTTTGGGCGAGCATTCCGGAGGTGAAGAGCACCGTCGAAAGCGGCAGCAGCAGAATCATCGCCAGGCGCAGCAGCCAGTGCGCCTTCACCCAGAGGATCATCGCGGCGAAGAGCAGCGGGAAGAGCACCATCAGCCAGAGCGCCGCCCGGAACGGATCTCCCCCCAGCAGAAGAATGGACCCGGCGAACGCCCCTCCCGCGAGAAAGCGCCAGGTGCCGGAACGGAGCGGCAGAGCCGTGAGGTAGCCGCCGGCGAGGATGCCGCAGATCGCCAGCGCCGATTTCGGGCCGGGCAGAAGACTGTAGAGGAAAAACAGCACGGCCGGGAGCAGCAGCATTCCGCGTATCTGATGTTTTTCGCGCCAGCTGCCGACCAGAATCGCGCCCGGAATCGCTTCCAGAGCGGCGATGAGGAACGCGATTCCCGGCGTGGCGGAAAGACCGGTGCCGGAACGGAACAGATCGAGCGCGCAGGTGAATGCCGCAGCGAGAAAGGCTCCCGGAAGTACGGCTCCGCAGATCGCCCGGGCGATCCGTTCCGCGGTCCGGGCCGCGGGGGAGCTCTCCCAGGCGGGGAGGGGCTTCCTGCGTGTTTCTGTTGTCATCGCTGCTCCAGAGTTGGTGTTTTTAACAAATATAGTGTTAAAGTTTGAAAAAATCCAGCTCTTCCGGTTGCTATTTCTGCGGGAAACGACTATCTTAAAGTACCCGAGTGTGAATGACAGCATCCGGAAAGGAGAAATTTGACTCGTATGAACAGCAGTGATTTTCAGATTGCCAGCCTCGGGAAGAGGCTGCTTGATTCTCCGCTCAGCCCGACGACGGCGTTCATTCCGGACGACGCCACCGTGGCTTATGACAGCGACGCCGTGAAACTTGCCGAATATGTGAGAAAGGGCGAGACGATCCCCGCGTTTGAACTGGCCGGTCCCCGGGCGAAAATCTATCATGACCCGGCGTGGAGCAAGGCGGCAGTCCTGACCGCGGGCGGACTCTGCCCCGGACTGAATGACGTGATTAAATTTCTGACCAGCACATTGCGCAATCAGTATCGGGTGCCGATCGTCTATGGCATCCGGTACGGCTATCGCGGGCTGAATCCGGCCAGCAAACTGGCCCCGCTGGTGCTGACCGACGAGAACACCGACGACATCCACGAGCAGGGCGGGACGATTCTCGGCTCCTCGCGCGGAGAGGAGGACACCGCCGTGATGGTCGACACGCTCATGCGCATGAACATCAATCTGCTCTTCTGCATCGGCGGCGACGGAACCGCCCGCTGTGCGCATGAGATCGCGATCGAGGCGCAGAGACGCGGACTCTCGATCAGCGTGATTGCGATCCCCAAGACGATCGACAACGACATCGGTTTCATCGACAAGTCGTTCGGGTTCGAGACGGCGGTCGCGACCTGCGGCCACTTCGTCTCCGGGGCACACAACGAGGCCAAGGGGGCTTATAACGGCATCGGGCTTGTGCGTGTGATGGGGCGCGATTCGGGATTTATCGCGGCATACGCTGCGCTCGCGAATTCGTATATCAACTACTGTCTCGTGCCGGAACGGAAGTTCACGCTCGAGGGGGAGGGGCCGGACGCGCTGCTCCCGAATCTCGTCGAACGCATGAACAGCAAGCATCACGCCGTGATGATCGTCGCCGAAGGTGCGGGGCAGGAGCTCTTTGAAAATCTGCCGGAGATGCACGACGCCTCCGGAAATCTGATTCACAACGACATCGGCATTCTGCTGCGCGACAAGATCCGCGAATATTTCAAGAAGCTGAACATCGAAGTGAACGTGAAGTATTTCGACACCTCCTACGCGGTCCGGAGCGGCCCGTGCCACGGCGCCGACGCGGTATTCTGCGCGATGCTCGCGCAGAATGCGGTGCATGCCGCGATGGCCGGGAGAACCGACATGGTGATCGGCCACTGGGGAGACAACTTCACGCATGTGCCGATCTCGCTCGCGACGCGGCGTCGCAAGAAAATCGACCTGAACAGCCAGCTCTGGACGAGTGTCCGGGCGACGACCTGTTTCTGATTTTACGTGTTTCAGGAGGAGAAAACATGTTGGAACAACTTGGAAAAGTTTCCAAATCGATCGATGCGCTGCTGGCGTCGGATGGTTTTCCGAAGACGATCCGTCCCGAATATCTGCGGACGGCGGCGCTGGACTATCCGCTCAACGGCGGCAAACGGCTGCGTCCCGCGATTGTGATCTGGTGCTGCGGTCTGCTCGGCGGAACGCAGGAGCAGGCGCTCTATCCCGCGGCGGCGGCGGAGGTCTGCCACAACTGGACGCTCGTCCATGACGACATCATCGACCAGGATCCGACCCGCCGGAACCGTCCCGCCTGCCACGTCGCGCTCATGAACGAAGTGCGCGGCCGTTTCGGACTCTCGGAGGACGAGGCTGCGCGCACGGGGCGCGACTTCGCGATTCTGACCGGAGACGTGCAGCAGGGATGGGCGAACGACCTGCTGCTGCGGGCGACTGATCACGGGGTCGCTCCGAAAGTGGTGGTCGGCCTCATGCGCCGGTTTCAGGAACTGGCGAACCGCGATCTCATCAGCGGGGAGGCGCTCGACGTCGAGTTTTCGCTGCGTCCGGTCGAGTCGATCGAGCTCGACGAGGTGCGCGAAATGCTCATGGGCAAGACCGGCGCGCTGCTGCGTTTCTGCGCTGAAGCGGGCGCAATGATCGCGCTCGAGACGGACGACCCCGAAACGCCGGAGGTGAAGAAACTCGGAGAATTCGCGCTCGCTGCCGGCAACGCCTTTCAGTTGCGCGACGACTACCTCGGGATTTTCGGCGAGTTCAAGACCCTCGGAAAACCGATCGGCGGCGACCTGCGCGAGGGCAAGGCGACACTGCTGCTGCTCTCCGCACTCCGGATGGCTGACCCCGCCGCCCGCACACAGCTGCTGCGGATGCTCGGACGCCGGGAATATACGCAGCACGATCTTGATATCGTCCGCGGCATCATGGTCGACTCCGGTGCGGCCGGGAGTTTGAATTCCGAGGCGGAAGATCTTGCGGACAAAGCGCGCCGGATTCTGAATGAGTTCCCGAAGAACAAGTTCCGAACGTATCTGCTCGGACTGGTCGATTATCTGATCACCCGCGAGAAGTAAGTTGTGGAGAGTCCCGGCGGAAGCCGGGATTTTTCGTTTCAGGCGGCGGCCGTCAGAAGCGGATCCGGGCGATGAAAATCGAGTTGTCGCTGCCGTGATCGAGACAGCGCTGCAGATTTTCCGGACCGAGCGGGCCCGGACTCTGCATCCACTCCGAGGCGACGACCCACGACTCACGGTCGTTGAGGCGGCAGCAGCCGAAGTTGCCGAGCCGCGCGCCGCGTTCCGGTACGGCGATCCGCTCCGTCGAGCGGATGACGCGAAGCCGTTCCGGATCGACCTCCGCGATGAAGAGCGGGGCGCGGTGACGGAAGACATGGTCGTTGTTCCCCGCCCGCCGGGTGTAGACCAGAAAGAGCCGCCCGCCGCCCGTGATCCAGTGCTGCTGAGTGTTGTAATTCCCGAGCATCTCGCCGTCATCGAATCGCCACTCGACGGGATCGGAGTAGTGCAGCCCGTCCCCGCCCGTCGCGACGAAACCGGCTTCGTCATTGCGCAGCGTGAGGAAATAACGGCCGCCGTATGCGGTGATCGAGGGTTCGCAGAATCCACGCGGCACCGGAGTCGTCAGGAAGTTCCCGCATTCGAGAAAGCGCAGCGTCCCGCCGTCGAATCCGCACCGCATGACGGCCGCGCGACAGCTGTTGTGCCACGGGTCGCACGCCTCTTTGCGAGTCATGGTGTAGAACGGGATCAGCAGTTCGCCGTTGTCGAGTTCGAGGCATTGCGCACTGCCGGCGGCGCCGGCGAAAAAGGTCTCTTCCGGGTCGTCCGGCATATCGAGAGTGCGGTATGCGCTCCAGCTCCCGGTCACGGGATCCATCGTGCTGTAGACCGTGTGGCGCGGCCGCGGCGGCGGGACGAATTCGTCGTCGCAGTAGAGCATGCTCGCTCCCGTGAGCAGAAACCTCCCCGTTGCCCGGTGGTAGAGCGGGGTCGCATCCGCCATCGCGATTTCCCGTCCCTCTCCGCCCGGAAACGGACGGCGCGCCAGATTCGGGACTTCGCGGATCTCCGACCAGTTCCGTCCGCCGTCCCGGCTGGTCAGCTCATGCAGGCCGTAATAGATGTCGCTGCCGGAGAGCCGCAGCGGCTGTGTGGTCATGACGGCAGATCCGTTCGGCGCAACTGCCGCGCGTGCATGGGTGAAACAGGTTTTCCCGGTGAAGTTCGTTCCGATTCTCTGAAGTTCGATTTCAGACACGGGTTGCCTCCATTTCGATCCCGCGCGCGATCTCCTCTGCGTCAGCCGGGGAGAAGCTGCCGGGAAAGGCCGAGAGACAGTTTGCACTCGCCGCCGCCAGCGCCAGCCGGAACGCCTCGAACGGATCGACGCCGCAGAGCAGTTCGCTCGCCCAGACCGCACTGGCGGTGTCGCCGCAGCCGATCGGATTCACAACCCTTTCCAGCTGCGGCAGATTGTAGGTGACGATCCGGCTGCCGTCGGAGGCATACGCCATGCCGGGGCCGTCCGTGATCGCCGCAAGTTTCACGGCCGGGGAGTCGAATACCCTCTTCAACCCCGTTGCGATATCATCCGCACCGGTCATCGCGCGGAGTTCGTCCGCGTTGATCTTGAGCCAGAGTTCCGCATTCGATGCAAATACCGGGCGCAGATTCTGATAGGAGTCGACCAGCAGCGGCCGGCCGTGTTCCGCGGCGATTGCGGCCGCGCGCGGATAGAGCATCGGATCGGTTCCGGTCGGCAGCGTACCGCAGAACGCCCCGGCGTCCGACTCCCGGAGCCACTCGTCGAACCGTTCGAGCAGCGCATCGACCTCCGCGGCGTCCGCCGCGAACGACGGCTCGATCACCTCGGTCATCGTCTGCGTCTCCAGACACAGACAAGTCGTGCAGCAACGGGTCGGCGCGACGGTCGGCACCGAAAAGACCGGCATCCCTTCTTCCGCGAGTCCCGCCCGGATCTTCCCGCCGTTTTCACCGCCGGCAAACTGAATCAGCCGTGCGGCAACTCTGCCGTGGCACGCGGCCGCCCGGCAGAAATTGATTCCTTTCCCCCCCGGAAACGTCTGCATCTCCCTCGCGCGGTTGATCGCCCCGTAACGGAAGCGGTCGAAAAACAATGTCTTCTGCCAGGCCGGATTCGGGCCGAGTGCGGTGATGCGTTTCATCCTGCGACTCCCCTTAAAATCGCCGCGACTTCCGGGTCGCTGAAGTCGCGCGGATTGCTCCTCATGCTGCCGGAACGGCAATTTTTGACGATGAAATCGAAGTGTTCTTCCCGCAGCCCGTATCCGCGGAAGTCCGCAGGCAGACCCGCTGCGCGCCGCAACTCTTCCAGCGCCGCAATCAGCGCCTCCGGCGTGTCGCGGATCAGCATGCGGGCGAGAAACGCCATCTTCTCCCGGCAGGCCGGCAGATTCCAGCGCAGCAGCTCCGGCAGCAGCACCGCGCAGCAGACGCCGTGCGGCACGTGCAGCAGACTCCCGAGCGGATGGCCGATGCCGTGCACCGCTCCGAGACTCGACTGCGTGAACGCCATGGCGGCAAGCATGCTCCCCTCCGCCATCGCGATCCGCTCCGGAATCGAACTGCTGCGGACGGCCGGGAGCAGCGCCGGATGAATCGAGAGCGCCGCTTTGAGCGCGAGCGCCTCGCTCGACGGGGTCGCCTTTTTCGAGAGAAAACTCTCAATCGCCTGCGTCAGCGCGTCGAATCCGCTCGCGGCGGTGACGCCGGGCGGGCAGTCGTATGTGAGTTCGGGGTCGACGATCGCCGTATCCGCGAACATCGTATCGTGCCGGAGCGACTGCTTGATCCCCGTTTCCGGGTCGAGCAGCACCGCATTCGGCGTGATCTCCGCTCCCGTTCCGGAAGTGGTCGGCAGCGCCGCGAAGAAACACCCTTTGCCGGGAATTTTCCCGCGTCCGTAGAAGTAGTCCGCCACGCTCCCGTCGAGCGGCAGGAGCGCCGCCGCGCTTTTGGCCGTGTCGATCGCCGAACCGCCGCCCCAGCCGATGACGTTCGCCGCATGGATTTCCCGGCCGGCGGCGAGCACGCGCTCGACATCCTCGAGCGGCGGCTCCGGGCGGACGTCGGCGACGATCCGGACTTCACGCCCTTTCAACTCCGGCAGCAGTTCGGATTCCACCCGCTCTTTCGAGTGGCGTCCCGCGACGACGAGAACATTTCCGGCGGGGAGTTTGGAAACGAGTTTATGCCGTTCCCCGCAGCCGAACAGGATCTCATCCGGAAGTTTGAATTCGCAGTTCATTCTTTTCCCTCATGTTCCGTCAGGTAGATGTAAAGATTCTGCGCCGCAACGCCCTCGGCCTGTTTGCGGCTGGCGGCGCGGCCGAACGCGACATAGCCGTGCAGCGTGACTTCCACTTCGTAGATCGGCAGATGTTCCGGGCCGGTCGTGCGCAGCACGGTATAGGTCGGCGGCTTTCCCCAGCGACGCTGGGAGTACTCCTGAAGCAACCCTTTCGGATTGATCGAACTCAGGAGCGAGCGCGGATCGGGGTATTCCTCGCGGAACATACTCAGTATGAATCGCTTGACACAATCGAACCCCCCGTCGAGATAGAGCGCGCCCAGAACCGCCTCGAAAAGATCCGCCAGCGTCGAGTCGCGGCCTGCGCCACCCGCCTCCTGTTCGCCGCGTCCGACGAGCAGATATTCTCCAAGTTCGAGCTTGCGGGCGAGTGCCGCCAGCGCACCCTCACGAACCAGGGCCGACCGCATTTTGGTCATTGCCCCCTCATCGCACTCGGGATAGAGTCGGAACAGGTATTCGGTCAACACGATCTCGAGCACCGCGTCGCCGAGAAATTCGAGCCGCTGATTGTCGTAGGGGAGGGCGTTCTCCACCGCGTAGGAACGGTGAGTCAGCGCTTCATTGAGCCGGTTGCTCCAGGGAATATCCGGGCCGAGCCGATTTTTGAGTTCATCGATATTGCGCGTCACGATTCCACTCCGCACTTTCGTATTTGCTGCGGGCGAGAGATTCCGCCCGCTCGATCCACTCATCCGGAATCAGCCGTTCCCGGAACGTGACTCGGAAAAATGATTCCAGAGCCGTTATCAGCGCCGCATTCAATTTCTCCCAGTCTCCCCCGGCGACTTCGAGCCGGATGCTCCCCTGATGCAGAATGCCGTTCCGGGTGCGCCGCTGAGCTGCACCGGCGTATTTGCCGCCGTTTCCCGCGGCGATGATGTCGAATTTGCTCGGGGAGACGAAACACTTCATCGTCGCCCGGTCGACGTGCGCGGTTTCGCTGCTCTGAAGTTCCGCCGTCACGCCGAGTGCCGTGAGCATCGGGAGCATCGCCTCATGAAAAACGCGGTAACTCTCCATCCGGTTCAGACTCGTGAGCGCGTGTCCCGCCGGAATCACGGCCGTGTAGGTGAGATCCCCATCGTGAAAAACATTGCCGCCGCCAGTCGGACGCCGCACGATCGCGTAACGTGCCGCCTCCGTCTCCGGGTAGAGCTGCGAACTGCCGATCGACAGAGAGGGGCGGTCCCAGCGGTAGGTGCGGATCAGCGGAGCTCCGAGATTCCCGGCCTCTTCGAGCAGAATCTCATCCATGCTCATGTTGAAGAACGGATCGTGCACCGTGTCGCGCCAGAGCAGCCACTCTCCCGTCATTGCCTGCCGTCCTTCCGGATGCGGCCGGTCAGATAGCCGACCCGGTTGTCGAGCGCGCTCCCGGCCAGATTGTAGCCGGAAAGCTCCTTGTATTTGCGCGTGAAGTCGCCGATGACCGTGTCGAAATCAAGCTTCACTTTCGGTGCCCGCGCTTTCACGCAGCGCAGAAACGAGGAGATCACGCGCGCAAGCTCGCGTTTACGACGCGGCTCCGGCATCTCCTCCACGTGAATTTTGCAGCCGTCGAGATCGATGACCCCCCAGCCGGAGTAGATCCCGACGGGACTCTTGCGGCAGAAGATGTTGCGCAGACTCAAATCCCCATGTTCAACGCCCGCCGCGTGCATCTTGACCAGCAGCGCGGTCACGCCTGAAACGAACTGCCGGTAGGGGTCGCCCTGCGCGAATTCGGCGGCGAGTTTGTCGAGAGGAAGCTGCAGCGAAGAGAGCTCCCGGGTTACGACGAAATCCTCGTAGGGAATCCGGAATCTCGTCCGCCGCGCCGCCACCAGAACTTCCGGCGTCGGAATTTCAAACTCCCGCAACCGCACCGCTCCGGCCAGAACCCGCTCCGGCCGGGGAAGTTTGAACAACTTCCGGAAGCCGTTCCAGTACCCCCGGAAGTTGTAACGCTTGATGAAGACGCCGTCCGCGACGACGGCGAAAACCTTGCGCCCGTTCTTGCAGCGTCGGGCGTCAGGGTCGTTGATCTTATTCAGGATCACCGCCGGATCGTTCCCGGCATGCATCCATTCCCGTCGCACGAGCCCGGAGTAGCCGGAACCTTCAAACGGGATGTAGCTCCCGTTTTCCGTCAGACTTTCGAGAATTTCCGGCATGCCGGGCTGTTCCATGGCGCTCTCCTGAAATTACAGGTTCTCGACCACGAGGTCGCCGACTTCGGTGGTCGAATAGCCCATACGGCCCGCAGCCATCGATTTGAGCTTGTTGCCGGTGACAAACTCAATGCTCTTCTCGATCGCCTGCGCGGCTTCCTTTTCTCCGAGGAAGTCGAGCATCATCGCCGCCGCGCCGATCGCCGCAAGCGGGTTGATGACGTTCTTGCCGGTGTATTTCGGAGCAGAGCCGCCGATCGGCTCGAACATGCTCACGCCTTTCGGATTCAGGTTGCCGCCCGAGGCGACGCCCATGCCGCCGGAGGTCATCGCCGCCAGATCGGTGATGATGTCGCCCATGAGGTTTTCCGTGACGATCACGTCGAACCACTCCGGATTCTTCACCATCCACATCGTCGCGGCGTCCACATGGCAGTAGTTCGTCTTAACGGTCGGGAAATCTTTCGCCATCGCATGGAACGCGCGGTCCCAGAGACCGCAGACGTAGGTGAGGACGTTGGTCTTGCCGACCAGCGTGAGCTGCGAGGTGTAACCGGCTTTCCGGTCCTCCTCGGAGAGTCCGCGCCACGGATTCTCTTTCGTGTGGCGCTTCGCCGCAAGCTCAAACGCGAACTTCAAACAGCGGTCGACCTGCGAGCGGGTGTAGACCCAGTTCTGGCAGGCGACTTCGTCCGGCGTATCGATCTGGACGTTGCCGCCCATGCCGGTATAGACCCCGCCGCTGTTTTCACGCACGACGACGTAGTCGATGTCCTCGGGCTTCTTGTTCGCGAGCGGAGTCTCGACTCCGGCGTAGAGCTTCACGGGACGCAGATTGATGTACTGATCGAGGTCGAAACGCAGCTTCAGCAGAATCCCTTTCTCGAGGATGCCCGGCTTCACATCCGGGTGGCCGATCGCGCCGAGCAGGACGGCGTCGTGCTTTTCAAGCTGCGCTTTCGCGTCGGCGGGGAGCGTCTCCCCGGTCTTGAGGTAGTGTTCGCCACCCCAGTTGTAATACTCTTTCTCGGTCGTGAAACCGAATTTTCTGCCGGCGGCATCGAGAACTTTGACCGCCTCGGCGATCACTTCCGGACCGGTGCCGTCGCCCGGAAGTACGGCGATTTTATAATTTTTCGACATTTTGAATCTCTCCATGAATTGCAGTCGGAATCAGTAACGCTTCTGCTTGCTGTTGGCCAGCACGCGCAGCCGCAGCGCATTGAGCCGGATGAAGCCTTCGGCATCCTTGTGGTTGTAGGCGCGGTTGTCCTCGAAGCTCGCGACGTGATCGTCGTAGAGGCTGTATTCGGAGCGGCGGCCCGTCACATGGCAGGCTCCCTTGAAGAGCTTCACGCGGACTTCGCCGGTGACGAACCTCTGGCTCTCGGTGATCGCGGCCTGGAGCATCTCACGCTCCGGCGCGTACCAGAAGCCGTTGTAAACCATGTCCGCGTAGCGCGGGATCAGGCTGTCGCGCAGGTGCATGACCTCGCGGTCCATCGTGATCTCCTCGAGTCCGCGGTGGGCGATGTTCAGAATCGTGCCGCCGGGGGTCTCATAGACGCCGCGCGACTTCATGCCGACGAAGCGGTTTTCGACGATGTCGACCCGGCCGACCGCGTGCTCCTTGCCGAGCGCATTGAGTTTGCGCATGATGTTCGCGGGAGAGAGCTCCTCGCCGTTGACTTTCTTCGGAACGCCTTTCTCGAAGTAGATGATGACGTCTTCGGGCTTGTCGGCCGCCTGCGACAGCGGCTTGGTCATGACCGCGATCTCATCGGGGAACTCGTTCCAGGGGTCCTCGAGAATGCCGCCCTCGAAGCTGATGTGCAGCAAATTGCGGTCCATGCTGTACGGCTTGGCCGCGGTCGTGGTGACCGGAATGCCGTTTTTCTTCGCATATTCCACGAGATCCATGCGTCCCGCGAAATCCCACTCGCGCCACGGGGCGATAATTTTGATGTTCGGTTCGAACGCATAGGCGGTCAGCTCGAAGCGGACCTGGTCGTTCCCCTTGCCGGTGGCGCCGTGGCAGATCGCGTCGGCTTTCTCGGCGCGGGCGATCTCGATGAGGCGCTTGCCGATGAGCGGACGCGCGATCGAAGTTCCGAGCAGGTAATTCCCCTCGTAAATCGCGTTGGCCTGCATCATCGGGAAGATGAAGTCGCGGGCGAACTCCTCGGTCAGATCCTCGACGTAGCACTTGGAAGCGCCGGTGCGGATCGCCTTTTCTTCGACGCCGTTGAGTTCCTCCTCCTGGCCCACGTCGGCGCAGAAGCCGATCACTTCGGCGTTGTACTTCTCTTTGACCCACTTGACGATCACGGAGGTGTCAAGTCCGCCGGAATAGGCGACGATTACTTTCATTTTACCACTTGCTCCTTAGTTGTTTCAGCGGTTGAGTTTTGTGTGATCAGATAGTTTGTGCTGGTCGGGTAGGCGAATTCCAGCCCGGCCGCGTTGAATCGTTCGAGAATCTCCAGATTGATCTCCTGCTTCCACCTCTGCATCTGGATGTAATCAAGCGTCTGAAACCAGAGAATCACGCTGATGTCGAGAGAACAGGCCTGAAAATCCGTGAAGAAATAGAGCGGCGGCTGTCCTTCAAGGTCGAACCCGGGATGATGGTCGAGGATCTCTCCCAGAATTTTCAATGCGAGACGCATCTGCTCCGGCGTGGTGCTGTAAACCAGCCCGAGCGTGAACGAATATTTGAGATAAGGCCGTTCCGTAATGTTTTCGATGGTGTTATCTGCGACAATGCGGTTCGGGATGTTCCAGAGCGTTCCATCCAGAGAGCGCAGCCGGGTGCTTCGCAGTCCGACCTCTTCCACCGAACCGGATGCTTCGCCGATTGTGACCCGGTCGCCGATTTTGAACGTCTTGTCTGAGACGATCGACATGGCGCCGAAGAGATTCCCAACGGTATTCTGAGCGGCGAACGCGAGTACCAGGCCGATCACCCCGGCGCCGGTGACGAGTGCCGCCACGTTCAGATTGAACAGATTCTGGGCGATGAAGATGATCGCCATCACCCACACGGCGGTTTTGATGGTGCGACGAACGAGATCGGCAAACAGCTGATTGAGCTTGCGATCTTCATTGACCCGCCTCTGCCGCAGGTAGAAATCCACCAGCGAAATGATGCGGAAGATCCCCCAGAGAAACGCGAGAATGAACCCCGCATAGAAGGTCTTCCCCAGCCACAGCGCGATGGCTCCGGGCAGATGCACGAGATTGTTGCAGGCCGAAAACCCGACGAGAAGAATCAGCAGCGTGAGCGGCGCACCCAGTCGATCGACGATCTTGAGCGGCAATTCCGATGGCAGTTTCCGCAGAAGTTTCGGCAGCAGCGCCCGGAAAAGCCAGCGGATGAGGAACGCCACGATGATTGTGACGGCGATTCCGATCGCCAGCTCAAGCAAATTCTCCTGCTCGCTGCGAAACCACTCCACCGTCTTTTCCCAGAGAAGACGGAAATAGCCGAACCCATCCTCGATGCTGTCGACTTTCGTGATATCCGGCGTTACCGCGGGCACCTCGGATTCCACAACGACCGTCGGTTCCGCAGCAACCGCGAGGGGCTGCAAAAAAAAGCTGAACATGAAAACTTTCCCGAATCTCTGCTTTTAAATTCTGAAAAACGCACTATATTATTCCGAGCCGCATTCCGGCTCATTCCTATAAAATAACACCATTGGCGGGAAATTGCCATCATGCCGATGAAAATTCATGATATTTAACGGCCGGAACGGGGGAGAGTATGGCGCAGGAGTTTTTCGAGAGTCTGATTGCATGCATCCGGAAGGATGCCGAAACGCATCCGGGGCAGAGCATCGACCCGGACGTGCTCCGCGAGTTCATGACCGATCGGACGCCTCCCGTTCCGGCGCGGAAACCGGCACCGCGTCCGGTTCAGGCGGCCGTCCCCGCCGCGCCGCGGTCGATTCCGCGCCCGATTCCGGCACCGGTTTCCGCGCCGTCTCCGGGGCGTGAGTTGCCGCAAGCGGCCCGGATCGCGCCGGCGCCGGCCGCTCTGGAACGAATCGGGTCTCTCGATGAGCTGCGGCCGATCGTGCTTGCCTGCAGTCGCTGCCCGCTGGCCGCGACTCGTCACAACGTCGTCTTCGGGGAGGGGGATCCGCATGCGAAACTGATGTTCATCGGCGAGGGCCCCGGCTATGACGAGGATATGCAGGGACGCCCTTTCGTCGGACGGGCGGGGCAGCTGCTCAACAAGATGATCGCCGCAATGCAGTTTGCGCGCGAAGAGGTCTATATCGCCAATGTCGTGAAGTGCCGGCCGCCGGGGAACCGCGTCCCGTCGCCCGACGAGGCAGCCGCCTGCATCGGCTATCTCAAACGACAAATCAAACTGGTTCAACCCGAAGTCATCGTGCTGCTCGGTGCGACCGCCGTGAATTTTCTGCTCGGCAAACGCGACGGGATCACGAAGTTGCGCGGAAAATGGCTCGGGTATGAAGGCATTCCGGTCATGCCGACCTTTCATCCCGCGTTTCTTCTGCGTCAGGAGTCGGCCAAACGCGAAGCCTGGGCCGACCTTCAGCAGGTTATGAAAGTGTTCGGAAAAGTCTATCGGCGACAGGGATAGCCGGGGCGGAGCCGAAGCGCGTTTCTTGCAATTTCTGCGACAAAGTGCTATATTTCTTCTCTAAGGAATTTTCACCGAGAGAGGAGTGTGTCTCATGCCTTACGACGTCACAAACATCACCATCCGTTCCGCCGGAAAAGATCAACTTTCGACCGTTGCTGCGCTCGCAGAACGGATCTGGCCGGACGCCTACCGTTCGATTTTAAGCGACGGGCAGATCCGCTATATGCTCAAAATGATGTACGATCTGCCGGTGCTCGAACAGGAGTATGCCGAGGGAACCCGGTTCGATCTGATTTACGACGGCGACAAGCCGATCGGATTCACGAGCTACGGTCCGTGCCAGGAGCATCCGCACTTCTGTGCGAAGCTGCATAAACTTTATCTCGACAAGGCGTATCACGACCGCGGCATCGGCACGCTCGCGCTCCGGCATGTGATCGAAGAGGCGCGGAGCCGTGAGTACCGGGTGCTGCATCTGAACGTGAATAAGCACAATGCCACCGCAATCCGCGCCTACGAGCGCAATGGTTTCGTGAAAGTGCGCGAGAGTGTCACAGATATCGGCAGCGGCTTTGTGATGGATGATTATGTCATGGAGATCAAACTTTGATTTGACGGATCAGACGTGTTTCCGGCGCAGACTCGAAGAGGGAATGCCGATCGCTTCGCGGTATTTGGCGACGGTGCGCCGCGCGACGGCGATGCCGAGAAGTTTGAGCTGCCTTGCGAGCTGTTCATCGGAGAGCGGTTTGTCGGGCGGCTCTTTCTGAATGAGTTCGCGGATTTTTTCCATGATGGCCCGGTTGGAGAGTTCCGCACCGTCTTCGGCGGTAAATCCGGCGCTGAAGAAGAACTTCAACGGGAAAATTCCCTGCGGCGTCCGGACAAACTTGTTCGCGACGGCCCGGCTGACTGTGGTTTCATGCAGGTCGAGCTCCTCGCCGACCTGACGCATCGTGAGCGGATGCAGCGCCTCAACCCCATGTTCGAGGAAATCCCGCTGGGTTCGGGCGATGACATTTGCAATCCGGACGATCGTGCTCTGACGCAGATCCAGCGCCCGCATGAGATCGCGCGCCTGCTGCAGCTTTTCCCGCAGATAAGCGCGGTCGGCCGGGGAAAGATCGGGCGTCTCGAGCAGTTTCAAATACCGTTCGGCCAGAAAGAGCCGCGGTGCGCCGGTTTTGCAGGCGCGCGCTTCAAATTCTCCGTCGTGCCGCACGATCTCCACCTCCGGAGCGATGAATTCCGAGTGCTCCGGAGCGAGCGCCGATCCGGGATACGGGGAGAGTTTGCGCAATTCATCGAGCGCGGCATTCAACTCTTCGAGCGGAACTTTGAGCGTCCGGGCCAACTGCGGCAGACGATTGCGCGCGACTTCTTCAAGATGGTGGTCGAGAATCTCCTGCAGAAGCGGCGTGAGCGCATGCTTCCGCTCGAGCTGGAGGCGGAGGCACTCCGCGAGGTCACGGCAGCCGACGCCGGGCGGATCAAAACTCTGCACGACCTGCAGCGCTTTCTCCACGGTTTCGACCGGTTCGCCCGTCGACATGGCGATATCCGCGACGGTACTGCGCAGATAACCCGTATCGTCGATTCCGCCGATGATCTCCGACGCCACATTGCGGACATCGTCCGGCAGAACGGTCATCGAGAGTTCAAATTCGAGCTGTTCCTGCAAAGAGGGAGCCGCGGCCAGAGAGTTCATCCAGTATTCGCGCCGCTCTTCATCTTCATCGGAAGTGGTGCGTTCCGGAGGCAGCGGAAGTTCGTCGCTCCACTCGTCGGCTTCCGCGGCCTCGGCGGGGAGAAGAGCTTCGTCCTCACCGGAGGCGGTCGGAGCGGGTTCCGGCTCGGGCAGGGGGGAGTCGCACTCGGCCTCGAGCAGCGGATTGCTCTCCATCGCCTGAGTCAGTTTTTCTTCAAGTTCCAGCAGGGGGAGATTCAGGAGTTCCAGGCTCTGAAGCTGTCGCGCCGAAAGCTGTTGTTCCTGCCTGAGAGTGGTGCTTAGCGTTTGCTGATTTCCGGACATGGTGATATATTAAAAAATAATCTTTTGAAAAACTTGTTGTTTCGGGCCAAACGTGTTTGCATTTTGCCCGGATAGAATTTAAATTTGAAAACGGCATTTTTCCACCCGGATTCGGGATTTTTCGATAAAAAAACACAATCACCGCCGGAGAAAGGCGGTTTTTTCTGGAACGGACAGGGTTGTTATGGTCAAATTGAGCGTTCTCGGCAGCGGCAGCCGGGGCAATGCACTGGTTCTCTCCTGCGAGACGGGAGCACTGATCGTGGATATGGGATTTTCCCGCCGCGAACTCCGGAATCGCATGGCTTCTCTCGGGCTCGATCCCGGGCGGTTGCGCGCCGCGCTTCTGACTCATGAACACGACGACCACTCCAAAGGGTGCCGGGTTTTCTGCGACGAACTCGGGATTCCGCTCTGCACGGCGGCTTCGACGGCGGACTATCTGCGCCGCCGCGGGAAACTCCCCGGGCGGGTGCTCGAATTCGAGCCCGGCCACGACTTCCAGATCGCCGGATTCGAGATCTCGCCGTTCGCGGTTCAGCATGACGCGGTCTGTCCGGTCGGATTCGTGATCCGGCACGGAAGCTGTTCCGTCGGGATTGCAACCGACCTCGGCGACGTGAACGCCCTGGTCAAACAGCGCCTTCGCGATTGCAGCGCGCTGATTCTCGAGAGCAATTACGATGCGAAAATGTTGCGGGACTCCGATCGTCAGCTCTATTTGAAGCGGCGCATTCTCGGCCGGCACGGCCATCTCGACAATGTCGTCGCCGCCGAAGTGATCGGAGAACTGCTCACGGCCCGGACGTCGGTTCTCATGCTCGCACATCTTTCGGGCGAATGCAACGATCCGGGGCTGGTCCGGGCGCTGTTCGAGCGGAGACTCGCCGAACTCGACCGGAACGATCTGCGTTTCGAGATTCTCTCGCAGGAGCATCCGGTCGGGCCGGTGGAGCTCGAGGACGAGTCTCCCGCACAGGAGGTGTTCGCATATGCCGCAAACTGAGCCGGAACCGATCAAGGTATTCTGCCGCGGATGCAAGGCGAAGCTCGACATGAGCGGACTCGAACCGTTTTCCCGCGTAGCCTGTCCGGAGTGCGGGACGATTCTGCGCGTTCCGATGCGGTTTGAGCGGTATCTGCTGGAGAAACTCTGCGGCCGCGGCGGAATGTCCTGCGTCTATCGGGCGATCGATCCGCAACTCGCACGGCGGGTTGCGGTGAAGATTCTCGACCCGGCCAACGAAGATGTGAAAAGTGAAGAGGAACATTTTCTCGCGGAGGCGAAAATCGTCTCCAGGTTGAGCCATCCGGGGATCATTCCGGTCTACAACTGCGGCATCTGGGAGAATCAGGCTTTCATGGCAATGCGTTTTATGGACAACGGCAGCCTTGAACACCATTTGAAAGCGCGGACGCTCCCCTCCCGTCCGGTACTGCTCGGGCAGCTCACGGTGATCGCCGAGGGGCTGGCCTATGCGCACGGGCGCGGGGTCGCGCATCATGATGTGAAGCCGGGGAATATCCTGCTTACGAAAGAGGGGGAGGCGAAACTCGGGGATTTCGATCTGGCCGATGTGTCGGTGGGAAAAGGATTCGCATCGGTGCGGGGGGGATTCGCCAGTCCGGCCTACGTGAGTCCGGAGCGTCTCTTTTTCGGAGCGGAGGATTATCGGGGGGACATTTTCAGCCTCGGAGTGACGATTTATGAACTTCTGGCCGGCTCTCCGCCGTTCGGCATCGTCGGAGAACCGGAGGACCTGCTCGAACGGAGAAACCGGAAAGAGTATCCGCCTCTGGCCAAATTGTCGATCAACTGTCCCGTGGAGCTGTCGGATCTGGTCGATCGGATGCTCGCATATTCTCCCGATGAGCGTCCCGAATATCCGGAAATCATCCGCATTCTGCGGGAGGCCGCAGAGAAAGGGGAGAATGCCGGCCCCGGGCCGGGAACCGAGACGCGGGCGTTTTTCGGCCGTTTTCTGAAGCGGCTGGGGTCCAGGCAACCGTAAAAAAGAAAGAGGAGGAGTTGACGCGTATGAAGATCACCGGAAAAATCACCGGGAGTATTCTCCTGCTCGGGTTGCTGTGCGGTCTCTGCGCGATCCCGATTCTTCTGCTCGGATTTCCGGAGTGGATCGATTCCCGTCACTTCATGGAGGAGAGCCACGTGACGGAATGGCTGCTGCTGTGCGGACTGGGCGGATTGGTGCTCGGATTTCTGCTGACGGTTCTGGTTCTGCTGCGGATTATCCGTCGAGTGGTGCTGCCGTTGCGGGATGCGATCGATTTTGCCGACCGACTCGCGGCGGGAGAGTTTCCGTCCCGACTGGCGGAGTACGGCAACAGCAACGACGAAGTGCGTTTGCTCTACACGGCATTGAATCTGCTGCGCGACCGGCAGATGAATCTGAACAGCAAACTCAAGCTCCGGCTTTCGCGCGAGGCGGAAACGAGGCGCGATGCGGAATCGCACTCCATGCTTCAGTTGCGGATCATCGCGCGCATGCTGCCGGAGATGCGGATTCCCCTGGGGTCGATCAAGGGATTCTGCCGGATTCTGCTGCTGGAACTTGAGTCGGAGAAGCCGGATCGCCGCGAGATGGTCCGGCTGCTGGATGAGACCGGACACCGGGTCGGGATGATTTCCCGACAGATCGACCGGCTGCTGGATATTTCCCGGCTGGATCGTGACCGCTGGGATCGTTTTGAGGCGGTCGAGTTCAATACGGCGGAGTTGATGCGCGAACTGGTCGCGTTCAACCTGATTTCGCTGCAGGCCCGGGAAGTCATGCTGGTGAATCACTTTTCTGCGAGCGCGCCGGAGCGGATTGTCCAGGATCGCGAACTGCTGCATCAGCTTCTGACCATCATGATTCTCTCGGTGGGGCGGGCGGCCGCCGCCGGAGAAACGCTGGTGCTCTCGTGCTTCCGCGAGGATCACCGGGTGATGTTTGAGGTGTGCGACTCGAGGCACGCTCCGCTGCGGGAGCCCCTGGCGGAGTTGTTCCGGGCATATGAGGAGAGCCACGATCCGGAGGCGTCAGCGGCGGAAAATCTCAGCATATCGATTCTCGGCCTTGTATTTGCCAGAGAGCTCGCCGCGAAGCTGGGGGGCGTTTTGAGGGTATTTTCGACAGAACGGGCGAATGCGGTTCTGCGGTTTGAGCTTTCGGACAGTTGCGTTTCACGCACCGGGGAATCCCTGCTGACCCGCAGTACGGGCCGGGATTTTTCTCCGCGCGAACCTGAGTCACCCCGTCGGCTGCCGCCGCCGGAGGGGAAGAGGATTCAGGTTCTTCACGGGACGGAAGTTGCGGATGCTCCGCTGCTGCTGGGGCGGCTGCTTGGAGCACAGAATATCGATGTGCACAGCTTCACCACGGCGGCGGAACTGCTCGAGGAGATCCGCAAAGCACCTTACGACTTTCTGGTGGTGTCTCCGACCTTGAAAGGATATGAGTTGCCAATTCTGATCGGAGAGTTGCGTAAGGCTGCGGGCAGACGCGACCTGCCGGTTGTGGTGATCGCGAGTTCATTTTCGGATGAATTCCGGCGCGAACTTGCGTCGCTGGGGCGCGTGTTCCCGCTGAATGTACCGGTGAATTTTGCCCTGCTCGGGCGACTGATCCGCGAATCGGTCGCCGGCAGAGAGGTGCGGAACTGATGGAAAACGATCGCGGAGGAGTGCGAATGAGACGAATTTTGACGATGACAACGGCGGCTGTTCTGATGGCACTGGCAGCAGGTGGATGTGCTTCCGCCACAACGGATGAGGAACTCACTTTCCCGGAGCCGGCGCTGACCGTGACGATCCAGGAGTCGGGGAAAGATTTCCGGCTCAAGGTTGGGCAATATGCGAAAATTTCCCTCAAGGAGAATCCGACGACGGGTTACTCCTGGTTTTTCCGGACTGATACCGGGAAACCCGGCCCGCAGCCGAAAACCGGTTTGCCGGTCGAGTTGGCCGGTGAGCGGCTGCTGCCTGCGGAAAGCGATCTGGTCGGCGCTCCGCAGACACGAGAAGTCATGATCAAAGCCGTCCGCCCCGGCAAGATCTATGTCGTCGGCAACTGCATCCGAGCCTGGGAAAAAGGGGCGAAACCTGAGATCTCCGTGCGCTATCGGTTCACTGTGGTGTATTGATCCGGAAGCGGTTTTTCCGATCCCGCCGGTCGCCGTGCAGAACGGCCGCCGGCTTTTTTTGTCCTCTTTCTCTCCTTTTTTGATTACGTTTGTAATTCTTATATACTGTTTAAGTACAAAGATTTAACATATTTCATATAAAAAATTTTGATTTTTCTGCACATCCCGGCTTGATTTTTGCGATTACAAATGTAATTTTATATTGCAACGAGATTTCAGTCAATCCGGGAGGTGTCATTATGCGGGAGCGAGCGAATGTGAAGCCGGAGAAAAGGACCGGAAAGCGGCGTGGGACGGGCCGATGGAAAATGCTGTTGATTCCGGCATTGATCGGGGTGCCGGTGATTGCCGTACTGTGCGGACTGCTCATTCATTTGACGCCGGAGCCACTGACTTCCGAGGAGATTCTGGCGAAAGAGGAGTGGAGTGAGCGGGAACTGGTTGATACACTTGCCCGGGCGTTTGCGCCGCAGAGCAACCGCGGCTCACGCCGGGAAGTGCTTGATCATCTTCGCCGCCAGTTGCGCAAATATCCGGAAGAGGAGCAGAAATCGATCCGGATTCGGGCGTTGACCGGAGCGATGAGCGAGACGCTCCGGCAGATTCGGGCGATGCCGGAGGAGGAGCGCGAGAAAATGTTCGTCGCGATCCGGAAACAGGCCGAGAAGTGGCACCGGGAGGCGATGAGCGGGAAAGGGCGTGAAATGCTCAATACGATCCGCACTTCGGAGGAGGGACAGGCGTTCAACGCCGAGGCTGTCCGCATTATCCACAGCGAGCTCACACCGGAGGAACGACGCAGATTTGCCCCGATCACGGAAATCTGGATCAAGACGTTGGAATTGTGAAAGGAGACATGAAAATGAACCATCGTTTCACGTGCCATAACCTTTTCCCCTGTAAAAAGATCAATCGTCTTTTCCACTCTGTGCACCCCATTCCCGTTCCCGGCAGAACTGGAGAGGGGTTCGGAGGAGAGAAAAAACCTCACACACAAACCATGTTCCGCCCCGTTCCCGCCCCGCAGCCCATTCCAGCGCCCAGCATTACAAGAGAGGGGTTCGGGGGAGAGAAAGCGGCTCGGAAGAGCGCGTCTCTCCCCGTACCAACCAACCATCAAACAACCAATCGGCCGATCATCGCCGCGCAACAGAGTCTCCGCTCGGCAAGCGGCGAAGTGGAGCAAAAACGCGAAGAAATCTTTCCGCAGAAAAGCGGGAAGATTGCTTCGTGTTTTTGCGGCTCTTTCTCCCCGTGCCGGCCGACCGCAGCCGAGTCCGACTCCGACCCGTACGCGGCACCGGCACCTTGCCGGACGCCGGGGGTGCGGGGGGCGGCGGACACGCCCCCTGCCTCCCACGACCAAGCAACGCTCCCCGACGAGGCACCTTGCCGGACGCCGGGGGTGCGGGGGGCGGCGGACACGCCCCCTGCCGCCCACGACCTGGTAACGAAAAAAGCCCACGACCCGGCGACGCCGGAAGCCTACGGCCAGGTGACAAGAAAGGCGGCGTTTACGCTCATCGAGCTCCTGGTGGTGATTGCGATTGTGGCGATTCTTGCCGGACTTCTGATGCCGGCGTTGAACGGGGCGCGCAGCCGGGCGAAACGAACGGGCTGCATCAACAATCTGAAACAGATCGGACTAGGCCTGGAATCCTATCTCGGGGACAATCGTTATATCATTCCCTCCTGCCGGATTACGCCGAAGAGTGCGGGGGAGGGGGAGGCGTTTCTGCCGGGGATCGTCGAGACGCTCAAGCCTTATCTCGGGGGGAACGAGACGGTGTTTCGCTGTCCTGCGGATAACGAGGAGTTGTTCGTGCGAGAGGGAAGCAGTTACGTCTGGGGTCGTGAGTGGGGGATCAACGGCAGACGGGCCGACGACCGGGAGCTGCGGCTGCTGGGGTATCGGATTCCGCTGTTGTACGATGGGGAGGCGTTTCACGGGCCGGCGGGGGAGACTTCGTCGCGCAACTATCTGTATCTCACGACGCGAATCAGTCTGGATGCGATGAGGGAGAAAGTGGAATGAGCGTTGAATGTTTCTGTCTCACGAAGCGTTATGGGCGCAGAGTGGCACTTGACGACGTGTCACTCGAAATCGGGGATGGGGGAGTGACGGGTCTGATCGGGCCGAACGGCGCGGGCAAGAGCACGCTGATTAAAATCATCACAGGTCTCGTGTGGCCGACGGAGGGATTTGTGCTGGTGGATGGATTCGATGCGCATCGTGAACACCGAAAGGCAATGCGGCGGATGGGGGCGATCATCGAGTGGCCGGCATTTATTCCGGATTTGACGGCGCGACAGAATCTCGATATCTTTTCCGGCGGACACGGGGCGCAGTATCGGGCGCGGCGGACGGAGATACTCCGGTTTATGGAGCTGGACGCGGCGCTGGACCGAAAAGTGGGGACGTTTTCCACGGGGATGCGCCAGCGGCTCGGGATAACGCTGGCGCTGCTGCCGGAGTCGGAGTTCATCATTCTCGATGAGCCGACCAACGGGCTCGATCCGGCCGGGATCGTCGAGATCCGGCAGATCATCCGGGAGTACAACCGGAAATTCGGGGTGAGCGTGATGGTGAGCAGCCATCTGCTTTCCGAAGTCGAGCAGATCTGCGACCACCTGATTCTGATCGATGACGGCAGGGTCAAAGCCTGGGGAGAAATCGGGGAGCTGCTCGGAGAGGAAGATTCGATGCTGATTCTGGAGACGGACCGCCCCGATGAGGCGGCGGCGCTGCTCCGGAAGAGCGCGGAATCGGGTGCGCTGCCGCTTGAATCGATCGACCCCGCGGGAGGGAAGAGACTCCGGTTGGCGCTGACTGGGGAGTGTTCCGGAGCGGTGAACCGTCTGCTGGTGGAGGCGGGTTTCGAGGTGACGCATCTTGCGCTCGAGCGTCCGGGGCTCGAGACGTTCTTTCTGCGCCAGACGACGGGAGGCGGTGAATCATGTTCAGAATGATCGGATACGAACTTGCCAAACTGCGCGTGCAGAAGAAAAACTACGTGATGCTGGCCTGCCATTTGTTCTTTCTGGCGCTCTGCTATCTGGCGTTCCGGTCGGCACAGGGGAGGTTTTTCCAGCGGTTTGACCGGACGATGAATTTCCATCTCGAGAATCTGAATGATTATCTGGACGGACTGTTTTTTGCGCGGGTTGCGATGGTGCCGACGTTCATCGTGCTGATGCCGATTCTGGTGGCGACGCTGGCGGGAGATACCGTTGCGGGGGAGATGCAGGACGGGAGTCTGAAGATGTATGTGTCGCGGGCCAGGTCGCGCAGTGCGGTGCTGCTCTCGAAATTTTTTGCGGTATACCTTGTCACGCTGCTGTTCTGCATCTGGTTTGCGACGGTGAATGTGGTGGTCGGAGTGATGATTCTCGGGGTGTCGCCCACGCAGCTCGTGATGCTGACCGACCGGATGTTCGGGACCGACGTGGTCGTCATGGGATGCGGGGGGGCGCTGCTGCGTTACATCGCTTCGGCCTTGTACTTTTCATTTTCGCTGACGGCGCTCGGGGCGATCACGCTCTTTTTCTCCTGCATATTCAACCGGATGAGTGCGGCGACGGTGACGGTGATCTCGCTCTATTTCGTCTCTTACGTGATCGCGGCGCTGCCGTTCAGCGAGGCGATCCGGCCCTATTTGCTGTCGGAGGTGATGAACAATGCGTTTCTGTTCTGGCTTTCGCCGCTGCCGCTGCACAAACTGCTGTTGAACCTGGCGGCATTGTCGCTCTATACGGCGGGATTTCTGCTCGGGGCGGTTTTGACGTTCAACTGCAAGGATTTGAAATAATCGATCGATGAAACTTGAAAAAAGGCTTTAAAGTAATTTTATCATGAAGAAAATGAATATTTCGGACGCGGAACTTGAACTGCTCAAGGAGTTGTGGGTGGAGTCCCCGTTGACCTCGCGGCAGCTGGTCGACCGGCTGCGGACCCGCACCCAGTGGGGAGAGCCGACCATCAAGACGCTGCTGCTGCGGCTGCTGCGCAAAAAAGCGGTGCGCCGCCAGTCGCAGGGGAAGTCGTTTCTCTATTCCGCTGCGATCGAACGGGATGAGTATCAGTACACCGTCGGCCGGAGCATGATCGACCGGCTTTTCGATGGGTTGGCCGGAAATTTTCTGACCTGCCTGGTGCGGAATGAAGCGTTCCGGCCGGAGGAAATCGAGGAGCTCCGGCGGTTGCTCGACGAGAAAGCCGCGGAGCAGAGCACCCCGCCGGCCGGAGAGAAGTCAGCGGAGTGAACGATCGTCATGAATACTCTGGAACTCTATATCGGTGCGACCTTTCTGCGCGGGGCATTTGCCGTGCTGCTGCTGCTCGGTGCGGAACGGATTCTGCGTTATCGATTGGATCCGGAGTGTCGCCGCCGTCTCTGGCTGTTCAGCCTGGTGGTGCTGGTGATTCCCCAGATGAGTGTTTCGGTTCTCCCCGTGAAACTCGATCTTTCTGAGGCGGCCGCGCCGATGTTCCGGTGCATCGGGAGCGCGGCGGGGAATTTGCAGGCGGACGGTTCCGCTCCGGAATCCAGACGGATCTCCGCACTGTCGGCGACGTGGCGTTTCTGCTCTTTTCACCGTCGGAAAATCGAAGCCGCGGCGCTGGTCGGGCTGCCGCTTCCGGCGCTGCTGCTGTTGCTCATGCGCTATCTGCGCTGTCGAAGAATGGTACGTCAACTGCCTCCCGTCACCGATCGCCGGGTGCTGGAACTCTGGACGCGCGTGCTGCGGGAAACGGGGTCGCTGCGGCGGCCGGTGATTCTCCTTGACTCCTCCGTGATCGGGCCGGGGCCTACTCTCTTCGGCTGTTTCCGCCGGAAGCTGCTGCTGCCGATCGAACGGCTGAAAGAATTGTCAGACAAAGAGTTATCACTTCTGCTCGAACATGAGTATCACCATTGCCGTTCCGGAGACGATCTGCTCAACATGGCTGCGCTCATGATCTGGGCGGTTTTCTGGTACAATCCGTTTCTGTTGATCGTCCGGCGGAAAATCCGCAGCAGCTGCGAACTGGCCTGCGATCACGAATTGCTGCGGCGCCATCCGGAATCGGTGCGGGAATACGGGATGCTGCTGCTGAAATTCGCTTCCAATTCCGCCGGGACGGTTGTTGCGATCGGGCTCTCCAATGCGCCGCACGAACTCTCGAGGCGCATTCGCGGGATGACCGGCGGCCGCGTCGTGCTGATGCGTCGCCGCCGGCTTTTGCGTTGGGGAGTCGTTCTGCTCCTCGGCGGCCTGATGGCGGCTCCGTCACTGCTTGTCGCAGTCGATGTTCGTCCGGCTCGCAACTCCCCGCCGATCCGGGAAGCGCAGGCGGATCCGAGACCGCCGCTGCCGTATCTGACTTTCTGTGAATTTCTCGAACGGAGTGAAACGGGAGAAGCGAAAGAAGTCAGCTGGCTTCTGGACTATTCCGACCCGTTCCCCGCAGCGGGGAGCAGGCTCATTCTGGAGTTCCGCGGCATGCGGCATCCGATTCCCCTCGACCGGAAACCTCGCTGGATTCGACTTCTTCACAACGGTGACGCCGCAGCGGAGAAATGGCATTGGGAAACGTCGGCACAACAGCCGCCCTCCCTCCGGAAAGAGCGGGGCGTGGAGAGGCGGGTGATTCCGGCTGACCGCAACCCGGTTTACATCTCCGTTCCGGAGTCGGCCGTTCCGGCCGCTCTCCTCCTCGAGATCGAGGGAATCACCCCGGGGAATCTCGACGAATTCCGCCATCCCTGAGCGGCGCGGGGGAGGGGATCAGTGCAGGAGCTCGGCAGCTTTGACGATGAGATCGGCACACGCTTCGATGCCGAGTGCGCTGCTTTCCAGGGCAAGCTGATAATTCTGCACGACCCCCCACTGCCGCCCCGTGTAGTGACGATAGTAGTTCTGGCGCTTCTTGTCCCGGTCGCGCAGAAATTTTTCCGGTTTGGCCGGCGTTTCCCCGTAATGCTGCGTAATCTGCCTGATGCGGAACTCCATGCTCGCATGAATGAACGTGTTCAAACAGTCGGTCCGCTCCCGCAGAATGTAGTCGGCGCAACGTCCGACGATGACACATGACTCCTTTTCCGCGAGATTGCGGATAATGTTGTGCTGGATGATGTAAAGCTGGTCGGAGATCGGCAGAACCCCGCCGTCGAGCCCGGTTCCCAGCGCCCAGTTGAAGAGAAACGCATTGGCCGACTCGGCGTATTCACCGTTCTCCTGGATGAATTGTTCGGCAAGCCCGCTCTCCTTGGCGATCTTGGCGACGAGCTCCTTGTCGTAGCAGGCGATTCCGAGTCGTTCCGCGACGATTTTACCGACGGTTCTGCCGCCGCTGCCGAATTCACGACTGATTGTGATGATGCGCGTATTCATAATCTCTTTCCCCCGATGTCAGGCCGATGGTTTGAAAGGAATATAAAGCCGGGTCGACGCCATGTCAACGGGCTTCATGGAATTTCTTCATATTTGCACTCGTTTTCCGCCTCCGGAGCACGAAACGCCAGAAGAGCAGCCAGAAAATCAGCATTCCGGCGGAGATCAGCCACACTTCGCCGATTCCCCTCGTAAAGACCAGCACGAGTGCGAGCGAAGTCCAGATTCCTCCGCCCATGATCGGTTCGTGCAGCAGCTGTTTGTAGCCGAAACTCGCCGCTGCCGGAGTATTGTTGTCCGGGTCGACCGTGCGCAGCAGCAGCAACCCGGTCGCCGTGACGCCGAGTCCCTGTCCGAACTCCGCGATCGCCCGCTCGAACCACGCCTCCTCGAAGAGCCGCGGCGCTACGTAGAGCACCATGAACACGCTCCACACCGTTCCTCCGACCGCGAGAATCAGCAGCGGCATCCAGTAGGCCAGTACGAAGTCGAGCCGGATCGAGGCGACCGCCGCCACCACGAGAAAATCCAGCGACGCTCCGCCGAGACGCTGAATCTGCCCCTGATCCACCAGAGAATCCAGACGCACCAGCAGCAGAATCTTCTGCAGAATCAATCCGCCGATCAAACAGAGCGGAAAGAGCGGGAAACTCGTGAGTATCTTCAAATTCTGAATCCCCTCCGGCATGAAGCGGTTGGAAAATGCGAGCAGCTGCTGGAGCCCGTAGCCGATCAGAACCGCCATCCCGAGCGCCGCGATATGCAGCGCGAGCGAGTCGATCGATTCACTCTGGACCGTCTGCTTCCCGGCGGGGGGCTGTGCATGCTTCGGATAGACGCCGATCCGTTCGTGGGGGGTCTGCTCGCGAAACGTCCGGACATTCTGCACCCAGCCGCGCCGGACCGCCAGGTTGATGAGCGCCATGCCGAGCGTGATTCCGAGCACCATGCCGATCGTCGCCATCGTGTAGCCGAGCGCGATGCCCGCCTCCCAGTTGAAATCCTCAAATGTCCGGGTCAGCCCGGCGACGGTTCCATGTCCTCCCTCAAATCCGATCTCGAGCAGATTGCCGAACGCCTTGTTCACGCCGAAAAGCGGAACGAGCAGGGTCGCCGCAAGACCGAGACCGATCACATACTGCCCCCATGCGAGCAGCTGCCCCATACAGAGCTGCGGCGCGGCCTCGCTCCAGATCGTCTTCATCTTCGGAATCTTCGCCCCGATGAAGAGGGCGGCAAAGACGATGTTGATCAGGAATCCCGGCAGTGCGCCCCAGCTGCTGTGCCACTCGGGAGCCATCTCTTTCCCGAACGTGTTGATCCAGAGCAGACCGATCAGACCGCCGATCACCGAAGCGGGCAGGTAGAGCCGCTGGAAGAGCGGAATCGCGGTGCGGACAATTTTCCCCAGCACCAGCAGCAGACACAGTCCGCAGAAAGACATCACGACGGTTTCCATGCAGCTCCCTCCCTTGCGTCACAGACTAGATCATATGCCCCATGCGTTCTTTCTTCGTGCGGAGATAGAACGCATTTTCGCGGCACGGTTCGATGATGATCGGAACCCGTTCCGTGATCTCGAGCCCGTAACCGGAGATGCCGACGAGCTTCTTCGGGTTGTTGGTCAGCAATCGCACGGATTTGACGCCGAGGTCGAGCAGAATCTGCACGCCGATGCCGTATTCGCGCAGATCAGCGGGGAAGCCGAGCTGCTCGTTGGCCTCGACCGTATCGCATCCCTCGTCCTGGAGCTTGTAGGCGTGGATCTTGTTGAAGATCCCGATGCCGCGCCCCTCCTGCCGCAGATAGACGATCACACCGGAGCCGTTCTCCACGACCTGCCGCATTGCGGCGTGCAGCTGTTCGCCGCAGTCGCAGCGGGAGGAGCCGAACACGTCGCCGGTGAGACACTCGCTGTGGACACGCACAAGAACGTTCTCCTGATCTTTCACGTCGCCGTAAACCAGAGCAAGATGTTCAAAGGAATCGACTTTCGTGCGGTACGGCGTGACTCGGAACTCCCCGAACACGGTCGGCAGCCGGGCACTTTCTCCGCGAATGATCAGATGCTCATGACGGCGGCGGTAGGCGATGAGATCCGCGACCGAGCCCCACTTCAGATGGTGTTTTTTCCGGAATTCGTCGAGCTGCGGCACCCGTGCCATCGTGCCGTCATCGTTCATGATTTCGCAGATCACGCCCGCCGGAGTCAGCCCCGCAAGACGGGCGAGATCGACCGCCGCCTCCGTGTGACCGGCCCGGCGCAGCACACCGCCGGGGCGCGCGATGAGCGGGAAGAGGTGTCCCGGAGAGACGAAATCTCCCGGCGCGGTGGCCGGATCGATCCACGCCTGAGCCGTTTTCGCCCGGTCGAACGCGGAGATCCCGGTCGTCGTCCCGCGCCGCGCGTCGACGCTCTGGGTGAACGCCGTTCCAAACGGATCCGAGAGCGACGCGGGCGTCGAGAGATTCAGCTCCGCCGCGCGTTCCGCCGTCAGCGGCGCACAGATCAGACCGCGCGCATATGTCGCCATGAATGCGATCGCCTCCGGCGTCACATGTGCGGCCGCCAGCACGAGATCGCCCTCGTTTTCGCGGTGTTCGTCGTCAGTGATGATGACCATCTTACCGGCCTTGAGATCAGCAACCAGTTCCTCGACCGGATCAAATTTGATTTTGCTCATTCCCTGAATTCTCCATGAGGTGAATTGAATTATAGATTGATTTCGCGCGAGACCGGGCGGATCGCCGAGGCGCGTCCGGTCCGATAGTCGTAGGTGACGACCGTGCCGTCGAGGCGGATCGCACCTTTTTCCACGACGGCGAGCCGGTTCGGCATGCCGGTGGTGAATTTGTAGAGGACATCTTTCACGTCGCGTCCGAGTACGCTGGTCGCCGCGCCGGTCATGCCGACGTCGGTCTGCCGGGCGGTGCCGCCGGGCAGCACGATCGCATCGGCGGTCGGCACGTGAGTGTGAGTCCCGAGCACGGCAGTCACACGGCCGTCGAGCAGATAGCCCATCGCAAGTTTTTCACTGGTCGCCTCCGCGTGGAAGTCGACGAGAATCGTGTTCACGGTTTTCGGCAGTTCGTGCGCGAGGATCTCCTCGACCGTTTCAAACGGATTGTAGGCCGATTCGCGCATGAACACTTTCCCCTGCAGATTGATGACCGCAACTTCGCCGCCGGCCGGATTGCGGAAGACACCCCAGCCGCGACCTGGCTGTCCTTTCTGCAGATTCGCGGGGCGGAGCACCCGGTCGAGCCGGTCGATTTCGGCGTCGAATCCACGCTGGTCCCAGACATGGTCGCCGGTCGTGAGCACGTCGGCGACTTCGAGCAGCTCTTTCGCGCAGCCGGAAGTCAACCCCGAGCCGGCGGCGGCGTTTTCCGCGTTGACCACGACAAACTGACAGTTGAATTCCCGGCGCAATTCAGGAACGAGCTGACGAACCGCCTCGCGTCCGCCCTTGCCGACCACGTCGCCGATGAACAGCAGATTCATGATGAAATTCCTCTTCTTGTTGCAACAACAGCCGATGTTCTTTTGCCGCGTCTCCCGAGAATCAGCAGCATGCAGAACGCGCCGGCGAACGCCGCCGGTGCGAGAAACATCGCACTTCTGAGCATGAAATATTTGCCGATCACCCCGGCGAGCAGCAGCGCGATTCCGGCGATTCCCCAACTGCCGCCGACGATCATCCCCATGCGGGCGCCGAGTGCGAGCTTTCCGGGAGCGGTCCGGGCGAGTACGACCAGCTGCGGAAATCCCGCACCGACCAGCAATCCCGCAAACGGAACGAGCACTGCCGCCGCCGCGTATCCGGCCAGCAGCAGATAGCAGACAAGAACCGGAATCCCGATCAGAATCTCAAGCGTAAGGCAGCGGATCACCGGCACGCGCCGGATCAGAAAACTTGTGCCGAACGCCCCCAGACCCGCTCCGAGCCCGAAGAGCGTTCCGGAGAAGCCGCCGAACCCGAGCGAAAAATCGAGCTCGGCAAGATAGCTCGGCAGCAGTCCCTGAATGATACAGCACCCCGTGTTGATGAGAACCGCCAGCCAGAAAAGCTCGCGGAACGTGCAGTTCGCCGCGGGAAGCGATTTCTGCGGGGAGGGGGAGTTGCCGCTCTCCGGCCGCGCCGCAGTCGGCGAGCCGCTTTTTTCATCGAGCGCAAGCCGGACCCGGGATCGGTGAAACAGAATCAGAAGACACGCCACCGGCAGGAGAAGCAGCAGCAATCCCGGGAATCCGAAGAACTGCACGAGCAATCCCCCCAGCAGCGGGCCGGTCGCGTAACCGCTGAATCCCGCGAGCATGAAGAGCGACGTCGCCACCGCCGGAGAAACCGTATTCTCCGGCAAGGCGCAGATTCCGCGCAATCCCTCCGGATGCGTGAACGCCACGCCGAATCCGAGGATCAGAACCAGCAGCGTCAGAAAGAGAGTCGTAAAAACATGCGGCGTCAGACAGACCAGACAGATTGCACACGAGAGCACGAGTCCGAGCTGGACGAGCATCGGACGTTTGGCGGATTTGCGCAGTGTCCCCGCCCAGACCTGGATTCCGTTGGAACTGAAGCTGCAGAGTGTCAGCAGCGCGGTTCCGGTCACGAGCGACAGATCGTACTCCCGCCGGAGCTCCGGCAGAAACCCGGGCAGCGTTCCGGAGAGCATGTCAACGGTGAAGTGAATCGCGGTCAGCAGCAAAAGCTGCCGGTACGCGAGCAGGTGACGAGTCATAGTTTCCTGACGATATCCTGGTTGTTTGCGCGGTACGGTCTATTAATATAACCTCGCGCGCGCCCGGCGTCAAGCGCAAGGGGGTGGTGTTGCACGGGGATTTTTCCCGCCGGGGTTGCTTTTTCCCGAAATTGCGCTATATTGCACGGTCATTCATTCCGAAAACAACGGGGAAATCCAAGTGCGGAAAAAACTTTCATCGCTCATCTCATCTCCGGCGCGCCGGGTGAACTCGATTCTGCCGGACTCGGCGTTTCAACCGCCGCCGGAAGATGGTGTCCTGCGGAAGAGACTTCGCATTTTACTTGCCGCCTGGGGAGTGTGCTGGTTTCTGCTGCCGCTCGCGGTGCTCGAAAATGTGTTCATCGACGTGCCGGAAAATATCGTCTGGGGCAGTTATTTCCAGTTCGGATACGACAAGAACCCCTACCTCGGCGCCTGGATCGGCTACCTCGGCAGTTGGCTCACCGGGAACAGTCTCTGGAGCAGTTATCTTTTGAGTCAGCTGTTCGTGCTCGCGGGGCTCGCTTGCGTCTGGAAGCTCGGACGGCGCATGACGACGGAGGCGGGGGCGTTTCTCGCGGTGCTTTTCCTGCTTGGCGTGAACTATTACGGGATCAAGTCGGTTGAGCTCTGCGACGATGTGATGGAACTCGGATTCTGGCCGCTTTTGCTCCTCTTTTTCCACAAGGCGTTGCGGGATGGCAACCGCGTCGGGCACTGGCTGCTGGTCGGTCTGCTTGCGGGCTGCTGCTTCATGGTGAAATATTACGCCGCGGTGCTGTTCGCTTCGATGTTTCTCGTGATGGTGGCGACGCCGGAGGGGAGGCGGGCGTTCCGGCGGCCCGGACCGTATCTCGGGGCGCTGGTGTTCGTCATCGTTTCGTTGCCGAATTTCATCTGGCTGGCGGGGAACGACATGGTCGCGTTCCGTTATGCGTTCGGCCGTGCGTCGCTCGGGGAGGGGGCGCCGGCATTTGAATTCTCTTTCCGGCGGATGTTGAAATATCCGCTGCGTTGTCTGACCCGGACGCTCTCGGTGCTGCTTGTGCCGCTGATTCCGTTTTTCGTGCTCTTCTTCCGGCGGGATGAAACGGTCAAATCTGCCACGTTCGACCGGAGATTCGTGGCGATTCTCGCATGGGGGCCGTTCGCGTTCACGCTGCTCTTCTCGTTCGTTTCGGGCGGATCGGTCAATTATTCGTGGGTGGTGCCGTGTTTCCCGCTGCTCGGGCTCTTTCTGGTGCTGTGGTTCCGGCCGTACCTCAACCGTTTCAGTCTGAAGTGCTTCACTGGATTCATCATCATTTTGTGGGTGGTGTTCGCCGCGGTTTTTGCAGGACGGAGTCTCTGGCAGCAGCCGTATCGGAAACGTGGATGCGATTATGAAAACTTTCCGGGGAAAGCGCTCGCCTCGCGCGTTACGGCGGAGTGGCGTTCGCGTTACGGCACGCCGCTGCCGTTCATAATCGGCGAACGGCGCGAATCGTGCAACGTCGCGGTCTACTCTCCCGATCGGCCGCAGGCTTACTTCTCAGCGAATCCGGAGTTCAGCCAGTGGATCGACGAGGAGCAGATCCGGGAACAGGGGGCGGCGATCCTCTTCGACGGCCGCCCGAACCGTCGTCCGAAGTTCCTCAAACGCCTCGCGGAGTCGGGATTTCCGATGACGCCGGAGGTGAGGATCGAGGAGGAACGCGCAATTCCCGGCTGGTTCCGGGCGCTCGCGGGAGCGCCGAAAAAGGATGCTTACGTCTACTGCTTCATTCCGCCCGGGCGGAAGTAGTCCCGGCGTTGGCCGCATCCGCTTCCCGGAAGACACGGATGCAGTTGAAGAGAGTGCGCGGCACATGAAAGAACGCTTTGGAGAGCGACCCCTTGAATCCGTTGCGCACGCTGCCGTCGAAGCGGACGACGCCGTACCATTCCCCGAATTCGGGATCGCGGAAGTGTTCCGTGCTCCACTCATCGACTTCATCGAACATCCGGAGAAACCATGCGTCGCCGGAGATCCGGTAGGAGTAGGCCGCGGCGAGCATGGCCTCATTGTGAGTCCACCAGCCCTTGGTCATATCCATGCCATCAAACATCGGCTTGTCGAGCGCGTCCATGAAGTAGTACAAGCCGCCGAATTCGGAGTCATGCGCATAGGAGTAGATCCGGCGCGTCCACTCCGGAATCTCCGCGAGCAGCTTCTGTTCTCCCGCGAGTTCCGCGCCCTGCGCAAGAAACCACATCGTCTCGAAATCGTGTCCGGGAATGACGGTGCGGAAGAACGAGTTGTCGAGTCGATACTCTCCGGAAACCGGTGTGCGTTCCAGCCACCGTCCGACTTCGGAGCAGAAGAAAGTCGGGAGCACGTCAAAGGTTTTCCGCAGCGTGGCATTCACACGGCCGTCCGCGAATTCGCATCCGTTCACGATCATCGTGCGGCAGAGATGGCAGAGGTGCATATAACCTCCTCGCACACGCATTGCAGGGAAACGCGAATCGGGCGAATTCTGTTCCGACCGGGCAAGCGCGGAGGTGATGCAGTTGAAACAGCTCTGCGCCTCGGCGCGGAAACGCTCCTCGCCGGTCGCGCGAAAGAGCTCGGCGCACGCGCATCCGGCATAAATGCAGGTCATGGCTTTCATGAGCCCCGCTCCGCCTCCTCCTCCGCCGCGTCGCGCTCCCATGCGGAAAGCGGGATTGCCGGCGGCATCGCAGATGGGAATGTAATTGCCGTCCGGCTCACGCAGCTTTTCGCAGAAGCGGAAGCCGTGGAGCGCGAGTTCGAGGAACTCGTCCCGCTTGTATTCGGAATTGTACAACGCGCTGAACATGTAGACGTTGCGCCACTGCATCGCAGTGGATTTGAGCGGATCGAAGCAGTTGCCGGCGCGGTCGAGGGAGTTGAAAAATCCGCCGTTTTCGCGGTCGACGGAGTGTTGAACCCAGAACGGGACGACGGAATTCAGCAGCTCGTCCTCGAGGCGGGCGGCCAGTTCGGAAAGTCGTGACATGATGACAAAGATTCCATTCGGTGATTGAAAAAAAACGTATCATATACCATACACCGGGAAACGGGGAATTTCAATTCCAGGCGCAAAACTTCCGACCGCGGATCTGGGAAACGGAACTGTTTCTGTTCATTTCCGTCACCTGAGGAGTGGCAATACTTTTTGCCGGAATCCCGCCTTTTCCGGGACTTTTATTTCTCGAATGCGGCTGTATATTATTCTGCATAACATCGCGGAATCATGAAAACGAGGATATGGAAATGAGGGAAGAAGAAAAGATTTTTGCCGGAATCCTGTTCAATCCAGGCGATCCCGAACTCAAGGCGATCAAGTTGCGCTCCCACAAACTCAGCGCCGCCTACAGCCGCACCGCAGAGGACGAAACTGAACTCCGGGCGGAGATCATCCGGCAGATGGTCGCCGAGTTCGGGGAGGGGAGTTTCATGCAGGGACCGGTTTTCTTCCATTACGGCGTGCATACGCGGATCGGGAAACGCTGTTTCTTCAACTATAATCTGACGATTCAGGACGATGCGCAGGTCATGATCGGCGACGACAACAACTTCGGCCCGAATCTGACCATCGTCACGCCGCTTCACCCGATGCTGCCGGATGAGCGGCGGCTCATGCTCGACGGCGAGGGCAAGCCGAAACGGTTCTGCTATGCGAAGCCGGTCCGGATCGGCAGCAACTGCTGGTTCGGAGCGAACGTCGTGGTCTGCCCCGGCGTGACGATCGGCGACGGCAGCGTGATCGGTGCGGGGAGCATCGTGACGCGCGACGTTCCACCGCACACGTTCGCCGCCGGGAATCCGTGCCATGTGATCCGCGCGCTTTCGGAGGCCGACAGCATGCGTCACAAACCCGCCGTCCTCGCGGACAACCGGGTCATGGAGCACTGATCCCTGCTGCGCGCAGTCAGCGTTGATTCCGCCTGAAATATTTGCGGATAACCTGGCCGCGCGCCGTGTCGCCGACCGGCTGCTCGATGGTTTTGTCATCGGAGTGTTCGACGCTCCAGCCGGACCACTCCCGGTACGCGTGATAACTCCAGTCCCAGCCGTATTCTTCGAAAATTGAAATCCAGTCATCGAGCCACTGCGCCCCTCCCGGAGCCCAGCGGATGACGCCGAACTCGCCGACATAAATCGGAACATTGTATTTGAGCTGAAACTGACGGATCGGTTCGGCCATGATCCGGAGCCACTCCCGATTCCACCCTTTCGAGGGATCCGGATACGGGCCGACCATCGCCCGTCCGCGAATCCCCTGATGCGTATATTCGCCGGGCTCGTAGAAGTGAGGCGAGTAGATGATGTTCGGCAGATTGATCGGCCGGGGATTGTAGGAGGTCGCCACGATGATCGGCGTGTCCGGGTCGATCGCCCGGATCTCACGGGCGAGTTTTTCTGCGAATCGATCCCAGTCCAGCGCATCCGAGCGGACGTCGTACACCTTGTCGATCGGCTCGTTGACCAGATCGTATCCGTAGATCGCGGAGTCTCCCTTGAACGCTTCTGCGATCTCCCGCCAGAGAAGCACGACCGCCTGCTGGCGTTCCGCTGTCCAGAGTCCGAGATTGTTGTTGATTGCGTTCATCTCCCCCGGAGAACGGTGAAGATCGATCACGACCTTGATTTTGTACTTATGACAGTACGGCAACACCTGTTTGAGCTCCGCGATTCGGTCGCGTCCCCAGGCGAGATACCGTTCCGTGGTCTGGAATACGGCCGGCCCCCCCTGCAGGAACTGCCACCGGAGCAGATTCCCGCCGAACTCTTCGGCAAATATGCGGAAATCCTCCTCTTCCTTCAGCGCTCCGGCCATTGCGCCGCGGTATTGCGGCGTTTTCTGCAGCGGGGCGCGGTTCAGACCGGGGGATGGCGGTTCGGGCGCGGGAACCTCCAGAATCCGGATCTCGCGGTATTCGGCCAGACCGTTCTTTCCCGCATCGGCGAGCACGAGCTTGAAATCTCCCGCGTAAGGGGGAATCCGCCACGAACCCGCGTGCCGCTCCCAGCCGCTCTTTTCGCGCGGAACGGGGGGGCCGGGGCGGTAGCCCCAGTTCTCCCGATATTTGTCGAAGGGACGATAATTCGGGACGAGTTTCAGACAGTCGCCGAATTCCTGTCCGAGCTTCTCTCCACGAACAACGCCTTCGACCGTCACCATCTTCCCCTTGAGCAGTGCGCCGTCGATGGGGAAGGCGGGGGCTTCCGGACCCCGCACCCGCAGGAACGGTTTTTCTCCCGGCTGCCGGATCAGTTCGGCTCCGGCGGGAATGGAAGAGTTTTCCGCGTTCCACTCCCAGAGAATGCGTGGCTCGACGCTTCCCGCCGGAAATGACAGGGCAAAACACGCAAGTCCAAGCCAGGTTGCTGCAAAATGTTTCATCTGCCCGCCTCCTTCACGACGATGCGCGGCGTTGTGCTCCGGTCGAACCCGAAGTAGACCGCATGGTCAAGTCCTTGAAGAAAGACCAGCTCTTTCGGACCGGGGAGGTTGTTGTAGAGAATCCGCACTCCTGAGGGGGGACAGACCCAGTCGGAGAGTCCCGCGTCGATTTTGACCGGACAGTGGATCCTGCGGGCGAAATTCACCGTGTCATAGTAGAGCAGCCCCGGCGCCGGATCAGGCCGCCAGCCGCGCACCCGCCCGACTTCAACTCCCCAGAGATCACAGAACCATGGAATCTGCAGAAAACATTTCGTGACACCCTTCGTCAGAGCTGCGACTGCAGCGGATTGAAACGCCCCCTGACTGCCACCGATGATCTCAAAATGTTTGCCGTCCCACTCCGGCAGAGTTTTGACGAATTCAGCCGCGCGCACGCCGCGCAGAATCATATCGTGAAAATAAGTCGTCAGCGGCGACTGGTTTTCCTCGTTCCGGAAACCGTATCCGGCCAGAATGCTGCTCTGAAGTTCCCGGTAGTAGGCGCTTTCGCGGCCGTTTTCGATCCCGTGCGGATTGATGGAAAAGGTGATGACGTCTCCATCGCGATAGAGCGGCGCACTCTGGACCGAGTAACCGTCGAACCGCAGACGAACCGGGAATTTCTTCCCTTTCGCGGCGGCTTTCGGCATGGTGAGATAGCCTGAGACCGGTCGGTCGCCGACGCAGGGGAGTTTGACATCGAATACCTCGACCTGCTCACCGGATTCCACGGATTTTTTTTCAAGCACTTTGAGCGGAACACCGGCCAGTTTCGCGAGTTCCTCCCGCCAGAAAGCGTCGAAATCCGCGGGCTCCGGTCTGCCCTGTTGCAGTTTTTCCGGCGCGACGCCTCCGGCCAGTCCGTACTGAATCGGACGGGGGCCGACGCCGGGACGCGGAATGCGTTGCACCGGTTCGCCGTCATCCCCCAGCAACATGGCACGAACCATCACGTAGCCGGGACGGTCGAGCGAACTGCGGAATTCGAGCGGTTTTTCCGCATCGACGTCGAGTGTCCGCACTTCGGTTTTGCCGTCGTCTCCCGCCCGGATGAGCCGGACGCATCCGGATACCGGCTTGCCGTTGTCGAGAATCCGGAATCGGAAGATCATCGGTTCTCCCGCTTCATACAGAGCGTTTTCCCGGTCGAGGGTTCCGGTGACGGTGCAGGTCTGAAACGTTTCCGCCGGACGTACTTCGCGAAACCCGGGCGCGTGGAATCGAACTTTGCCCGCAACATTCAGCAGTGCGAGGTCGAGGCCCGCTTTCCGGATCCCTTCCGGGAATGCGATCTTGAGCGTGTGGCGAGACATCGCGCCGTTTTTGTTCGGAATTGGCAGACGCAGGAACTGTTCTTTCCCGTTCGCGGCAACATAGTGGATCTGAACGAGGATGCCGTCCCCGTTTTTCACGGATTCGGGCAGATCCTCCGCTTCGACGCCGATCGAAAAGAGCAGTTCACGACCGGCGAGCTGCGCCGGATCAAGCGGAATTCCCGTCCAGCTTTTGATTGCGGAATCGTGGCGGAATTCGAGGTCGCCCGCTTCGGTGATCCTCCGGGTTTTGTTGTTCAACTGTCCTCTGACTTCCGGCGCGCTGAGGTTCACCTCGACCGGCCCCGCCGTTTCTGCCATGACCGCACTGCAAAGAAACAGCAACGGCACCAGGAGCAGAAATGTTTGAAATCGAATTCTCATAGTCGCTTCCTTTCCCTATTTTCAGTTTTTCCAGTGAATTCCGCTGTCGGAGTCGGTGCGGAACGGGTCGACGTTATACGGCATGGCGTTGCCGGTCGGATGGATTGAGACGTTTCCGCCGAAGTAAAGTGCGTTGGCGGAACTGCCGTGACGCGGCGAGACGGTCGGCCAGTCCTGATTCGGCCCCTGGTCGGGCCGCCAGCGCAGTCCGCCGCCGTCCGTAAACGTCCCGTCGCTTTTGAGTCCCTGAATGTCGACCAGCAGGAATTTCGCCTGAAGCTGCTTGATCCGGGAGAGTTTCACCGCCGTTCCGGCCCGAACAAAAACCGTGTGCAGCACGGCGTAGTGCGGAGCGTTCATCCACCAGCATTGAGCCTGGGTTCCAACCATGTCGAAATCCCCCGGCTGAGCCGGACAGCGCAGCACGGCGTTCGTGACATATTGACCGCCGGGAAACTGGTAACCGTTCGTCCACGGCGTTGACGGGACGTTTGGATTCGGTCCCATCAGGTAACTCGTCCAGCTCGGCGGCGCGTTGGCACTGCCGGTGTCCAGCGGCGGCAGCACATCATCGTTATCACCGAAATACTGTGCAAATCCCAGCCCGATCTGCTTGAGATTGTTGACGCATGAAGCCGTTTTGGCCCGGTTGCGCGCCTGATTCAGCGCCGGAAGCAACATTGCTGCCAGAATGGCGATGATCGCAATCACCACGAGTAATTCAATCAATGTAAAAAGGGAACGACGATCCATTTTCTCATCCTTTCGGTTGGTTTTAAACGGTTTCACTTCACTTCTTTCAATTTGATTTTCCGTACACCTCTCGGCATCTGATGGCTGAATTGCCACCGGTTCAGACGTTCCACCGCACGACGAATCAGATCGGTATGACTGGCGCTCCACTCCCAGACTCCACTGTCGCAGTAGTTGCGACTGTGCCATTCCAGGCGATCTCCGCGGATGGCGGCACATTGCAGTCGGGCACGGAGTTTCGGCGGCATTTCAAGGCAGACCAGATGGTCCAGCAGAATGTCAAATGGAGAAAAGACGGAGTCCGCTTCGCAGGCTTCAAGCTCTTTGAGCAGTCGTTCGCGGATTGTGTCGAACAAGGCGAAGTCCCGCTGTTTCACCCGCGCGGCCATGCGGAACAGCGGTGTCCGGAATGCGAACGTTGTCACATGTACACTCATATTCGCCGTCAGCGCTTCGATGCTGCTGTTGGTCTTTTCATTGAGCAGCAGAAGCGTCCGCCTGCGTCCGGAACGCCTGATTTTGCGCCCGATTTCTTCCCCCGCGGCGGCGTAATCGAACATGACCAGCGGCAGATCCGCATCACCCAGCGGCTGGTCGATTAACATCACCGGAATGCGCCGTGCCAGTTCCTGGAAATAGTTTGCATTCGCACTTTCGTTTTCCGGCGAGAGCAGCATCCCGCGCACTCCGTTGTAAACCATGGTTTCAGCCAGTTCGCGTTCCCTTGCTGAACTCCCGTTGGAAGAGCGGACGATCGGCACAGCATGATTGCATTCCCGGTCAAACACATCCGATGCTATCGCGATGAGATTGCGCTCAAAGTCATTTCCGGGGGTATAAGGGTGGATCATTCCATACTTGGCAATCTCCGGCTGGACGCTTTTTCCGGGTACGATCCGCCCGCTTTTGCCGTGATGAATCTGAACGAGCGACTCCTGGCGCAGCAGTTCCATCGCACGCTGCACCACTCCGATGCTCACTGAAAATTCATCTGCCAGAGTTCGGTAGCTCGGCAGCCTTCCGTCCGCAGATAGTCCGTCTCCCAGACGGTTGCGGAGATGGCGCGCCAGCCGTACGTAATGTGCTTCCCGTTCCCCGTTCGCTCTTTCCAGTTTTCCGCCGCTCATCCCAAACACTCTAAATACTGTATCGGTGTATCTTTATTTTAATTATACCATATCTCAAGAAAAAAAGCAACCCCCGATTGCAGAAAAATGGGAAAAAATGCATTCGGGGGGCAAGAGTATGAGGCCGATCACTTGAGTTTGGAGAACGCCTCGAAACGGGTGGCGGTTTCGGAGGCCGTTTCGCCCGGGGAGCCGATGTAGCTCACCGATTCCGTGCTCGCGTCGATCCCGAAGAGCTCCCCGAAGAAGCTGGTTCGGCGCGCTTTGACGAACACGATTTGCGTTGTGCTCCCCGGCTGAATCACCGGAGCGGTCGCAAGCGTATTCACCGCGCCGCCCGCAATGATGTTCGGAAGCAACGTTCCGCTCGAGACGCTTCCGGTCGTTTCGAGTTTGAATGCGTCGACGCCGCTGCCGAGCGCCAGCGCCTTGTTCTCAAGCGTGGCGCAACCCGCACAGCAGAACAATGCCGCCACAGCAAAAAACAGATGTTTCATGAAACCCTCCTTTTCTTTGTTTTATAAAGACATGCGCTGCGACGTGCATCGCACACCTTGTAACTGACCTTGTGCTTGTCGATCTTGTTGATCCGCTTCATCATCGTGCTCTGCCCGCGCTCGATCCGGCGCACCACCCACACGAGACCGGACATGACCGGCACGAGGATCGCGAGCAGCCTGCCGATCGCTTCAATATGCTCCATCGTTTTCACTCCCGCCGTTCCACGCGAAAGAACCGAAGTCGCGCAGCTTGAAGTAGAATTGCAGCATGACGAATACCACCACATATCGGCGCGGATCAAACTTGCCGTATCTGTTTCGCGCAAGCAAAATTCCGTTGATGAGCATTTCGTCATCGGCGTTTTTCCGGTCGAGTTCCGACCCCCCGAGATAATAGCGGATATCGTGAATATCCGCGGCCAGAACCAGCGTCGGGAACAGAAAACCGATCAGCCACCGCAGCCAGGACGGCATCCACTCCGCGCCGATCCCGTTGCACACTTGCTGCGCCCGTTCCGTATCCTCGAGCAGCGCTGCTCCGGAAAGATTGAGCTCGTTCGCAAGCTGGATCTTCTTCTCGATCTCATTCAGACTGTACATCGGTTTCCCCTCTTTGTTCGTTCATCTTCTCACGCACCTGATCGAGTGTCAGGCCGAACACGGCGAGCCACTCTGCGACCCGCTCGTCGAGCAGGTCGATCATTCCGCCCGGCGCGGCGTTCGTGGTCAGCAAGGCAAGCCCCATGATCCCCGCCTTGAATGCGGTCGGCTCTTGCAGTTTTGCCGCCAAATCCTCCGCCGGAACGAGCGCATAGAGCGCGTCAAGAAACAGCTCCTTGTTCACCCATTCCGAGGTTGCCGTTACTTCAGGAACTCTATCAGCGAGATACCAGCCGCCGGAGGACGCCTGTTCCACCTCCATCAGCTCCATGCCGAGGGTTGCGTAATATTCCGCCGCGCTTTCACTCTCCCCGAGTCCAACGATGCAGGCACCGGTTTCCTCATTTATGATTTTTGCATATTTCTGCATATCACGCTCCTTACCGATTGTTGTAAAAATAAATGTTGGCTGCCGCCATCTGATTGACGTCTGTGATTTTGATGACATCTCCGGTCAGTACGGGCAGCACGACATCACTGTTCGCATCGACAACCGTCACCCCATTGATGGATACCGACGTGTAGATATTCTTCGTTACACAGCGAACCCATCCGCTTGAAGAAGAAGTATATCCGGAGCTGGACTGTGCCGCGGAGGTCACGTCGGCAGCCATGCTGTAATCCGGCACCGCGATCATATTGGCGGCGGACAGGTTGCCGGATACTTTCATGTTTCCGACAACAGTCAACGTTCCGGAAGCGGTCTCGTAAATCCGGCTTGTAAAATCTCCGGAATCATTGTTGAAATGGAAGTCGATATAGGGCAGATCCCCGGAAATCTCGACTCCGCTGTTAAATGTCGGATGATTTTTGACTACATAGGATTCTGCGATGTTCTTCCCGCTGCCGTCGTATACGGCGCTTCCATTGATGTCGCATCTCCCGGTCGAAAGGTTGACCGTCAACGGACGGAAATCATTGTACGATCCGTTCTGATCCCCGGCGTTTGTCAAAAGGATGTACAGATTTCTGCCGTCGTTGCGGAAGAAAGTCCCATATTCCCCCTGAATCATTCGGAACGCATTGTATGCCGTGCTTTTGAGTTCCCCGGTCAGCGTGCCGCCGGAAAGCGAAAGTTTATCCGGGTGCGCGGAGGAGTTCTGATTGTGCGCGGAGATTTTTTCGTCGACCATTTCCGCGGCGACGTTCGGATCGCCCTGCGGTCCCTGCGGCCCCTGCGGTCCCTGAATTCCCGGATCGCCCTTGTCGCCTTTTTCGCCTGGAATCCCCTGCGGGCCGGGATCTCCCTGAACGCCTTGAATCCCCGGATCGCCCTTGTCGCCTTTTTCGCCCGGATCGCCCTTTTCCCCCTGCGGTCCGACGTCACCGCGCGGGATCGTCAGATTGAGGAGCTGTTCCGGGGATTCTCCGGAGAGCGTCGCCGTCGCCATCGTCCCCGGTTCCCCGGTCGTAACCGCCCCGATGGAGATGACATTCGCCGGACCCGGTTCCCCCTGCGGTCCCTGCGGACCGACATTCGACGCGGGCAGCAGAATCGTCTGATTTTCGACCGTCAGCGGTTCTCCGTAAGCGTCGGCGAGAATCACCGGTCCTCCAATCCCGTTCACAGTAGTTGCCGATTGAAACAGAACCTCTCCGCCGGGAATGCCGCCGGGCCGGAGGGCGGCCCGGAAGCCGAATCGCGCCAGAGTCTGAGGGGACGAGTCCCCGTCGCCCTGCGCCTCGATAAACATGAGGCAGTGCCGCCTCTTCTCCGGATGGGAGGCGACTTCGAGAAAATGACGCAATTCCGGATGGATCCGGAACGTCAACTGCCCCCGGGCGGGATCGGCCGTCGAGCCGTCCGGCCATTCGCCAGGCTGATTCACCGCATCGTCGGAACTGCGGAGCATCAGTTCTCCGCCGTTCTCCGCGGTGCAGAAAGCCGACAGAGCATAGGTGTCTCTTGTTTCCAGCGGGTGCTCCGCAAGTTCCCAGGAGAGATCCTCCCGGAGCGTGCGGTCTTTGAACTCCACCGCAATCACGGCGGAGGTGTTGAATTCCACTTCCGGGAATGCCCCCGGGAAAGTGATTTCGTCCCCGACGGAATCGATCAGCCGCTTCGTCGCGGCGTCCACCGTCAGGACATGATGAAGAATCGGTTCGGACATGAAAAAATCCTCCTGTTGTTGTCCGGCGGGTCGCGGCCGGATGTTCACAACAGAAGGATTTTGTCAACTTTTGAGGCGGAATCAGCGTCCCAGCTCTTTCCAGACCGGTTCGAGATCCACCACCTGGCGGGTCTGCGCAGCCTTGTCGAGTGCGAGCGCATAAACTGCGCTTTCAAGCCCCTCGTTGCCGCTGCATTTCGGTTTTGCACCGGTGGTCATGCTCTCGTAGAGCTCTTTCATGATATAGTCGTCGCCGCCGCCGTGGCCGTCTCCGGTGACTTCGACCTCCATCGTGCCTTCCCCTTTCAGGCAGCGGTAGTAAAGTTTGCCCGTGTAGAGATCGAGCTTCATCGTCCCCTCGCTGCAGCAGAAGTACATTCTGCGCTCCGGGATCGCATTGCTCATCGTCGCCATGAACGAAACGCGCACTCCGTTGCGGAACTCCGCGATCGTAATCGAGTTGTCCATGAGATCGGTATCCCCGGAGAACGGGGAACTGATCGCATGGGGATCCCACCAGGTGCAGAACGTGTCGCGTCCGTACTTCTCCATGAGCTTTTCATTTTCCGGAACGAAGAAGTTCCGCCCGCCGAACGACGCCACGCGCGACGGCAGCGAACCGGAAAACCAGTTGATGAGGTCGAGGTCATGACAGCACTTTTCCAGAATGTGCGGACCGGCGAACCTGGTCAGCCGCCGCCAGTTGCACATGATGTAGCCGCCGTGCTGCGGCGGAATGTTTTCGCTGCCGTCGATCGCAATGAGCTTTCCGAGTTTTCCGGAATCAAGCAACTCCTTGGCCTTTCGGTAGATCGGGGCATAGCGCAGGACGAATCCAGTGGCGAAGAGTTTCCCGCTCTTCTGGTGAGCCTCGTAAATTTCGCGGCAATCTTCGATCGATGTCGCGAGCGGTTTCTCCGAAAACACATGCTTCCCGGCCTTGAACGCGGCGAGAATGCCCTCCTTGTGATAGACGTTCGGGGAGAAGATCATGACCCACTCCACTCCCGGGGTGTTGATCGCCTCTTCGAGACTGTCGCACGCTTTCGTGATTCCGGTATGCTTCCAGACTTCGATCGTTTCGGCCATCACCGTCTTATCCGGGTCATAGGCTGCCAGAATCTCGACTCCGCCCTGAGAGTCCCGCAGCAGATTGCCGACCACACCGCGTCCGCGGCTGCCGGTTCCCAGAACGGCTACGCCGATTTTCTTCTTTTCCGCCATGTTTCACCTCTTGTTTTTTTTTCACTGGGCTCTTGACAAAAAAATCATTCGTTGTGTATATTATACTACGGGAAACAAAAAGTCAAATGGATAAAAACCGCATGAGTAATGACAAAATCATCGAATTTGACTTCAGTTCCGAGCGGCCGGATGTCCACCGTCTGCTGCGGAGAATGCCGGATTTTCACGCGAGTTACGGACTCTGGATCATCAACGCCGGTGCGGCCGGACGTTCCGGCGAAAACGGCTTTGCGCTCTGTCGGCCGAGAAAATTTGAATTTTACTCCATCTCCCATCTCATCGAGGGGCGCGGCCGCTGCTGGATCGACGGTTGCGGTGAATGTGACGTGCAGCCCGGGCAGCTTGTGATGATCACGCCGGGGGTACTCAACCGTTACGGTGGTGCGGCCGACAGGCCGTATATCGAGGACTCCATCCGTTTCACCGGCCCGATCGCGGATATGCTGCGCAATTCCGGGATTCTGCAGGACGGCGTCTGGGACTTCGGCAGCGCCCGCAAGCTCCTGCCGATCATGGAGATGATTCAGGATCCGTCGCGCGACGCCCAGATCAATGCGAACATCACGCTCCAGAAACTGCTGATCGACCTCTATTTCGAGCGGAACCGCAACTCGACGGTCCCCCCCGTCGAGGAGCTGCTCGAGGAGGTCAAAGCGCGCCCCTCACACTGGTGGACGGTCGAGGAGATGGCGGAATTCTGCAATCTCTCGACCGACCAGTTCCGGCGGAATTTCGAGCGTCGGACCGGGATCCGCCCCAAAAAGTATCTGGAGGAATTCAAACTGCGTCAGGCGGCGGAACTGCTTGTTTCCAGCCGGTTGCCGGTCGCGGAAATCGCCGCCCGCCTCGGCTACCGTGACCCGTACCATTTCAGTCGCCGTTTCAAGCTGTTCGCCGGAGTTTCGCCGGAACGTTATCGCCGCGAATTTCCGGAGTTCACCGCTCCACCAGCCGATGTTTGAGTCCCGCCGTGCCCCAATTTTCTGGACGATTCCGTTCAGACAAGATGCCCCGATTCCATCGGCGAGATCGAAACAAGCGCCGTCCGGAGACAGCGAATCCGGGCGGGGAAAGCGAATTCTGGTGAAAAACACCTCCTTTGAAGTCATAAAACGCTGAATTTTTGAAAAATTTTCGTTTCCGCTATTGACATTACAGCTACTTTTTGGTATAATTATTACAGCAGAAACGCAAGTTACAAATTTTTCGCGGATTGGATAGAAGAATTAAAGGTTCAATTTCAGACAGTGCAGTTCGGTTCCCTCCCTCGGCATGAAGCGGGTGTCGGAACCACTATCCAGTCCGCGACTTCCGACTGATCTACCTCGTGTGTTTCAACGGTTCGGGTTCATGGCTCTGGAAGAAATCAGGAATATGACCGGCATCCGGGGAGATGCACGGATCATTTCAGTTCGGTAACCATTCCGAAAAAGAAAAAAGGTAGAGAAAGGAAGAAGAGAAGAGATGAACATCTACGTTGGCAACCTCCCGTACAGCATCGACCGTGACGAACTCCGCACCACTTTTGCCGCGTTCGGCGAAGTCGCAACCGCCCGCATCGTCACCGATCGCGAGACCAACCGCTCCAAGGGGTTCGGTTTCGTCGAGATGCCGAATGACGCTGAAGCCCGCAAGGCCATCGATGCGTTGAACGGGCAGGACCTCGGCGGCCGCAAAGCTGTCGTGAATGAGGCTCGCCCGCGCGAGGAGCGCCCCCGTACCGGCGGATTCGGCGGTGAGCGCCGCGGCGGATTCGGCGGCGGCGAGCGCTGGTAATTCCCGCACTCTCTGCGACCGGCCGGAATCACTTCCGGCCGGTTTTTTCTTCTCTATTTCCCGGGCCGGCATTGTATTCAAAGCATTTTGGCGATATATTGAGTGACCTACTTTTTTATGGAATCCAATTCGAGGAATGTTTTGAAACTGCGTGTGAAACTCGAGCGTCTGCTTTTGCGCTTTCATCGCCGGGTGGTGCTGCGTGCGGCCCGTTTCTGGCAGACGCGATGGGGAGAGCGCAGTTTTCTGGTGATCCTGTCGATCTTCATCGGCGTGGTTGCGGCGATCGCTGCGGCCGTACTTCACCTGCTCGTGACCAAATTCGAGGAATTCGGTATCTGGCTTACGGAACCTCATGAACTGCACGAAGTCGTCTGGCTGGCACTGCTGCTGTGTCTGCCTATGCTCGGTTTGCTTGCAAGCTTTCTGATTCAACGTTTCCTCGGGGGGCCGCGTTATGCGAAGAGTCTGAGCCCTCTCATCTTGAATCTTTCCCGCAAACGGACCAATATTCCGGCGATTGAAATGGTCAACCACATGCTTTCAAGCGCATTTTCCGTGGGCTTCGGCGGGTCGGCCGGTCTGGAGGCTCCCAGCGTTCTGACCGGTGCTGCGATCGGGGCGAACAGTGCCGGTTTTTTCAATGCGAACCGGTCGCGGCGCAGTCTGCTGCTCGGGTGCGGCGCGGCTGCGGCGATTTCCGCGATCTTCGACAGCCCGATCGCGGGGGTGCTGTTCGCCGCGGAAGTCCTGCTGCCGGAGTTCACGGTTTCGGCTCTGGTTCCGATGGTGATGTCGAGCGCCGTCGCGGCGGTAATCTCGCATATGATTGCGCAGGGCAATCATTTTGAATTCGTGACGGAACCCTGGAGAACGAATGCGGTGCCATGCTATTTTCTGCTGGGGGTCGTTTGCGCGCTGGTCGGGGTCTACGTCATCAAATGTGCCTATTTCACGGCCGACAAGCTCAAAACCCGGTTTCGTTCCCCGTGGCAGCGGTTGTTTGTCGGCGGGGCGCTTTTGTGCGTGCTGCTGTTTCTGTTCCCGACTCTGCGAGGGCAGGGGTATCTTTACATCGAACAGATTTGCCAGGGGAATCTTTCCGGCATTGCGAACAATTCGCCGCTGCTCTCGCTTCTTCCCTCCGAGACATTGATTCTGGTGATCGTGTTTGCGGCTGTATTGCTGCTGAAAGTGGTGGTTTCCGTCCTGACGGTCGACTCCGGAGGGGATGGCGGAATCTTTGCTCCGTCGATGTTCATCGGAGCTTTCACCGGCTTCGGATTTGCGCGGCTTGTGAATCTGACCGGGCTGATCGACCTGCAGGAGAGCAACTTCGCCGCAGTCGGCATGTGCGGCGTATTCACAGCAGTCATGCGCGCGCCGCTGACGGGGATCTTTCTCATTGCGGAAGTCACCGGAGGTTATATTCTGCTCGTTCCGCTGATGATTGTTTCGGCGGTCTCATATCTGCTGGCCAGAATGTTTGAACCGAATTCCATCTACCGCAAGGCGTTGGCGGAGAGCAATCTTCTCGATGACGACCGCGACCGGACCATGCTGCGCTCCCAGCCGGTCCGGCTCTGTCTGAACCGGAATTATCACGTGCTGCGGATCGACCAGCCGCTCGAACGGCTGATCGATCTGGTTGAAAGCACTCCCGAGGAGATTTTTCCGGTGCTGGACGACAGCGGGAAACTGCTCGGCGTCGTGCATCTGGAGAAAGTTCTGAGCGTCATGCTCAATCCGAAAGTTTACGGACTTCTGCTGGTCATGGATCTCATGGAGTCTCCGGTCGGAACGGTTTCGCCCGACGATGATCTCGCCCGGGCAATGGCGAATTTTGAAAAATTCAATCTGGAATATCTTCCGGTCTGTGATGATGCGGGGATTTTTCACGGGTTTATCGCCAAGGCGCCGATTTTCGCCAGATACCGCAAGATGGTTCGAGAGGCCAACTCTTTCTGAACGTTCGAGCCCGAGCCGCTGCCCGTGAACGGGATTTCTCTTTTTTTCCGTTTTTTTGAGCGGATGATTTGCAAAATGGTCTGATTCTGGTATAATAACAATCAAAAAATTCATGCTGTTACTCGATTTCTGGAGGGCCGAATCGGTCCGTTTTGACGCAGTTTTGTTTGACATCGACGGGACGCTGGTGGTCGGTCCGCGTCTTCTGCCCGGAGCCGCGGAGCTGATCTCACTGCTCCGGCACGACGGTACGCCGTTTTTCTTCCTCACGAATGACGGGGATCACACCCGGCGTCAAAAGTGCGGTTTCCTCCTGCGAGCGGGAATTGAGGCGGAAGAGCGCGAGGTGATCTCCTGCCTCTCCGTGCTGCCGGAACTCGCACGCCGGAACGGTTGGGAAAGAGGGCTCTTCTTCCGGGCCGGGCGGCTCGGAGATACCGGCGACCTGGAGTTGACATCCGATCCGGCCCGCCTCGAGGAATGTTCAGCTGTCCTGATGGGGGAGGGGCCTTATGACTGGCGGACGACCTGGGAAGCGCTGATCGATTTCTTCCGACATCATCCGGAGCGTCCGTTCATCGTGCCGAATCCCGATACCTGCTGGCCGAACGCCTCGACCGGCGGGATCGGAATCGGTGCCGGCGGACAGGCGCGCTGCATCCGGCTTCTGCTTCATGAAATGGGCACGGAAATCGAGCCGATTTATCTCGGCAAGCCTTATCGCGCGATTTACGATTACGCCGCCGGACGACTCGGGGTCACCGACCGGAGTCGAATTCTCTGTGTCGGCGATTCGCTCGCAAGCGATATTCGCGGAGCGAACAACGCCGGAATGTACTCGGCTCTCGTCCTGACCGGGATCACGTCGGAACAGCAGGCGCAGCAGGCATTCGGGGAGTTCCGGCCGCGAGGAATTTTTTCCGCGATAGGTCAGGGCGCCTGAATTTTTCGGAACAGACCATAATTGTAGTCAAAAAAAAAGAGGTTTCGTCAATTGCCATTTAGACGATGGCTTTTATAGTAAGTGATGTGAATAACTTTCACCAACCAACTCAGGAGAATAGGAAATGACGAGAGATTTGGCTGTTCAGTTGTATTCGCTGCGCCAGATGGCGGAAAAGGATTTCAACGCCGTTCTTCAGACTGTTGCCGACATCGGCTTCAAGGCGGTCGAACCGGCCGGATTCTGGGGCATGAGCCCGGAGGAGTTTCTGAAGCGCATCAACGATCTCGGGCTGAAACTTTACAGCTCGCATTCGCCGTGGGCGCGTCCGGACAATCTTGAAGAGACCATCGACATCGCCGGACGGCTCGGCCTTGACCGGATCGTCTGCGGCTATGGCCCGGAGGATTTCAAGGATCTCGACGCGATCAAGCGGACCGCCGAAACCACTTCGATGATGCAGGAGAAACTTGAGAAGGCCGGCTTCATGCTTTTCCAGCACAATCACAACTGGGAGTTCGAGCGGATCGACGGGCGGCTGAAATATGAGATCTATGCGGAACTCTGTCCGAAAGTGAAGTTCCAGCTCGATGCGTTCTGGTCGACCAATTTCGGCGCCGAGGATCCGGTCGAGATGATGAAACTTTTCAGCGACCGTGTGGTGGCGCTGCACATGAAAGACGGCATTCTGCATCAGGGAGCCGAGGAGCTCAAGATCACGAACGGCATCTACGACCGTAAAGTCGATCTGCTGCCGCTGGGCGAGGGAGACCTGCCGATTCCGGCGATCGTCGCAGCTACGCCCGATCGGGTCAACAACATTGTCGTTGAGCTTGATTACTGCCGCGTCGAAATGGTCGAGGCGCTCAAACGCAGCTACAAATACATGACCTCCACCGGACTGGCTGTCGGAAACAAGTAAGTTTTCCGTTTGCAATCCGACCCCGGGGAATTGAGTTCTCCGGGGTTGTTTTTTTCGGGAGAGAAATCTGCGAAAAATTAGAAAAAATGTCGCACTGAACTTGTATTTTCCCGATGAACGTGATATGCTTCTTTTGTCAGGGCGGAGGCGCTGCCGGGCGCGTTGCGTGCTCCGGGGGTTATGTAATTTGAGACACAAGGAGTTATGGTATGAAGCAATCGCGATGGAATCGGATTCTTCCGGGAGTGGCAGCGGCGTTGGCGCTCTTCACCGGACTTGATGCAGCGGACTTGGAAGTTCCTGCGGAGATCACCGGAGTGGTGCCTGAGGCCGGAGAGTTCAAACTACTCTACCGCTACGATCTCATGAGCGGCACCGGATTTGGAGACAACAGCCAGGTCAAGTATCTGACCGACAACTCGTCGGAACTCTCGAAGAATGCGGTGGTTAAAGTCGCGTACTTCATGGATTTAGCCGGGAAAGACGGCAACCGGCAATGGGTTTACGTTTCGATGGACTCTTTCGATCCCAATGCCGTGCGTCTCGGAGTGCCGACTGCGGCGACGGGGAGTGATTTCCAGCAGATGGTGACCAATCTGGAAGTACGCAGCAATGTTCCCGGACTCAAAACCGGCTCATTTGAATTCGGAAATATCGAATTCTGGCCCACGAATTACGGCGGTGAGAATGCGATACAGGTTTCGGGAGCATCGGATCAAAAGTTTGATTTCGGGGATGTGAACAATAAGGTCGGGAATCACGGCTCCATGCAGGTGCACAACTGGCGCGAGAAGCAAACCATTTTCGCATACAGTAATTTCATTGCCGGGCGCAACTCGGCGTTCGGAATCGGGAACAACCCGGATCCGGCCGGTCATCCGGACTGGACGTTCTGCAAATCCGGCCCCAATTATGACAGTGCGACGTTGTATGTTCTGGTTCAAAGCGGTACGCCGCTTGAGAGTCCGTTGCTCATTACGCCGCCTCGAACGCTGGAGCAGGTTCAGGCAGATGCGACGAACATGGTTCCGGAGACCGGCGGGATGGAACTTCTCTACCTCCACAACCTGAAAAATCAGGTGACTGCGGAGGAAGTTCCCTATCTGATCAATAATGCCGAAAAGTTTGCCGGACGGACGATCAAACGGGTCGGCTATCTTGCCGCGCTCACCGGGCAAGACGGCAGTGTCAACTGGGTTTATGCGGAAATGGATTCATTTTCGCCTGATGCCTCGAAGCTGGGGGTTCCGAATCGTTCTGCGAATGCCACTTTTCAGCAGAACGTCGAAAATCTTGTTGTCAAAAGCAACACGGACCGGGTTTCAGCCGGAAGTTTCCCGCAGGGGAATATTGAATTCTGGGCCTACAACTACAATCAGAAGAACAGTGCATCCGTTCCTGGAGCGAGTGACACCAAATACGACCATGGTGATACCTGCGACACGAATACATACGGATACGGTTCCATGCAGATTCACAATTTCTCGGTTCCGGAGACGGTTTTTGCCTACAATAACTTCAGAGCCAAGGGGAATTCCGATGTCGGCATCGGCAACAATCCGGATCCGAAAGGTCAGCCGGACTGGACATTCTCCGGCGCGGCCTCCGCGTTGCGGGAAGCCTATCTGTATGTCTTTGTTACCGCGGAGTGAGTGATCCCGTTTCTTTTTCAACTCCCGTTTCGGCCTCGGAGCGGGAGTTTTTTTGTATATTACCGGGGCTGATTTCCCAGCGTTCACAACAGCGACAACAGAAGCCGATGTTACAAAGAGGGCAAAACGCCGATTCCCTGCAATATCCCGGCGATGCCGATTGCAGAGACGTCGTTGATAATCCTGCCGTCGGTGTCGACGGTATAGAAATTCATGACCGAGGTTGAGAATTTTCTGTTGTTCGGGGGAATTCCCGCAAAAGAGGCGGTTCCGGAAAACGTGCCGGTACATCTCCATTGCACAGCGATTGTCGTTTCATCGGCGACCATGTTTTCAAGCGTCCAATGCACATCAGGAAAGCTTTGCCTCATAAACTCGACGATACTCAGATATCCCTTTGCGCCATAAAGCGGGGAAGATGAAAATGGCGTTGTAAATGCGGCGTTTGCGGAGATCAGTTCCTCGCCAAGAGTAAGATTGTTCGTATTGATGCATTCTTCGAAACGTCGCATAGCAGTGCGATTGCGTTCGATTATTTCATTATAAGGCATAGTTTGGTGTCCTCATTATGACGTACGTCATTGACAGTTCATATGATGTGATATTGCCATACAATAGCATGAAGATTTCTGATTGCAAATCAGACTGCGAGGGGAATATAAACCATCTCTGGAACATTTTCTGCAGGGGAGGGGATACACTGCTGTTGAAATCAATATTCCCAAAGGGGTGGCGCTCGGAAACCTCAAACAGGGCAGGGCGTCCGGGCATTTCTCCCCGATGCAACTTCTTGCGAAATCCGAAGTTTATGGATATGATCGCCGATGGATTACGCGGACTTACCACGGCGGAAAAGGCTTTGCTTCGGAACTATGCCGCCATTGATGATTACGAACGAGCTTCCGGCCTGCTTCTCAAGCGCGGAATTGAATTTCATAAAGACGCTGTCGGGGTGCTATAATGGTTTACGTTTTATATGACAAGTTAGGCAACTGGCTGATCAAGTTGCAGGATTCTATCCATTTCGGCATAGAATTCAGTGATTCGGAGGAATGGGGAGAAAACTTTTGCTCTTCACTTGCCGATGCAATCGCCGATATTCTCAATCGTCAACTTCAAAACAAGGAGAAACCAAACATGCCCGGATATTGGAAACGTGCCTCGGAACGTGCTTTGTCGATCGATGCAGAGCGCGCCGCAGAAACCGAACGTCAAAATCTTCTCGATCAGATTCGCGACGCTTTGCGGCATTCCGCCGATGATGCTGAACTTCGCATTCGTTTGCAGAAACTTCTCGACGAGAGGGGGGATTCCGGCGTCAATATATAACGTCGCATAATACACGTTATGTTTAATTTAAAACCGGTTTTTCCGGGGAGGGGGATCGTCCGGTTTGGAATGCCGTGATTTTCCGGAAAAACCTCTCTATATAGATTGATAATGTCAACCTTTGAAAGTATTTTATAAAAATGGTTGTTTTACGAAAGCGAAAACATGAAAGAGTATGATGTTATTGTGATCGGCGCCGGGCATGCCGGATGTGAGGCCGCCTTTGCCGCAGCCCGGATCGGAGCGTCGGTGCTGCTTATTACGCTGAATCTGGATCACATCGCCCAGATGAGCTGTAATCCCGCTGTCGGAGGTATCGCAAAAGGACAGGTCGTCAGGGAAATCGACGCGATGGGCGGAGCTCAAGGAATGGTGACGGATGCCGCGTCCATTCAGTTCCGGATGTTGAACCAGACCAAAGGTCCGGCTGTCTGGTCTCCACGTTCCCAATGCGATAAGGTTATCTATCAGCGCGGTATGAAGCTGCTGCTCGAAGAAACTCCGGGCATCGATCTTCTGCAGGCGGAAGTTACCCGGTTTCTGGTCGAAAACGACAGGATCGTCGGAGTGGAAAATCAATTTGGAGACCAGATCCGCTGCCGGGCTGTCGTGGTGACCACCGGGACGTTCCTGAATGGGAAACTTCATTACGGCATGCGGAATTTTCCCGGCGGCAGAGCGGGAGATTTCCCATCAAATGCCCTTTCGACAGCTCTGGGTGAACAGCTCCATCTCCGGATCGGGCGGCTTAAAACCGGAACGCCGCCGCGGATTCTCGCGAAAACCATCGACTTTTCCGCCATGCGCATTCAGGAGGCCGCCGGGCAGGAAGAAGAGTTCTGCAACTGGAGTGAGGCATTGCGTCATCCCCTGCCCCGCGCCGTGAAACACGATCTTCCGTGCCACATGGTTTACTCCACGGCGGAGACGGCGGATATCGTCCGGGCAAACATTCAATATTCTCCTATGTATCAGGGTGTTATCAAGGGAATCGGAACGCGTTACTGCCCGTCGTTCGAGGATAAGGTCGTACGCTTCCCACAGCATCCGGTTCATCTGCTCTATCTCGAGCCCGAGGGTGCCCAGACCCGGGAATACTACATCAACGGTATTTCCACAAGTCTCCCGGTCGAAGTACAGCGGCAGATGATCCACTCGATTCCGGGAATGGAGCATGCCGTGATTTCCCGTTACGCCTATGCGATCGAATATGACTTTCTTTATCCCGATCAGCTAGAACGTTCACTGCGCATCAAATCGTGGCCAAATCTCTTCACCGCCGGGCAGATCAACGGCACGAGCGGTTATGAGGAAGCGGCCGGTCAGGGGCTTGTCGCCGGACTCAACGCTGCCCGCACGGCAGCGGGAAAGTCGACCGTCGAATTCGGCCGCGACCGCAGTTATATCGGAGTCATGATCGATGACCTCTGCACGAAAGAGATCATCGAACCTTATCGGCTTTTTACGAGCCGTGCCGAATACCGGCTCAACCTGCGGCAGGACAATGCCGATCTGCGTCTCTCCGGGCAGGCGCACGAACTCGGGTTGCTGCCGGAGGATAAATACCGGGAATTCTCCTCGTATCAGTCGGACCTTGAACGGGTTACAACGCACTTCCGAAACACGAAATTTGCCGGGAAACCTTTGTTGATTTATCTGAAAGAACTTCCGGATACCGCCAGCTGGGACGACGCCCGCAGACTTCTCCCCTGCCCTGTCGGATTGCTGCCGGAGCTCCCGGCGGGACGTCCCGGACGCCGAATCTGGCGGGAACTCATGGTCGAAGCCAGATATGACGGATATCTGCAGCGGGAAGTTGCTGAAATCAACCGCATGCGGAAGCTCGAGGCGTTGGAACTCCCCGCGGATTTTGATTATGAGGCGATCAAGGGTCTCAGCAATGAAGCACGCAGCAAACTCATGAAAGTCCGTCCGACCACTCTCGCCCAGGCCGGTCGAATCGATGGCGTCACTCCCGCCGACATCGCCCTGCTCCAGATAGCAATCGTGCGGCAGAATCGCCGGGAGACGGAAGCATGAATCATTCCGGGAATTCCGCGTGGAGACGATTGCGCAGCAGCCCCCTGGCCATGATTTCACTGGGGATTGTTCTGTTGTATGTGTTTGCCGCGGCCGGAACTGAACTTTACACGATCTGGTGCGAACACTGCGACCAGATTCCCATATACAACCTCGCTGACGACGCCATGCGTTATGCCCCGCCCTCCCCTCAACACTGGCTGGGAACGGATTATCAGGGGCGTGACGTGCTTCTGAGAGCGATCGCCGGGAGCGCCACCGCGGTGAAAGTCGGAGTCATCGCAAGTTTGATTTCGGCGGTGATCGGAGTTCTGCTCGGAGCGATCGCCGGTTTTTTCGGCGGCAAATTCGATGACATTGTTGTCTGGCTGTACAGTACGTTTGCCTCGATGCCGACGTTGCTGTTCATCCTCGCATTCGCCCTGCTGGTCTCCCGCAACTTCCTGCCTGCCGGGATGATGCAAGTCGCGGAATGGACGGGAACCGTTCTCCGCGCCGAACCGGGAATGCTCGCGGTGTATCTTGCGATCGGCATCACGGGCTGGGTTACGCTCTGCCGCGTGGTTCGTGCCGAGGCGATGAAACTTCGCAATATGCCTTTCGTCGCGGCAGCCCGGGTTGCGGGAGTGAGCGGACCGGTCATTGTTTTGCGTCACATTCTGCCGAATGTGTTTCACCTGGTCATCATCTACTTCACGCTGTCTTTTGCGGGGGCGATCATGCTCGAGGTCATCGTAAGTTATCTCGGATTCGGCGTACAGGGCGCGCCCAGCTGGGGCGTGATGATCTCGGACGGACAGGAGCGGCTCTGGCGCGGAATCTGGTGGGAAATCGCTGCGGCGACCGGTTTCATGTTCGTCCTGGTGCTCGCGCTGAATGTGCTCGGGGATGCGTTGCGTGACGCTCTCGATCCGCGCCAGAGGAGCCGCTGAAAAACTTCACGGTTCAACCGGCTGCTCCGCCGGGATGCTCCTCCCCTCCCCCGCGGCGACCCCATCCCGGGAATCCGGTTCCGGCTCTCGCGGATCAAGCTCGGCGAGGAATCGCGGCCCGATCAAACGGAAGAAAACCCAGAATGGCAGAACAAGAATCGCACGGACATACGGAACATTCGTCACCACCAGAAGATAAATGCAACAGGTCAAACCCGACACGACACCGAAAGCGATTACCCCCCCGAGCAGAACGACCATCATGACCAGATAATAGAGGAAACAGATCCCGAAATGTTTCCAGACGAGTCGGTTCATAACCCGGATTCCCTGCCGGAATGTCAGATTGTCCCGGTACATGATCGGCATGAGCAGTTGATAGAAGAACCACATATAGTAGCTGATGACAATCGTGGAAACCATCAGGAGTCCGGCGCAGATCCAGATTCCGGGCCCGGGCAGAACCAGCTCGTTATGCGTTGAGAGTTCCCCGGCATAGACGATCAACTGAGGAGTGAGAACGGCCAGAATCACCACATAGTAGAGAAATACGATGCAATTTACCAGAATGCTCCCGATAAAATAGGAGTTCCCGATTTTCCGGTACTCCTGCCACGGCTTGCGGATCTCCTGTGTGCCCCGGAGCAGATTTGCCAGGAGGACAAATTCAAACCGGCAACGGATCCAGTAAGCCGCCAGACAGAGGAGCAGGTACACGACATAAATGCCGGCGACCAGCCAGATGATTCCGGTTGCCGGTTCCAGCTCCTGCAGCAATCGACTCCAGAATGTTCCATCGGTTCCTTTCAGGACATGATGAACGGCGTTTTCCACTGACACAGATTGCTCCATGGTCTCAAAAAAGGGAGTGACAATCCGACTCATGAGGCTGCCAAGATCGATGGAAAGAATCGTCATCCAGGCGCAGAAGCCGATGATCAGCCAGAACTTGAAGTCAAATGGTCGAAAAAGAAGCTGCACCATCCGTTTCCAGGAATCGTTCAAAACCTTATCCAGCGAAATCTGCCGTTTTCCCATAACTCATTCCTCCGGGTTGGTTGCTGCCATACAATATCGCCATGTTCAGGCGGATGCAAGTCGAAAGAACCCTGTTTGCGTTTTTTTGTCCGGTGGAGTATAGTAAGATATGAATCAAGAACGAGACACAAAGCGTGACCGATTCCGGATGCTGACGGCATTCGGCATGATTTTTCTTGTCTTTGCGCTTTTCCTCGGCCGCGAAACCGTCTGGATCCCATGCCGGAATGCGGTTTCCGCATGGTGGTGGGACGCCGTTCCGGCGAAAGTGATTTCAAGCCGGATTGAATCGCTTCCGAGAACCGGACGGGCCGCATTTCGGATCGACTACCGGTATGAATGCAGCGGCATCCGCTGCGGTTCGATTCGCTACAGCTTTTTTCCGGAAAATCTTCCGGACGAAGCGGAACGGCTTCTGCCGCTGCTCCGGCAATACCCTGCCGGGGCACAGATCACCTGTTACGTCGATCCCGCCTCTCCGATGGAAGCGGTCATTGACCGAAGCATACCCCCGCATTATTTCGTGCGCGGGGTGGCGGTTCTGGCGGGAATGCTGCTTGGGATCGGCTTATTCATCCACGCGGTCAGGATCCGGCGCCGGAGCGCAAACGGTGCGGACGGGTTTCACTCGAACAACGGATAAACACGATACTCTCCCGCTGCCGCAGGGATTTCACCGGAAGCGAGATAAAAACAATTCGCCTGAAAGTCGAAGATGACGCTGTACATGTTATTCGCCATCAATACACGTGAATCACGCAAAACAGCTTGAACCGCCTCCGGGGAATCCAGCGGCATGGCGTCGCGCGCGGCGTGTTCGGTTCCGGTGTCGGGAGGCGCATTCTTCTGCGATTGCGGAGAATTGTCGGCAGTGAGTAATCCGTCAACCGGGACACGTTTTCGGACGACGCCGGACGAGTCTCGTTCATAGACGGCGATCCGGCCGGACTTCGCATCGCTGAGGCCGATCACGAACGGCATGCCGGGAGGCATGGAAAGGATCGCCTCTTCCGCACCGTCGAAATCGGACGATGTTTCGGCGATCTCGCGCATCCTGAGAAAGACAGGCATTTCGGATTCCTGCCGGGAGGAACCGAGCTGGTTGAAACTCAACGCGACACCGGCGGAGTTGATGACCTCGAGAGCTCCGATCATTCCGGAAAACCCGAGATAGACGGTCGGCAGTCTCCCCTCTCCGCCCGGAACGCGAAAAACGGTGATCCAGTGTTGTCCGATTCCGGCAAGTCCATCCCAGTCGAGGTTATGGGCGTGAAAGGTTCTTCCGTCGGGAAGAACGCGCAATATCTGGCGGCATCCGACCGGAAAACGGCCGAGATCGAGGAAACAGTTGCCGAACTTCATGGCACGGGGATCAACGCACGCGGCTTCCGCGAGAGCGGTGATTTCGGTATTCCATCGGGGATCGATGTTCTGGAAAAGGTTGTCGGCGCGTTGAAACAGGAGTTCCCTCCCCTGCCCTGCCGCGAGTGAGCCGAGGTAATATTTTTCCAGCAGTTGAATGCCGAATTTCAGTTTTCTGCCGTGGATCCGGCCCGATTCGGCGGGATTTCCGGAGAGTGTGATGACAGCGGGAGAGCCATGCGCCGCCCGCCAGAGGAAACTGCTGCCGCGGATGATGTCGGAGAACACGCCGCAAGCGGCAAGAATGCAGCAGAGCAGAATGACAGAGACAATGGCAATCCATTTTCGCCGTGTCCATTTGATATTCCCGAAGAGCCGCACGGAAACCTCCTCTTGGTACAATACACTGAATTCCCGGAAAAGCAAATCGGATTCCAGTGTAAAAATCCTTATGAAAACAGAAAAACCTCGAAAATCCGGCTTGAAATTCCGGGAATGGCGATTATATTAGGGACGTTTCCTGAGAGGAACATGTCGGGATATAGCGCAGTCTGGTCTAGCGCGTTTGACTGGGGGTCAAAAGGTCGAGAGTTCAAATCTCTCTATCCCGACCATTTTTATGCCGAAATTCCGGGAATCTGAGCTCAAACTCGGGTTCCCGTTCTTTTTTGTCCACTGTTGCCGATTCTCTCCCAAAGTGGCCGATTCGAGGCGAAAATGCCACATTTCTGCCACATTTTTTTGCCACACAATTTTCCCTCCGACAAATAGCCCCAAAAAAATTGATTTTTTTCATTTGGACGACTCGGATTCATTCCGTCGGAAAGAATCCGAAGAACCTGAAATTTCGGTTTCCAGCCGAATCATTCCGATTTCCAGCGGCGGAAATGCGCTGGTTGGCGGAGTATCTCTTGTGGTGCTATCTTTTCTCCATCGTTAACATCAACCAATGGAAAGGAAATTCACCATGAACGAGATCATTAACGAAATCGAAGAAAAGTATGGATCGCTCCTCATAAGAGACGGATCTAGATTTCTCCTCGGGTTGCAGAGCTTTGCCGAACTTTACCAACAGCAAACCCGCTGCATCTATCTGCCCAACGAGAAGCAGTTTTATCAATATTCGCCGGCAAGCGGTCTGTGGCAACCTCAAAGACAGAGTGAGATGATCTCACAAGTCGGTCTTGCGGTTCGGGAATTTGCGAGCCGACGCGGAATCGAATGTGAACTCGCCCGATATCAGCGTCCTGCGGCGATCCGAGATATCCTGACCTATCTGGAAGTTCAAGCTGAAGTGGAAACCGCCTTTTTCTCTTCCTCGGGAAACTGGGTTCACTGCCGGAACACGATGGTGGAGCTTGCCGACTCCGGTGAATGGGAAATGCGTCCGTTTTCGCCGGCTTATCACAGCCGCAACCGCTGCGATATCGTCTACGATCCAGCTGCGGATTGCCCCCGGTTCAAAGAGCAACTGCTGTCTCCGTTGATGGAAGAGGATGATGTGGAGCTTCTGCAGAAGTATTTCGGCCAATGCCTGCTGGGACGAAATCTCACGCAAAGTATTCTCCTGCTGACCGGTTCCGGCGGCAGTGGGAAAGGAACGGTCGCAAATCTCCTTGAGTTACTGGTGGGACCTCTCAACAGCATGCAGATCCGTCCCGGTTGTATCGGAAGCCGCTTTGAAACCAGCGCCTTTCTCGGCAAGACATTGTTGACAGGGAAGGAGTCGCAAACTTCATTCTTTACCTCCCACGGCATGGGAATTCTGAAGTCTCTGGTGGGGGATGATACCTTGCGGGTTGAGCTGAAACACTCCAATGAGCAGCAGATGATTGAGGGGACCTTCAACGTTTTCATCGTCGGGAATGCCATTCCGCTTCTGGAGTTCGAGAGCAACGATGACCTCACGGCCTGGCATCGACGCTTGCGCTGGATCAAGTGCAAAAGCTATATGCCGCCAAAGCCGATCGATCACTTTGCCGACACTCTCTTTGCGGACGAAGGTGCCGGCATTCTGAACTGGAGTCTTGCGGGATTGCGGCAGCTTCTGCTGGCGAACTCCACCCGATTGCCGATATCTGAACTGCAGAAAGAACGGTTGAATTTCCTTTTCGGCCAATCCTTCCAACTGGAAAGCATTCTCCGGAACTATCTGGAGGAGGCTCCGGGGAGCAACCTTACGACAGAAGAGATTTTCTGCCTCTATGTCGGCGTGGCCAACCATATCGGGTGGCAGCTGATGCCGGAACGGAAGTTTCAGGCAGCGCTTCCGGATTGTATGCAGGCGCTGTTTCATCTGAGTCGCTGCCGTGACATCAAACGCCCGGGCACGGATGGCCGCTGGACCAACCGCTCCGGTTACCGGAATATAAAAATAAAGAAGTTGACATCCCCCGTACGAACCGTATGAACCGTATGACGAAATGGACCTTTTGGCTTGAAAATAAAAAATTATTTCTGAATAGCTCCACCATGAAAAATAAGATGAGCTTAAAACGGTTGATGTAATTGCTCCCTTGTAGAAGCAATCGATGTCATACTTAGGCCTCTTCGAACTTTAATGTGGTGCTGCGACTCTCAATTATATACGTCTCAAGCATCAACAAAACAACTCACATCCCGCATTCAAAAGAACCAATGAAAGGAAATCGCAATGACCGAACAAGAACTGAACGTATTCCTCGATCTGGAATGGAACTGTGCAGCATTCACTCCGGACATTGAACACATCTCCGCTCCGCTCTCACCGAAGCAGTGGGCACGCATCATCTCCCGACACCCGGAGCTTCAGGAGTTTTGTCCATTCTCCGAGTTCACCCCAGACGAATGGATCACCGTTCTTGAAAAACAGCCATCGCTTGCATGGCGGTGTACGTGCTGGAAGGATTTCACCCCTGCTAAATGGCAACGTCTGTTACTGCATCAGCCGACTTTGCTTCACTACTGCGAAATCCCGGATCACCCTGCTGTACGGAGCGGGTTACTGGCAAGTGACAGTTATTTCAGCGCAGACATCGACACACATGACTTCACTTTGTGCGACTGGTTCTGGGTCGTCAAGCACAACCCACGGCTTTGGAATCACTGTTCATGCCAAGACCAGTTCACAAAACCGATGTGGTGGAGCATCCTTTACAGCTTTGCTGAGTTACTGGCGGAGTGTCCCTGCTTTGAACAGTTCAGCGATGAGGACTGGCGCAGGCTCAACCTTCTTCCGAAGTTGAAGTCATGGATACGCAATGGCGAGCAGTTCAGAAAGCTGATCGCATTGACCAGGCATTCTTTTCGGACTCACATATCCGATGAAGTTTCTCAGCTGTAGTATCACTATCAGAGAGAACCTAAAAAGGCTCTTTTTTATGCCCGCTATTGCCGGGGAGCAAAGTATTGTTTTGATCCCTCTTGAAGACAGTCGTTCTTCAAGAGGGATCAACTGTCTATCGCGCTGAAGTCGGATATACCTTCTTCTTTCCCTGTAAAATATGAAGTTTTGAATACTCTCATCAGACAGGTTGAGTCATCTCTGATCTACTGTCTTCAAATGACGTTTGGCTTCCGTGAACAATCCCTATCCACGTCTTCTGGCGAACATTCTTTCTGTAATTGCAATAACACGATTTGACAAAGCAGCAAACACCTCGTATATTAAGATGTTCTTGTGACGCATTAACCTAAATTGGAGGAATGGACTGAACTGAGTTTCAAAATCAAATAACAATCAGATAACGTAAACTGAAGCAGACTTCACCTCGGGAAACGCCAAACCCACGTGAACAAGTCAAGCTTAAGAGTTTGCGCCCATATTTGGGCGCTCTCTGTGCGTATAGACTTGTTCAGGCATTGGCGTGCCTCTGAGGTGAATACAACAGGGGGCGTCTTTTTTTATGTTCAGTTTGGCTCAATATACAAGCCTCGCCTCTCTCGATTCTGCCAGCGACAGCAAAGACAGCATTCGTCTTTAAAAAGGAAAAGTCCCGAAAAATGGAACCCAACGAGGAGAAGAGACATGTCAGAAGAAAAGAAGAAATGTCCGGCTTGTGCTGAGGAAAATTCCGCGGGAGCCACGGTCTGCGAGTTCTGCGGAGAAAAATTCTCAAACACTTCAAGTTCCCGGGAGATGCCGGAATCAGCACAAAAACTAGAACTCTATAATCCCAAGGCTGCCGCTAACTGGTCGCTGTTGTTTACTCCAATCTTCGGAGCTTATGTTCTCAAAACCAACTGGAAAATTTTGGGACGGGAAGAACAGGAAAAACGATCAAAAATCTGGTTGATTTCCCTGATCATTATCTGGGGGATCGGACTCTTATTTTTGAGTGATCAATTTTGCTCAGCCATCTATTTGATCGGTTTAATTTCCTGGTTTTTTCTTGAGTGTAAACCACAGATGAAATATCTTACTGTTAACAAGCTCGATTTCCAGAAAAAAAGCTGGAAAACTCTTGTTCCGAAAGCCGCTGGTATTTTAGTCGGAGTCTGGCTTTTCTTCACTATCATAGGGTTTATGTTTGGTGGACCAACTTTGGATTATTCCTCCCCCGAAGCATACAGAGAGTCGTGCGGAGAAATTATGGACTATCTGGCTGAAGAATTTGGAGGCAAGGAATTCGGTAAAAAACTTCAAAACAATGATCTGTCCGAAGAAGAACAAGAGGCTCTTGCACAAGTAATAGTTCTGGGGGCGTTTTTAGACTACGAACATGATAAAGATTTAAGAGAAACAATTGATGGGATGTCGGCTCATGAATTGTTGGAGTTTGTCAACGAAAATTACTGGATGGATCCATTGGGCAACTTACACGAAAGAGAGTGATCATGAAACCCTGTATCCATTGTAAAAAAGAAATTCAGGACGAAGCGAGGAAATGCCGTTATTGCGGCAAGTGGCAGACACAGGAAAATACGACCGCCGTTTTTGACCGCATCCGTTCTTCCAGCCAGATTCGTCTGGGAGGAGGATTGGGAAAATCAATGGGGATTTTCATGGCGGCTAATGTCGGGGTTATGGTCATACTCATGATCATTGTCCGGATCTTCGATCCCCATGCCGGTATTGGAACCGCAATTTTTCTGCTGCTGATCGGATGTGCTGTCCCATTTGTGATGCTGTTTTTCTCCAAGTCATTGTTAAAATGGCAATATAAAATTCGGATCATTACAGCGGAGCATGTGGAAAACGATCAGGAAAAATATCTTCTGGAATTGGTGCAAACTCTGGCCAATCGCGCCAATCTCCCTGCTGTACCGGAAGTAGGCGTTTATGAAAGCGAAGAGATGAACGCCTTCGCAACTGGTTCCTCGAAAAAGGATTCCATGATTGCCTTCAGTTCCGGTTTGCTTAAGCAGATGGATAATGACAGCATTGCAGGAGTTGCGGCTCATGAAACCGCACACATTGCCAATGGAGACATGTTGACAATGACTTTGCTGCAAAGCCTGATCAACATCGCGGTAATCGTAATCGATTTTGCTATACGACAAACGGATTGGTACGAAGAGCTTTGTAAAAAATCACGTCTGCTGTCATGGCTGGTTCATTTCGTTATTGTCAACGTGCTGTTCCTGTTGGGCGATCTGGTTCTTTTATGGTTTTCCCGTCACCGGGAATTCGAAGCGGACGCCACTGCGGCCTCATTGGTAGGCGCAGATGCCATGTCTGGAGCTTTACGTCGACTTATGGATGATTCCCATGCAGGGGAAACGGTTGCGGCTGATGATCCAGCTGCCGCAATGATGATTTCTGCACCACCTGCCTGGACAGATATTTTCTCCACTCATCCATCCCTGGAAAGGAGAATTGAGCAACTGAAAGAAAAAAGATAATATAAAAGCGTCCATCCCCCCGTATTTTGATGTGGGGGATGGATGAAGATTCTTAGTTTTTAAACTGCAGATGGCACTTGGGACAGTGATACAAGCCGATCACGTTTTCGTCAATCAGCTTGCCTGCCTGAGCGCCCAGCAGACCTCCGGAGGTAACTCCCCAGAGGAGATTCAGGATTCCACCGGCAAC
>CALXOE010000003.1 GCA_944389935.1 uncultured Victivallis sp.
TTTCAAATTTGAAACTGGGACTTTACGCTCAGAATCTCAAAATCATCGTTTCAAATTCTCCACTTGCAGACTCATTTTCAGGGTGAAACGTCTCAAAAAGAAAGCCCCCAGTTTCATTTTCTGGAGGCTTAGTCTCAAGCTATAAACTATTATAAATAAGTATTTATACTTTCAGAACGTGCCGGACACGGTTCAAAATTTCCTCGGCAGGGACATCGGGAGTATCGAGCAACTTCAATGCTTCTTCGATCCGCTGGCGATCGGATTTGGTCGTGATGGACGCGACAGCGGCAATCGCTTCCATTTGGGCCTCCTCTCCAATATGAATATAGTATTTATCAGCGATATCAGAATCGGTGCCGAGGATTGAAAGCAATACGGCTTTCGGGACACCAGCCTCAGCGCAATGGCTGGCAAAGCTGTGGCGCAGGGAATGAAAGCCGTAGACCGTAGCCTTCTTCTTGCGGCCCGGTACCTCCACAGATGGCTCCAACCCGATCCAGCGGATCACCCGGAGAATGTCCAAGCCGACTTTATTGCAGCCGACATCTTTGCCGCTGGCGTCTTTCTGCTTATAGCGAGCCGCACAGTTTGGACAGATATATTCATCTCGTTTCCATGCCAATGCTTCCTGAAGCACCGCTAATAGCTGATCGGCGATTGGAATCGTGACTTCTTTTCCAGTCTTGAATTGTTTGACCCAGATGCGCCGCCGTTCAAGATCAACCTTATGCCATTGCAGCAGAACGCAGTCTTTCAGCCGCTGGCCGGTAAACATCCCCAGATGATAGATGACCCGGATTTCCGGTTTGTTCTTCACCTTGTGGGTGAAATCGGCCAGTACGTCCAGCAATGCCTGTTCCTGCTCGCGAGTAAAGGCAAGACGGCGTGTATTGTGTTCCTGCTCTTCGCGGTCTTTACGCCAGAGTACAGGAGAATGAAAAGGATTACCATCGGGACAATACTCGGTAAGCGTAGAGAAGATTTTTCGCAGCCGTTTGATCTTACGGTTGTGCGTATCAACGGCCAGTTGACGTTCCCGGAGCTTTTGCGCATAGGCATCGGCGAGTTCCGGCGTCACTTCGTGAAGATATTGACAGCCTTTCGGAAGAGACTTCAGGAAATCTCTCCAGTCAGCTTCATAGGCGAGACGTTCGTTAACAGTTGCAGGAGTGGCACGATTCGGGTGTTTTGCGTAAACATTCCACGCTTCAGTAAGCAACAATACGTTTGCCGGCTTAATCAGATTGCGCGCGTGAGCGACATGTGCCGAAACGACCTCCATACTGGTCGCTTTCAAAACAGGAAGCAGTTCTTTAACTTTCCGCTTCGCTTCTTCCTGATTCTTGGTTTTCAGGCTGATCGACTTGCGTTCACCGTTGATCTGATAACGATAATGATATGTCCCGTTCGGTTTCTGGTAGATGGTGCCGACTTCCTGCTTCATGACTTTCCTCGCCATTGCCCTGTTTCCTCATAACTATCCTCGTGAGCTAAAATAACACTGATTTCGAGGATTGAAAGACGGGAACGGCACCGAATGGCACTTTTTTGAGGAATCTGAGGGTAAAATGGTACACCCATAGGGATTTGAACCCCAAACCTTCTGGTCCGTAGCCAGACGCTCTATCCAATTGAGCTATGGGTGCACGTCTTCGACATCATCGTCGTTATGGTGTAATAATATATACCCGCCCCGACGAATTTCAAGCGAATTCTCTCTATTTTCCGCTCAAAATTCTCTGTTTTTCAAAAAATACACGTTTTTTTGCCATATTGCCGGATTGTAATCTTTCAGCAATACTCCGGTAATTTGCTGCGTGTATTTTATACGCCATAACAAAACGGGAGAGCCGGAATCTCACCGAATCCCGTCTGATCATAAGGTTGTTTGAAAAATGAAGAAGAAGACGAATCACTCTGATACCATCATGTCAATGCTTCTGGCCGCGGCATCCGTTACGAGCGGATACTCGGTCGAGCCGGTGGCCGTTGTCCGCAAGGAAAAGTAAGCCATCTTGAATTTGACTGATCCGTTTTCCAACTCTCTCTTCCCCGCGCCCGGTCGCCATTGTCCCCCAATGACGACACCCCCCCCATGGGCAGTGCGGTGGTTCGGAACGGATGCCCGAGTTCCTCTCCTCCCCCGGGAGAGCTGCGCATCCGATCCGGCCGAAAGAGCAGATGAGGAGAACGGATGAAGCCCGAAGAGCGTCCGGAGCTCGCAAGAGCTCCGGGAATCGGATCTGGAGAACCGGGATGCGCTTTGCCCGGTTCTCTTTTTTTTGTCCGCAAAATCAGAGGCGTTCGTCCTCTTCGTCAAACAGAAACTCCTGCTCCGGTTCCGGCGATTCGATTCGCTCCCGCCAACGGGCCGGACGACGGTTCTTGAGCCAGAACAGCAAGGCGCGCACGTCGGGCAGCACCTCTTTCGAGACGACCCGCCGTTTTCCGGTCGAGAGCAGTTCCCCGCTCTCCCGGTCGAAGATCTCTTCGGTTTGAATTTCTTTGTGAGTGAACCCGAGTGCCCGCTTCAGCAGTGCTTTTTCCACCGCGTCGACCGGGCGTTCATCCGGGTTCGAGAATTTCCTTTCTGTCATGTTTGCCTCCTGCCGGGTTGTTGTGAACTCCCATATTTGTAACAAATTTGTCAACCTTTCCTTGCAGGATGAGGGTCTCTGTGGTAAATTATGAATAAACATGACAGAATAAGGAGCAGATGAATCATGCAGCTGATTTCAGACGAAATCAAAGGATACCTCTCCAACGCTTCCTGGATCCGGAAGATGTTCGAGGCGGGAATCGAACTCAAAAAACAGTACGGCGAGAAGAATGTCTATGACTTCAGTCTCGGCAATCCGGATCTGCCGCCGCCGCCGGAGGTGAAAGCGGCACTCGGCAAGATCACCCGGCGGGCCAACAAGCCGTTTTCGATCGGCTACATGCCGAACGCCGGTTATCCGGAATTGCGCGAAAAACTCGCGGCCCACCTCTCGCGGGAACAGAACGTCGAACTGCCGGGCTCGAACATCGTCATGACCTGCGGCGCCGCAGGCGGAATCAACGTGTTTTTCCGGGCGGTGCTCACGCAGGGGGACGAAGTGCTCTGTCCGGCACCGTATTTCGTCGAATATGGATTTTACGCGGCGAATTCCGGCGGGAAGCTCGTTCCGGTGCCGTCGAAAGATTTCACGTTTGAACTCGATCTGGACCGGATCGAGAAGTCGTTCACGCCGAATACGCGGGCGATCATCATCAACACTCCGAACAATCCGACCGGCCAGATCTACAGCCGTGAAGAGCTCACCCGCCTGGCCGAAATCATCGCCGCGGCCGAGAAGAAGTTCGGGCACGTGATCTACGTCGTTTCGGATGAGCCGTACCGTTTCCTGAACTTCGACGGGGTCGAACTGCCGGGGGCGCTTGAGATTTTCCCGCACGGGGTGGTGATCGGATCGTATTCCAAGAATCTCTCTCTGGCGGGAGAGCGCCTCGGTTATATCGCCGTTTCGCCGCAGATCGAGAATGTCGGCGAGCTGATGGCCGGACTGATTTTGTGCAACCGCATTCTCGGATTCGTGAATGCTCCGGCGATTGCGCAGCAGATTTTGATGGAGTGCATGGACGCCCAGGTTGATCTGGAGATCTACCGCGAACGGCGTGCGGCGATGGCGGATGTGCTCACCGATGCGGGGATCGAATTTACGATGCCTCGCGGTGCGTTCTACTTCTTCCCGAAGTCGCCGGTTGCGGACGAAGCGGCTTTTATTCAGGCGCTGGTCGAGGAGCGGGTTCTGGCGGTGCCGGGGCGCGGTTTCGGCTGCCCCGGGTATGCGAGGTTCGCGTTCTGCGTCGACACGAAAGTGATCGAGGGCGCACGGCAGAGCATCAAGAACGCTGTGAAGAAACTCAAGTGAACGGCCGCGGGAAACCTGCCGCGGAGGTCGCGGCATGAATCGCAGCAGAAATCTGGAAATTGCGGTTCTGAACCAGATCAGTCAGGCAGTGCTGCGCGAGAAAGATGTCTCGGCACTGCTGCGCTGGGTGCTGGAAATCCTCTACCGGGAAATGGGACTTCTGCGCGGGACGGTCACGCTGCGGCGCGGGGAGCTGCTTTTCATCGAGGCGTCGCACGGGCTCTCCGAGGCAGAGAAGAAACGGGGGCGTTACCGGCTCGGGGAGGGGATCACCGGGCAGGTGGCGCTCACGGGCAAGCCGCGGATCATCCCTGACGTTTCGCAGGAGCCGGAGTTTCTCGACCGGACCGGAGCGCGCGGTCGTGATTCGCACGTCGCTTTCATCTGCGTGCCGATCATCCATCTCGGCGAGGTCATCGGTACGATGAGCATCGACCGCGAGATGGTGGCGGACGCGGATCTTGAGCGGGACTTCAATCTGCTTGAGATCGTCGCGAACCTGACCGCCGAAGCGATTTCGCTGGGACTTGCCGAACATGAGGAGCGTTCACGGCTGATTGAGGAGAACACCCGCCTCCGCGAACAGCTCGACCGGATTTCCGGCCCGTCGGAGATCATCGGCAACTGCCAGGCGATGCGGAAAGTGTATACGATGATCCGGCAGGTCGCCGCCAGCAGTGCGACGGTGCTCATCAGGGGAGCTTCCGGAACCGGCAAGGAGTTGCTCGCGAGGGCGTTGCAGCGTTCCAGCGACCGGAGCGACAAACCGTTTGTGGTGGTCAATTCGGCGGCTCTTCCGGAGAATCTCATCGAGAGTGAACTCTTCGGTCATGAAAAAGGGGCGTTTACCGGCGCCGTGAATCGCCGGATCGGGCGCGTGGAGGCGGCCGACAAGGGGACGCTCTTCCTCGACGAAATCGGGGACATCGGGCCTCAGGTGCAGGTCAAGCTGCTGCGGTTTCTGCAGGAGCGGACGTTTCAGCGGGTGGGTGGCAACGAGGAGCTGCACTCCGATGTGCGGATCATCGCCGCGACGAGTCGGAATCTCGAAAAACTCATGGCTGAGGGGCAGTTCCGGGAGGATCTCTACTATCGGCTCAACGTTTTTCCGATTGTTCTGCCGGATCTGGCGGAGCGCAGATCGGACATTCCGCTGCTGGCGGAACATTTCCGGGAGAAGTTCAGCCGTCTCCACCATCGGCGCGTGCGGCGGATTTCGGCGCCGGCGATGAATCTCATGGTCGATTATTCGTGGCCCGGGAACATCCGCGAACTTGAGAACTGCATGGAGCGGGCGGTGCTCACGGCGACGGATGATACGATCCACACCTACTGTCTGCCGACGGCTCTGCAGCGCATTGAACCGGCCGGGCCGACGACTCCGATCGCAGGGGATTTTCAAACCCGCGTCGAGGCGTTTGAGCGTGAGATGATCGACGAGGCGCTCAAGGCGCATCGCGGCAACGTGGCGGCGGCGGCGCGCGCGTTGAATCTCACGGTCAGAATCATTCATTACAAGATCCGGAAACTCGGAATCGACCCCGCCTCCTATCGGCAGGCGTGACGGAGTCCGTTCCAATTCAACAGAAAGGCGCGTTGCACCATGATTCTCCGCGAAATGTTGGCTGCTCAGGAAAAAAATTTCAATCCCCGGAAAAACCGGCTTGAGGAGTTTGCGCACTCCCCGGGATATCACACCCGGATTCCGGACGGGACGCGGATCTCCTCAACCATGACCAACATTCTTTACGCGCTGGCGCTTCTGGAGCTCGGCGGGGAACGGGAGTGCGAACGCGCCGCCGCCGTGACGCGCGAAGTGCTCAAACTTCAGGTGACGGATCCTTACGATCCGGCTTTCGGAATCTGGCCCTGGTTCTGCGAGGAGCCGGTTCCGGAGATGGCGCCGCCGGACTGGAACTGGGCGGATTTCATCGGCGCGGGGCTCTGCCACATGCTCCGGGAGCACCGGGAGAGACTTGACCGGGAACTTGTTGACGAGTTGAAGCAGGCGCTGGAGCGGGCGGCCTGGTCGATTTTCCGCCGAAACGTCCGGCCCGACTACACGAATATCGCGATCATGGGGGCGGCGGTGACGGGTTGTGCCGGGGAGATCCTGAACAATCCGCTTCTCTCGGAATATGCGGCGAGCCGGCTTGCGACATTCCTGCGGTACACGGCCGATCAGGGGGGACTCAACGAATACAACAGTCCTACCTACACGTTCGTCGCATTGCGCGAGACGGAGCGGATTCTGCAGCTCGTGCATTCCAACGCGAAACTTCTCGATTCGGCGCGGAAGCTCCACGCTTTCATCTGGGGGGAGATCGCGAAGCGTTTCCATCCGGCGACCTGTCAGCTCGGCGGGGCGCAGTCGCGCGCTTATGCGGAGTATCTCCCGGAGGGGATCGTCGATCTGCTGCGCAATGCGACCGAGCTGCCGTTGCACCGGGCGGTTCCCGAGGCGAAAGAGACGGGGCTGCTCGCGTTCTCTTACGATCCGATCCATCATCTGCCCTGTCCGGAGGAACTGCGCGGTCGTTTTGCCGGACTTTCTCAGCCGGAGGAGGAGATCCGGCAGCGCTATGTGAAGCGGCCGAAGCCGGAGATGTCTTTTGAGGGGACGACTTATATCACGCCGGAACTGATTTTCGGTTCGATCAATCGCGAGTGTTTCTGGACGCAGCGCCGCCCGCTGCTCGGCTACTGGCAGTCGGGGGAGGGGGAGCGTCCCGCGATGTTCCGCATGCGTTTCTTCAAGGACGGGAAGGATTTCTCTTCTGCCGGTGTCCGGATGGCGCAATCGAAGAACCGGGTGGTGTTTGCGCTCGCGATGTTGACCGATCGCGGCGACTGGCATATCGGTCTTGACCGTCCGGCCGACAATAAATTCACCTTTTCCTCTCTCGCATTGCGGTTTGAGCTGGCGGCCGATGATGCGGAGCTGGCGGACAGCCGCACGATGGTTTCCGGCGGGCATAAGGTTGTCGTCCACGGTTTGCCCGGCACGTTCGACTCCCGGCCGATCCAGTGGCGGAGCGGACGGGAGTCCGATCGCGTCTGGGTGGAAGCCTCGCTCTATGACGGCCCGGAGACCCATGTTGTTTTCGACGAGACATTGCGCACCATTGTTGGCGGCGGAGTTGAAATTCTCCCGGCGGGAGCCGTTCCGTCAGCCGAACCGCAGCTCGTGGAAGAGGGCGATTCCTATCAGGTCCGCTGGGGAGAACTTGCCGTGTGCAACTGCGTGCATGCTCTTCCTTACGAATGAGATGCGGGGATAAGTCTGTGGATTCACATCAGGAGAACGCGGGGAGAGGGGGGACTCCCTCTCCCCGCTCTCGCTTTGCCCGGGAGACGGTTGGGCGCGCTCCCTCCCGGAAAATCCCCTACAGCGCCCGCCATTCGCGGTCGTCGGCGAAGAGGAGACGGGCGGCGGATTCGGGGCCGTCGGAACCCGCGGCATAGGTTTCAAGGGGAAGGCTGTCCCAGTTTTCGAGAAGCGGGGTGAAGAGCCTCCAGCTTTCGGCGATGCTGTCGCTGCGGATGAAGAGGGTCTGATCCCCGAGCATGGCGTCGAGGAGAAGCCGTTCGTAGGCGTCGAAACTCTCCCCGCCGGGGAGGTCGCTGTACCGGAAGCTCATGGTGACTCCGCCCATACAGAGTTTGGGGCCGGGCTGTTTGGCCTGGATGGTCAGCTCCATCCCCTCGTTCGGCTGGACTTTGAGGACGAGAGTGTCCGGCTGCATGTCGCGGGCGCGGATGGGGGCGAAGATCGAATGCGGAATCGACTTGAATACGATGGCGATCTCGCTTTTGCGTGCGGCGAGTTTCTTCCCCGACCGGAGATAGAACGGGACGCCTGCCCAGCGCCAGTTGGCGATTTCGAGTTTTGCCGCGACGAACGTTTCCGTCCGGGAGTCGGGGGCGACGCCGGGTTCGGAACGATACCCCTCATATTGACCGCGGACGACGGTTTCATTCAGATGCTTCAGATCGAATGGCCGGATCGACTTGATGAGTTTGACCTTTTCGCTGCGCACGTCGTCGGGGGAGAAGCTTGCGGGCATCTCCATGGCGGCGAGAGAGAGCATTTCGAGCATGTGATTCTGGAACATGTCGCGCAGCAGTCCGGCCTGTTCATAATATCCCGCGCGGTTTTCGACGCCGAGGGTTTCGGCGGCGGTGAGCTGAACATGGTCGATGTAACGACTGTTCCAGACCGGCTCGAACACGAGGTTGGCAAACCGCAGCATCAGGATATTTTGAACGGTATCCTTGCCGAGATAGTGATCGATGCGGTAGATCTGATCTTCCCTCATGTGGGAGTGAAGATCCCGGTCGAGTTCCTCAGCGGAGGCGAAGTCGCGCCCGAACGGTTTTTCGAGGACCACATGCCGCCACGGGGCGTCGGGTTCGGGAGATTCTTCAAGCATGCCGCTCTCGCTGAGTTTGTCGATGATCGCCGGGTAGAGCGAGGCGGGCATGGCCAGATAGAAAGTCCGGTTCGAGGGGAGATCGTTCGCCGCTTCGAGCGTATTGAGCACGCCGTCGAGTTTCCGGTAGAAGCCCGGATCGGAGTAGTCGCCCGCGACATAGCGGATTTTTGCGAGAAACGCGACCCGCTGCTCCTCACTTCCCTCCGGGAGAAACGGCCGCAGATGGTCGCGGAACGCATCGTCGCTGTACGCCGTGCGCGCGCAGCCGATGATTCTGGACTCCTCATGCAGAAGATTCCTGCGGAAGAGGTGGTAGAGAGCGGGGAAGAGTTTCCGTTTCGCGAGGTCGCCGGAGGCGCCGAAGATCACGAGAGAGCCGGGCGCGGGATGGATTTCCACACAGAAGTTGCCGCGATAATAATTGATGTCAGACATGATGTTTCTCCTCTTCCGGAGTATGGTTCCTATGGTTCGACAGGCAGGAGTTCCGCCTGGAGGACGAAGTCCCGGAAATCCGCCTTGTCCATTTCTTCCAGAAAACGTCTGGTTTCGGCCGAGGGTTCGGCAGAGGTGAATACCGCCCGCTTGACTGCGAGCGGATAGGTGGTTTCCGCGACGCTTTTCATATTCGGTTCAACGCCGTCGACAGCCAGAAGTTTGACCTGGGCCGGGGCGCTCGGCGCATAGACGCCGAAGCCGATCGCGTCCGGATCGGCTCCGGTCATGGCGAGCACTTCGGCGGTCGAGCCGAATTTCCGCACGGAGTCGGCAAGCGCCGATCCCCGGAACAAAAAACGTTCCATGTACGCCGCGCCGGGTTTGCCGGCTTTGACGCCATAGCGTTGAATCCGGGTCGAGAGGAAGCTGTAATCCTGCCAGTTCGGCTGTTTCTGCGTGAATATGTCGCGCAGCTGGGAACTTTTCGCCCCCGTGAGCGTGTTGGCGACATTCACGTAGAACACGAGCGAGTCGACGGCATAGACGCGCCATTTGCCCGCAAATTTTTCCGGGCGGGCCGGCAGTTCCGCGACGACGAGATCGAATTTCCCTCCGGACAGTCCGGAAAAGGCGTCGTCGGCGGTTTCCCGGCTGTACTGGATTTGCTGCCGCCCGGCGAACGCCTCGCGCAGCGCAAGCTGGCGGACGGGGGCATCTCCTCCCGGCACCGCGTCGGCAATGCGCAGTTCTGCCCCGCACAGCAGCAGTGCGGAAACGAGAAACAGAAAGACGATCGGCAGAAATTTCTTCATGATTCGAGGTTCTTGAAGTGATGTTTCACAACGTCGTAAGCGAGTTTCGGACGGCGGTATTCGTCGAGCGTTCCCTTGTTGTTGAATGCGCGGGGACGGCCGAGCACGTTGGATGCGGCGTAGGTTCTGCCGTCGGAGAACTGCCACAGCGCGAGGCCGTTCAGACGGCTGCTGCTTTGGAAGTAACGACAGACCGCGTCGAGATAGTCGGCCTGATACTCTTCGCTCCAGATGCCGCGGATACGGTCGCGCCAGCCGTAGATGGCGCCCGCGCCGATCTCGCTCAGAATGACCGGTTTGTCGCGGAGCAGCTCTGTGTCGAGCCGGGCGAGAACGTCGTCCAGTGCGGCCGGAATGCGGTCCAGCGGCCGCGGGTCGGAGGTGTTGCCGTGCTCGTACCAGCCCGGATAGAGGTTGAAACTGATGACGTCGAACGCATCGAGCGCGATCGACTCCCGGATGTGCATCGAGGCGTTGGTGACGGGACGGCTCCGGTCGATGGAGCGAACCGCCGCGGCGAGTTCGCGCAGCAGAGAGGCGCCGACCTCCTTGTCGTCGCCCGATTCGTTCATGAATCCCCAGAGAATGACCGAGGGGTGGTTGATGCTGGTTTCGACCATATTGATCGTCTGTTCAACCTGGAGACGGCGGAATTTCGGATCGGACTGGACATCCACATTGTCTCCCCAGCCGAGCGACTCCTCCCAGACCAGGAAGCCGAGCTGGTCGCAGAGGTCGAGAAAACGCTGGCTCTGCGGGTAGTGGCAGCCGCGGATGAAGTTGCATCCGAGATCGCGCAGAATCTGGAGATCCTCGAGCCAGAGTTCATCGTTCATGGCCGGCCCGAACTGCGGGTGCGCGTCGTGGCGGTTGTAGCCCTTGAGCCGGATCGGTTTGCCGTTGAGCAGAATCTGCCCCCTGCTGCATGCGACGGTGCGGATTCCGAACCGTTCGACAATGGTGTCGTTTCCGGCCCGCAGCGTGACGGTGTGGAGGTTCGGGGAATCCGGACTCCAGAGCGTCGGAGAGTCGAGCTGCGCCTCGAACGTGAATTTTTCGCCGTCGAACTGTGCTTCGACCGGTTCGGGCGCCGTCCCGTCGAATCCGGCCGAAAGCGGAGCGGCACCTCCCGCAAGCCGTCCCGAGACGATGACCCGGCCGGAGAGATCAGGGGTCTCGACCTGGACGCGGTGGAAATGAACCCCGTCCGGAAGTGTCTCAAGTTCGACCGAACGGTAGATGCCGCCGTAACCGTAGAAATCGTAGAACGGATGAAAGAGCGGCGTGTCGGCCGGGTCGAATCGGTTGTCGATGAGGAAGATGAGTTCATGCGTGCCGCCCGATCCCGCATTGAATTCACAGCATTGCTGCGAATAGGGCAGTTCATTCAGGGCGATCTCCACCCCGTCCCAGAGAATGCGCCCGCGCAACCCGAGGGCGCCGAGCCGGAGGCGCAGTTTCGTGTTTGCGGGGACAGCGACGGTGCGGCGGTAGGCGCCGACGCCGCGTACTCCTGCGTATTTCGGCGCCGCGTCGAAACAGCCCGGCACAGCCATGAGTTCGTTGAAACGGATCCCGTCTGTCCGGATCTCCTCGAGTTTCGGCGCGTCGGCTCCGAGAAATGCGAATTCCCAGATGCCGTCGAGCGAATGGACACTCCGGCTCGGATAAAACGGATAAGCGTACATGATTTCAGATTCCCTTGTGATGGGGGGTTGTCGATTTCAAATGAACACACTCCTTACAATACCACACGGTCAGGGGGAATACAAGCGGACGGAGTTGATTTTCCCTGTGCCGGATTCTGTTCAGAGGGGTTGGAAATGGCGGCCGCGTCTGCTATATTAATAGGAACATGAAAAAGGAGAGTTACATCGATCTGCCGGTGCGTGCCGTTCTGCCGGAACTCGCCGATGCTCTGCGGAAACACTCCGGCGCGGTGCTGGCGGCCGCTCCGGGCGCCGGGAAAACCACGCTCGTGCCGCCCGCGCTGCTCGAGGCGTTTGACGGCGGGATTCTGCTGCTCGAACCGCGCCGGGTCGCGGCGCGTGCCGCCGCCCGGCGGATCGCGGCACTGCTCGGGGAGCCGGTCGGGAAACGGGTCGGGTACGTTGTGCGCGGTGAGAGCCGGGTCGGCGCGGAGACCCGGATCACGGTCATGACCGGTGGAGTGCTGCTGCGCCGGTTGCGGCGCGAACCGGAGCTTGCGGGGGTTTCGCTGGTCATCTTCGATGAGTTTCACGAGCGGAGTCTCGAGGCGGATCTCGGACTCGCGTTCGCGCTCGACGTGCAGGAGAATCTGCGGCCGGAACTCAAGTTGCTGGTCATGTCCGCCACATTGGAGACGGAACGGGTCGCCGCTCTGCTCGGCGGCGTGCCGGTCGTCGAGGCGCCGGGACGGCAGTTCCCGGTCGAGATCCGCTACGGGGAGGGGGGACTTGACCGCTTTCATCCGGAGCCGGAGGCCGTGCGTGCCGTGATCCGGCTTTATCGTGAAATCGAGGGAGATCTGCTCGTCTTTCTGCCGGGAATGCGCGAGATCGATGTTTGTGCGCAGATGCTGAAAGATTCGCTCCCGCAGGAGGCTTTGCTGTTGAAGCTGCACGGTTCATTGAGCGCGTCCGAGCAGGATCTTGCGCTGGCGCCGGCTCCGCCGGGACGCCGGAAAGTCGTTCTTGCGACGAATGTGGCCGAGAGCAGCATCACGATCGACGGCGTGACGGGAGTGATCGACTCGGGGCTGGAGCGGCATCTGCGCTTCGATCCGGCGGCGGGATTTTCGTTTCTCGAGGTGATGCCGATCTCGAAAGCGTCGGCGGCGCAGCGCAGCGGCCGCGCGGGACGGACGCGACCCGGCGTGGCCGTGCGGCTCTGGAACATGGTCGAAGAGCGGGCCCGCAGCGAGCGGACGCTTCCGGAGATTCTCGAGGCGGATCTGACCCCGTTTGCTCTTGAAGTCGCCGCGTGGGGGACGGGTGCGGAGTCTCTCCGCTGGCTTGACCCGCCTCCGGTTGCGGCGCTTTCTGCCGCCCGGAACGTCCTCGCCGAACTCGGTGCCGTCGCGCCGGAAGATGGACGGATCACGAAACGCGGCCGGATGCTCGCGGAGCTGCCGGTCCATCCGCGCCTCGCGGCGATGCTGCTTGCGGCTCGCGAACGGGGAATCGCACCGCTCGGCTGTGAGATCGCCGCAATCCTCGAGGAACGCGACGCATTCCGCGGTTTCGACGGTGCGGATCTGCGCGACCGGATCCGCAGGATGCGCTCAAATCCGAGAGCATTCCGGCAGCAGCATGTGATCCGGCGTCAGCTTCTGGAGCTTCTGCGCGAAAAGGAGCGGATTTGCGACCTGGAGGAGACGGGACTTCTGCTGGCATTTGCGTTTCCGGAGTGGATCGGCCGGGCGCGCAGCCGCCACGGACGCAGTTATCTGTTGAGCGGCGGCTCCGGGGCGGTGCTGGCGGAGGGAGATGACCTCTGCGGAAATGAGTTTCTCGCCGTTGCGCGGCTCTCGGGGGGCGGGCGCGAACCGGCGATCCGACTCGCGGCTCCGGTCGATTCCGAGGCGCTGTTCGACGCTTTCGGCGACCGCATGAGCGAGATCGACACGGTCGAATTCGATCCGGAGCGTGAGCGTGCGTTCGCGCGGCGCGAAAGCCGGTTCGGCGCGATCGTGCTCTCTTCAACGCCGCTTGAGAATCCGCCGCCCGGCGCTCTCGCAGAAGCTCTTCTCGCGGCGGCGCAGTCGCGCCAGCTCCAACTGCCGCCGCCCGAGGCGAAGAGTGCAACCGCCCTTTTCAACCGGGTTGGATTCGCACACCGGCAGGAGCCGGAACGTTATCCGGACTGGAGTGCGGAGTTCGCCGAAAAGGCCGCTCCGTTTCTGGGGAGCGTCCGCTCCTTTGACGATCTGCGGAAGCTCGACTGGAACGAAGTTCTGCGTAACATGCTCGGTTTTGCTCTGCTGCGCGAGCTCGACGCCTCCTATCCCGAGGCGTTCACGACTCCGGCCGGAGCACGTCACCGCATCGATTACGGCAACGAACAGCCGACGCTCTCGGCGAAAGTGCAGGAATTTTACGGCGTGACGGTCCATCCCGCGGTCGGTCGGCAACGGATTCCGCTGCGGGTCGAACTGCTCTCGCCCGCATTGCGTCCGGTTCAGGTCACGACCGACCTGCCGGGCTTCTGGCGCGGCAGCTGGGAGCTCGTGCGAAAAGAGATGAAGTCGCGTTATCCGAAACACATCTGGCCCGAAGATCCCGCCGCGGCCGCGCCGACTCTGCGTTCAGTAAAGCCGAAGAACGGGTGACGGTTTCCCCTGTCACCGTTTCGTGTAGCGGGTCGGGTCGGGCACCCCGGCCTCGCGGAATCCGGCGATACGCAGAGCGCACGATGCGCATTTCCCGCAGCTGCGTCCCTCGGAATCGGGGTTGTAGCAGCTGGTTGTGAGGCTGTAATCGACGCCGAGCCGGACGCCGGCGCGGATGATTTCCGCCTTGCTCATGTTTTGCAGCGGCGCGTTGATCTGATAACTCCATCCCTCATCGACGGCGCGGGTGCCGAGCCGGGCGGTCTCGCGGAACGACTCGATGAATGCGGGGCGGCAGTCCGGGTAGCCGGAGTAGTCCACGCTGTTCACGCCGATGAAGATGTCGCGTGCGCCGAGGACTTCGGCATAGGCCGTCGCGAACGAGAGGAAAATCAGATTCCGCGCCGGGACGTAGGTGATCGGAATGCCTTTCGACTCCTCCGCGTCCGGGACTGCGAGCGCATCGTCGGTCAACGCCGAACCGCCCCAGAGTCGCAGGTCGATCTTCACGGTTTTATGGCATTCCGCTCCGAGCTGGCGGGCGACCCGGTCAGCCGCCTCAAGTTCGCATAAATGGCGTTGACCATAGTCGAAAGAGAGCGCATGACACGCAAACCCCGCGGCTTTCGCCATCGCCAGAACCGTGGCGGAATCGAGTCCGCCGCTCAACAGCACCACTGCTTTTTTCATCATACAGCCCTTTCCATACAGTATTTCTCTTTAATATACACTCGCAGAATGGTTCTGTAAAGCGGGGCGACGGACTCCATGCAGCAGAGTTTCCTCGACGCTGCTCGGGAAACGGCATCGACCGATCTCCATGCCTGATACTGACCGGGCGGAGTGAGCGGAAATTCCAGCCCGGACGATTGACAAACCGGCGATGGAATGGTACATTAGTTTCGAGTAATGTTGCAAGATGAAAGATTGCCGATGGGCGTTTATCAGGAAAAATTCATTCCGCGCTGGGCCGGGATTCTCATACTGGCGCTGGCGTTTCTGGTTTTGTTCGAGCCGTGGTTTCTCGGGGTGCGCGAGCTGTTCCGACAGGAGGGGTTCTATGCGGTGCTGGCCGCGGAGTTCGCCCCGGACTCCCCGGTCGTGACGGCGCACGGAGTTGTGATCCGCAATGCGTATCCGCTCTATCCGGCGCTGACGGCGCTGTTGAACCGGGGGCTCGGGCTGGAGATGGAGCTGGCGTTGCGGCTGCTTTCCGTGGCGATGGTGGCGGCCTCGGCCATGCTCGTCTATATCGCCGCGGCCAGTGAACGCTCCTCCCGGGCGGGGCTGGCGGCGGCGGCGATGTATCTCGGTACGAACCTGATGCTGGAAAAGGCCGTTGACGGCGATCCGGCGACCATGAATGCGTTTCTGCTGCTCGCCGCACAGCTGGTTTTCTTCCAGTTCGGTGTGCGGCGGACGAACTGGAGCATGGGGTGGATCTGGTCGCTGACGCTGCTTTCGCTCGGATTTCTGGCCGGGGGATTCAAGGTGGTGCTGCTCTTTGTATTCCCGATGTTCTTCTTCCGGCGTCCGCTGTCGGTCAAGTCGAAGTTCCGCAAAGCGGGATTCCCGGTGGGAATTGCGATTCTGGCCGTGACGGTTCTGCTCTGGGCGCTCCCGCACTGGATGATGGCGCGCACGGTGCCGCTGGATACGTTCTGGTTCGGCTGGATCTCTCTGCCGGATTATCTGCTGAAACTGCTCTATTTCCCGTTCGAGTTCGCGCTGCGGCTGCTGCCGTGGACGCTGGTGGCGTGGATTCCTTTCTGCGTGGCGCTGCAGGCTCTGGATGAGACGCCGATCCTGAGCCGCTATCTGCGGACGCTGGCGATTTCGACGCTCGCACTGCTCTGGCTGCTGCCGGACAACGATCCGCGCGATCTGATTTTCCTGCTCGGGCCGCTGTCGATTCTGGTCGGGATCAACTACGAGCTGGGGATGCGCCGGTACGGCCACCGGCTGCGCCGGATTCTGGTCCTTTGTGAATATTTTCTGATTGCAGCGGCCGTCGCGGTCGGCGCGGGATGTTTTGTCCCGGAAGAGTTTCTGAGCAATTTCATGAGTCTCTCGCTCTCTTCGGCTTTCAGCGACTCTTTCCATTACCGGCTTTCGGCATTCTTCGCCGCGGCGCTGCTGCTGCTGCTGGCGATCTACGTGCATTTCGGGCGGAAAAGCCGTGCCGTGTGGCTCATGCTGCTGTGCACGTCAATGGGGATGGGGATCTTTTTCTGGGCAGTGCTTCAGCCCTATCGGGCGCAGGAACACGAAAAGCGCGACTTCGGCATGGAGATCGCCGGGAAACTGCGCGGAGAACCGGCCGGGACGTTGTACAAGAGCAACATTCTCGATCTTTACGGGGAGCTCTACTACGCCGGGGTGAAAGTGCGCAAACTCCAGGAGCCTTACCGGATTCCGGCAGAGGAGAAGACGGTATATTTGCTTGGAACTGAATTCCCGCAGATGCCGGATCGGGTCTGGGTCAATCTGTTCCCCGCGGATTACACCTACCGGAAGCACCGGCTCGGTCTCTGGAAAGGCGAATTGCGGCCGCCGGAAACCGGGGAGTTTCTGGAAGAGATTCCATAGATCCTCCGCCGGAATCCTGCCGTCATTGAACGATATCGAGCTGGAGTTTTTCCGCAGCTTCAGCGATGCCGCCGAGATTTTCCACTGCGGTATAACCCGCCGCCTCCATCGCCGCTTTGGCGGCCTCGGCGCGCCGGCCGCTGCGGCAGTAGAGCAGAATCCGGGCGGAATGGTCCGGCGCGCAGGACTCTATTTCAGCCGGAATGCGGTCATGCGGGATCAGAATCGCCCCGGGCAGATGGCCGGCGGCGTACTCTTCCGGGGTGCGGGTGTCGATGAGGATCATCTTATTTTCCTTTCTCTGCAGATGTTCCACCCGGTTTCCCGCAATGTCCGCACAGGATGCGGCGGTCAGCGGGAGCACAAGTGCGAGCGCGAGACGCGCCAGTGCGGTCCGGGAACGGACGTGCACCTGTTCCGGGTGAGTGTTTTTCGGTCGGATTACCATTTTTCCCTCCGTGAGTCGGGGTAAACAGTTTTGGGGGAAAGATACACCTCCAGCCCTGCCGCGTCAAGCGGGGACGACGATTTTTTTGTGGAAATCAGGCTGAATGTGTGCATTTCATGCGCCGGGAAAAAGGACGCCGGAATTCTCACATTCCGGCGGGGAGGGCGGGCAGCGTGCCGAGCAGGGCCGCATACCGTTTCGGTTCGGCGAGACGGCGGAGCCAGCGCTTCGCAGCGCGCAGCCGGAAGAACGGAGATCTCCCGAACGAGAAGTCCGCAAGCCGTACGCTCCGGAGCATCTCATCGCGGTCGATCGTTTCTTTCTCCGCGGCGAGAGCAGTGACGGCGGCAAGCTGCATCACGACCGGAACGGACAGGAGCAAATGCCGCACTCCATACTCGTATGTGTAATTGTGGCAGCGGGTTCCGCAGAAATGCATCGAATCGAGCTTCCCGTAAAACCATTCAAAGAAGAGCTCCATCGCATCGTTCGAGCACCGGAGCGATGCGGCCGCCGCCGGAATCGCCCGCATGGTGTATTGCGGTGCGGCTGGATTCAATTCAGAGATCGGGCTTTTGCCGGAATAGACCCGGAGGTGGGTGACCATGCTCCGGAGTCTGCGGCCGATCGAGCGGTCGAGCAGATTGTCGTCGCGCAGATAGCCGCAGATGAGGCTGCGCAGCTCGGCCCGGATCAGAGCGTCCATACGCCCGCTCCGGAGTTCGGCGTCAAGTTCGGGCGCCGCTTTGCGGACAAATGCTGTGAGGTCGTCCGCGAAACTGTCGTCTGCGGAGCGGATCGATTCCGGCTCGTGCATGTGAAATTCCAGTATGCGTGCCGCCGCGTAGCAGCGCAGCGGAAAGGGATATGCCGCGTCATGCAGCAATGTGCGGAATCCGCAGTGAATCTTCCGGACGGTTTCGAGCGGAGCCGGGATCGTCTCCGAATAGATGCAGTCATTGGCGCCGCGGCGGAATCCGAGCTGCCGCGCAAGAATGCCGAGTTCCCCGAGCAGATCCCCGGAGCGTTTCCCGTCGGGACGTCCGACTCCGGGGCAGATGAAACGCAGTTCGGCCGAGATGCGGCCGTCCCGCCAGTGCTCGATGTGGAACGGAAAGATCCGGCAGACGAGCGGCTTGGCCGCATATCCCCGGAGTTTATGGATCTTGCAGAGCTTTCCGTCGGCGAAGACGCAGTGGTGATCCGCTCCCTTGTTGAGGATGAGCTCTTTCCGCTCCGGAATCGGAGTGAAACACTCCTCCGCCGGGGGCGTTCCGGGGATGTGCAGTGCTTCGAGCGACTGCGCCTCTTCGGGCGTCACGGCGATTTCAAACCGGTCGCAGCAGCCGCTGTCACAGCAGAGACAGCGACTGCGCTGTTCCGGATAGAGGTCGCACTCGAACCGGTTCATCGGCGGCGGTTATTTCTCCGTCCAGTTGCCGGCGGCATCCTGAACGAATGTCCCCTGCGCGGCGCGTCCGGCCATGTAGCTGGCCCAGCGCTGTGCGACCGCTTCGGGGGTGATATTCTGTTTTGCGGCGATCGCCTGGAACACCTGCTGACGGTCGGCGTTTTCGGCGTCGACCACTTTCTGTACGGAAGTGCTCAGCACGCCGTCGGCAGTGCGAGCCTCGAGCAGACCGCGGTTGTTTTCGCCGATAAGCTGGGCGACTTTCCATGCCTTGATCTGGTCGCGGCGGGAACGGCGGCGCTCCCGGACGTCCGAACTGTTCGGGTCGGCCTTGATGTTCTTCGCGTCGCTTGAGAGCGCCTGATTGAGCTCCTGATCGACTTTCAGATTCACATCGATCGTGACCTGGATCGGCTTGATCGTCACTTCGTTTTCAGTTTTGATGGTCGGCGTGCAGCCGGCCAGAATCGCCGCGGCGAGGGCGGCACCTGCCGGAATCAGGGTCGTTTTCATTTTGCATTCTCCTTCTTTTGGACGTTGTTTTCGTTGAATTGCTTGAATTTCTCCGAGATGCGCAGCAGCCGGTTCAGCGGCAGGCGCGTATTGATGTTGAGCTGAATCCCCTCGAAGAGCGCCTTGCCGGCCGGGTCGCGTTTCAACTGGCCGGAAGCCTCGTCGTAGGCGAACGGCAGCGCCTGGTTCGGTTTCCCGTCGAACTGGAGAGAGAGCACGAGATACTCTTTTTCGGTCGTGAAGTTCAGTTTCGCCCAGCTGTAGGTGAAATCTTTCAGCGCCTCGAGCGCGAAGTCGAGTTGAGATTGCTGCAGGGCTGCGCCGGCCATGCCTCCGGCGATCTGTTCCGGATCGGAGAGTTTGATCGTATTGTTCGCGCCCGGGCGCGTGTAAAGATAACTCGTATCGATCGAGAACCCCCGCCGTGAACTGATCCGCACCGGGATCTTTCCGAACAATACGCCGTCGCCGCTGGCCTTGCTTAGTTCGAGCTGAGTCACAAGTTCGGCCAGAGAGAGATTTTCACAGTAAATCTCCGTGTTGAGCGCGAAGTTCGAGAAGTCCGACGGATTCAAACGCAGTGCATGCGCCATCACCGTGCCGCCGCACCAGTTGACCGAGACGCGCTCGATGGTGGCCTGGTTCTGCGAAGTGAGGTCGAACAAAACGAGCAGATCCGAGAATTCGAGATTCCCGCTGCGGATCTTCTCAACCCGGAGCGTCTGTCCGGCGGGGGTGTTGAAGCTCAGCAGATCGTTGAATCGCAGGTCGAGCCGGATTCCCTCGGCCTTGAACGGCAGTTCCGGCCAGTCGAAGAGGCCGTCTTCAAGCATTATCTGCACTCCGGTGGTCAGCTTCCCGTTTTCAAACCGGGCGGCGCCGCCGAGCGACAGGACGCCCGTGAACGTCGCATCTCCGAACTCCGGCCGGATTTTCGACAGTGCAATCGGCTGTTTCGGCGACCAGGGCGGAACGTTGACTTCAAAGAGCATATCCGGCATCTCGCCCGGACGCGGCGTGACGTTGCCGCGGAAGTCGATCCGGGCGCCCGGGATGAGTTTGTTTTCAAAATCGCCCGAGAGGAAAATCCCGCGCTTTCTGCCGTAGAACGTGCTGCGGAACACGCCGAGTTCGCGGTCGCCCAGCCGGATCGAATCCGCGGTCAGGGTCGCCGGAAGTTTCTCCGTCGCCGGCAACGGGATAACGAGGTTGATCGCATCGGCATTCAGCTTCAGCGTCGGATTTGTGACGCTCATCCCGCTGCCGGAAAGCAGATAGTGCCCGTCGTGCTCCTCAAGCCGGAGCTGCGGCGCCTGAAGCGTATAGCCGTGTGCGTCGAACTGGACCGGTCCGGTCGTGACGTCCGCCCCGGCGATCCGGAATCCTGCGTCCGGAGTGTTCGTGCAGGTGAGGTTCCATCGAACCGGCTCGGTCGTTTTCGCCTGAACCGCACCGCTGTCGAACGTGATTGCGTTCGGCTCCATATTTCCGTCGAGAATCGCGACAAGCTCCTGCTCGGCGGTCCGGTAACGCACGCTCCAGTTCTGGTGGAGTTGGACGGGGGTTGAGAAATCCACCGGAATTCCGCTCTTCGGTCCGAGACCGAGTGCAACATGGAGGGCTCCGAGTGCATTCACATCTCCGCCGGCGAAGCTGACGGCGGCGTTGAAGTCGGCCTTCGCATCTCCGCCGATGCCGCCGCCGGTCAGGTCGGAAAAGGCCTCAATCCGGAACTCCGCGTCGCCGTTGATTTTCGCTGTGGTTGCGACGGTATCGCAGGCGACGTTGAAGTGGATTTTCTGGCCGCGCGGGGTGAGCGTGACCTCGGCGCGGATGAGTTTCCACTCATGATTCTCCGAGGTTACGACCGCTTCGACCGGGATAACCATTGTGCGCCCCTCGTAATTCACATGGAGTCGCAGATCGCGCAGCGTGATTTTTTCGAGTACGACCGCCGCGGTTTCCGGCGTCTGCGGCGGTTCAGGAGATTCGGGGGAGGGGGCGCTCTTCGCCGTGAGTTCCGAAATGCGCGCAAGTACGCGCTCGAGATTGAAGCCGGAAATGGTGAATTTCCCCTCTTTTACCGCGAAACGGATGTCGCCTCCCGAGAGCGTGAGATTGGTGATCTCCAGCGCGCGCGGAGTGCGGAACGGCAGGTGCGGCGTGTAGTCCGCACGGATCGAATCAAATGAGAGCCGCCGTCCGTCCTCTCCGGTCAGGACGAATGTTTCGAGGTCGAGTCCGGTCAGTCCGATGCGGCGGATTTTGAGTTCCATGTCGTCGAGTCCGAGCTGTTCGCGGCAGGGGGGCAGCAGACGGGTTTCGATATATTCCGGCAGATACCAGTTCCAGTAGATCACGCCGCCGATAAAGACGACGACCGCGAGCACGACGAGGGTGAAGAGACTCCAGACCAGACCTTTCAGGAGTCGGCGCAGAACTCTGCGCGGTTTTTTTCCGGTTTTTTCCGCTTTCGATTCCGGGGCGGTTTCCGGTTTCCGTTCTTTGTTCGTATCGTTCATTATTTCCCTATGCAGAATCGGCTGAAAATGTGGTCGAGAATGTCGGGCTCCACGGTTTTGCCCGTGATTTCCCCGACGCGGTTCATGGCGGTGCGGATTCCGGCGGCGGCGAGTTCAAACTCCCCGTCTTGAAACTGTGCGGCAGCTTCGGGCAGCAGATGGAGCGCCTCTTCGAGCAGCCGTGCTGCGCGGGCGTTGACCGCAACTTCCGGCGGTGCCGGGCGCGGAGACCCGGCCGCTGCCGCGGCAAATGCGTCGAGCAGTTCGTTGATTCCCTCTTCTTTCAGGACCGAGATTCGCACGACGGGCCCGGAAATTTCGGGGAGTTTCCGATCGGCAGCGAGATCGATTTTGTTCCAGACCGCGATCCGGTGAGCGGGGTGCGCCTGTTCCATCCCGGCGACCTCGGCTTCAAGATCGGGCGCGGAGGCGTCGAGCAGCCAGAACGTCACGCCCGCCGTCGCGATCGATTTGCGGCTGCGTTCGACGCCCATGCGTTCGATCGGGTCGCTGCTCTCGCGCAATCCGGCCGTGTCGGTGATCCGGACGGGGAGATTCCGCAGGACGGTCTGCGCTTCGACCGTGTCGCGAGTGGTGCCCGGGATCGGGGTCACGATCGCGCGATCGTATCCGAGCAGCAGATTCATGAGGCTCGACTTGCCCGCGTTTGGATGCCCGGCGAGGACGAGTTCGACGCCGTCGCGCAGAGCGCCGCCGATGCCGCGCGTCCCGTAAAGTTCGCGGAGGCGGTTCGTGATGTCATCGAGTTTGGCGGCGACTTCCGGGTCCCACGCGAGTTCCTCCTCGGGAAAGTCGAGGCGCGATTCGCACTCGGCGCGCAGTTCGTTGAGTTCGTCGTAAATGCGTTCAAGTTTGCGTGAGAGCGCGCCGTCGAGCTGCCGGGCGGCGACTTTGAGAGCGAGATCGCTTCCGGCGGAAATCACGTCATTGACGGCTTCGGCCTGCGCAAGGTCGAGTTTCCCGTTTACGAAAGCGCGAAATGTGAACTCTCCGGGCTCGGCGAGACGGCAGCCCGCGTCGAACGCGAGACGCAGCGCCTGATCCGCGGCGGACTGTCCGCCGTGACAGTGGAGTTCAACGACGTCGTCCCCGGTGTAACTCGCCGGCCCGGGCATGTAGACCGCGAGGGCGGAATCGACGCCGACACGGCCGAGCAGCATTTTGCGCCGGTGTTCCGGCGACAACGGCGTTCTGCCGTGCCAGACTTTCAGCCCGATTGCGAGCGCGTCCGGGCCGGATATACGGATAATCGAAACCGCTCCGCCGATTCCGGTCGCCGGCGCGGCGATGTTGTCGAAAGTATTCATGAGGAAACAATATAGCATAATATGTGCATAAAATCAACAGCGCGCTCCGGCTGAGTGCCCGCGTGCCGGTGAAATCTCGAAAAAAATGACAAAAATCTGACAAACCCGGCTGAAACGACTGGAAATCTGTGGAATGTGTGCTACTTTATTTGAACCTGCTATCCCGGACCGGGCGAAAACCCGATCATCTGAAACCCGGAACGGCGATTCTGCGGGAGAGATCGGTCTGCGGCCGGCGGAAAAGTGCGAAGTTCCGGCGGCGACGCGGCAAAGGTACGAAAACCGAATCAATCTGGACAAATTGAAGTTATGAAAACTTATCTGGCGAAAACCGGTGAGATCAAGCGGGAGTACATCCTGTTTGATGCGTCGGAAGCTCCGGTCGGCCGTCTCGCCGTCCGCATCGCGAATGCGCTGCGCGGCAAGGACAAGCCGACGTATACCCCTCACATCGATACGGGTGCGTTTGTGATCGTGATCAACGCCGCGAAGTCGGTCTTCACCGGCCGCAAGGGCGAAAAGAAAGTGTATGTGGACTACACCGGCTACCGCAGCGGTTACAAGGAGCGCACCGCCAAGGAGTTGCGCGAGCGCTGCCCCGAGCGTTTCATCAAGGACGCGGTCTGGGGAATGATGCCGCACGGCCGTCTCGGTCGCGCGCAGTTCAGCAAACTGAAAGTCTACGCCGGCGCGGAGCATCCGCATACTGCGCAGCAGCCGAAGAAAATCACCGTGAAGTAATGGAGCAGCGCTATGGCTATTAAGAGTGAAGAGATTCTTGCTACCGGTCGTCGCAAATGCGCGGTCGCGCGCGTCCGGCTCCAGCCGGGCACCGGTAAGATCGAAGTCAACGGCAAGGCGATGACGGAGTATTTTCCGAGCGAAGCGCTTTGCGGTTATGTCAATCAGGTTCTGAAGCTCACCGAGACCGAGGGCAAGGTCGACATCCGGGCGAACATCGACGGCGGCGGCATGAGCGGCCAGGCCGGCGCTCTGCGTCACGGTGTGGCCCGCGCGCTCCTCAAGATGAATGAGGAGATCAAACCGGTGCTCAAGGCTGCCGGAATGCTGACCCGCGATGCCCGCGTCAAGGAACGCAAAAAGGCCGGTCAGCCGGGAGCCCGTCGCCGGTTCCAGTTCTCGAAGCGCTGACGCTTCCGAACGGATCAGACGATTCAAAAGCCGCACTTCTCTCAGGGGAGGTGCGGTTTTTTCGTTGTCAGGGGAGAGAAAATGCCTCGATTCCGTTGTGCGCGGAACGAGGCATTTGCTCGTTATGAATCCATGATTATTTCAGTAGTCCGGCGGCGTCCGGCAGCCATTCCGAGAGTGCGGGAATGAACGTGATGAGCAGCACCGCCGCGATCATCGCGAGGAAGAACGGAATCATCGGTTTCGTCACGTTCGCGATCGAAGTCTTGCCGATGCCGCAGCCGAGGAAGAGACACGAGCCCACCGGCGGCGTACACAATCCGATGCAGAGGTTCGCGATCATCATAATGCCGAACTGGATGTCGCTCATGCCGAGTTCGCGCGCGACCGGCAGGAAGATCGGCGTGAAGATCAGCACAGCGGGGGTCATGTCCATGAACGTTCCGACCGCGAGCAGCAGCAGATTGATGATGAGCAGCAATACGATCCGGTTGTCGGAGATCGAGATGAGCGCGGAACTGATCGTCTGCGGGATGTTCGCGATCGTCATGATCCAGCTCATCGCCGAGCTGACCGCGATGAGCAGCATGACCACGGCGGTCGTGATTCCGGTCTGGCGGAGGATTTCCGGCAGATCGCGCAGCTTCACCTCGCGGTAGACCGCCACGGCGAGAATCAGCGAGTAGGCGACTGCCACGGCCGCCGCCTCGGTCGCAGTGAAAACCCCTCCGAGGATGCCGCCGATGATGATGACCATGAGAAACAGACTCAGGAACGCACGGCGGAAACTCGTCCAGATCTGACGGAGGGTCGATTTTGCTCCGCCCCTGTCCCCCTTGCGGACTGCGTGGATCAAACAGACCGCCATGATGCAGAGCCCCATGACGATGCCGGGTATCACGCCCGCGATGAAAATCGCCGCGATCGAGACTGAGCCGCAGGCGACCGCATAGACGATCATGATGTTCGAGGGCGGGATGATGAGCCCGGTCGTCGCGGCGGTGGTGGTGACCGCCACGCTGAAGTCGCGGTCGTAACCGTTGCGGGTCATCTCCGGCAGCATGAAGCCGCCGACGCTCGAAACCGCCGCCGTGGCCGATCCGGAGATCGAACCGAACAACATGCAGGTCAGCGTGTTGACGTACGAGAGTCCGCCGGGAAACCTCCCGACGAGCGCGTTCGCGAAGTCGATGAGTCTCCGCGCCATGCCGCCGCGCCCCATGAGGATTCCGGAGAGGACGAAGAACGGGATCGCGAGCAGTGAGAACGAATTAACGCCGTTCATCATGCGGTCGGCGACGATCATTTCGCTCGAGGCCATGCCCCCGTTCGCGTAGACCGCGACGAGCGAGGCGGTCCCGATCGCCACACCGACCGGGACGTTCGAGAGCAGCAGAGCGAGAAAGACGAGTACGAGGACGACGGCGACTTCAGTCATGGCGCACCTCCCCGGCATTGTTTTCCGGCTGCGGTGCGAGGTCGCTGCGCAGCTGACACACTTCAAAGAGCAGGATGAAGAGGCCGCTCACCGGCAGCGGCAGGTACTGGATCACATCCGATACCTGCAAGGCGGGCAGTACGTTCCAGTGGTGAATCGCCTGCACGACTAGCTTGATCCCGCCGATTTCAAAGACGATGAAGACGAAGAGCAGCGTCACGATGTGGATGAAGAGCGCGGTTTTGCGCTGCATTCCCGGCGTGAAGCGGGAGGTGACGAGATCGATCCCGAGGTGGGCGCGCGCCTCGAATGCGGCTGCGATGCCGAGAAAACTGACCCAGATCAGCGTCACGGTCGCGAGTTCCTCGGTCCACTTGATCTGCGCGCCCCAGAGATAGCGGGACCCGACGCCGAGCAGCACGTCGACAACGAGGAGCGCGACGGCGGCGATGAGAAAGAAGTTCAGAATGCGCAGGGCATATCGTTTGAGAGTTTCGAGCATCTTATTTCACCTCCCGGATTCGGCGGATCAGATCGGCGGTTTCGCCGGTGTAGGATTCGTAGAGTTTCTCCATTTTCTTCGCGAACGGGGCTTTGTCGACCTTGATGAATTCGACGCCGAGCTCTTTTGCGCGGGCGAGGGCGCGTTCATCGGCTTCTGCCCAGAGTTTGCGTTCGAGCACACCTGATTCATCGGCGGCGGTCTGAAGCCAGCGGCGCTCCTCTTTGGAGAGGGAGTCCCAGGTTGCGCGGCTGACCACGAGCAGGTCTGGAACCATGACGTGTTCACTGAACGTGAAGTATTTGCACACTTCCATGTGGCGTCCGGTCTCGAAGCTCGGCAGATTGTTTTCGGCGCCGTCAACAGTACCCTGCGAGAGGGCTGTGTAGAGTTCGCCGAACGGAATCGGCGTCGGCGCACCGCCGAAAGCGCTGACCATATCCATGGCGCTGCGGCTCTGCTGGGTGCGGATCTTGAGCCCCTTGAGATCGTCCACGCTGCGGATCGGTTTTTTCGTGGTGTAGAAGTTGCGGGTACCGGCGTCGTAGTAGACGAGTCCGCGCATGGCGGGGAGCCGCTCGGCGAGTTCTTTGCCGATGGGGCCGTTCAGCACTTTCCAGAAGTGTTCCTCATCGCGGAAGACATAGGGCAGTCCGATCGCGGTGATTTCCGGGACGCTCGACTCGAGTACGGCGGTCGAGGTTTTGGCGAGATCGATCTGGCCGTTCTGCGCCTGCTTGAGACACTCGGCTTCGGAGCCGATCATGCCGGAGGGGTAGACCTGGATCTGCAGTTTGCCGCCGGAGAGTTCCGCGAGCCGTTCGGCCATGTGCATCATTGCTTCATGGACGGGGTGGTCGGTCGGGAGTCCGTGACCGAGTTTCAGGATGCGGGAGCCGCCGTCGTCCCCCTGCTGGCGCGCGCGCACATGATACGCGAACCCCAGCGAAACGAGCAGCAGCGCAAGCAGGACTCCGCCGATGATCCGGGAAGTCCGTTCGGAAAACATCTTCGACATTCCTCCTCCATTTCTTCCTCTGAATTTGAGCTGCAAAAAGAGTTTACTTACACTGTACAATGGTGAGGTTGATTTTTCAAGCGCTTTTCCGCAGGGAGATTGAGATGCGGGGAAAATCGTTGTATGTTACCGGAAACACGGGAGAAGGCATGAAGAAGATTCCTACGGGAGTGGCGCGGCTTTTCCGGAACTATCCGGTGGCGACGGGCTGCATGGTTTTCTGTTTGATTCCGGTGCTGGCGTGGGTAGCGTTCGACGCGTATTCCCGGATCAGGTTCGCTTCGACGGTCCGGAACATCGAGCGCGAGGGAATCATCTGCCGCTACTCCGATTTCCGGGAATGGTACGTTTCATCGCCCGAGGCGGTTCTCGCCGAATTCGACCGCCTTGGCAAAGCGATGAGTGTGGCGGAATCGAAATATTCTCCGCCCGGGACTCTGAACTCGGTTCCGTCGCATTGGTCGCAGAGGAGGCGGCTCTTCCCAAGGGAAGCCGCATAATCCGTTCACTGGCGATCCGATAAAGCTGGAATCGGGCCGTCTCTCGCGGCTGCTGCCGGATGAAGAACTCGAAACATTTCAGGGATTCCGCCTCTATGGCGGGGGCGCCCCGTCCGGCCCCCCCCCCCCCCCGGTCGAGCTCACCCGTACAATCCGAACGTATAGCCTGCCGGGCAGGAGGAATCAGGGAAAGTGAACGTTTTTTATTTGCGCAGTTCGACCAGTACGTAGAGAGCCGGACGGCGCAGAGAATTTTCTTTCAGAAATTGATCGGAATATCGAGTCGCCGCATTTTCCAGCAAAGGAACTCTGACGAGTATTCCGTTTTCTGAACGCTCCCAATCTCCCGAGAGATCGGTTGTTTCACCGAAAATCCCGATTCGGGTTACTGCGGCAATGGAATCTGCAGCAATGTCGGGGAAGGTTAAACGCAAGGTACTGCATAGTTCTTTTTCCTGCCTTTCAAGCGTGGCGTTTTCAAACACTGCCGCGACAAGAATTTTGTTTCCGAAACGAAACGCGCTCATGCGGTCGCCCCGGTTGGCAAATTCGAGCCTGGGTTCGCTCCATACCCGGTTGTATGGATAAATATTCTCTCCCCCGAAAATTTCTGCAAGAGTCTCGAGGGCTTTGCCGTGTGGAGTCAGCTTTTTCCCTGCAAGCAGACATTTCCCGTATCCGTAAGCCTTCGGGTCATCCGGACTGCCGAAAGCAAAGGCCATGAGTTTATATCGTTCCGGATAACTCCAGTTGTGGGTGAGCCCCCAGTAGAGCACTGTCGGGTAAATTTGGGCAACGGCATAATATTTGCGATGAAAGAGGATTTCCGTCTGCCAGACTCCCAGATCGGGGCGACCGTTCTCTTCGGCTTTGCGACGCAGATACTCCATGCACCATTCCGGGAAGTAGTGGATGTCAATCACATCGATTGAATTCCATGCGTTGGTTTCCGACAGGGCATTCGCAAGTGCGTCAACAGAGCCACAGCATGGATATCCTCCGTAGACGACCTTGCCGCCGAGGCTGTGGATCTCTTCCGCTGCAGGTTGATGGATTTTTTTGAGGTAATCGGTCATACTTCCGTCGTAAAAACCGCTCTTCGGATGTGCCTCATTCCAGATCTGAAAATATTCGAGACAATACGGTTTCGCCCGCAAATCGGAAACGATACGTCGTATGAACTTCCGCCATTTGGAGATGTTTTCGGGGGCGAGGGGAATGCGCGGATTGAGGATGATCCGTTCCATCCCGCCGTCTTTCTGCTTCTGGAGCTCCCAGTTGCCGTTCTTTTGCTTTCGATACTCTTTGAGCAGATAACGGTTTCCGTCAAGAGGAAGGTAGATCCGCCGGATATTTCCTGAAATAAATTCATACTTTCCGCGGTGCGATGCCCAGCCCGGCGCATATCCGATCATCGGCAGAACCTGAACGCCGCGGTCGAGATTCTGTTTGATTCTGGCGTATATTTTCTCCAGATACGCCTCGTTGAATTTTCCCTCTTCCGGTTCGGCAGAGCTCCAGCTGATGTCGAAACGATTCCAACCGGCAAATGTATCCCAGCAGGGACTGCTCAGGTCACCTCCCTGACAAACCCCGGAGAATTCCCGGAATGTGACCGCATGTACAATTCCGATGGTCAGGGACAGACCCACTGCAAGCATATATTTCATCATCGGCCTCCGGCGGTTTTCAAGGTGATGACCGTATAGAATACCTGCGGAAGAAAATCTTCCGGCATATCAGTAAACCGGAATTCGCTTCGGTCGGGTTCGCGGATCGGAACATTGACCGCCGTTCCATCTCCCGCTTCCAGGCGTTCGGTGAGATCCATTCGCGAACCATACATGCTGACCCGTTCAATTTTAGCAATACAGTCAGGGGCGATCTCCGGGAATTCCAGACGGAGCACCGGCAGTTCGTAATCGAGGTGGATCGTATCCTGGTCCCCGTTCCAGTCAACAAAAATCTTTGCATGATTATTCGGCAACAGATGCGCAGCCGTGATAATGCGGTTCCCAACCCGGAACGATTCCAGCGAACTGGCAAGTTCATTGAGTTCGAACTTCAACTTCGGTGTACTTTTGACGGGGGCATACGACTCCAGCGGTGCGCCGTTCAGAAGTTCAGCGAGGGTTTCAAGACTTTTTCCGCTGAGATTCTGCCGCTTTCCGAGTATGAGACTGCGGCCGAACCCATATGCTTTCGGATCGTCCGGGCTGCTGTAAGCAAAATAGAATACTTTATATTGGTCTGCCCAGTTCCAACCGTTTGCGAGTGCCCAGTAGAGAATACGCGGATAGAGATTGCCGATGTAGTTCGGATCGGAACTGAAACCGAGTTCAGTTTGCCAGATCCCTTTCTTCTCCTGCCCGCGTTCAGCCATTGCCCGTCGGAGGTATTCCATTCCCGCCAGGGGAAAATAATGAATATCGATTACATCGACAGAGCTCCAGGCATCATGTCGGTCGAGTAAATTCACAAGTTCGCGGAGGGGAGCTCCGCAGATCCACCCCCCGTAGACGACTTTCCCCCCGAGTTCATGAATGACTTCCGCTGCAGGCAGATGGACGTTTCTCATATAGGTATCCATATCGCCGTACCAGAAGGAACTCGACGGATGTGCCTCGTTCCAGATCTGGAAATATTCGACGCTGTACGGTTCTTTTCTCAAAAAAGAGACGGCCTTGCGTACAAATGCTTTCCACTCCTCGACCTGGTCATCCTGCACGAAGCGCTGGCTCATACGCCGGGCAGTGATTGGGGTCGCGTTGACCAGGATCTGTCTCTCTATTCCGTTGATTTTCTGGCGGTTGAATACCCGCAGAGAGAAATCCCCATCCGCACGTCTGGTGATAGAATATTGCCTTCCGCAGAAATCGAACTCCTGATCCGGAATATTTTCCGTCGTCCAGCCGCTGCCGTAATCGAGTATCGGCAGAACCTTTGCACCGCGGGTTTGCATGGCCAGAATCCGATTTCCGAATTTCTTCAGAGCTTCAATGTTCCACTTGCCGCCACGTTCGGATTGCAGGGTATGCCATGAAAGATCCATGCGATCCCATCCCAGGGCCATCGGCCACAATTCTGGTAAGGAAGCATTGCCGTGGCAGACCCCGGAAAAATTCCGGAACGTGCGTTCCGGCGGGACTGTTTGTGTTTGGGACAAGCAGCCGTTCCCCGCGAGGAGGATCATCAGCCCGAACAGGGGAAAAATGATGCGGTTCATACGATGGTTTCTTTCCGATGAATTCATTTCCGGTACCGACGGTAGTTGCGCAGATAAAGCCCCTCTTTCCACGTCCCGGACTCCTGCGTGTGCAGCTGCAGGACCTGCTTCTGAGTGAAACTTGCGACACTGCCGTCTCCGTAAAGACAGTTCCCGTTGATGTGGTCGAACTCCTGCAGCATTGGACTGCGATTGCAGCCGCTGTAAAACAGGGCGGTATCGGCATAGATGGGCATGGCGCTGTTGATTTCCGGATTTTTGAGATTCAGACCGAGATACGGTTTTGTGGTTACTCCGGGATCCTGCACGCCGTCTGCTCTGGCACTGGTATAGGCAATCCAGATTGTTGCTTTGTTGTCTTGTTTCCAGTAATCGCGATAGGCCTGGAATTCTGTTTTGACGTTTGCTGGACAATAAAAAGTTTTCGGGTCGCCAATCAAACCGAGTCGCCAGAGGATTCCTACGCTTATCCATTGATTCCCCTGCATGGCGGCTTTTTCGTGCCTGAGCCGGAGATAGGCATTCTGATCTGAGGCTGCATACATCCCGACTCCCGTGCCGATCTGCTTGAGATTGCTGATACAACTTGTCGACTTTGCACGCATCCGCGCCTGATTCAAGGCGGGAAAGAGCATAGAGGCGAGGATTGCGATGATCGCTATCACGATGAGGAGCTCTATGAGCGTAAATGCCGCCTTTTTCGTCACATGACTGTGAGAGGCTGGGGGCGTGTCCGCCGCCCGGCGTGTTTTCTGGATCTGTTCAGGCTGTGGGGTCGGAGACAGGGCGGTTGTGGCAGGTACTCGCCGGTGCAGGGAGATGAGACCGCTTTCCGGGTGGAGACGGCCGCCGTTTTCGTTGATGTTCACTTTCGATTGTTCCGGCATTGTAAAACGTTGATTCATTGTTTCCTCCTGAAAATCGTGATTTATTGATGATTGAAAGAGATTTTTCCCGTTCTGCATGGTGCGGTTGAACTGCGCCGGATCAGGACCGGGCGCAACATTCGGTGGATGAAATTCGGCCCGTTCGCTTCCGGTCCGGTCAGAATTGCGATCGTTTCGCGGACCATGTTGGAGACGTCGCTGCCGATTGTTGTTAATGGCGGATTCATATAAGCGGCCTGCCAGAATTCGCCGATTGAAATTACGCTGAGATCCTGCGGAAGCCGGATCCCAGTTTCGTTGCAGGCACGGTAAATTCCGAACGAGGAACATTCGGAAAGCGTGAACAACCCTGTGAAACCCGGGGCGGATTCAGAAAAACGCTTTTTCAGTGTCAGGTAGACTTTTTCCGGCACAAAGTCACCGTGGACAATGCCGCAGTCGATGATTTCCGAATCGATGCTGTTCAGTTCGCAAAATTGGCGAAAGCCCTTAATGCGGTTGTGCATTTCTTCCGATTTCGGTTCTGAAACGAGCACGGCCAGGGAACGATGACCTAGGCTGACAAGGTGATGGGCTGCCTTGGCTCCGGCATATTCGTCATCGGCGTGAACACAATGGACGGCGAAGCACGACAAATTGCCGCTGAAGATGACAAACGGGATTTTCAGCTCTTCCAGACAGCGGAGCTGTTCCGAAGTGAACATTTGTCCATCGGTTACAACCACCATCGCATCGATTCTGGTTTGAGGAAATTCGTGTGGAACTTTCAGTCGCCAGTCATAACGGAGCACCTTAAGTTCATAGTTCAGCTTGTCGGCCATATCAAAGAAATGGTGTTCGACTCGCGCATACCAGTCCGATTGCCAGTGCGGGAGTGCCAGGCAGATGACGGGAGCGGCTCCGTGGCGGAAATTCAGTATCTCGTCGGTGATTTCCATTTCGCGCCCGGTATTTTTCTTCAGCAATCCCTCTGCAACCAGCCGACTGGTTGCTTTGGCAACGGTCGCCTGACTGACCGAGTAATCGCGCATGATCGTCCGGAACGAAGCGAACGGCTGCCCGGGGACGCCGCCGAGAGCACGTGTTTTTAAACTTTCATACAGTTTGTTTGCCTTGGTCATGGTGTATCTCCGCAGTGTATCTCTGTATGATGATATTATCCCGGCGTGATACAGTAAATGCAAGCTGATTTATAAAAAAAGTGAAAATTTCTATTTCCGGAATGCAGAGATCAGAGGCAGTTGAAATTGCATTTTATTTTGGAGAGGAACGAATTACACATCATCATTGAAGTGCTCCCTCAGGTTCGGTTTGACGGAAGATTGCTCGTGTCGCACAGAGTTTTCCGGGATAAATTCGGAGAAAACTGGAATTGCTGTATCACTTTTTCCGTTGGGGCAGGCAGCTGCTGCGCAGGGAAAGTGAAACTGCCGCAGAACGTATTTCCCTCTTCCGTCGGAATCGGAATACCGGCTGTTCCGGCTGCCTGGTCACCGTTCCGAGCCGGGGAGGCGGGCGAGGACGGCGCTCTGCGGAACCGGCCCGAAATCGCGGCTGTCGAGGGAAAGCTGCGGCGCGTCGCCGAGCAGGAAGAGTTCCCCTTCCGGCACGTCGAAGCGGTCGATCCGCGCCGAACCGATCTCTTCGACCAGCCGGTAGTAGCGCATGTACTCTCCCGCCTGAACCAGCAGATTGAACCCCTCGTCGAGCCGGAAGATCACGACCTCGTCGCCGGGGAGCGCGTAGATCCGCTTGAGACAGGTTTCGCCATGGTGCCGGAAGAGCACGACTTCGCCGCGTCGGAACGGTTCGTCGCGGCAGAATATCTGCTTTTTTCCGAAGAGAAGCTGCCCGCTGTGGTAAGTCGGCGTCATCGAGTCACCGCTCACGATGATCAGGCGATACGGGCAGAGTGCGGCGCTTCCGATCAGGAAGAGTCCCAGCGCGGCAAGGATCAGCAGTCGTTTTCTTTTTTTGCTCATACTCTTAACGATAGCGCGTCAAAGGAGAAAGTGCAACCGCTCTCCCGCCGTTTTCAGATGGTTTGCAAAAAAGAAATCGTTTCTTAACCGGATTTTAATTTTGCGTCTGGAACGGGGAAGTTGATCCGGGTGAATGAAAAAACTCCGGATTGTGGAATCCGGAGTTGAGAAAAGATTCGGACTTTTTCCGGGGTGTCACGACAGAAAGCGGATTACAAACCGTCGGTCCCGATAAAGACTCTTCCGTCGAAGAAGTAATAAGGCTTGTTCATGTCTTTCAAATCTGCGGGAGTCTGGCTCAAAACATGACCGTCGGCATAAGCCAGAATCGATTTTCTGCCGTTGCCGTGTGCCATGTAAACACCGACCCCCTCCCAGAGATCCGAGCCATAGGAGAATCTGGGATAACTGCCTTTCTGCTTGGTGGAATAGGTATCCGCATAAATCGGCGTCTGAGACGGCAATTTCATCTTGACGAGTGAAAAATAATAGGACTGCACGTTTCCCGGCGATGAACTTGACAGAATAATGTAGTTTCCCATCCGACCCGCCCGCTTGGGATCGGTAAGAAAGTCGGAGTAATCGATTCCGAATGTGCTCTGCCAGAAAAACGAGAAATCATTTTTGTCCGGAGTGGCACGATTGACGGACGATGGACATTGAATGCTCTTTTTGTCCAGATAGCCGCCGCCGTGTATGGAGAAATGACCCTCGCTATCCTGCTTGTTGCAGAGTACGGCAGACCAGAGGCGGAAAGTGGAACTCGAACCCGCACTGTCCATCCGGTAACCAACGTAATAGTCGCTGTGGTCGCCCGCATATTGAATTTGGGCCAGCATCGTTTGCTTCTTGTTGTTGGCGCATTGCGATTCCTTGGCCCGGTCTCTCGCCTGATTCAGCGCCGGCAGCAGCATCGACGCCAGAATCGCGATGATCGCAATTACAACAAGCAATTCTATCAATGTAAATTTTTTCATCCTGTTACCTCCTGAGGTTCGTTTGAAAAGCAATTTTCATGGATCATTTACATTCTTTGTTCAACGGGAGAGGGCGTCAAGTGGTCGCAAACGCCCCCTCTCTGGTCCTCCGTATGTCGACCTTATTGCAACGTGACTCCCTCGAGATAAGTGACTTCCGGCCTGGCCGTGAGATGGATGACTCCCGGCGTGGCTTTCACCTGGCAGGAATTTCCGAGATAATCACAGCTCGAGCGAAGTTCGCCTTTCGTCTTCAGAGAAACCTCTTTCGGCAGTGCGATTGTCCAGATCGCGCAGACCGGAGTGCCGTCGGGTTTTTCCCAGCTCACCGCAAATATTCCATCTTCCCGGGTAAAACCGATGTGCCGGGAGCCGGCCGGGCGCATTTTCGTGAGGGTGGCGTATGCGGTATATGCCGGTTTCGGCGTGAGATCAACCCGGACAATCCCGAAATGCGCCTCTCGACCGCCATTGCGGTGAAAATGCTCCTGCGAGCGGAAACTGTAGGTGAACACTTTTTCCACGCCCGCACTGAATGCAAGCAGAAGCGTTCTGGGCAGGAGTTTAGCCTGCCACTCCGGCGAGGTGCGATGGGAAAAGTCCTGCCAGGTGAAAGCGATCAGATTTCCCTTGAGATCGCTGTTGAAGCGATAGATTCCCGCTACAGGCGCCGACCATGAACGATCTTCGGAAAATGCGCTGATGATGGGAATCAGTTCATCCCCCGGCTTTAGGTTTTGGGTGCTCAAATAGCGATTGGCAATTTTCGGGAAACTGATATTCCCGGCCTCGGGTGCAGCTTCCAGATTGGTGGTGAATTTCGGCGCTTTGGGGTTTCTCCAGTAAGCTTCCCAGGCAAAATGAAGATCTTTGTGAATTTGAGCGGAGGCACCTTTGTTTTCAACAGACCCGTCCGGCTTGAGCACGCGATTGAAATAGAACGGAATCCCGCCTCCCGGAAAGATTACCGTTCCGCCTTTTTTCAGGTAATCGACAAGCGGTTCGTGGAAAGCGGATGGATACCCCTCGTTCATCGGCAGCAGCAGCAGCGGATATTGTTTCGGGTCCAGTGCCGCCAACTCTTTCAGGGCGATACGGCGAATGGTACGTTTCTCCTTGAAAAAACTGCTGAGATCGAGATTGATGCACTCCGAAGAGTAGAGGTAATCAGGATCCTCGATCAGGACAAGCGGCAGCTTTGGATCATCAAGGCCGATTTTTTTCAAGGCGTAGCCGAGCACTTCCGTAAGATCGGGAACCGGAAGAGTTGAATATCCGGTTTCGGTCAACCACATCGGTTTGTCTGCGTGAGCGGGGTTTTTCTTCATCTCGCTTTTGATGTAGCTGAGCCACTGGTACAGCATCGTTTCCGGATAGTCCTGCCAGATATAGCGGTGAACATTCAATATGTCGAAAGAATCCTTTTCCGCAAGGCGGAGAAACTCCGCAACATTCTGGTGCACAATGAGTCCGCCGGTCAGTACGGTGGCGTCTGGATCGGTCGCCTTGATCAGGTCGTAACTCTCTTTCAGAAATTTGGTATAGCGCTTGTGATTGTTGGAAAATTCCCCGAGATCAGGCTCGTTGACGACCTCCCAAAAACGGATTCTCCCCTTATAACGGCTTACAACCGTTTTCACGTAGTTCTTCCACTCTTCCGGATGCGAGGCGAGCGGTGTTCCCCATTTGGGTTGGAATCCAGGGAGAATCGGCAGAATGGTGATGCCGTTCTCTTCCGCAGCTTTCAGCACCGCATCCCATCGGGTAAAATCCCATTTCCCCGGCTGGGGTTCCACCTGAGACCAATCCAGATCAGTTCGATCGAAGCCAATTCCCGCTTTTTTCATCAGTTGAAGCTCTTGCTCCATTAACGGGAATTCCCACCGGTTCAGGTGGGCGCAGGCCCCGTAGGGGGAATCGCTCTGGGGCGGCGGAGCGGCCAGCGCCGCGAAACCGGCTGCACAGAAAATCGCTGCGATATTTTTTTTCATGTTTGGTTTTCTCCTCCAGGGATTGTTTGATGTTTATGATAAGGGATTTGACCCGATTACTCGTAAGATCGTTCAATCAGAAATTCATTTGTTTGACGGATTCCCGTTCGATATAGCGATATGGATAAAGTTTTGTTCCGGGGGAGGGGATTTTCCCGAGAATGATATCCAGCGAATCGCGGCATTGGGCGAGATATTCGCCCAGAACAATGCTTCCGGCCGGGTAGAGCTGCTCCATGATGCTGCCGTCATCCTCGCTGATGACGCTGATGTCTTCCGGAATCCGGAAGCCCGCGAGCTGAAGCACCCGTCTCCCCGCCAGTGCGCCCATCCCGCTGTAATAGATGAGTGCGGTCAGCCCGAGCGAACGGATTTCATCGAGACGCGCCCGCGTAATCTTTTCCGCCGCCTGCGCCGAATTTTCCCACGCTTTGATCGTTGCCGGAAAATGAGTTACGCTGATACCCATCTCTTCCGCTGCCGCATTGATCCCGCGAAAACGCAATCTGGTCAGATCGCTCTCCGGTTCGTTCCGGATGTAGCCGACTTTCCTGTGACCCGCCCGCGCCAGTGCCTCGATGCAGAGTCGTCCCGCCTGTCCCGAGTCGAGCGACAATATGGTCACGTTTTCTGCCGCGTTCTCGTAAAGATTGCTGCTGTTGATCATCACAACCGGAAACGGCAGATGATTCAGATAGCGGATCAGTTTGTCGGATTTCATCCCCGGATTTGAGTTCATCACGATTCCTGAGAGGGTACGCGATTTCTTCACCTGTTCGATGATCGCCGGAATGTCCGCCTCTTCCCCCATCCGGTAGTTGATGATCGAGATCTTGTTCTGCCGCGCGTACGTGAGAATCGTGTGCTCCATGTTCCAGAGCGATTCCGCAAAGTAGTCCGTCCGCAGAAACAGCACCGTGGTATCCGACTCCTCCATTTCCTCAGGAAAATTCTCCTCCCGGGCCGCCGCGCTGCAGCTGACCATCCCCGATCCCCGCCGGCAGCGGACGACCCCCTCGTGTTCCAGATCCCGGATCGCCCGCGTCACCGGCGACTGCGATGCCCCGAATTTCCGCATCAATTCCTGTACGGTCGGCATCTTCAACCGCGATTCCGGTTTCAGCGCCTCCTCCATCAGAAACGCTTTGATCCGGTCATATTTGCTGATTGCCTGTTGCTCCATTGGTCGATATAATTTTTCTCGAAAAGTAATATATTGATATAATTTCTGCCGTATATTATGACCGATTTCATGAAAAAAGTCAAGAGGGAAAGCAAAAAAAATGAAAAAAAGAGGGGTTTTGACGGAGAAAGAGCGAAATCCGGGCAATTCAGGGGGTGGGCTCCGCCAAACGCACCGTCGGTTCCGGAACAATCGGAGCAACGCCTTTCAGCGTGAGAATCGCGATTTCGGGCGGGCAGTTCAGCCGCAGCGGAACGTTGCTCGTGCCGGTTCCGGTCGTGACAAAGATGGTGTTCTTTCCCTCGGTGATGAGCCCCGAGGCGTAGCGTCGGCCGTGGCGCGACGGAATGTACACCGGTCCCAGGAACGGCAGTACGATCTGCCCGCCGTGGGTATGTCCGGCGACCGCGAGCGCGGTCGATTCCGGGAGAGTTTCAAAGATGTCGGGCCCGTGGGTCATGACGATGCGCGGAATCGATTCTTCCGGCAGCAGCTCCGCCCACGGCGGCTCCTCCTGAGTCCAGCCGTCGATTACACCGACAAGACGGAACGGTTTTCCCGCGAACTCAAGTACGACCGAACGGTTTTCGAGCAGCGGGAGTTCCACCTTTTCAAACGCTTTTGTGAATCGCTCCGCCTTCTGCCAGTGATCGTGGTTGCCGAGAACCGCATAGACGCCGAGCGGCGCTTTCAGCCGGGAAAGCTCCTCCGCGATCTGCCGCGGATCTCCCGCCTGACTCGGAAACAATCCCGCGGCGAAATCCCCGGGCAGCAGAATCAGATCCGGCTTTTCGGCATTGATGGCATCCACAATCTTTGCGAGGCGTTCGAGTGCTTCCGGGGTGTTGCCGACGTGGAAATCCGCGGCGACGGCGATGCGCAGCGGCGGGAGCGTCCATGTTTCCGATATTGCCTCGTACCGGTTTACCGTCAGCGAGTCAGCCTCGTGCCGCATGTACGCAATTCCGCCGTAGAAGAGCAGAAGCAACAGGGCGATTCCGCAGAGGAATCCGCGCAGAAACCACCGTTTGCTCCGCTTCTTCGGCATTGGTTTCAAGACTTTTGTTTACCGGGTTTGCGCCGCTCCCAGCAGCGTTTGTTCGCCACCGGGTCTTTCGACGGGCCGGAGCGCCGTTTCTTGAGTACGCCGATCTGCTGCCGCCGTTCGGCCAGCCCCCGGTTTACCGGGATCGGCGTCCCATCCGGCGCCTTGCCGGTGTAGTACATCGCCCCGCCCATCGTCATCGGAAGCGGAATGTAATCCTGCACCTGCTGGAGACTCCACTTGTGGCGGTTGAGGAAGTCATCGACCGTTTTCATCTCTTTTTCCGTACAGCCGGGGAAGTTCGAGATGAAAAGCGGAATCAGATACTGCTCCTTGCCGCACTCTTTGCTGATGCGGTCGAACACCTCCATGAATTTGTAAAACTCCTCGGCCGGGCTCTTGCGCATGAGCTTGAGAACCGTCGGATGCAGATGCTCGGGCGCGACTTTCATGTGCCCCGAAACGTGGTGTGCAATGATCTCCCGCAGCAGTTCCGGCTGGCGCAGCGCCAGGTCGAGACGGATCCCGGAATTGATGTAGAGATGCTTTACTTTCGGGTGTTTGCGCATCCGGCGCAGCAGATGCAGCGTCTCGAGACCCGTGCAGACGTAGTTCGGGCACGGCGCTGGGAAGAGGCAGCTCGAACGGCGGCACTTGCGACACCGTTCAAGATCATACCGGCTCCCGTAGATGTTGCCCGCCGCTCCGCCGACGTCGCTGATGGTTCCCTTGAAGTTCGGACATTTTGCGATCGTGTCGAGTTCGCGCAGAACCGAATCCTCGCTGCGGCTCATGACATGGCGCCCCTGATGGACCACCAGCCCGCAGAACGCGCAGCCGCCGGGGCAGCCGCGCACGGCCTGAATCGAGTCCTTGATCGTCTCAAAGGCGGGGATTCTGCCCTTGTATTTCGGATGCGGCCGCCGCGCGTAGGGAAGTTCATGGACGCGGTCGAGCTCTTCGGGCTTGAGCGGCTCGGGCGGCGGTTCGACCACGAGCAGCCGGTCGCCGTATTTCTGGAGAAGTCCTCGGCCGGACTGAAAATTCATCTCCTGCTCGACCATGATCGTCGCGCGCATAAGCGCGTCCTTGTCGGCGAGCGTCTCTTCATAGCTCGGCAGGAACAGGTACCGGTCGCCGGGGTCGAACGCCTCGGCGGCCTTTTTGCCGAGCAGCCGGGCGGTACCGCGGATTCCCGCGAGCGACTCCCCCGCGGCGAAGCGGCGGTAGACCTCCGGCGTCGGGCGTTCGCCCATGCCGTAGACGAGGATCTCCGCTTTCGAGTCGAGCAGAACCGACGGCCGGATCTTGTCCTGCCAGTAGTCGTAATGCGCGATACGGCGGAAACTCGCCTCGAGCCCGCCGAGCTGAACCGGAATCCCCGGGAACACCTGCTTGACCATCTGCGCATAGACGATGAGCGCATGCGGCGGCCGTTTGCCGGTTTCCCCGTTTTCGCTGAAACAGTCCTCTTTGCGGAAGCGGCGGCCGACGGTATAGATGTTCACCATCGAATCCATGTTGCCGGAAGTGACGCCGACGCCGATGCGCGGGCGTCCCATGACGGTCAGCGACTCCGGATTTTTCCAGTCCGGCTGGGCGATGAGCCCGACACGGTAGCCGCAGTCGGTCAGCAGTCTCCCGATGATCGAAACCCCGAAAGAGGGATGATCGACGTAACAGTCTCCCGTGACGAGCAGGATGTCAAGTTCTTCATACCCAGCCCGTTCCATCTCCTCCCCGGTGGTGGGAAGGAACTCCGGTTGACGACTCATTTCCCGAGCTCTTTCATGCTGCCGCCGCCCGGAATCGAGCCGGGAGTGGAGAAGCCGCGGTTGCCGAGGTTCGTGAACGGAACCCGCAGATCTGCACTCTCTTCGGGGGGGAATTCCGCATGCAGGGTGATCGTTTCATCTTTTTCGCGACCGATTCTGGTTGCGTCCAGGACGAAGAGCAGCGTGTAGCGGGTACCTGGTTCGGCCCGCTTGACCAGCCAGTTTTCGGCGTCGAAGTTGTTGTTTCCGGCGCGCAGGGCGATGCACGGATAGGTTCTGCCGAATGCGGAAAGCGAATAGTCATGGATCGAGATGCCGCGCCCGGCATCGACTTTCACAACGATTGCAGCGTAGATCTTCCGGCTGAAATCAACCGGGAACGCGAGCGGATCCTCATTGGTGATGCGCGGTTTAACCGTAGAGAGTTCCGCCGCGAGGATCTCGCCGCTCCGGAACGAAAGAGTCGCCGCTCCGGTCGACAGGACGGCACAGAGTACGGGCAATATGAACAGCAGTTTTTTCATCTTCAAATCGTCAACTCCGATCTCAATGGAATTTTCTCAATCCAATCATAACATTATGGAAATATAAGCCTGTTTTCAGGAAAATCAAGCGGAATTCGAGTTGATTTTCCTCCGGTTCGGAGTTATTTTATCAATTCGGATGAATAACCTGCCGGTGTTGCGAAACGCGCCGGCCAACGAATTTGGACAGACAATTATGGAAATACCCGATTTGACAGTGAAACATCTCGGTACGCCGACGATTCCGTCGCCGCTGACCGGGGTGAAATTCATTCCCGAAGACGCGACCGTCATCTACGGCAAGGACGTCCATGAAGTTGAGACGGAGCTCAAGGAGTTCGGGCGGATCAGTGCGTTTGAAGCGGCCGGGCCGCGGGAGAAGATCTACCACGACCCCTCCTGGACGCATGCCGCGATCCTGACTGCCGGTGGACTCTGCCCCGGACTCAACGACGTGATCAAGGGGTTGACCCGCACGCTGATGCTGCGGTACAACGTGCCGATCGTCTTCGGCATCCGGTACGGCTATCAGGGGCTGAATCCCGCCTACGGGCATGAGCCGATGCTGCTTACGCCCGATTCGGTCGATTCGATTCACGAGGATGGCGGCACGGTGCTCGGCAGTTCGCGCGGCCGCCAGGACGAGGCGGTCATGGTCGAGACCCTGAAGCGCATGAACATCAAACTGCTCTTCTGCATCGGCGGGGACGGCACGCTGCGCTGTGCGCACGACATCGCGCTTGAAGTCGAGCGGCGCGGACTCAATATCAGCGTCGTCGGCATTCCGAAAACGATTGACAACGACATCAACTTCATCGATAAGACGTTCGGATTTGAGACGGCGGTCTATGCCACCGGACCGGTGATTTCCGCTGCGCACAACGAGGCGAAAGGCGCGCCGAACGGGATCGGACTCATTCACGTGATGGGGCGCGATTCGGGATTCATCGCCGCCTACGCGACGCTGGCGAACACGCATGTGAATTACTGCCTGATTCCGGAAGATCCGTTCTCGCTCTACGAGGGGGAACACGCGCTGCTGCCGAGTCTGGAGCGGCGGCTTAAGCTGCGCAAACACGCGGTGATCATCGTCTCCGAGGGGGCGGGCCAGCATCTGTTCAAGGAGGATTCGGAGAAACGCGACAAATCCGGCAACAAGCTGCACCACAACATCGGTGAGTTTCTGCGGGACACGATCACGCAGTGGGGCAGGGAGAAGAACATCGATCTCACGGTCAAGTATTTCGATCCTTCGTATCTGATCCGCAGTCTGCCGTCGAACGGGACCGATTCGGTCTTCTGCGAGATGCTTGCGCAGCATGCGGTGCACTGTGCGATGGCGGGGTGCACCGACGTGGTGATCGGCCACTGGAACGACCGTTTCACCTATGTGCCGATCCCGGTCGCGACCAGTTCGCGCAAGAAAGTCGACATCGAGTCCGGCTTGTGGGACAGCGTGAAGTCCGCAACCTGGAAGTATTGATTCTCCAACGGTTTCCGCATCAGCGGGACGCGCGGAACGCACGGATTTTCTCGAGGAAGATCGGGAGGACCGTGCGCGCCTTGATCGGACCGATTCCCGGAATTCTCATCGCTTCTTCGATCGTAAGAGGCTGCCGCCTGGCTAGTTCAGTGAGGGCGGCGTTGGTGAGGACGGCAAACGGCGGGACTCCGCGTGATTCGGCGATTTCGTGGCGCAGGGCGCGCAGCTCTTCGTAGAGCGGCGCGCTCTCGTCGTATTCAGGCAGCGGACCGGAGGAGCGGGCCGGAGCGGTGTGCCGTTCCGCTTTCCGCCGGAGTTCCGGCATATCGATCCGGGCATGGGCGTGTTCATTGAGCACCTCGAGCCCGCGGGCGGTCAATTCGATGCAGGGGAATTCGCCGCGTTCGATTCTGCCGATATAACCGGCTTTTTCGAGCGATTTCAGATAGGCGGCGATGCGGGTCTGCTTCAGGGCTTCGAGGCGGCCGAAGTGGCGGCTGCGGTGAAACCCGCGTCCGGTCAGTTCGGCGCTGCGGCTGCCGGCGAGAATCTGGCTGAGTTTCCCGCTGCCGATGCGGCCGTCGAACTCCTCGACGGCTTCGAGGATGCGGCGGATGATTCCCTCTTCGGCTGCGTCGGTAACTTCCCGCAGCGGGCCGGTATGGCCGTCGGCGGAACCGGAACAGTTGTCGCAGCTTCCGCAGTGCCAGGAACGGGCGTTTTCCCCGAAGTAATTGATGAGCGCGGCCTGGCGGCAGCCGGCGGTGCGCGCGTAGGAGCACACCTCATCGAGGCGGGCGAGTTCAAATTCGCGTTTGGCAGACATCGCCTGATAGTCCATGTCAACTTGAACTTTCTCCGGGTGAAGCAGTTCCGTACCGCGCCCGGCGAACGGGACATTCCATTCAAGGCATTCCCCGTTCAGCGCCCGGAGCACACGCCGGACCTGCTCGACAGAGAGTCCTGAAACAACGGCGAGTTCATCGAACGTAAACGCCTTTTTCTGAAGCAGTTCAAATCCGAACCGCTCGATGCAGCGCGCGATGAACCGCGAACGCTGCGTCGCCTGTGCGGCGTGTTCACTTGCGAGGTATTCGAGATCTTCGGTGAAACGCAGAAAACCGCGGTTGTTGCGCCGGTAGCCGCGGTCGATGAGATTCGCTTTTTCCAGAATCGCCATCGCTGCGGAGAGCTGGCTGTCGGATTTCGCGCCGGGAACTTCCGGAACGAGTTCCGAGAGCGTGACTTCGAGCATGGTTGTTTTCCGCTCGATCGCAAGTTCGCGCAGCCGGGTGTAGAGCTCCTGCACGAGTTCCGGCGGCGGATTGGAGAGATCGATCAGAAACTCCTGCACGAAACGGTCGCGGTAGGCGTAAAGCAGGATGCAGTCGGCATTTTCGCCGTCCCGTCCCGCGCGCCCCGCTTCCTGATAGTACGCTTCGAGCGACCCGGGGAGGTTGAAGTGGATCACCTGCCGCACATCGGGGCGGTCGATTCCCATGCCGAAAGCGTTGGTGGCGGCGAGCACGGGGCAGGGGTCGTTCATAAATCTCTCCTGCGCGGTCTTGCGCTCCTCGTCGCTCATGCCGGCGTGATAGCCGATGCAGCCCAGTTCAGATGAGAGGAGTTCGACGGCCTTGCGGGTGGAGGTGTAGATGATAGTCGGCTTCTTCCGTTTGAGCCGCTGACGGATCTCGGCGAACTTGCTCGAGTCCGAAGAACATTCGACTACGGAAAACGCGAGGTTCGGCCGTTTGAATCCCGCGACGTGAAGTTCCATCTCCGGGCGGTGAAGCTGTTCGCGGATGTCGTCCCGCACTTTCGGCGTCGCAGTCGCAGTGAATGCACACACCTGCGGGATCCGGAACGCGTCGATCACTTCGCCGAGCCGCCGGTACGAGGGGCGGAAGTCATGACCCCACTGGCTGATGCAGTGCGCCTCGTCGACGATCATGACCCCGGGGGGCGTTTCCACGAGAAAGCGGCGGAAGAAATCCGTATGAAACCGTTCCGGCGCAACGTAGAGCAGTTTGACTTCCCCGTTCGCCGCCTGGTTCGCGATCCGGATCTGTTCCCCGAACGGCACGGTGCTGTTGATGAATGCGGCCGGGAGATTCTTTTCAATGAGCGAGTCGACCTGATCTTTCATGAGGGAGATCAGCGGGGAGACCACGATCCCGTAACCGGGCCGCATGAGGATCGGCAGCTGATAGCAGAGCGACTTGCCCGCTCCGGTCGGCATGATGACGCATAGATCGCGTCCACACAAAATGCGTTCGACGACCTCCTGCTGATTGTCGAGAAAGGCGTCGAACCCGAAATAGCGCTTCAGCGCTGAGATTGGATCATTCTGCGCGTGCATGATTGCATAAGATACACCCGGAGCGCTGTTTTTTCAACCGCTTATTCGGCCGGGAGGTTTGCGTTCATGAACCGGATGAACGCGGCCCAGTCGAAATTTTGAACGTCATGCTCCCCGGCGCGGATGTGGTATCCGACCCGTTCACTGCCGACGGGGGTATGCAGATTCGGCATGGTTGCGTCGGCCGGAATTCCCTGAAATCCGAAGAGCCGGTAGACTTTCGAGGCTTCGCGGGCGGCGAGGAACTCCCCCTCCGGATCGGCCCAGGCATCCTCTTCCGCGCTCGCGACGTAGACCGGGCGCGGGGCGATGAGGGCGATGAGTTCATGCTGATCGACCGGAAGCGTCTCCTCGCGATCGACGTAGTTGTTCAGATTCAGCGCGAACCAGTGCGGAAATGTTTTGATGATCCGCTGGAGCGTTTCGCTCTTTTCGTCGTTCAGAATGTGCCGGGTCAGCGAGGCGCCGCCGCAGCCGGAGTCGTTTGAGATCGAAGCGGCGAACCGCGGGTCGAGCGCGGCGGCCCAGAGCGAGGTCTTGCCGAGTCGCGAGTGGCCCCAGACGATGATGCGCCGGGAGTCTACCTCCGGAAGCGTGAGCAGCGCGTCGAGTCCGCGCGAGAGGCCCCACGCCCAGGTTGCGATCGTGGCGGGATCGTCGGTGCGCTGGACGCCGTCGGTCAGGAACTCGTTGCGGATTCCGGTGCGCCAGGCGTCGGGGCGGTCCGGCTCGATGTCGGCATTGTGAATGGTCGCGATGCCGTAGCCGGAGGAGAGGATCGTGTCCAGATCGTAGCGCGGGGCGCGTTTCCCTCGCGGGCGCGGATTCTTCACCCACTCCGGAATCAGGATTTCCGGATCGTCGCTGATCGACTGATTTCCCAGGAAATTCAGTCCGAGAAAGACCGGAACGGGTTTCTCCGCTTTCTTCGGCAGATAGACGAGCATGCGGAACGGATTGGGCTGCTTCATCCCTTTGCAGGTGATGTCCCCCTGAATACGGATCGCCTTGCCGCCGAGGGCATTGTCACTTCTCTCGATCACCTTGAATTCGATCCCCTGCGGCGGAGCGGGGAGGGGATTGCCGTAGACATTGGTGCAGAACAGCTTGAGAAGTTCAGGGCGACGTTTGTTCATCCACGCTTCGGGGGTGTCGATTTTCGTTCCGTCGGAAGCGGTGAGCGCATCGGGGAGTTCCCCTTTCCAGAAGCCGGGCTGGATCGTCGCGGGGGTGCACTCGTATTGCAGCAGTTCAGATGTTACGGAGTCTGTTTTCAAGGTGTCGGCAGAGGCCTCTGAGAGCATCATCGCGGGCAGGACGGCAGCGGCGATTTTCATAATTGTTCCATTCATGTTGAAACTCTTTCGCATTGGGTTTTCATATACTATATTCTCATTCGCGCAAATTGCAACCGGCTCTTGTGGATTTCAGCGTTCCCGGAGGCGGTCGGCGAGGCCGGACTGCCGCACGGTTTTGCGGGCGAGAGCTTCGGCGATGATTTCCTGCGTGCCCCAGAGTTCGAGCCGTTCCTCCGCGCGCGTGATGCCGGTATAGAGCAGTTCGCGCGTGAGGATCGGGGATGCTTCATCCGGAAGCAGCAGCAGCACGTTGCGGAATCCGGAGCCCTGTGATTTGTGGATCGTCATGGCGTAAACGAGCTCGTGATCCGGGAGTTCCGCCGGGGAAAAGGTGCGCTCACGATCCGGGAAACGCACCCGGACGCCCCTCCTGCCGGGTTCGGACACGACCAGCCCGATGTCTCCATTGAAGAGCCCGGTGAACGGATCGTTGCGGGTGATGAGCAGCGGCACTCCGGGAGAATCCGAATCCGTCTGGCGGAGAATCCTGCAGATCAACGCATTTACGGCATCCACGCCGCGTTTCCCGGTGCGCGTCGCGCAGAGGATTTTAAAGGCGTTGAGCAGAGCGAAAGCGGTTTCGAGAGATTCCCGGTCCCCCGCTCCGGCGAGATCTTTCAAATCCATGAGAGAGTGAGACTTGTAAACGGGTGTCCGGAGCAAAATCCGCAACTCTCCCTCCATCGCGCGAGGGGAAACCTGCCGGGTACGGAAGTCGGGGGCGTCGCAGTCGGCGATGCGTTCGGCCGCCCCCTGCGGATCGGCACCCGTGAAATTGCGGATCATCGTGCTGAATTCGCCGATATGGACGGCGCGGTCGAACCGGTGATTTTCCGTCAGTTCGGCGATCGTGCCGGAGAGCGGGCGCGTGTCGACGGGCGCGGCGAGCCAGCCGGTCTGGAGATAGAACGCTTCGGCCGCCTCCGGGCGGAGCGCATTGAGCGCCGCCGAGTCGCAGAGATCCGGGAGCACCGCTCCGGCCTCGACCGAAGCGAGCTGATCCTTGTCGCCGAGCAGTACGATCCGGGAGCGCGGCGGGAGCGCGTCGAAGAGTTTCCCCATGAGCAGCAGCGGAATCATGGAACACTCGTCGATGATGAGAAGATCGTACGGCAGCGGATTGTTCCGGTTGTAACGGCAGTTTCCGCGCGGATTCATGCCGAGCAGCCGGTGGATGGTGGCTGCGGGCAGTTCGCGCAGCCGTTGTTTGATCGACTCGTCGACGTTGAGCAGCCGGACTCCGGAGCTGAGCGATTCGGCAAGACGGGATTGTGCCTTGCCGGTCGGTGCCGCCAGAGCGATCGCAAGTTCGGGATTCCGGCGCAATTCGAGCGCGAGCAGTGCGGCGACCACGGTGGTTTTCCCGGTTCCCGGTCCTCCGGTGATGACGGAGAACGAGTTGCACATGGCGGTGAAAACCGCGAGCTGCTGGAAATCTGTGTGTTTCCGGCCGGCGTTCGCCGCAAAATAGGGGAGCAGTCCGGCAAGTTCACCCGGCGCGAGTTCCGGCGGCGGCAGCGGCCGGGCGGCACGTGTGAGAATTTCGGAGGCGATCCGCCGTTCGCACTCATAGTAGCGCCGCAGATAGAGCCGTCCCTTGTCGTCGAGTTTCATCGGGGCGGTCGGCGAGGAGAAGAGCGGGGCGAATTCCGGGCGGCGCAGCAGTGCGCAATACTCCTGAAAATCCGGACAGCAGAGAACTCCTGATGACGATTCAAACCGTTCTCCCGCATGAAGTTCAAGTCTGCAGCAGCTGTGTCCTGCCCGGACTGCGCGGGTCGCGAGCGCCCCCGCCAGGGCGACCTCGGTCGGAATGGGGGCGCGCAGCAGCGTTTCGAGAAATTCCGCGAAAACCGTGTCGATCGGTTCAAAGCTGCCGGTTTCCGCAAACGGGAAGCGGTTCATCCGATCACCTCCTCAAGCTGCCGTACAAGTTCGTACGGCGGTTTATCGTAAAAGACGCCGCGCCCGGGATGTTCCGGCGAAATTCCGCGCAGAAAGAGGTAGAATACTCCGCCGAATTGAGCATCGTACTCCGCTTCCTCGAATTTTCCTGTCCGCATGCGCAGAAACTTCACGACTGCAACGGTATAAATCATGTACTGCAGAAAATAGAATCGCGCGGCCATCTCTTCCCGCAGCCGTTCCGGCAGGAAGTTTGAGCTGCGCCCGCCAATCCGGTTCGACTTCCAGTCGAGGATGAAGTATTTTCCGTGATGACGGAACAGAAGATCGATGAATCCGTTCAGACACCCGCCCGAGATGGAGCGATACCAGGTCGGCCATTCGGTCAGGCCGAAACGTTCCGCGGCATAGCCGGCAAGCCGCTCCCGGAGCGTGTCGGTCGTAAAGCCGTTCCGGAAGCGGTAGGAGAATTCAAGTTCCGCAAGTCGTTCGTTTTTCGGGACATCCCGCAGTTGAAACCGGATTTGGTCCTCTCCCGAGAGCGGGGCGGAAAGCACATTTTCCACCATTTCAACGGTGAGCGCGAGTTTCTCTTCCGGCTCTTCTCCGGCGCGGATGACGCCGAAATCGGTCAGCAGCGGCAGGGCGAGAGTGCGGAGCTCCTCCGCGTCGGCACGGAAGTCGGCCAGTTCAAAGAGTCGATGCCAGGCGTTGCCCGCTGCCGCGCCGCCGCGGACGGAGAAGATTCCTCCCTCCGGAGGTTCTTCCGGTTGAACGGGTTCGCCCTCCCGTTCATCATAGTCGAACGGCGTATCGCGTCCGCTCTCTTTCGGGCTGAGGCTGGAATAACTCACGAACTGCCAGTTCCCGTCGATCCGGAGCGCGGTCGGCAGCAGCTCGAGTTCGATCTCCGCATCCGGGGCAGGGCGGTATTCTTCCGGATCAGAATCCGAAATTCCTTCCGGATCAAGGAGTTCCGGCGGGATATCCGGATCCGGAAATGTGGTGAGCAACTGCGTTACCGGATTTGTGACCCCGGTCGCCTGGCGCATGCGGAAGAGCCACTCGAGCGGAGAGGTTTTCGCGCCCTTGCCCCAGATGACGAAACAGGCGTATTCCGCCCGGGTGAGAGCGACGTATGCCAGACGCAGAAGTTCCTGAAGCCGTTCGTTTTGTGCTGCCTGCACTGCCGTGTCCGATCCGGTCATGTCATACTCGAGTCCGCCATCGGAGTTGTGGAAGAGTTCCGCCCTCTTCTCCGCATTTCCGAGCTGGAGTCCCGGCAGCAGAACGATCGGGAATTCCAGACCTTTGCTGCTGTGGATCGTCATGAGCGTGACCGATTCGCGGTCGGTTTCGAGAAGCTGCTGAAACTCTTCGCCGTCGGCTTTTTCCGGGGAGGCGATGCGCTCGGCGAGAAACTCGGTGACCCCGGCCGGCGTGAGTCCGCGCCGGGCGGACTCCTGTTCGAGCAGGTCGCCGAGCTGGAGCAGATTCGTCAGTTTGCGTTCGCCGCGCGGCAGGGCCGGATAGCGGGCGCGAATGCGGCAGGCACTCAGCAGCGCGTTGAAGAACTCGATGAAACTCCCCTGTTCCCAGATGAGCTGAAGTTCCTGCAGGCGGGATTGTTCCGCGCTCAGACGCTCTCCGGATGGTTCATTCTGCAGTTCGACGACCTCTTCGAGCGTCCAGCCTCCGAGCGGCGTGAGCAGCAGATTCGGCAGTTCGCGCATGTCGCCGGAGGAGGCGGCGCGCAGCACCGTGAGAAGTTCCCCGGCGTCTTCCGAGGCGAAGACGTTCCCCGTCCGGGTCGACACCGCCGGAATCCGCAGCGCATGCAGTTTCTTCGCCAGCAGCTCCGCCTCGTAGTTGTTCAGAACGAGAATCGCGATGTCGCTCGGCCGGACTCCCGGTTCGGTGCGCCCCGGCAGCTGCAGAGTCCGGTCGTTCAGAAGTTCCGCGACTTTCCGGGCGGCCAGAGCGCGGCATTCGTCTTCACTCGCTCCGGGAACGTGGAGGATGCGGAGCGGGTTCGGCTCCGGAACTCCGTTTCGGAGCAGTTCGTTGCTGGAACTGCCGGGTCGCGCGCTTACGTGCGGAAACTGAATCGCCGGGTCCGCGAACGGCTGCTTGTGTTGATAGAAGATGCAGTTCACATTTTTGATCATGGCGGCCGAGGAACGATAGTTGGTCGAAAGCGTGTAACTCTTTCCGCCGCTTGATGTAAGATCCGTTGCGGCGCGCCGGTAGGTTGCGATGTCTCCACCCCGGAACGCATAGATCGCCTGCCGCGGATCGCCGACCATGTAGAGCGTTCCGCCCGGACGGCGGAAGATTGACGTAAAAATTTCGTACTGAATCGGATCCGTGTCCTGGAACTCATCGACGATCCCCGCCGGATACCGTTCGCGCAGAGTCGAGAGCAATCGGCTGCCCGGTTCGCGGAGCGCATGGTGGACCTGTTCGAGCAGATCGTCGAACGTCAGGATGTTGTCCCGGCTTTTCCGGGTGCGGAACTCCTGTTCGACGTACTCCATCGCCGCAAGTTTCAGGGCGATTCCGTAGAGCCTGATTGTTTCCCCGAATTCGTCGGCAAGCCGGAACGGTCTGGCGTCAAGCAATTTAAGGACGGTTTCTGTCGACACTCCCTTGATCCGCTTCCGGATGCGCGGCGCAAGCGATGAAAATCCGAAACCCGCAAGCTGCCGGAGCGATCGCGCCGTGCTTTTTTCGGAGAGCAGCTGTGCGGCAGCGGCAGGCGCGTCCGCGGCGGGACCGGTGTCGAGTTTGTTCAGATACGGCGCAACCGTCTCCAGAGCCTCCGGGAGACCGCACTCCCGAAGTTCGGCGTAGAGCGCTCCGGCTTTCTCCAGAAACCGGTCCGGACCGTCTGCGACGGCGTCCGGCGTGCGCACGATCAGGTTCGGATGGGCGAGTTTACGGTGGGCGAGTTCCAACAGATTCTCCGGCGTGATCGCCGCAGCCCCGGCCAGAGCCATGGCGAACTCCGCCCCCGGCCGGTAGAAGTTGCGGCGGTAGAAATCCATCCCGATTTCCGCAACGAGTTTCGAGACATCTTTCACCAGTTCGCTCCGGAACAGGACTCCACTCTCGAACGCATTCTCGCCAAGCACTTTCGCGCAGAATCCATGAATCGTCGAGATCGGCGCCTCGTCGAATCCGAGCAGGGCTGTCCGGAGCAGTTCCGCGCACTCTTCCCGGGAGCGTCCCGCTTCGAGCGCATTCTGCAGCAGGAGCGCTTCCCGGCTTTCTGGAGTTGCCTGTCCCGATTCGGCGGCGCGCAGAATCTCGCCGAGCACGGTCCGGATCCGTTCCCGGAGCTCCGCCGTTGCGGCCTCGGTGAACGTCACGACCAGCAGCGAACGGATCGGCAGCTGCCGTTCCAGCAGAAAACGCACGACCAGATTCTGTATCGTGTAGGTCTTGCCGGTTCCGGCAGCGGCTTCGATGAGATTCATTCCCTCGAGCCGGTAAGTCAGGTATTCCGGCCTGGTACTCATATCTCCACCTCCCGGAATGGAAACGGTCCCGGAATCGTCTCCGCACAGCGGATGAACTCCTCCTCAAAGCGCGGATCATCAAACGATTCCGGCGTGTAGCAGCTCCGGACGGCGGGATCGTCGAAATCTCCCGTCGCTCCATACCCCCTGCCGTCGAGAGAAAATGCCTTGCGTGCCGCTTCGTACCCCTGTTTCCGGTACGCCTGCGACGCCTTTTCAAAGAACGGCAGCGGATGGGTGAGCCCCGCGCGGAAAAGTTCGAGTTTCTCTTCGAGCGCCTGCCGTGCCTCCGTCTGCCCGACCGGGTCGAGAATCCGGAGTGACGGGCCGCCGTTGCCGATTGTCAGCACCGAGGTCGTGACCGGACCGTCGTTCGCCAGCGTAAGCAGCAGATGCCGGAGTTGCGCCCGGACTGCGTGCTTGAGTTTGAATTCCGAGAAAAAGAGCAGAGCCTGGCCGCTCCCGTCCGGTGATGCCTCAAGCGTTCCGGCGATGCGGAATCCTCCCGCTTCCAGATGAACGGCAAACGGTTGCTGCTCCCGGAGCGACCGCTTCGAGTTTTCCGGAATTTGCGACACGGAGTCGTACAGCTCGTCAAACAGCCGTTCTCCGGCAGCTCCGACCGGCAGCCGGCAGCTCCGGCGCAGCAGCCGATATTGCGTTTTGCGGTCGAGTTCATCGAGTGTATAAATTCCGATCTCTTTCTTAATCAGGTATTTTTGCAGATAGTCGATCGTCTCTGCCGTCGGTTCGGTATCCTCCGGACCGCTCGAAATGTCGTATTGAAAGACTCCCGCCCGATTGTTCAGAAACCAGCGGCACGGATGGACGAAGAATCGTTCAAGCTCTTCTGGAGTAATGAGTTCTGTTTTTTCTTCGCTCAGCGGAAAATGGTGGAGGGCCGGCTCTGCCGCTGAAGCGGCCGACGTTTGCAGCGATTCCAGCAGGGACTGTGCCGCTTCAAAGTTTTCCGCGGAGCGGGAGCGGGTATCCGGATTCGGGTTGTTCCGGTTGAAGTAGCTCAACTCAAACGGCTGAAGCCGGTGGCGTGTCACCTCGAACGGCGCGCTCGCCCGCAGATAGTCGATCAGCTCCCCGAGCGGGATCGCGGGGGGAAACTCCTCGTTGCCGCGCGCACTCTGCCCCTGATAGAAGAGCAGCAGATACTTCCCGGCGGACTGAATCGCCTCGAGGAAAAGATACCGGTCCTCCGCCTGGTGCGACCGGTCGCACGGTGCGACTTTGCGGTTCACGAGGTTGAATCCGGTTTTCAGGTCGCGGCGCGGGAATTCGCCGTCGTTCAAACCGAGGATCGCCACCGCTTTCATCGGGATGCTCCGCATCGGCACGAGGGAGCAGAACGTGATTTTCCCGCGCAGAAACGGGTCGTTGCGCCCCGGCAACGTCAGGGAGGAGGCCACCACCTCTTCGATCACATCGACCGGAACCGTCGCGGAGAAACCGGCCGCAGCAGCCTCCCGGCCGGGACGCTGCACGGCGCGGCGCAGCGCGGCGATTTCATCGAACTCCTCCTCCGGGGGGAGGAAGAAGTCGTCGACGGCTTGAAGCAGTCGCCGGCTCCACTCCTCCGGCGTCCGTTTGCTGAGACAGTCGCGGCGCAGTGCGAACATGCTCTCGACGGCGGTGATGAATTTCCCCAGCAGCATCGCATCGCCGTCCCCGACCGCCTCGAGCGGCAGAATTCCATCGGAGTTCAGATCTTCCGGCACCAGTTCCCGCGCAAATCCCAGCAGCAGCCGGTTGAGACCCTGCCGCCAGGAGTATTCGTCGAATTCGACGGAACAGATTTTCCGACGGTCGCCGCCGTCGACTCCCCAGCGGATTCCCGCCTCGTCGATCCAGCCCGCGATGATTTCAAGCTCCTCCGCCGCAATGCCGAAGCGGTTGCGCAGAGAGGGAACATGCAGGAATTCGAGGACCTTTGACGCTTCCATCCGGCCCGAGCGCAATTTCAGCAGTTCAAAGAAACACTCCGCAATGCGGCTCGTGCTGCGCAAGCTCCGATCCGAGACCGCGTAGACCTCTTTCAACGGCCCCTGTCCGAAAATCGAGTGAATGCAGGAGGTGTATTGATTGATGTCGGGTGCCATGACGATGATGTCGCGCGGCTGGATCTCCGGATCTTCGAGCAGTTCGAGCAGCTGGTCGTGAAGAACCTCGATTTCGCGGCGTGCGCTGTGGCAGTTGTGCACGCGGACCGAACGATCCTCTTTCGGGAACACAAACGGTCTGCCGGTGATTTCGCCGTCGCCGTCGCGTTCCCGCCGGAACATCGCATAGATATCCTGCTGGAGCGCGGTCAGCCGGGTCGGATTGACGTAGTCGTCCGGACCGTCTCCGCACGTCTCGAGGAACGATTCAAAGAGTTCTCCGCCGTCGACGCGGATCACCTCCGGCGCTTCGCAGATGCAGCGGAAGAATTCCCGTCCCTGCGCGCCGAAACTCGCCAGCAGCGGATTGCCGTCGTGGAACGCCGCGAGTTCTCCGCCGTCGCGCGCGATGAGCCGGGCGGCTTCCGCATTGGAATACTGCTCCGCCCAGTATTCCCGGCTCGGGTTCAGGTAGAAGAAGTTGATCTCCGTGAACTCCGATAATTTCAGGAAAAAACGGAGAAACAGCGGCGGCATCGTGCCGACGCCGAACATCGTGATCCGCTCCGGCAGCGCCCCCTCCGGAATTTTGGCGAGTCTGAAAAATTCCGTAAAATAATATTCGCGCGAAAACGACTCCCCGCGCAGTTCGCAGTAGAGCCGCTTCTGCCATTCGGCGTCACTCCATTCAGCCGCGCCGCCGGTGCGCCAGTTCGCGAGCATCTCCGGCCGGTAGATCTGGTACTGATCGAAGAGCTCCGCGATCCGGCAGGAGAGCTGCCACTCCTTGAGCTCTTTCTGCGGCGGAACGAGGTAGGCCGCGAGTTCCGGATACGCTTCCGGCTTCTCCCGGAGCAGACGGCAGATCCGCCACGGAAGCACCTCGGCGGAAAAGCGTTCGCTGTCGGCGTGAAACGGCGGAAACAGCGCTTCGAGCGTCCGGTTCACGAAATTCACAAGGAACGGCGTATCGAAGTTCGCCGCAATACGCCCGCCGTCTCCGACCCGGAGCTTCAGCCACGAGGCCATTCCCTGCGTCTGCACGACGACCGTCTCGGGAGTGAAGACATCCCGCGGCGGGGAAGTCGTGACGATCTCGACGAACTTCTCTGCCAGACGCTCGAGTTTGTTGCCGGTGTAGAGTCGGAAACTCATGGGACTACCCTGTTGGAGTTCTGAAGATAAGGGGGAATATAACCGCGCGGAGACCTTTTTTCAATTTCACCTGGCGTTTTTCTGCAGAAATTCTGCAACCACACTCCACGCCTCGCGTTTCTGCTCGTAGCGCATCGTCGCCGCCGCCGGGCTTGTCGAGGGGAGCCGGACGATTGCAAGTGATGGATTTTCAAACAGTTCCGGGGCATTTCGTCTGAGCTGCTCGAACGATTTTCCGCCGTTGCAGCCGATGAGGCGGATCGTCGGATGGGACGCGACGAGGGCCGCGACCGGATTCGGCTCAATGTCGCGGATCTTCGTGTCGAGACTCCCCGTGCGGCGTCCCGCCCCGATCGTATCCCAGAGCGCGACCCCGGCCCGGCGCAGCGCCTCGAGCCGCTCCTCGTAGGGGAGTTCCGGATCGAAGTCGAGCAGCTCCCCCATGATTCGCCAGAATGCGTTGTGTTTGAACGCATAATATTGCTGTTGACGCAGCGACTCCTCGCCCGGCAGCGAGCCGAGAATCAGCACGCGCGGATTCCGTCCGACCATCGGAGGGAAAGAGTGTTTCAGTTCTTCGTTGTTCATCGGTTTCGACTCTTCAGAAAGCGGACGTGTTTATCGAATTCGACCGAAACCAGCCCGATCTCCCAGTCGGCCGCGCCGTAATCCGTGAGCTGCCGCCCGTCCGGAATGCGTGTGCCCGAATTGCTGAAGAGACCCGGTGTGGCGAACTCTCCCCCCCCCCAGGTTTCCACGGTTGATCGGCGGGGAGCAGCCGCTCCGGGGTGCGGACGAACTGTTTTTCACGCAACAGCATTTTTCCTCCGAGAATGAAAGTGGTTTTTCACATAAAATACAGCAATTCGTCATTTTCTGCAAATCAACTTCTTGCATTGATGCGAATCCGGGCATATATTGCCGGAGAACGAATCGGGAGGCGGTTATGGCGGATTACAGATTCATCGACCGGGACGGACGTGAGAAGAATCTCGATGCGGGGGCGCTGCTCCGACGGCTCTCCCGCGGGAGGATCAGCCTGGAGACTCCGGTGCGGAGTGTGGGCGAAGCGGAGTTTCATCCGCTGAAAGAGGATCCCGACCTCGGCCCGGCAGCCGGTGTCATCGAGTGCGAGAACTGGACCGCCGCCCGCCGTTTTTCGCTGACGTCGGAGATCGGTTTCTTTCTGTGCGGCATGATTTTCGCCGTTTCCATCTTTCTGTTTGGCGCATATTGGAAATTGCCTGCTTTTCTGGCGGTCTGGACTTTCCCGGACACCCTGATGAGTGCACAGTTCCGGAAACGCTGGCCGCGTCTGCCCTCCCGGGGGCTGCTGTGGCGCGCCTGGCTGCTCCTGCTGCCGTATCTCAATTTGCTGACCGGTCCGGCGGTGGGATTTGCGATGTTCCGGCGGAGGCGGTTCGCATTTACCGTGGCGTGGGCCGCATACACGCTGCTGGTCGTGATGCTCTGGCTGCTGCCGGGCGTGCCGCAGGCGCGTTTTTATCCGGCGATTCTGCTTCTATTCGCGTACGGTGCGGCGTTCTGGATTCAGATCAGTGTGACGCGGGGGGCGCGTCTCCGGCTGGAGGCTGTCCGGCGGGCGGCCGGATTCGGGGAGGTTCCGCCCTGGTATCAGCCGCTGCCGCGCCGGAGTTCCCCGCTGCTGCCGTTCTGGCCGAGGCGCGGAAAAGCCGAGATGCGGCTGTTCGCCTGGAGTTTGCTGGTCTGCTTCCTTTCTCTCGGGATTTATGCGGGTGTGCTCTGGGCGGTCGGCATGATCCAGCTCGGAGAAGTCGAGCGTGAGGTGCGCGAACGGGGATTGTCGGTGGCTGCGGGGCAGGTTTCGGAATCGGAGAGGGTCGCGGCGGCGCTCTTCGATTCGATCGAACTGCCGCCGTTTCCGGGGGAGAACGAAGCCGAATCCGGGAGATATCCCGATCTTCCCGAAAAGTATGATGTGGTCTACCGCCGCCAGGTGCAGCGTTATTTTGAAGCGAACCGGGAGCGGTTTCGCTGTCTGCGCGGAGTATGGGCGCTCGGACTGATCACGCTGCCGGACGCGGAACCGGAAACGGTGCAGGAACGTCGACGCAAGATCTGGATTCTCGCCAAGCTCTTTGAACCCGGCCTGCGGCAGGAGTATTCCTCCGCGGATTTGTCGCGGGTCTTGCGCTTTCTGTATCGGCTCGAAGCGTTGGATGAGGGTTTTCTATGCCGGGGGGTCTCTGCGAATCTGACGGCGGAATGTGCGGCGTCTCTGTCGCTCGAGTCGCTCTATGCGGAAGCGGATTTCTGGCGCACCCGGGAGGAATTGCTTCAACGTCGGTTCCTCGATCTCTTCTGGCGCACCCATCTTGAAAGGCTGGACGAGGAGGAGACGCTGCTCGGCAGCGCCATGATTTTTTACCGCCCCGTCTACCGCGCGAAACGGCTGCGGCGGATGCTTGCGGAGATCCCGCGTACCGTCTGGGAGTTCGGAGACGGAAGTTCGCCCGGCAGTGGAGAATTCACCACCCCGAATTTGTTTGATCCGTCGACCTTTGCGATCGATTCCGTGCGGATGAGCCGGCTTTACCGCGAGGCTCTCGCCCGGTGTCGTGCGGCGCGGGCCGGAATTGCCGCGGAGATCTTCCGGCGAACGCAGGGGCGTTTCCCGGAAACACTCGAAGAGCTGGTTCCGAAATACCTTCCCGCGGTGTTCCGGGATCCGTTTTCCGGCGACGGGCTGCGCTATTTGTGCGGCAATCTCGAGTATGTCGTGCTCGACGTCCGCTTCCGGGACGGCAGGTTCGAGAAGTCTCTGCGGAAATGCACCGCCGACGGGATTCGCGTATACAGCCTCGGTGCCGACGGCGTCGATGACGGCGGCCGGAACCGGGGCGACGGCGAAATCTCCGGCGACGTTTCGTTCACGATCGTCACCGGCGGTGCGTCCGCGGATTGATTCAGCACATCTCCCGGAACGTGATCGAGCCGAGGGTATCGTCCGTGTCGGAGTTTTCGATGAAGAGCATCCGGTTGCCCGCTGCATTGAGCTGCGGGTGCGGATGGCGGTACTGTCCGGTCGGGTCGGAGTGAATGGTCTTCACGATCTCTTTCGTGCCGGCGGCACGGTCGATGCGGATGATGTCGAACTCTTTCTCGGTCTTGCGTTTCGTATTGCCCCACCACATGGTATCCATGGCGAAAACGGTTCCGTCGGCGTTGCAGGAGCTGTGCCAGTAGTCATCGCAGTCGAGAGCCGTGTAATTGCTTCCATCCAGTCCCATGACGACCAGCGCACCGGGCAGGACGCTGACCGGATAACGCACGGCGCAGATGGTATCCCCGCCGGTCATTTCGTGCCCGATGCACTCGAGTAGTTTGCCGTCCGCGGAAATTTCGTGGTGGTGGAGAACCTGTTTTTCCCCGGTTTTCCAGTTGATGCGGTTGACCCGGTCCGGGATCGTTTCGGTGGCGCCCTCGTGTGCGAACATGAGCCAGTCGGTATCTTTCTGGAACTGGAAGTGATTCGCGAAAAATCCGCCGAACGGCAAGGCCGCCAGACATTCGAGTGACGCCGTGTCGAAGATCAGCAGCCCCGAGCGTTCCGGCTTGCCGGGCTCCAGGGAGTAGACGCCGAACGCCGCGAGTTTGCCATCCGCGCTGCGGTTGCCGGGGCCGCCGATGCGCGTGGCGGAGTCGCTGTGGCGGTAGACCAGTTCCGGTTCGCCGCCGTGGAGTGGAACACGGTAAAGTTCCGGGCCGCGCGGCAGCAGCAGAACCTCCTGATCCGGCAGAAAAACCGAGCAGAGCAGTTCTTCGCTCACGACTTTCAGCGGAATGCCGTTCCAGCGGTCGAGAGAGAGTTCTTTCGTGATCTTCTGTTCCGACGGCGACCAGGCATGGAGCCGGATCCCGGTGAAATCGGGGCGGGCCGAGAAGAAGATGAAGTACGCTTCCTCTTTCCCCCAGGGCGAGGAGGTGTAGTAGGGCAGAAAAGTCATGCGGCCCGGGAGCTGGATCCGCTGCTCCCGCCAGTTGGAAACGGTTGTTTTCATATCGGGAAATCCTCCGGATTGGTTGTCTCGTTTACTGTACACCCCGGGAAATATTTTGCAACCCGCGGGAGATTAGTCTCTCATCTTTTTGCTTGAAAAAAACGCATGTTGGGAGTAGTTTATGAGGAGCAGGAGGCGTAAAATGGATATTTTTGAAGCGATCATGATGGTGTGTTTCGGCGCGAGCTGGCCGGTGTCGATCTGGAAGACCATCCGGGTGAAGAATCCGATCGGGAAGAGCGTGATTTTTCTGTGGCTGGTGGAGATCGGGTATCTGTCGGGGATCGTCTACAAGCTTGCGCACCCGGACTGGGTGATTGCGCTCTACTGCCTGAATGCGCTGATGGTCGGAACCGACCTTTTCCTCGTGATGAAATACAACCGTATGCGGCGGCGCGGCGAACTGCGCTGAAGTCGGGAGGGAGGCGGCGCAGTCGGAGAAAGGCGTTCCCCTTGCGGGTCGAGCCCCGGATGGAGCAGAAATTTCCGATGTTCGGGAAAGATCCGGCTTGAAATATGGATGAAGTGTGCTAATGTGTATGAGTATCCAGAATGTTTGATATGATGTTCGTGGATTATTTCAAGGTGTTTTCAATGAAAGGGAAACGAGGATGAAAGAGTACAAGGTGTTGACGCAGAAAGACAAATGGTTTTCCGGTAAATTCGATCCCGAGATGCTTGAAAAGGCGATCAACGCCTACGCGCAGCAGGGGTGGTGCGTGTCCGCCGCGGCGACGGCTTCGTTTCCGGGGCTGCTCGGCGGGAACCGGGAAGAGATGGTCGTCATTCTGGAGCGGGAGATCTGATGTATTATTCGCAGTTCGACGGAATTTATTTTGTCGAAGGAAGTCTGCCTGACGCGGAAGTGATTCGGGAAATCTCCACGTCGATCAACGAATTCTTCGGGCAGAGTCAGTTGAAATCCCTCGACGATGTGAAGCGGAAGATGGTCAACGCCGTCCGGGCGCTGGGCGGAAATGCGGTCGTCGAGTTCAAGTACGGGCAGAAGTCGAGCTTCTGGCAATCACTGCTCGGACTCGATGACGTGAGCTGGTATGCGTCCGGGAAAATCGCCCGGATCAATCCGGAGAGTCTGCCGCACCGCTGAGCAGGAGCTTCTTTCCCCCCTCCGTTCCCCGATTCGCTGTTGTGGATACGGAGGGGTTTTTGTTTGCCGGAGACGATCGGCCTCCGGTCCGGAAATCACTGGAATTGGCCGGTTCTGACGTCGTCCGCGTAACGGGTGACGGCCTCACGGAAGATGCGGCCGAGTTCGGCGTAGCGCCGGGCGTGCTTCGGAGTGAACTCTTCAAAGAGACCGAGCAGGTCGTTGAGAACCTGGACCTGTCCGTCGCAGGCGGGGCCGGACCCGATGCCGATGGTGGGAATCCCGATATTTTCGGTGATCATCCGGCCGACTTCGGCGGGCATGCACTCGAGAACGGTCGCAAATGCCCCCGCCGCCTCGACTTTGCGCGCATCTTCGAGCAGCCGTGCGGCATCCTCCGGGGTTTTGCCGGTCTGGCGGTATCCACCCGCGGTCATGATATGCTGCGGGAGAAGTCCGAGGTGGGCGACAACGGGGATGCCGCTGCGGACGAATTTCTCGATAAGGGGTGCGACTTCGGCGCCGCCTTCGAGCTTGATGGCGTCGGCGCCTGCTTCCTTCAGGGCGCGCCCGGCGTTGCGCAGCGCCTCGGCGTCATCGGCCTGATAGCTCATGAACGGCATGTCGAATACGACAAATGCGTCCGGCGCTCCGCGGCGGACGGCCCGGGCGTGGTGGAGCGCCTCCTCCATGGAGAGAGGGAGGGTATTCTTGTAGCCGAGCACGGTCATGGCGAGGGAGTCGCCGACGAGGAGCGAGTCGACGCCGGCAGCATGGCAGATGGAAGCCGTCGGCGCATCGTAGACGGTGATCATGGAAATTTTCTCGCCGGCAGCCTTGCGTTTCCGGAACGTTGCGACGGTGACTTTCGGATTATTCATGGATGGACCTCCTTGGTGGAACCCGGTTGATGGGGGATTCCGAATTTTCTGATCGTTATTAATATGCGCCGTCGGGGGGAATTTTGCAAATTTCTTTTGAACTTTGTGCGATTGCGTGTTATGTTGAATGAAGAAGCCGGAAAATCCGAACAGGAGGAACGCACGATGAAGAAGGAAAAAAAGAAACGGCTGCGGCGCATTGCGGAACGGCTGAAGCTCCGCCGGTCCCGGCGGCAGGAGACGGTGATCGGCAAAATCACGATTACCCATTCCGGATATGGATTTGTTTCGCTTCCGGAGGACGAACATGGCGAAAAACCGGAGGATGTGTTCATCCCCGCGCAGTTTGTCGGGGATGCGATGGATGGGGATGAGGTGAAAGTGGCGATTCTGCCGCCGCGCCCGGAGCGTCCCGGAGAGGGAGAGAAAGGACCCGCCGGAAAAGTGATCGAAGTGGTGAACCGCGAACGCGAGGAACTCGTCGGGGAGCTGCTCGCAGGACACCGGGTGCGTCCGCTCAACAAACGCATGCCCGAGGAGATCGAGATCTCCGGAGCCCGGAACGGGGCGAAGCGCGGCGACTGGGTTCGCGTGAAGCTGCTGGGGCGCGAGGACGGGGTATGGCGGGGGACGATCCGCAAGGTGCTCGGCCGGGCGGGAGTCATTGCCGCGGATCTCGACGCCGTGATGGCCGAATACGGTCTGGCTCCGGCTTATTCCGAGGCCGACAACGCCGAGGCGGAGAAGATCGAGCCGCGGGAGATGGAACGGGAAGACCACACGCAGGCATTGACGCTCACGATCGATCCGTTCGATGCGAAGGATTTCGACGATGCGCTCTCGATCGCGCCGGGAAAGGATGATTCCGAAGTGGTGATCGGCGTACATATTTCCGACGTCGCCTCCTGGATCGCGCCGAAGTCGAAGTTCGACAAGCAGGCGGAAAAACGTTCGTTCAGCTGCTATCTGCCGGGGCGGACGCTGCCGATGCTGCCGAAAGCGCTGACGGCGAAGATCAGTCTGCGGGCGGGCGTCGATTCGCGTGCGCATACGGTGTTTCTGACGGTGGAAAAGGCGACGGGGAAAGTGATTTCGTTCCGGCGCTGCCACACGCTTGTACGGGTGGATCACCGGTTGAACTACGAGGAGGTGCAGGCGTTTCTGGACACGGGGAAAGCGCCGGATGACTGGTCGGCGGAGCTTCGGAATTCCCTGAAGCTTCTGCTCGAGATGACCCGGAAGATGCGGCAGTTCCGCCGGGAGACCGAGCAGTTCGTGGAGATGGATCTGCCGGAGATCCGGGTCCTGTGCAGCGAGAGCGACAACAAGATACTCGGGCTGGTGGCCAAGACGCCCCGGGAGTCGGAGCAGCTTGTGGAGGAGTGCATGCTTGCGGCGAATTCAGCGGTCGGAATCGAACTCGGGCAGAAGAGCGTGGCCGGGATTTACCGCGTGCATCCGGCTCCGGATCCGGAGAAGATTGCGGAGTTCACCGCGATTATGGAAGAGTCGTTCGGGTTGACGCCCGGCGACCTGACCGAGCGGAAAGCGTGCAATGCATTTCTCGCGAGTTTGCCGGACGATCCGCGCCGGCCGGTGATCCTGAGTCTGCTGCTGCGGTCGATGCCGCGGGCGTACTATCTGGAGAAACCGGCGCTGCATTTCGGACTCGGCAAGGGGAGATACGTCCACTTCACGAGTCCGATCCGGCGCTATCCGGATCTCATTGTCCACCAGCAGTTATGGAATCTGGATACGAAGTCGCGCACGCGGACCGTCTCGACGATGGCGCGGGTCGCCGCCGACTGCTCGATGAAAGAGGAGAACAACGATGCCGCATATTTTGCGGCGAACGACCGGCTGAAGCTGCGCTATCTCGAGGAGAAACTCGACGCGGGCGGGGAGAATTTCTACGAGGGAGTCATCGTGAAAGTGGTCTCCGGAGGACTGCAGGTCGATATTCGGGAGCTTGGAATGTACGGTTTTGTCGAGCGGGAACGGCTGCCGGGCGAGTATCGGCGCAGCGACTTCGGTTTCCGGGAGGAGCGCGGACACAAGAAATACAAGCCGGGAGATTTCATCTATCTGCGGCTTTCGCGCATCGACTTCGCGCGCGGCAGTGCGCTGTTCGTTCCGGCGGGTTTGACGCAGGGGAAGTGAAATGAGTCAGGGATATTCGATGAAACATATAGGAATCACGATCGCGGTATCGCTGATCGTCGTGGTTCTGATCTCGCCGCTGTTGCGTCCGGCAGGGGAATCCCGGCCGGGCGTTGTGGAATCGTCGTCAGCTGAGCGGGCGGCGGTGACGGCTTACCGGGAGACGATGGTGGAGCTGTGCCGGGGAGCGCGTCTGAAGTTCCAGTCCGGAGCCGTTCCGAAATCGGTGGTGGTGTATGCGCAGCTTGAAGCCGATCTCGCGCAGCTCAAGTTCCTGGCGCTCGACGCCCCGGGACGCGAAATCGGCGCGGCGCGCGCGGCGGTGAAAGCGCATTACTTCGGGGAGCTGCGCAAACTGCTGCAGTCGCCCGGGGGCGGCGGGGAGGATACGCAGCTGATCCGGGTCACGCGCGATGAGTGCCTCGCCCGGATCGAACTTGCGGGAAAACTGACTGAATTATCTGACAATCAGGAGTTTGAAAAAGCCATGGCCGAATGGGAACTCGATCCCGGTCAGGAGAAATTAAAGAGGATGTTTGAAGCGGAATTCAAATGATGCAGGATTTTCACCGGCTTGACCACTTCCACGATCTGACGCTGCCGGAGTGGGGGCCGTACTCAAAGAGATTTTTCGGGATTTCGCACATTGCGGATCGGGAGCGGGGGCTGCGTTTCGATTTCACGGTGGTGCCGGCGTTTTACCGTCGTCAGCTCGGAATCCCGGATGCGCTGCGTCCGTCGGGGTATCTGCCATGGGAGGTGTCGGCGGATCTGGAGAACTACAGCTATCGGCAGCAGCTGGAGCCGATGGACCGGATCTACGCGGATATCAGATTTTCAAAACTGCGGGACAATCTGCGGCTGGCGGAGTGTCGTTGCGTGAACCGGACGGATGAGCCGGTGGCGTTCGGGGTGCATTTTCTGTCGAATCTGGTCGCTCCGCCGGAGAAGCGTCTGGAACCGGTGCTGCCGGAGGGCTGCGTCTGGCTCGACGCTCTCGACCATGCGGGGCTCGAATGGGCGGACCCGCGGCCGCAGGACAATCTCGTCTACGACGCGCTGCGCCGGGGGGAGGTGCGTTGTTCCGGTACGGTCCGCGGCGGCTGCGTCGGTCAGGGCTGGGGGGCGGCTGCCGGAGACCGGCTGCATTTCCGGCTGCCGAAGCCGATCGCGGGCCCGGCGACGGCGGCGATCCGCTGCCGGGTGGAACCGGGAAAATTCGTGGAACTGCTCGTGAACGGAGTGACGGTCGGAATTCCCGGAACGGAGGGGTGGCATCTGGTGGAGGCCGATCTCGCCCCGGTCGGGAACGGGGAGATTCTGCTGGTTTCGCAGGGGGGGGCGGAGTGCCGGATCGACGGCATCGCTTTCGGCCCGGGAGCTGAAAAGAGCCGTTTCCGGGAGGTGGCGGACGGGTGTTCGCCGCATGTCGGGCCGGGGCCGGTCCGGAACAGCCGGATTCTCACGTTCGACGCGACGGATACGGTGTACGGTGTGTTCTGGGATTTCGATTCGGAATTCGTACGTCGCTATCGTGCGCCCTCGATGATGAATCTGCTGCTTTACAGCGACGAGGTGCATCAGCCGTTTTTCGGGGATTGCCGCGACAGCGGCGGAGAAGAGGAGTGGGTCGACGCGGTCATGCAGCCGCTGACGGCTTCGCCCGGAGGGACGGCGACGGTGCACGCCGCCGTCTGTTCCGGTTCACGGGAAGAGGTTCTGGCGCTGCTTGCAGAGGCGGAACGGCTGCGGGATGGGTTCGGCCGCCTCGCGGAGGAGTCGGTCCGTTCTTACTGGCGTCCCGTGTCGACGGCGGAGGGGAATCCGTTCGCGTTCAGTCGGGAGCGGCTTGCGGCGGTGACGCTGACGAACGTCGTTTTTCCGACCTGGTTCAAGGGGGCGAATGTGCGTCATCATACGCCGGGTCGCCGCTGGAACAGTCTCTATACGTGGGATTCCGGATTCATCGGGCTGGGGCTGCTTGAACTCGATGAGAAACTCGCCGTCGAGAATCTGAACGCCTATTTGACCGAGCCGGACGACGAGGAGTGCGCGTTCATCCATCACGGTTCTCCGGTGCCGGTGCAGTTTTATCTGTTTGCTGAGATCATGAATCGCGGCGGCAATCGGTCGCTGGCGGCTTATTTTTATCCGAAGCTGCGTCATTACTACCGGTTTCTGGCGGGGCACGCGCCCTCTTCGACCATGCGGGGACACAGCCGGGGAACACTGGTGCGGAGCTGGGATTACTTTTACAATTCGGGCGGCTGGGACGACTATCCGCCGCAGTGGTTTGTCGCGACGACCGGTGCACGCGACGCGGCTCCGGCGGTCGGCAGTTCGCACGTGATCCGCTGTGCGAAAATTTTGCGTGCAACGGCGATGGAACTCGGGATTCAGGCGGATCTGCCAATGTACGAAGAGGACATTGCGCAGCTCGGCAACCTGCTCCAGCGCGATTCGTGGGATGAGCAGTCCGGGAGTTTCAGCTTCGTCCGCTATGATGAGAAGGAGCAACCCTGCGGTATTCTGCGGTATGAAAACGGCTGCAATTACGATCTCGGCATGGACGGTGCAACGCCGCTCCTGGCGGGGATCTGCACGCCGGCGCAGAAAGTTAAGCTCTGGGAGCGGCTGGAGAGCCCCGATCACTGCCGGACCGAGTTCGGGCTTTCGACCGTGGATCGGGCGGCGCCCTACTTCCGGATGGACGGCTACTGGAACGGTTCGATCTGGATGCCGTATCAGTGGTTTTTCTGGAAAGCGGCGCTGGACGACAACCGGGCGGATTTCGCCTGGTGGATCGCGCATACGGCGCTCACGGTCTACGAGCGGGAAGTCTCTTCGTCGCGCGGTTGTTACGAACAGTTTACGATCGCTGCGGGGCGAGGGGGGGGCTGGCACCATTTTTCGGCGCTGTCGTGCCCGGTGCTCGGATGGTTCGGGGCGTACTTCGTGCCCGGGCGGTTGACCGGAGGGCTCGACACCTCGATCCGGGAGTGTTCGATCGGGGATCGGGCGTGGAGTGCGCACATCACCGTCGGCGGAGACGCCGCAACGGGAGAGTCCACACTGATCGCCGTGACCGGAGTCGGAACGTGGCGCGCCCGTTACCGCGGGACGGAACTGCCGCTGCGTCCGAGGGTTCCGGGGACGTTTGAACTCTCTCTGCCGCGCGGAACGGAGGGGGTGCTTGAGCTCGAACGGGTGTGAAGAATCCGGTGCGCCTCCGCTTGCGTTATTCCGTCCGGGGGTGTATATTGAACAGATGTCAGACGGAGGCGGAAAGTATGGACGAAAAGCGTGTGGAAGAGTGGGCCGCGTCGTGGATTGCCGAACGGATCGATCCGCGTCGCTGGTGCTACCACAATCTCGAACACGTGCGCATGTTTGTCGCGGACGTGACGGAGTTTGCGCGCGCCTCCGGCGTTTCGCCGCACGAGTTGGAGTTGCTGCGGGTGGCGGGCTGGCTGCACGATGTCGGCTACGCGATTGACCCGGCCGACCATGAAGAGGCTTCCGCCCGGCTCGCACTCGAAGTGGTTTCGGCTGCGGGCGGGACGCCCGCGGAAGCGGATGCGGTCGCGGCGCTGATCCGGGCGACGAAACTCGCCGTGCGTCCCCGGAATCGGCTCGAGGAAATTATGCGCGATGCGGATCTGGGCGGACTGGGGACGGATGGTTTTCCGGAGCAGTCGCAGCGGTTTCGGCGGGAACTTGAGCAGGGAGGACGCTCATTCACGGATCTGGAGTTCTGGCGGACGGAAGCGGCTTTTCTGAATGGAGTAAACTACTTTTCCGAAGCGGCGCGGAGACTGCGCGGCCCGGGGCTGGAACGCAACCGTGCCCGGGTGGCGGCTGAAGTGCGCCGCCTGAGTGAGAGTCGTGGAAAATGATGAGGAGATGCGATGGGGAGCGAAGTGTTGAGAGTGCTTGAGGGGCGTGAGCGGTATGAACTGGTCCGGCTGATCGCCGAGGGCGGCATGGGAACCGTGTTCAAGGCGCGCAAGACCGGTGTGGCCGGATTTGAGAAGACCGTCGCGATCAAGATGCTCCGCAAACAGTTCTCGGACAACGAATCCTACGTGGAGGGGTTTATCCGGGAGGCGAAACTCGTCGCAAACCTGATTCACGAGAATATCGTGCAGATTTATCAGCTCGAACGGTGTGACGGGGCATACTATTTCGTGATCGAATATGTCGACGGGATGCCGCTCTTCGATCTGGTGGATTTTCACCGGAAGCTGCAGCGTCCGATGCCGCTGGAGCTGGCGGTGTTCATCGCCGCGCGGGTGGCGCGGGGGCTGGCGTATGCGCACAGCCGGCGCGGTCCGGACGGGAAACCGCTCGGGATCGTCCATTGCGACGTCTGCCCGCACAACATTCTCATCAACACGGAGGGGGTGCCGAAGATCACGGATTTCGGGATTGCGCGGGTCGCCTCGCAGAAAGCGGCCGAGGCCCGCGTTTCGGGCAAGCTCGCGTTCATGGCGCCGGAGCAGGCGCGGCTCGAGCCGGTCGATTTCCGGGCGGACATTTACGCGCTCGGGATCGTGCTGTTCTACATGGTGTCGGGGCGGATGGCGCGCAACGTCGGACTGCAGCCGACCGAACAGCTCGCTCAGGCGCGCGAAAACCGGATCGACTGGTCGCTGCTGCCGGAGAATCTGCCGGAAGAGATCGTCGCGATGCTGCACCGGATGCTCGAGAGTGATCCGCTCAAACGGTATGACGACACCTCCGTGCTCGCGCGCGACCTCGAATATTTTATCTACAAGGACGGTTACGGGCCGACCATCGTCACGCTGGCCGACTATATGAGGAAGCTCATGCCGGGCCGCTTCGGGATTGAACCCGAGGCGGACGGTGCGATCGGCGATGATGACCGGACGATTGTTTTGAACCAGAAACCATAAGGACGGAATTTCAATTATGACTTTTATGGAAAAACTCAGGCACGCTGCGCAGGTCAACCGGAGTTTGATCTGTGTGGGCCTTGATCCCGAACTCGCGAAACTGCCGGAGTGTGTACGGCAGAAAGAACATGCGCTCTTCGAGTTCAACCGCGCGATCATCGACGCGACGGTCGACTGGGTGTGCGCCTACAAGCCGCAGGCGGCCTACTACGCCGGGCAGAACGCCGATGAGGATCTGAAGCTGACGATCGACTACATTCATGAGCGCGCGCCGCAGATTCCGGTGATTCTCGACGTGAAGCGCGGGGACATCGGTTCGACGGCGAACATGTATGCGAAAGAGGCGTTCGAGCGCTATAACGCCGATGCCGTGACGGTGAATCCGTACATGGGTTTCGATACGCTCAAGCCGTTTCTGGACCATGCGGAAAAAGGGGTCATCATTCTCTGCCGGACCTCGAACCCGAATTCCGGGGATCTGCAGAATCTCGTCTGCGACGGAAAGATGGTGTACGAACACGTGGCGCTTCTCGCGCGGGACAAGTGGAACTACAACCACAATGCCGCGCTGGTCATCGGCGCAACCTATCCGGAGGAGCTGCGCCATGTGCGGGAACTCTGCCCGGAGATGGTGTTTCTTGTGCCGGGAGTCGGCGCGCAGGGCGGGGATGTGGAGACAGTCGTGAAATTCGGCTGCGACGCGACCGGGCACGGGATCGTCATCAACTCTTCGCGCGGGATCATTTACGCGGACAAAACTGAAAACTTTGCGGCGGGAGCCGGGAACGCGGCGCGCGAACTGCGCGATCTGGCGAACTCGTTCCGCTGATACGGAACACCATTATGGCTCGAAATCTGAGCATGGAAAAATATGCCGACGAGCTGCCGACCATCGCGATCGTCGGCCGTCCGAATGTCGGGAAGTCGTCGCTGTTCAATGCGATTGCGGGGCGGCGCGTGTCGATTGTGCACGAGATGCCGGGCGTGACCCGGGATCGGGTCGTGGCGCCGCTGGCGCGTGGAAACCGTCGTTTCCGGTTGATCGACACGGGCGGACTCGGGATGCTCTCCGGGGAGAGCCGCCGGGTCGACGTCTGGGACAGCCGGATCGCCCGTCAGGTCGACGTTGCGATCGAGGATGCCGATGTGCTGATTCTCGTTGCGAATGCGCAGGATGGCGTGGTGAATCTCGATGAAGAGGTGGCTCGTCGTGTGCGCGCCTCCGGCAAGCCGGTGCTCTTCGCCGCGAACAAGTGCGACAATCCGGCGCTCGTGGAGCAGTCGGTGGAGTTCATGAAACTCGGATTCCCGGAGGTGTTCCCGGTTTCTTGTTTGCATCGCAGCGGAGTCGAGGCGCTTCTGGAGGCGGCGATCGACCGTTTGCCGGAGCGGGAGCACGGGGATGCGGAAGTGACGCAGGAGGCAAACGTCGCGAAGAAGCTGAACATTGCTGTGGTGGGTCGTCCGAATGTCGGAAAATCGTCGCTGGTGAATGCGCTGCTCGGAGAAGAGCGCGTGATGGTCAGTGATGTGGCCGGAACGACCCGCGACGCGATCGATGTGGATTTCATGCTGCGTTTCCGGGGAGGGGAGCACCCGGCGACTCTGGTCGATACGGCCGGGTTGCGAAAGCAGGCGAAAGTCGACACGGTCGTCGAGTATTTCAGTGTGATGCGCGCGAAGAGCGCGATCGACCGTGCCGATCTGGTGCTGTTCGTGCTGGAGGCGAGTCCGGATGGGGTCACGGCTCAGGACCGGCGGATTGCCGGGTTGATTCAGCAGTCCGGACGCGGCTGCGTGCTCGTGGCGAACAAGTATGATCTCTGCCGCGGGGAGTGCCGGATGAAGCGGCTGGAAACCGAGCTGCGGCGGTCGATGCCGGGGATGAACTACGCTCCGCTGGTGTTTGTGAGCGCGCAGGACCGCTGGAATCTCGATGCGCTGCTCGACTGCATTGCGGAGGTCATGGAGCAGCTGGAGCTGAAGATTCCGACCGGGGTGCTGAACCGGGTCATCATGGATGCGTTCGAAAGTCACACGCCGCCGGTGACGGGGGCGGCTCCGCTGAAGTTGTTTTACGCTTCGATGGTGGGGATGGCGCCGCCGCGGATTCTGCTTTTTGTGAACAACCCGAAATATTGCGCGGAGAATTATCTCGCATTTCTGAAGAATACGGTGCGGGAGGCGTTCGATCTCTCCGGTGTGCCGATCGAGATCGAGCTGCGCGAACGGCCGAAGAAAGTCACGAGCATTCGCAGTGAACCCGGCGGACCGAGACGGCGCGGCCGGCTTCGACCGCAGGATGAGACGGGAAAGGAGAGCTCCGCTGCAGGCGGAACCGGTAGGAAAACACGCGCGCCGGGACGCGGCGCGTCGAAAAGGAGAGATGGAAGATGAGCAGCAGCAATGAATTGGAAATCAAGCGCTTTATGGCGCAGAAGATCGAGGAGGGCGAATCGCTCTCGAATGTGCAGAAGCTCGTAAACGAGAAATTCGGCACACGTTACACGTTTATGGAGATCCGGATTCTCGCTTCGGAACTCGAGGACATTGACTGGGGCGCGTTCGATCCGAAGCAGCCCGCGCCGCCTGCGGACGAAGAGAAAAAAGCCGATGCTGCCGATGATATGACCGGCTCGGCCGACGCGGCCGGCGGGGCGGGACAGACGGTTGTGGAGATCAGCAAACTGGTCAAGCCAGGGACGGCGCTCTCCGGCACAGTGAAGTTCCGTTCGGGTTCTACCGCGGAGTGGTATGTCGACTCTTACGGCCGCCTCGGCCTCGAGAAACTCAATGGCGAACAGCCGACGGAAGAGGATGTGCGCGAGTTCCAGATCGAATTGCAGAAGCAGCTCGGCGGCCGGTAAGACGGAATTGCGAGGCGGAGATTTGATCCGGAGGAAAAGGCGGTATCGCAGGATGCTTCTGACGCTGCTTGTCGCCGCGTTGTGCGTTTTTTTTGCGTATTTTTTTCTGACCGGATCGTTTTTTCTGACTTCGGTGGTTCTGCCGCTGTTGAGCAGTCGCTGGGGAGTGGAAGTCGTCGCTGATCGGATTGAGTTGTCGATCTTCCGCCCGCGGATCATGGTGGAGAATCTGCGGGTGGGTCCGGAGGGGAGTCCCTATTTCCGAACGAAACGGGGGGAAGCCCGTTATGCGTTTTCGATGCTGGCAGGAAAAGGAATCCGACTTTCCGAGGTCCGGATGAGCGGTTCCGAACTGACGCTTTATCATCTCGGCGGCAGGAGGTGGAGCGTCAAGAGTCCGGCAGCAGTGGCGGCGCAAAAGCCCCGGAAGAAGCGGCGGAATCCGTTCCGGATCGATCTGGAGGATGTGGTTTTCCGTGACTCCTGCCTGCGGCTGATCTTCGGGGATCCGGAGGCGGGCGGGGCGTTGGAACTGACCGGACTCGAGTTGCGGGCCGACCGTTTTGCGAACAGTCGGCGGATGCGGCTGACGGCGCTCGGAGCGCTGCGGTTCGCCTCGAGTCGCGCGAATCATGTCGACGCCGGCCGGTTTACGCTGCGGTTCGACACGGGGCTTGCAGCGAATCTCGTGCCGGAGACGTTCGATACGACGTGCTCCCTCTCGGGCTTGTTCGGCTCGATCAGCGGGGAGCCGTTCAACGACGGCGCGGTCGATCTGACGGCGACGGGGAGCTGTGACCGGGGGGGATTCGAATTCCGCAAACTTGCGCTGACCCAGCACCAGGGCGGGACGCTCCAGAGTGAGATGGAACTTTCCGGGCGGGTTCGGTATCAACCGTTTGAGATTCGTGGAGATGTGGACATCCGGCATTTGTCGGAGGAGATCACCTCGCTGCTGTTCGATCTCGGATTCGGGTTCAATCCCGGGCGTGCTGAGCTGCAGTATCGCGGGAAATTCGCCTATGCGCGGCGCAAACTCACGGCTTCCGGAATTCTTCGGGCGGACCGGAACGGCGATGCGATCATCGGGCTTGAGCGGATTTCACTGCCCCAGTTGCGGCTCGACGGGGAGTACGATCTGGCGGTCGATCTCGAGAAAAGTTCGATCGATTTGCGCAAGTTCGCTGTGACGCTGACCGAGCGGGAGGAGGAGAGGGCGTCATTTCGTCTTCAGCACCCGATCCGTTACTCCTGGCTGGAGCGTGGGAACTCGCCGAGTCAGCAGGCGGTATTCGATCTGGAGTGCCGCGAACTGGATTTGAAATTGCTGCGTTTTCTGCTGCCGGGAGATTCGGTTTTCCAATTTGATTCGGGCGTGCTTTCCGCGCAGATGCAGTTGACGTTGAAACGGAATCTTTCGGCGTTTTCCCTGCTGGGCAGCGGCCGGATCGCGGGAGGGCGCTGCTGCTGGGACGGCAGGGAGTTTGAACTTTCCGAGATCATTGCCGGACTGGATTTGGAGTTGCGGCGTGATTTTCACTGGACGCTCCGGAATCTGTCGCTGTCGTTGAGAAACGGTGGAATGAATCTCGGCAACGCGAATTTTTCCGGAGAGGGGGAGCTGACCGATATTGCCGGACGGCTTTCGGGGCGGCTCGAGGGGCTTGCGCCGGAACTGGCGGTGTGGATCTCTCCAGCGCTGGATCCGTTTCTGCCGGAATACCGCAAACTCGGATTCGGCACGGCTGAAGTCGCGTTTCAGCTTGACAAGCCGGCCCGCGAGGCGCCGCTGTGTCTGCGGAGTTGCGAAGCGGCCATCTTCCGGGAGGGGAAGCGGGCGCTGGAGCTCAAGGCCGGTCCCTATCGGTTCGGCGGGGAGACTCCCGGGGGAGATGAGTTGAAATTCCGTCTTTCGGGCGAGCTGCCGGTTGCGGCGGCGAACGCCTATCTCGGGCCGGGCGTGCAGTTCGATTCGGGGCGGGTGCGGCTGTCGGCGGAGGGATCGATCGCGCCCGGTTTCCGTTCGGCGGTCTATTCCGGCGAATTGATGTTTGACGATCTCGGCGCGGAGTGGTCGGGGCGGCATTACCGGGATTTTTCGGTGCAGTGCTCGTTTTCCGGCTACATGCCGACGATGCGTTATCTGGAGATGCGGATGCTGAACTTCTATCTGCGCCGCCGGGGAAAACCCGCGCTGCGACTGGAGTGTCCGGGAGCGTGGGATTTTGAGCGGGCGAGTTATTCGGGAGAGTGGTCGATCCGTTATTTGAACGATCAGTTTCTCTCACTGTTCTTTCCGGATGCGGTTTCCGATGCGCAGTTGACGGGGAAGATGCAGCTTTTTGCGCGGGAGAACTTCCGGGTGCTGCGCGCTTCGGGCGCGTTTGATCTGGACAGATTCGTGATGCCGTCGCGCCCCGGGGAGGTGTATACCGGGACGCTCTCGCTGATGGCCGAGAAGGATGAGCGGCGACTGCTGCTGCGCCGGGTGTCGGCGGCCCTCCGGCAGGACGAGGCGTTGCTCTTCGATCTGGCGGGAGAGTGCCGCGCGGACCTCTCCTCTCCGGAGGGAGGAATCACGATGCAGCTCGCATCGTCGACGGTCGACGCGGGGAAACTTCTGGCTCTGTTCCCGGCGCGGAGACGGGAGGAGAAACCCGATTCCGGCCATGCGCCGCGACTCAATTTCGGTCGGCGTCCGGTCGATCTCGGCTGCCGGTTGCGCAGGATCCGGCTCACGCCGTCACTGTCGGCGGATCTGGATACCCGGCTGCGCCTGCGCACGGATTCGCTCGAGACGGACCATCTGCTTTTGCAGATCAACAATGCGCGGTACGGCGGGGAGTTCAGCGGCCGCAACACGGAGCAGGGGGTTCTGTTCACGGCGGCGCTGCGCGGGGATGAGCCGCTTTCGCTGCCGCCGCTGATGGAGCTGATTGAGGGAACTTCCCAGGAGGGGGCTGCCGGGACACTGCGGGATTTGAATCTGAATCTGCGGTTTCTGGAGGATGGCCGTCCCGATTCCTGGCTGGAGACGATGAGCGGGGTGCTCGAGATGGATTTTCAGGATCTGACGATTCCCGACACGGTCGTGAAAGGAGAATTCGCGCGTCTGCTGCTGTTCCCGGTCGAGGTGGCCGGACAGCTAAGCACGCTTCTGGCGGAGGATCTCTCGACCTGGAAAGAGAGCATCGTCAGCAGCGAGTCGCTGACGAAACGGCTCAAGACCGTGCGGCTCGACGAGGGCAGTGTGAAACTCCATGCGAATGAGGGGCATGTCCGCGTCGATGAGTGTGTATTCTTCGGCGACTGGATCAGCCGCCTGGTGTTTTCCGGCGCGTTTGATCTGGCGGGCGAACGGAGGCTCGATCTGGCGTCGAAACTGACCATCAGCGGTTTTCAGGCGATGATTCCGATCGAGGGAACGCTGGAGAATCCGTTTGTCCGGCTCGGGTCGATTGCGAGCGGCTCGCTCGGGGAGCTTCTGAGCCGGATTCGAGAGCTCAAGCTCATCGGAACGTCGGCGGACCCGTCGGATCCGGACAAGGTCGAGCCGATCATCATGATCGACAAACTGCCGAGCGCGGGAATGATCCGCGAATTGCAGGAACTGTTTACTGAACTGTGGAATTGATGAAAATGGAACTGTTCGACACACACTTTCACTATTACGGGGAGAGTTCCCCGGGGGAGTATTTCCGGAACGTTCTGGCTGCCGCGGCCGCGCCGCCGCAGGGCCGGATCGGAGTGCCGGATCGATTGTGGCTCATGGCTGCGGGCGGAGATTATCTGGAGAGCTGCCGTTCGCGCGAATTCGCCCAGGTGGTGGACACCGCCTGTTTCGCCGCGGGAGTCCATCCGCACAGTGCGGAGAAATTTCTCGCGGAACGGAACGACTTCGGCGAGTTCCGCGGACATCCGAAGCTGAAAGCGATCGGAGAACTCGGATTGGATTACTTTTACGAACAATCCGCGCGGAAGGTGCAGCGGGAGGTTTTCGCCCGCTTTCTCGACCTGGCGCTCGAGTGGGATCTCCCGGCGATCGTGCATCTGCGCGACCGTGACCGGGAGTGGAGCGCCTACGAGGACGGCTATGAACTGCTCGCTCCGTTTGCGGAAAGGGGGGGGCGGTTCGTGATCCACTGCTTCTCCGGGACGCCTGACTGGGCGCGGAAATTTCTGGCGCTCGGGGCATACCTCGGAGTGACCGGCATGGTGACATTCAACCGGGCGGAGAATATCCGGGAGGCACTCCGGGTGATTCCGGACGACCGGCTGCTGATCGAGACCGATTCACCCTATCTCGCGCCGGTGCCGCACCGCGGAACGACGAATCATCCCGGATTTCTCATGCTTGTGGCCGCACGGGTTGCGGAGGAGCGCGGCCGGACCGTCGAGGAGATTGCGGCGCTCACGACCGCCAACGGAATGCGGTTTTACCGGTTCGGGGAGGGGAGATGAGCCGTTTTTATCCGGAGCCGTTTTCGTTCGGAACGGGCGCTGCCGCGTCGGGCGCGGATGAGATCGTCATTGTACTTTTTCCCGGAAACCGGGTTCTTCTGGCCGGCGACCGGCTGCCGCGGAGTTCGGAGCTGCCGTTCTTCGCCGGAGATGGGGTGCGCATCGGGCGGATCGACCGGACCGCATGCGTGATGGTTGAGGAGAGTCCCGTTCCCGCGGAGGTGGAGTCCGGGACTCTCCGGCAAATCGAGATCCGGGAGGCGCTGACTTTGCTCTCCGAGCTGGAACAGACTGCGCTCTGCCGGGCGCGGACGCTCTCGTTCTGGCGGCGCAACCGCCGGTACTGCGGTGCGTGCGGGGCGGAACTCGAGGACCGGAGCGAGGAGTGCGCCCGGGGCTGCCCGTCGTGCGGGGCGGTGTTCTATCCGCAGATAGCGCCGGCGGTGATTACGGCGATCACGGACGAACGCGGGCGGCTGCTGCTGGCGCACAACAGCCGTTTCCGGGAGGGTATGTACAGTCTGATCGCGGGATTTGTCGAACCGGGCGAATCGATGGAGTCGGCCGTCCGGCGCGAGATCCGCGAGGAGGTCGGGCTTGAAGTGAAAGAGATCCGTTATGCCGGGAGCCAGAGCTGGCCGTACCCGAATTCGCTCATGATCGGTTTTACGGCGGAATATGCGGGGGGGGAGATCCGGCCGGACGGGGTCGAGATCACCGACGCGAGATTCTGCACCCCGGAGGATATGCCGGACATTCCGTCGCCCGGCTCGATCGCGCGCAGGCTGATCGATCAATGGTTGAACCAACAACAGGAGACTCAACGAGGATGAATGAACTTCTGATTTACCGGATTGCGCTCGGAGTGGCGGGGATCTGCTTTGCGGCGTTTGCGGTCTGGACGTTCCGGCTCTCGCCGGAGAATCTTTCCCGTTTTGAACCGTGGCCGCGGGCGAAACTGCCGGGGATGGTGATCGGCTGGATTGCGCTGGCGCTGTGTGTGCCGCATGCGGCGGTGGTGTCGCCGGGATTTCTCGTCCCGCTGCTGTGGCCGCTGGCGATCGTCGTGCCGATTCTGGGGTACTGCTTTGTCGATTACCCGCTGGCGCGGGCGCTGGGCGGGGCGGCGATTCTGGGAGCCTATTATCTGGTGCACAAGAGTTTCGAGCTGCACACGCCGTGTTCCGGCGCGATCGCTGTGCTCGCGTGGATCTTCGGAATCGCGGGGATCTGGGTTTCCGGCAAGCCGTGTGCGCTGCGGGACTGGATTCGTCTGTGCGCACGTTCCGGCGTCTGGCGCGGAGTCAGCGGCGGATTCTGGGTGGTGTTTGCGCTTGCGCTCTTCTGGGGGGCGCTGCTGACGAGGGGGGAGTGATATGACGTTCAGACTTGCCGGTTATGCGGCATTGTGCGGAGTGGCCGACCCGGAGGGTTTCGCCGGGCAGTGCGAAGCGTTGCGCGATCTGCTTGTCGAGGCCAATAAAACGGTGAACCTGACCCGGATCACGGAACCGGAGGAGTTCGCCGTCAAGCATGTGGCCGATTCCCTCTCGATCGCGAGGGAGTTTCCGGAGCTGACGACCGGGTATGGGAAGATCGCGGATATCGGCTGCGGGGCGGGATTCCCGTCGCTGGTTCTGGCGATGGCGTTCCCGAACCTGCGGATCACGGCGATCGATTCGACCGGGAAGAAGACGGCGTTCGTCGAACGCGCGGTCGCGGCGCTCGGACTCCGGAATGTTCGCGTCGTGCACGGTCGCAGCAATGAGCTGAACTGCAAACCGCAGTTCCGGCACCAGTTTGACGTGGTGACGGCGCGCGCGGTCGCGGCGGCTCCGATCATCTATCTGGATGCGTGCGATTTCATCAAGCGCCGGACCGGGCGGTTCATTCTCTACAAGACGCCGCAGCAGGCAGCGGAAGATCTGCCCGCCCTGGAGATCGCCTGCCGGAAATCCCCGGTCATCTGGCGCACGACCGAGGTGTTTGAACTGCCCGGAGGAGCCGGACAGAGACTTTTCCTCTACTCCGTTCCCGGGAGCGAAGCCGGGAAGCCGTGAACCGGTCTCCGGGGTGCGGCGCTCTGTTTCACATCACTTTTCCGCGACGAGATCGCGGAGGGCTTTCCCGCATTCGATTCCGGCGACGGACTGTTTGAGCGCTTCGCTGCGGCTTATGGTGTCAAACTCGTTCCGGAGTTCCGGCCATTCGGGTGTGATCGCCAGCGGTTTGCCGCCGTTGCGTTGTTTCGCCTCGTTCGCGGCCCGCGCCGCGTCGGCGAAGCGTTCCTGATGCAGGTAGACGAGGACCTTGAGCAGATCCCCCTCCGCGGAGGCGGGCGTCATCGCGATCGTCTCGAGCGCCTGCGGGAACTCTTTCATCCGCATTCTGCCGAATGCGATGCGCAGTGGCAGCAGCCGGTTGTTCTTATCGATCTCCGTGAGCTGGCGGTAGTACCAGAGCGCGCTGGTCCAGTCGCCGTTCCCGGCGGCTTCGGCGGCCGCGTTCATCATGAATTCGGCCAGTTCGCGCTGTTCGCCGAGTTGTTTCCCGAGTTCCGGTTCGAGACGGGGATCGGGACCCGCGCCGAGAGAACGCGCCTTTTCGTAAGCCGCGGAGGCGGCGGTTTTATCGCCGGCGGAGAGTTTCAGACGGGCGAGTTCCAGGTGCGGTGCCGGGGAGGCGGGATCGAGCTTCGCGGCGGCGAGGAATCCGGCTTCGGCGGACTGACGGTTGCCGCTCCCGGCCAGGGCGCGGGCGGCCGCCATCCGCAGCCGGAAGTCACCGGGATTGGCAGCCAGCGGTTTATCCAGAACGGAAACGGCGTTGCCGTATTTGCCCATTCCGATGAGAGATTCCGCCCGTGCCGCGGCGATTCCGGGATCGGTGGGGGCGTTCCGGGCTGCCCGGGCGAGGAACTGTTCAGCGGACTCATACTCCGCGCGGCGCAGATGCAGCATGCCGAGCGCGGCAGCTGCTGCGTTGTTTTCCGGTTCCCGGGCGAGCGCGGCGCGGTAGTTCCAGGCGGCGAGATCCCAGGATTCTTCGGATTCGGCCTTGTGTCCGGCGGCGATGAGTTCAGCCGCGGAGAGGCTTGCCGGTGCGGCAACCTCCGGGGCGGTGAGCCGGGGCTCGGGGGCCGGAGGCGCCTCCCGCTGTTCGGCAAGCTGTTTGCGCAGTGCGGCGTTTTCGTCGCTCAGAAGCTGATTTTTCTTCTGTTCCTCGAGGAGTTTTCCGGCATTTTTGCCGAGTTCGGTGATCTGCTGCTGCGCGGCGGCGAGTTTCTCCTCCGCGGGCCGGAGCCGGGCGGCGGTTTCGCGGAGTCCGGCGGCCTCCTGCTGGACGGCCTGGAAATTCTTCCGGAGCGTGGCGGATTCGGCTTCGAGCTTTGCAAGTTTCGCACTCGACTCGGCGGCGGCCTTGAGCTGTTCGTCGGCGCGGCCGAGGGCGGATTTGGTTTTGGCGAGTTCGGCGTCGGCGGCCGAGAGCGCTTTCTCCAGTGATTTTTTCTGAGATGTGATCAGATCGAGCTCCTGTTTGTCAGTGGCGAGCTGCTGCTCTAGGTTTTTGATCCGGCTGTTCAGTGCGGTGTTGGTCTCATCGCTTTCCCGCAGGCTGCGTTCGACGGCGGTATTGCGGTTTCTGATTTGCGCCTCGAGTTTGGAGCAGCGTTCGCTCCACTCCTGCATGTCGGCTTCGAGTTTCGTGTTGCGCTCGCGCAGGTTCTTCATCTCGACTTCCGAGAGTTTTGCGGAGGCCTGCGCAAGTTCGAGGGATTTGGCAAGTGCGGCGTGTTCACGTTCGAGATTGAGCCGCAGGGTTTCCACGCGCTGGAGCGTCTCGCGGAGCTGTACGAGTTCAAGCTGGGCGAGACGATGGTTGTTGCCGGCTTCGAGAGCGGCGGCTTCCGCGGTTTCGCGCGCTTTGCGGGCCTCCTGCGCCTCGTTCCGGAGTCTGGTGTTTTCGGAGAGAATTTCGGGGTTGAGTTCGGTTTTCCCTCCCTGGACCGCATCGGCGAGACGGCTGTTGGCCACGGCGAGTTCGGAGGTCAGGGCGGCGGCTTTCTCCTCGGCGGCTTTGAGTTTTCGCTCGGCCTCGGCGCGGGCGGCTTCGAGTGCGGCGGTTTTGCGGGCCGACTCGTTCCCGACGTTGCGCAGTTCCTCGAGCATGTGGTTGAGTCGCTGGAGTTCAGCGCTGTTCTGTTTGAGCGCGGCTTCTGCAAGTCCGGCTTTGCGGGTGGCTTCCGGCGCGGGTCTCGGCGAGGCGGAGCCGTCCGGAAAGCTGTTCGGAGGCGAGTTTTTCCTCGACCAGCCGGCGTTTGAGGGTTTCGATCTCGGCGTCGGGATCGGCGTTTTTCTTTTCGAGTTCGAGTTTCTGCTTTTCGAGGAGGGCGCATTTCTCCTGGAGAACGCGCTGTTCGCGGAGGAGTTTCAGGGCGTCGACTTCATTGGCCTTGAGTTGTTCGATCTCTTTCCGGAGCGTCTCGTTCTCCGTGGTCAGGTCGGTGATCCGCTTCCGGTAATTCTCCTCCTCTTTCCGGAGACTCTCCTGTTCGGCGAAGTCGACGCCGCCGACCTGCGGTTCGGGCCGGACGGGAATGGGGGATGAGTCCGTGTCGCCGAGAAGTTTGCGGGCGTTGGCGATCTCCCGTTCGCAGTCCGCGATGCGCGACTTGATGATGTTCTGATCCCAGTCGGGCCGGGCACGCTGGATCTCCTGATAGAGTGCGAGTGCCTTGCGGAACGTCTCAAGAGCCTGGATATGTTCGCCCCGGTCCCGGAGAATTTCGCCTTTGTGGTAGGTCTCATATCCTTCGCGCCAGATGTCCCAGGCGTTTCTCGCAGCTCCGGAGAGCAGCGGCAGGACTGCGGCGAGAAGCACAAACAGGATGAATTTTCTCATATTGCGTACTCCTGAAATTTGTGGCGGAGCGCCGGGCCGATGGTGAACACCAGCTCGAGTTCGCCCGAGTCGTTGTAGTTTTCTTCATAGACGCGGCCGTTCGCGTGCGCGAGCGCGGCCAGATCGTACCGTTGCGGCGGCAGCTTGACCCGCATGAGTTGAAACTCCCCGGCGGCGATGGCGGTGAGCCGTTTTTTGAGCTCCCCGATTCCCTCTCCCGTGCGGGTCGAGAGATAGAGCGCGTCGGGAAACAAACCGCGAAGCCGGGCGAAGAGCACCCCCTCGGATTCCCGGTCTACCAGATCGATCTTGTTGAACACGACGATGATCTTCTTCTCTTCCGCGCCGAGTTCTTTCAGAACGGAGAGCGTGGTCTCCCACTGCGCGTCGAGCTGGGTGGAGGAGAGGTCGAGCACAAGCAGCAGAAAATCCGCGAGAACGGCCTCTTCGAGCGTGGATTTGAACGCTTCAACGAGGGAGTGCGGCAGCTTGCGCACGAATCCGACCGTGTCGGTCAGCAGCACCTCAAGACCGTTTTCGAGCGGGACGCGGCGCGTGGTCGGGTCGAGCGTCGCGAAGAGCTGATCCTTGACGAGGATCTCCGCTCCGGAAAGCGTCTGCAGCAGCGAGGATTTTCCGACGTTCGTGTATCCGACGATCGCGCCGTGCGGAATCAGATTGCGTTCCCGCGACTTGCGCTGGGTTTCCCGCTGCTTGCGCACGACCTTGAGCTCCTCCTCGAGCTGGCGGATTCTGCGCCGCAGCAGTCGGCGGTCGGTCTCGATCTGCGCCTCGCCTTCTCCCCGGGTGGTCGCTCCGCCGCCGTGCTGCCGGGAAAGGTGAGTCCAGGCGCGGGTCAGGCGCGGGAGCGAATATTTCGTGCGGGCAAGCTCCACCTGAAGCACCGCCTCGCGGGTGGAGGCCCGTTCCGCGAAGATGTCGAGAATCACCTCCTCGCGGTCGATGACGCAGCTGTGCGTGAGCCGCTCCCAGTTGCGCTGCTGGGAGGGGGAGAGCGGCGTATCGAAGATCAGGCAGTCGGCCTCGCACTCCTGCATGAGCCGGGCGATCTCTTCGGCCTTGCCGCTGCCGATGTAATAGCGTGGGGAGGGATCGTGCAGATTCACGATCTCCGGCTCAAGCGGGATGATGTCGAGATTGCGGACGAGATCGGCAAGTTCGTCGAGATGCTCGTTCACCTCGGTTTCGCTCTGGTCCGGGAAACGGAATCCGACCAGCAGCGCGCGTTCGACTTTTTTGCGGGAATCTTCAGAGATATCGATCATAAACGAACAGTTTTTCCTTGCATGAACATTGCTTCATCTCATAATAATACACCGTTCCCCGTGTTTTTCCAGAACGAAGCGGGAAAAACTTGCGAAAAAGCTGCGCGGGACGTTTGCGGAAAAGCAGATCCCGGGATATAGTATCGGAGTTGTCCTCGAGCGCGAGTGGCGGAATGGCAGACGCCCCGGATTTAGGTTCCGGTGCCGCAAGGCGTGGGGGTTCAAGTCCCCCCTCGCGCACCAGATCCGCTCCAGCCGGAAGACGGACGGATACAATCGCAGAAGAAAAGAGAGTGAATCCATGTATTTCAACGACGCCGTCCGCTGGGCAGAGGAGGCGGAGGCTCTGCGGCCGGAACTTGTTCATCGCCGGGTGTTTCCGGTTCGTCTGGTTCGGCCCGTCCCCGACCCGGCCGCCTGGCAGGGGTGGCGGGCCGTTCCGGCCGGTGAGTTGCGGGAGGTCCTGCACGTCGGGCAGCCGCGCTCCTGGTGCTGCACGTTCGACATGGGGGAGTACTGCGTCGGTTATATCGAATTGACGTTCCGTTTCCGGGGACGGATCGACGCGCCGTTCCGATTCCGCGTGAAGTGTGCGGAGTCTCCGTATGAGCTGGCGGCGGATTTCGACGCCTGCCGCGTATCGCTGGGCCGGGGCTGGCTGCAGGAGGAGACTTTTGTTTTCGACGCTCCGCCGCCGGTGATCCGGCTGCCCCGCCGTTATGCGTTCCGATACCTCGAGCTGGCGGTGGAATCCAACTCTCCCGGATATGTGGTGACCCCGGAGAGCGTCTGCTGTGATGCGGTCAATTCGGCTGCTGACTTCAGGACGCTGCCCCCGCTGAGCGCGGAATACGACGAGCTCGACCGCGCCGTCGACCGGATCGGGAGCGTCACGCTGGCCGCCTGCATGCAGGAGTGTTACGAGGACGGACCGAAACGCGACCGCCGTCTCTGGCTCGGGGATCTCCGCATTCAGGCGCTTGCCGATTATGACCGTTTCCGCAACCTCGATCTGGTCCGGCGCTGTCTGCTGCTGTTCGCCGCCGCGGCGGACGACGAGGGGCGGGTGCCGGGGTGTGTCTATCCCGGAGAGGGACTCCCGGAGGCGGGAAATTTTGTTTTTGATTACGGCGTGCTGTTCGGAGACGTTCTGCTCGATTTTCTGCGCGCGGGCGGCGATGCCGCCGTGGTGCGCGGACTTCTGCCGGTTGCGGAACGGCAGTGCGAACTCTCCCTGCGGGAATTTGAGCGCGGTCGGTTCGTCGACCGCGGCTGCCACTGGCTGTTCATCGACTGGCAGGAGGGACTCGAGAAAGAGTGCGCCGTGCAGGGGGTGGTGATCGAAGCGCTGCAACGCTTCTGCAGGCTGGCCTGCGAACTCGATTGCGGCGACCGGGCCGCACGGTATCTTCCCGTCATCGAGCAGCTGCGCGGGGCCGCCCGCGAGAGCTGGTACGATCCGGAGGCGGGGTTGTTCCGGGGAGGGGGCAAATCCGGACAGTTCTCCTGGGCATCGCAGATCTGGATGGCGATGGCCGGGGTACTGCCGCCGTCCGATACGGCTGCGCTGCTGCGGAGGACGCTTGCGGCCGGGAATATCGTCAGACCGGGCACTCCTTTTCTCTACAATCAGATGGTGCTCGCGCTGGAGCGGGCCGGACTGCGTCGCGAAGCGCATGCGCTGACGCGGGAATACTGGGGAAAAATGGCTGCGCTTGGTGCAGACGCATTCTGGGAGGTGTTTCTCCCGGAAGAGCCGCTGCGCTCACCTTACGGAGATCCGGCGATGAACAGTCACTGTCACGCCTGGAGCACGCCGGTTTACCATTTCCGGAGGGAATCATCGCGAAACGGGTTGGTTTGAATGGAGCCGGAATCCGGCGGTGCGGCCCGGCCGTTCCTCTCCGGAGTCCCGGATGTTCGTTGAAGTCATGAAATCAGGGGGGGGGGAGTGTCGCAATGTGGACGGAAATCATGTCCGAGCAGGAACTTACGGAGCTGTTTCGGAAGAGAAGCTTCAAAAGCCGGTTTCCGCAGGCCGCCGATCGCGCAGTCTGGGAGGCGGGGGAGAGCGCGTTCCGGAAGAAGCGCTTTGCGCTGTACGTGGAAAACGCGCAGAAGTGGCAGGAGAAGAGTTATTCCGAAATCTATCCTCCGTTGACGGCGCGGGATTTCTTCGCATTCATGCGCACGGGGAACCGGAGTGTTTTTGAGTCGTTTTACTTCGGGCGGCGGACGCACCTGACGCTGTTCTGCATGGCAGAGGCGGTGGAGTACCGGAAACGTTTTCTGCCGGAGGTGGTCGAGGGGATCTGGCAGCTTTTGAGCGAGCCGGTCTGGTATCTTCCGGCGCACGGGCACTATCATGAGGGCGATCCGATGCCGCGGTTCGATCAGCCGCGGACCGATCTCTTCTGCGCGGAAACCGGTTCGACCCTGGCGTGCGTCGTCCAGCTGCTGGAAAAGGAGCTGCGGGAGCTCTCTCCGGAGCTGCTGAACTGGGTCCGGGCGTATTGCATCGAGCGCGTGATCGCGCCGCTGGAGGATGAGACCATCCTGCCGCAGTGGTGGCTGGACGGCCACAACAACTGGAGTCCCTGGTGCGCCTCGAATGTCGCGATGACGGCGTTCACGTTCCTGCGGGATCAGCCGGAACGGCTCGCGCGGCTGACACTGAAACTGATCGGCGTCTGCGAGCGGTTCTATGACCGCTACGCGCCGGACGGCGGGTGCGATGAAGGACCCGGATATTTCATGGTCGCGGGAATCCGGCTCATGATCTTTCTGGATCTGCTCAATGCGTATACGGACAATGCCTTTGCGGCGCTCTACCGCGAGGAGAAATTCCGGAACATCGGGGATTACATCGCGAAAGTTCACCTCGTCGGACCGTGGTTCGCGAGTATGGCCGATTCCCCCGCGAAATTCGACCGGATGGAAGCGGGATTGCTGAACCGTTACGCGGAGCTCTCGGGCAGCCGACGGCTGAAGTCATTCGCGGTCGAGGCGGCGTATGGATTCGCCCCCGCTTCCGTGACGGAGGTTGCGGATGGTACGGCAGGAACGGGCGAGTTCCCGCATCTTGTATTGTTCAATGAGCTTGCGCAGACGTTCTGGTTTCCTGCCGATCTCACGCGCGGAAACCGGGCCTGCGAACGGCAGACGATTCTGCCGGATCTCGAATTCTTCCTGTTCCGCCAGAATCCCGCCGACGACTGGAGCGGCACGATCCTGTGCATGAAAGGAGGGCATAACGACGAGAGCCACAATCACAACGACATCGGGCAGTTCGAGGTGTTTTACGACGGAACGCCGGTCGTCATCGACTGCGGCTCTACGGAGTATACGAAGTTCACCTTTTCTTCCCGGAGATACGAGAACCGCTTCCTGAACTCCTCCGGACATGATGTTCCGTCGTTCAACGGGATTCTGCAGTCGCCGGGGGCGGAGTTCCGGGCGTCGGGGATGACGATTTCCGACGCGGTTTCGATCGACATCGCGGGGGCGTATCCGCGGGCGTGCGGCGTCGAATCCTGTGTGCGGCGTGCGTCGCTCTCGGACGATGGCACAGCCGTGATCGAAGATTCCGTCCAGGGAACCGGAGAGATTGCCGTCGCGATTCCGCTCTACTGCGCGGTGAAGCCGGAAGAGGAGGACGGCGCAATCCGGATCGGGAAGATGCAGCTCCGTGTCTCCGGCATCTCCGTTGTGCGGATTGAAGAGATCCCGCTGCACGATACGCGCATGGAGAGTTCATGGGGCAGGACGCTCTGGTGTATCCATCTCGGGACGCAGGTCTGCGGATCGGGGCGTTGGAGTATGACGTTTTCTCCGATACAATAACGATTTGCATTCAGAAAGGCAGTTTTTTGCAATGAAAGTACATCTGATTTTGAATTCACATCTCGATCCGGTCTGGCTCTGGCGCCGGTCGCAGGGGATGGATGAGGTCATCGGTACGGCCCGGACCGCGTGCGATCTGCTCGATCGTTATCCCGAGATCGTAATCACGCGCGGGGAAATGTGGTTTTACGAGGTGGTCGAACAGCTTGATCCGGCGTTGTTCGAGCGCATTCGCGCGTATGTGAAGAGCGGGCGCTGGCAGGTGGTCGGCGGCTGGTACGTGCAGCCGGACTGCAACCTGACCGGAGCGCATATTTTCGAGAAGCACGGCGAATTCGGGCGGCGTTATTTCGAGGAGAAGTTCGGCATGCGGGTGAAGACCGCGTATCACGTCGACAGCTTCGGCCACGCGGCGACGCTGCCGGACTTCCTGACGCAGAGCGGGTTTGAGAATTATGTCATGATGCGTCCCGGCGAACACGAGATGCACCTGCCTGGAAACACGTTCCTGTGGGAGTCCCCCTCGGGCAGCCGGATCCGGACGTTCCGGATCTCGCGCAGCTACTGCACGACCGGGCGCGATACGGAGACGAATCTGCGTGCGAACCTCGATGCGGCGCTGGCGGATGCGAATCCCGCCATCGGTCACGTCATGTGTTTTGTCGGGGTCGGGAACCACGGCGGCGGCCCGGCGAAGCGGGAGATCGAATGGCTGAACGCCCACCTGCATTACCGGGATGACGTGGAACTCATTTACAGTTCGCCGGACCGTTATTTTGAAGCGGTTGCGGCTTCCGGCGCGGAGCTGCCGGTCGTTCGCACGGAACTTCAGCACCACGCGATCGGCTGCTACACGGCCGTGAGCCGGATCAAGCGGGAGGTCCGCCGGACCGAACAGCTTCTGCATCAGGCGGAACAGCTGCGCGCCCGGAGGCCCGGACTGTTCGACGCGGAGGCGGAGCGTAAACTCGAGCCTGCGTGGAAGCGGCTGCTGTTTGCGACGTTCCACGACGTTCTGCCGGGCAGTTCGATCCGTTCAGCCTACGAGGAGATCTTTCAGGATCTCGGCTATGCGCGTTCGGTGGCGCAGCAGCAGATCGAACTGGCAATCCGGCGGGAGAACGCACGGCTCGAGCCGTGCGAGGTGCAGCGGCTGATCTTCGACAATCCCTCCGAGACGGAATTCGAAGGGCTCGTTGAGTTCGAGCCGTGGCTCGGCTATCTCTGGACGGAGCCGGAACAGCCGCGGGTTCGCCTGACCGGAGAGGACGGGACGCCCGTGTTGTGTCAGGAGGTGACTGCTGAAGCCGCGTTCGAGATCGCGCGCTACGCCGCCCGGCTGCGGATTCCGGGGGGAGGGCGGAAGATTCTGCTCATTCACACGGACGGCGCACCGTCTGCGGCGGAGGAGGGTCATGTCCGGGTTTCACCGGAACGCCTGGAGAATGGGAGTCTCGTCGCAAAATTCGGCAGGGAGGGAGTGGTTTCCCTGTCGAACGGGGTCCGGGAATTCCTCGGCGCGCCGCTGCGCGCGGTCGTGATCGACGACCCGAGCGACACCTGGTCACACAATATGAAAGGTTACGGGACGACCATAGCGGAACCCTTTGAATCCGAATCGAATGCGCCCTGTGTATGCGGACGTTCCGGGTCGCTTTCGGGTGAGGTGTGGTTTACGCAGCGGGTTTCCTGCGGCCAGCTCCGGTGGCGGGTTCGGATGAACGACGGGGAGCCGGGAATCGAACTCAGGCTGCGACTGGCGTGGAACGGCTGCCGGAAACTTGTGAAGCTGCTGATCGATCCCGGATTCACTCCCGCTTCCCGTCTCGACGGAGCGCCGGGGGGAGTCGTCGCGCGCGAGTGCAACGGCGAGGAGTATCCGGTGACCGATTTCGTTTCGGTCGTTGCTCCGGACGGCCGCCGGTTTGCCGTTGTGAGTCCGGATGTGACGGGGGCGGATGTTCAGCCGGACGGAGTGATCCGCCTCACGCTGCTGCGGTCGCCGGTGTATGCGCACCACGATCCGTTCCCGCTCCCGGCGGAGAACGACTATCCGGTCACCGATCAGGGCGAACACGAGTACCGGATTCTGCTGTTGCCGGAAGCGGCGGGCGTCGAAGAGATCCGGCGCGGGAGTTTCCGTCTGAGTGATCCGCTCTGGTTCAGCGAGTGTACGCGCGGGTGCGGATTCGACCTGCACTGATCCGGATACGGCAAAACTCTCCGCCCGGGGAAGCGTTCTTGTCATGTTGCGCAAATTTCGTTTGCACAGCATGTTAGAACTTCTTTGACGCGATGAGTCTCGATGCGTTTCATGCGCATTTTTCCCGGGGGGGGAGGAATTCGTCGGAACTCCCGAACGACGAATGCGTCCCCCCCGGGCGCAATGGAAACCGGGACTCCTCCCTTATGATCGAGGCTATTCCACCGCGTTCTGTTTCTTCAGAAACTCCACGAGGATCGGCATCCCCGGGTAGACCATGCCGTGGCCGTAGCCCTGGAGTTCGTAGAGCGTCACGGTGTGCCCGTTCAGCTTGAGCATCCGCATGAGGTAGGCGTTCTCCTCATAACGGCCCGCCATCTCCTTTTCGCGGTCGCCCGTGATGAGCAGAATCGGCGGCAGATCGGGAGTCGTGACGTGATAGAGCGGGGCCAGCTCGTCGACGACCGGTTGCGTCAATCCGATTCCATGCGCGGCCCGCTCCGTGAAGTGCGTGATCGTGTGCCCGCTGAACGGAATCAACCCTGCGAGATCGGAGGGTTTCATTCCATACGGGGCCAGATACTTCGGATCCATGCCGACCATCAGCGCGAGGTATCCCCCGGCGGAGTGTCCGGTCAGGTAGATCTTTTTCGGGTCTCCGCCGTATGCGGCGATGTTGCGGAATACCCAGCCGACGGCTGCTGCTGCGTCTTCGATGCAGTCCGCGACGCGGACGTTCCGGTTCGGCGCGTCTTTCGGCGCATCCGCCTGCGGAGCGAGCCGGTAATTCACGCCGACCACCGCTGCGCCGCGCCGCTTGAGCATCTCCGGAATGCTCTTCTTCCCGCTGGTCAGGCCGCCGCCGTGAAACCAGATCACAGTCGCGAATCCCGGTTTTCCCTCCGGATAATAGAGATCGAGCCGACAACGCTCCTGCCGGTACGCATCGCCGGAAGAGCCCGGTTCGAGATACGATATCTCATTCTTCTGCTGATAGTTCCACGATTTCTTCTCTGTTTCCGCCGCCGTCAGCAGCAGAGCTCCAGTCAAGACCGCCACCGCCGCAAGAAATCCTTTTCCTGACATCGCACCTCTCCCGGTTGGTTGTTGCCGGATCGAATTCCGGTATTTTGTATACTGTATACAGAAGTTGTGAAAAAGTCAAATGGAATCACGTTTGCCCGGAATATTTTTCCGCTGCGGGGGAGGGCGGTGGATCGAGCCGGGGAATGACGGTTTCCGGAGCGGAAGCGCTTGCGTTCCGTCAGGATGGTGATATATTCCATAAAAAACAGGAATGCAACTCAATCGTGAGGGACGAAATGAAACCGGAAGTCATGGCCGCCGCGGAAAACTTCATCACAAACGAAACGGAATTCCATCTTGGATTTCTGCCGACCGAACAGTCGAATCCGTTGACGCGCTCGATGGAGGCCGATTTCCGGCGCTCCACCGTGGAGGGGGTCGCCACCCTCCAGAAGCCCGATCGCGACGTGCTGTCCATGGTGCGCCGTGTTCTCGTCTCCGAGCCGTTTGCGCGGATGGCGGCGACCGGATTCTCGACCGTGCGCGGCGGCGGGCGCATCATCTTTTCCGGCTGCGGCGCGACCGGACGGCTCAGCATTCTGCTCGAATCGATGTGGCGGGAATACTTCTCCGCATCGGATCGGCCGGAGTTGGCAGATTGCGCCGCAAGTATCATGACCGGAGGAGATTATGCACTTGTAAAATCGGTTGAAGCATTCGAGGATTACCAGAATTTCGGTCGCCGTCAGGCTGCTGACCTCCACATCGGTCCGGGCGATATGCTTGTGGCGATCACCGAGGGCGGCGAAACCAGTTCCGTCATCGGCACGGTCAAGGAATCCGCCGAACGCGGCGCGGCAGTGTTCCTCCTGTTCAACAACCCCGCCGGACTGCTTCGGGAAAAGCTCGTGCGCTGCCGCGAGGTCATCGACGACCCGCGTGTGACGGTGCTGGACCTCTTCTGCGGCCCGATGGCGCTGGCGGGTTCGACCCGCATGCAGGCGACTACGAGCGAGCAGCTCGTCGCCGGGGTTCTGCTCGAATCGGTCGCGGCAAAACTCGAGGGACGCAGCCTGCCAGACTTCGTCACGCAGTTCGAGCAGCTTCTCGACCGGCTCGAGTCGGCCGAGGTGCGTTCCATGATAGCGCAATACATTGATTTCGAGGCGGATGTTTACGCCTCCGGTGGCCGGATCACCTATCTGGCGAACGATTATCTGCTCGACATTTTCACCGATACGACCGAACGCTCTCCGACGTTCATGCTTCCGCCGTTCCGCCGCCGGGACGATACGGCTTCCCCGATGCCGTGGGCGTTTGTGAAGAATCCGCTCTATCCGACCCGGGAAACATGGCGGAACATGCTCCACCGGGAAGTGCGCTGTCTCGCGTGGCGTCCGGAGGATTACCGCGCGATGGGGGCTCCGGAGAAACTCGTGAATCATCCTCCCGCCATCGATGCGGAATCTCTCTACGGTTTCGAGGTCGGTTGTGAACCCGCTCCGGAACGGTTCGCTTCTCCGAAGTCGGGGGCGGTCATCGTCGAGGTCGCCGGCAGCCCCGGAAACCTTGTGCTCGAATCCGTTGCAAAGAAATATCACGTGATCGGACAGTTCCGGATCAGCTCCGGCGTGCCGGATTCCGCGCTGCATCTGATGAATCACATGGCGCTCAAGCTCGCGCTGAATACCGTTTCAACCGGAACAATGGTCAAGCTCGGGCGCGTCACCGGCAACTGGATGAGCCATGTCAGCATCTCGAACAAAAAACTCATCGACCGGGCGATCCGGCTCGTATCGGAGTTGAGCGGACGCTCCTACGAGGAGAGCTGCCGCGCGCTCTTCGACGCCGCCGATGAGATTGATTCCGCGGACTGGACCGGCCGCGAAAAGCCGTCCCCCGTCCAGTACACACTCCGGAAACTCGGCATTATTTGAGCGGAATGCACAGGAATACAAGCCCGGTCAGACAGACCCCGAGCGCGGCCACCTGCAGCGGCCGCATCTTCTCCCTCAGAATCCAGACGCTGGCCAGCGTGAAGCTCACGATGCACGATCCGACCATCACTGGATAGCACATTCCGCCGAGTCCCGCGTCGGCCATCGCATTCATTCCCGGGTAAAAGAGCGTGTAGGCAAAGAGCAGATTGAAGAACTGCAGCGCTCCGATGTATTTCCACAGGACCGGATTGAAGAGATTGCTGCGGAACTGTTTTCGTCGTTCCGGGTTCAGCCGGGCGAGATTGTAGAAAACCGCGCCGATGAGTCCGCCCCCCGCCGCGGCGAGTGACCGGACAATGCTGCCGACCGCCCGCGCCTCCGGGTAATAGGAGGGGGCGGTCTGAAGATTCTGCTGGACTGCGCAGATCGCGAGACAGATGAATGCCGGCAGCCGCCAGTGGCCGCGCGCATTGGAATTCTCCTTTGCCGCGCCGAAGAGCACGAGCGCCGCGAGCAGCAGGAGAATTCCTCCTCCCCGGAGGAACGTCAGCTCCACCCCGTAGAAGATCACCCCGCCCAGAAACGGGAAAATCAGCGCCGACTGGATGATCGCCCAGATGATTCCGTTCGGACCGCGCTGCATCGCATAGGCCATGATCTGCAGCATGAAGAAGTTCATCATCCCGGCGATGGCGTAGACGGCGCAGGTCGCGAACGTGATCAGCAAAGAACACTCCGGCACGCTCCCCGTTGCGAACATGATTACCACGCTGGCCGCAACGGAAAAGCTGTTTCCGAACAACTGCACGAGGCTCGGTTCGATCCCCCGCTTCGGCGCATCTCCCATCACCAGACCGATCAGGCACCAGCTTGCGCCGACGATCACCATCGCGCCGATGCCGAACCAGACCGAGTGGAAGAACGGCAGCGAACTCAAACTCTGGATCAATGTCTGCATCCTGACTCTCCCATTTGTTTTCCCGGTGATTACTATATTCCCGGTGACGGCAGAAATCAAGAGTTCGATGCGATTATTCTGATTATTTCTCCGCTGACGGTTGCAAAAGGTCTCTCCGGCGGCTATTGTATGCGCATGAGACAACAGAATTCAACGTCGACTCTCCGGCTCGATCCGGAACGCAGCATCCGATCCCAGATCGCGGGTTATTACCGCGACCGGATCGTGCGCGGGGAGTTGCACCCCGGCGATCGGCTGCCCCCGGCGCGCACGCTGGCACGGGAACTCGGCGTGGCCGAGGCGAATGTGCATCATGCGTTCGGGAAACTCGCGGGGGAGGGGCTGCTGATCCGCCGTCCGCGCGCGGGGAGCGTTGTGGCGCGCCGCGAACCCGGTCTGCGCGGAGTGGCGGTATTCGTACCGTGGCGTTCCCTTATGCGGGGGGAGGAGTTCACGCGACTGCTGGTCCGGTTTCTTGCCGCCCGGTTCGAGGAGAGCGGAGTCGAATGCCATGTGCTGTATGATACGCCCGGCGGAACGGGATGGAACGGATTGCGGCGACTTGCTTCGGAACGGAGGATTCAGGGGGTGATCTGCCGGACGATCGAACCGGATGAATTGAAGTTTTATCAGGCGCTGCATCTGCCGTTTACCGGAATCGGTTCTCTGCGGATCGCCAACCGGATTTCACTGCTGACGGCGGAGTTGATCGGGAAGATGGCCGAAGCGCTGCGCGCGACCGGCTGCCGCAGTTTCGGTGTGATCATTCCGGAGCGTCCGGCGCCGGGATTTCTTCCGGTGCTGCGCCGTTGCGGTGCGGCGGCGGCGCTGGAGTTCCGGGAGGAGTGGCTCTATGACGGAAGCCATTCCGCAGAGAGTTTCATTGTTGACCGGGCGGCTTTCGCCTGGAACGCGGTTGCGCATCTGAATACTCTGCGGCGCCGGCCGGAGGGGCTGATGTTGTTTTCCGACGATCTGGTCGAGGGGGTGACGATGGCGTTTTACCGTGCGGGGGTGCGGGTGCCGCAGGATTATCGGCTTGCGATTCACCACACGCGCGAAAATCCGGTCATTTTTCCGTTCGCGTGTACGCTTGTGCAGCATTCGATCGCGGAGATTGCCGGGGCGCTGGCGGAGCAGCTGGCGGATCTGTGTTCGGGGAAAGTGCCGCGCGCACCGGCGCTCGACATTGCATTGACTCCGTATACCCCGCCGGTCATCGCGGCTGTGGAGTCGCGGAATGACGATCCGCAAGGGGAGAGCCGGGCATGAAGACGATCGATTATCTGGTGGTCATTCTCTATCTGGCGGCGCTGCTCGGGATCGGCTGGCGGTTCCGGACCGGACAGGAGAGCGGGCGGGAATACTTTCTCGCGGGACGGAGAATGGGGTATTTTCCGATCGGGCTCTCGGTCATGGTGACGAGTTTCAGCGCAATCAACTTTCTGGCGCTGCCGGGGGAGGTGTTTGGGCACGGACTCTATGTGCTGGCCTCGTTTCCGGTGTTTTTCCTGTCGGCGTGGCTGGTTGCGACGTTCTGGATGCCCAGTTTTCTCCACGAGGAGAGGATCAGCCTGTACGGACTTCTTGAGCGGCGGTTTGATTACCGGGTCCGGGCGCTTGCGAGCGGATTGTTTCTCTTCTGGCGTTTTTTCTGGATGGCGACGGCGCTCTACGCGACCGCCCGGATCATGGGGGTGTTGACCGGGGTGCCGCTGCCGGTTGCAGTTCTGGTCGGCGGGGTGGTCGCGACGCTCTACACGGCCGCGGGCGGGATCCGCGCGGTCATGTGGACGGATGTTCTGCAGTTCTTCGTTCTCTTCGGAGGAATTGCGCTCGCGGTCGGGTTTGCATTGGCCGGGGCGGGAGATTCGGTTCAGATAGCGTTCGACGGAGGGAGACTGCGGCCGTTTGCGCCGTTCGATGCGGCCTATTTCTCGTTTGATCCGACGCTGCGCATGACGTTCTGGAGTGCTCTGATCGGAGTATCGGTGGCGTTTCTCACGCGGTATGGTGCGGATCAGATGGTTGTGCAGCGCTATTTTACCGCGAAAAATCTCTCATCGGCGCGCAAAGGATTGTGGCTGAATGCGTTCGTTTCGGTTCTGTCGCTTTCTCTGCTCGTGGTGTTCGGAGTGGCGGTCTATGTCTGTTCGGTTCGAGCCGGAGGAGAGCCGGGCCGGATTCCGCCGATCGCGGTGATCGCCGGGATGATCCGTGATTTCCCCGTCGGAGTGACGGGAGTGATTGCCGCGGCGCTGCTGGCGGCGACGATGTCGAGCATCGATTCGGGGATCAACAGCTGTTGCGCGGCATACGTGACGGATTTTCATTCGAGATTTTTCCGGAAGAGTCCGCCGGAGCGGCTTCTGAGCGGCGGCATCGGTGCGGCGGTCACGCTTCTGGCACTGGTTGCCGTACCGTTGCTGGCGGAGGCGAATACGCTCTTCATGATCGTCAACAAATTCATCAACGGACTCGGCAGTCCGCTTCTGGCGCTGGTGCTTCTGACGCTGCTGCCGTGGCGGGTCAACGCTTCGGGGGTGTTTTACGGTGGAATCTGCGGGGTCATCGCGAGTCTGGCGATCTCGTTCGGCGTGAACACTCTGGCGCTGCACTGCTATGCCGTTGCCAATCTGGCGGTGACGTTGCTCTTCTGCCTGGTTCTGAGCGGTTTTTTCGGGAGTCCTGCCCTGTCGCGCGGTTTTCGCCCTTGACAGGAGGAGTTTTCGGATATACCGTAATAGAGCAAATTAAGAACAGGAGTCGACTGCCATGCGCAAGTGTATGGATGCGGAAAATCTTCACCGCCGAATGAAGAAGATCATCGGCCAGCTGGGCGCCATTGAAAACATGATCGACGAAGATGTCCCCTGCGAGGAGGTGCTCATTCAGATCAACGCCGCCAAAAGCGCCCTCCATAAACTCGGGCAGATCGTCCTCGAGGGTCACCTCCGCCACTGCGTCAAAGACGGCATCGAGCATGGCGACGCAGAGAAAACCATCGCCTCCTTCGCCAAAGCGATCGAACACTTCTCCCGACTCTCCTGACATGACTGATTCCGCTTTTTGGGCTTTTTTTCCAATCTCCGCTTGAATACCTATGGGGGTATGGGTATATTTTACCATTGCGGAAAGAAACATCAATCAATCCGGGAGGACAGGATGATGCAGTGGGGTGCGGTCTGGAAGAGTCTGGTCATGGGAGCGGGCCGGGAGGTTCTGTTTCTGGTGGTGGCAGGTGCGGCGCTGGTGGTGAGCTTTTTCAGACCGGAGTTTCTGCCGTTCGATGCGGCCTGGGTGGCGGTGATTCTGTGCGGAATTCCGATTCTGAAAGATGCGGTGACGGGGCTTGTGCTGCGGTTCGATATCAAGGCGGATGTTCTGGTGGCGATGGCGTTGATTGCATCGGTGGTCACTGATGAGATTTTTGCGGCGGGCGAAGTGGCATTCATCATGCAGATCGGGGCTTTTCTCGAGGAGTCCACGGTGGCGCGGGCGCGGGCCGGGATCGAAAAGCTCGTGTGTCTGACCCCGCGGACAGCCCGGCGCATTTCCGGGGAGCGCGATGAGGAGACGATTCCGGCGGAGGCCGTGGAGATCGGCGACCTGCTGCGTGTGCTGCCGGGCGAGACGATTCCGGTCGACGGAGTGATCGTTCGCGGGAATAGCTCGGTCGATCAGTCGGTCATGACCGGGGAGTCGATTCCGGTCGACAAGACAGAGGGCGACGAGGTGTTCAGCGGAACGGTCAACTGCTTCGGCGCGTTTGAGATGCGCGCTCGCCGTCGCGATGCGGACAGTTCCGTGCAGCGGATGATCCGGCTCGTCCGTTCGGCGGATGCGAATCAGGCGCGCATCGTCGGGATCGCGGATCGCTGGGCGACTTGGATTGTGGTTGCCGCGGTGCTTTCGGCGCTGCTGGCGTGGATCGTCACGGGAGAACTTATTCGCGCGGTCACGATTCTCGTGGTGTTTTGTCCCTGCGCGCTGGTTCTGGCGACGCCGACGGCGATCATGGCCGCGATCGGGAACGCAACCCGGCACGGAATTCTGGTGCGGGCTGGGGATGCGCTGGAACGGCTTGCGGCACTTCGCTGCGTCATCTTCGACAAGACCGGAACTCTGACCTGCGGGCGTCCCGAAGTCACGGCGCTGCACAATTTCCACTCCGGACTTTCGGACCGCGAGCTCGGACTTGTCGCCGCGGCTGTCGAGGCGTGCTCGGAACATCCGCTCGGGCAGGCTGTCGTGCGAGGATTCCGCTCCGAGGGAGAGGATTCGGAACTCCCGGAAGTGGAGGCATTTGAAATGATTCCTGGCCGGGGGATCAGCGCCGTGGCCGGCGGGCGTCCGTTTCTCGCCGGCAGCGTGGAATTGCTCCGTTCACGCGGGATTGAACTCTCCGCCGCCGGATCGGCCGCCGCCGAAGAACGGTTGGGGGAGGGGGCAACGCTGATCTATCTGGCGATGGACGGCCGGTTCTGCGGAATTGTGGCGTTGTCGGACCTCGTTCGAGAGAATGCGGCCGCAACGGTGGCGGAGTTGAATGAACTCGGCATCCGCTGTGTATTGCTGACCGGGGACAATCCCGCTGCGGCGCGGCATATCTCCGAACAGGTCGGAATCTGTGACTACCGTGCGTCCTGCCTCCCGGAGAACAAGCTCGAATGGATCGACGAAACACAGCGGAACGGCGAACCCGTCTGCATGGTCGGGGACGGCGTCAACGATGCTCCCGCACTGAAGCGCGCCCGCGTCGGAATCGCCATGGGCGGCATCGGCAGTGATATCGCGATCGAAGCGGCGGACATCACGCTCGTGAAAGATGACATCGGACAGCTCCCGTTTCTCTTCCGGCTCGCGCGGCGCATGATGCGGACGATCCGTATCAATCTGACCTTTTCGATGGTGCTGAATTTTGCGGCAGTGGTTCTGGCCTGGCTCGGCATTCTGAATCCAGTGGTCGGCGCACTCGTACACAACGCCGGTTCGGTGCTGGTCATTGTGAATTCGGCTCTGCTGTTGAGCTGGCGCGGAGGGTGCGGATGCGGAAGCGGGCGGCTTACGCCTTGATCTTCCCCGCAAGGCGCGCCGCAAGCGTCCGCAGCCGCGGCGTGAGCAGAAACCGTTCGAGGAACGTCGGATTCACGCTGATCGCCTTGACCGGACAAAATTCGTGGCAGCAGTAGCACTTGATGCAGAGTGCCGGATCCGCGACTGCCGCACGTTCCGGGTCGATCGCGGGCGGACGCACGGGGCAGCCGTCGCGACAGCGCATGCACCGGATGCACTTTTCCGTGTCGATGTGCGGCACGGCTTTCCAGCGGCGCTGAACAAAGTCGAGCATGCTCTGCGGCAGCGGCAGCAGCCGCAGCGGGCTGCCGAGCTGCCGAATCGGCCGGAAGTCCGGGCAGCGCAGCTCCTCCGGGGTGGCACCAATGAGCTCGATCGCGTCCGGATCGGTCGTGCCGAACGGACGCCGCTTTGCGGCGGCGAGCAGCGGAATTTGCTCCGGGTCGAGATTCATCGCCCGGAACGTCACCACGTCGAGCGCGACGGTTTCGACCGATGCCGCGAGAAATCCGAGCTGCCGCGGCGTCCCGCCCGAAGGACCCTCACCCTCCATGGCCGTGATCGCGTCCATGATGTTCAACACGGGCGGCAGGGCGACGGCCAGGTCAAGCTGGAGCTCCGCGAGCCACTCGCGGGTCTTGAGCCGATAATGGTATTCGCTCTTGCTCGTGCCGGGAAGATAGCCGTAAAGGTTTTTCATCGCGCCGGTTGCGACCATCTGAACATGGGTTTTGGCTTTCGGCAGGTTGATGATCTTGTTCATCTGCGCGAGCGGAGCCCCGAGCCGGATCTTCCGGGCGACGCGAACGTTCGCAAACTCGTAATCCGCAGGGGTGTCGAGGTCGGCCCATTCGAGTCGGAGCCGGCGTATGACCTCTCCGATGCCGGTCGCCCGCAACACCGAGTCACGCGAGCCGCAGCCGGAACTGTCGCCGACAAAACAGCGCCCGCCGGCTTCGAGCACAAGGCGGGCTGCTGCTTCAACCACGGCGGGATGCGTGGTAACCGCACTCTCCGGAGCGAACGGTCCGAGCAGATTCGGTTTGAGCAGGACTTTCTCGCCGGGGTTCACAAACGCCCGCATGCCGCCGAGCGGCGCGAGCAGTTTGCGCAGTTCCACGGTGAGGTCGGTGTCGTAAGAGGCGACCCGGCGGACCGAAACCTGAACACTCATTTTGATTATTTCGCCTTGTCGATCGCCTGTGCGGCTGCGACAAGTTTATCCCATGCCGGGGCGTCGGGCCTGGCGGACTTTTCCTTGAGCGCCTTGACGACCTCTTCGCAGTTCTTCGCGTTCATGCTTACGGTGTCGACCTTGCCGGAGAGGAAGAGAACGACGATTTTGCCATCGTCGCGGATCGAGGGCTTCTCGAACGCGAGGGGCGTGGAGGCCGCGTCGACCGCCCCGGCACCGTTCAGGGCCGCGCCGAGATAGGCGTAACCGGCGTTGCCAGCAGTGATCTTATCCGGAACGCGCTGCTCGACGCCGAGTCCGTGATAGGGATTCGCGAGCGACCGTGCCGGGAGATTCAGCTCTTCCAGCGTCGGATACTTTTTATTCCCCTCGAAGTGGCCCGCAACAATCTGATAGAGATTCGTGAGGTTGTTCACGCTGACCGTCTGCTCCGTTTTGATCCGGGTGTTCCGGAGGATCGAGAGCGCGTCGGCGTTGACCTGAAATGCCAGCAGTGTGCAGCCGGCAGCGATGGCGAAAAGAAACTTTTTCATGGCAGATCTCCCTTTTCATTTGCAAGGCGCGTCATGCGTCTTTTGAAACAATACCACAATAAATGGATTTTCGCAACCCCGGATTTGTATTTTCCGCAAAACGTGGTACATTGTTTCCATTCAAGTTTACTTCAGTGAAATCGAACGGGAGCGTCGGCAACGAGAGCATGAAAGGAAAAATCGACCGTCTTTTGTTTGACGCGGCCGACCGCGAACTGCTGAACGCGGTGGACGAAGCGCTCGCCGCCGGGCGCTCCGGTGGAGGGCGTCCGCCGGAATTTGCGGTTGATCTGCATCCGCGCGGAATCCGGGAGCTGGCCGAGCCGCGCGCGGTGCGCATGACCCGGACGATGCTCCGGCTGCTCGATACGTTCGAGGCCGGAATCCCGGCGATGGAGGAGCGGCTCGCGGCGTTGCAGGCGTTGCGCGACGAAGTGATCGAAGGACTCGACGTGCTGCTGCGCTACAACACGGCGCGGGCACTGCTGCAGGTCATCAAAGATCTGGTGAGAGAACGGCATGATCCGCTGCGACGGCTGCGGCTCGCGCATGATATGCGCACGGCGATGCTCGGCAATCCGCTGTTCATCCGGCGGCTGCTCCGGCGTTATCACCTGGTCGAGATGCCCGAGAGCTGGACTCCGGTCACATTCGACCAGCACGTTCACGATGCGAATACGAAAGGGAGAAAATCCCCGACTCATCTGATTATGGACGCCTGGATCAAAGGGATCGTGAAATTGCAGGTCGTCTATTACAACTACGTCCCGCGCGAGGCGGCCGAGGAGCTGCTGCGCGCCGCCCGGATCATGCAAGTCGATGTCCGGATCGGGGTCGAGTTCCGCTCGCTGTACCGGGGGCGTTTTGTCGAGATGATCTGGACGCCGCGGGGGTTCTCCGGCGTGAACGACTTTCTGAAGTTTCTCGACCGTCCGGGAACTGCGGAGTTCACGCGCAAGTGCCGCAAGGCGGCGAACTTCCGACGTCGGATCGTGCTGGAGATTCTCGACCGGTTCAACCGTGGCGGCGGGAGGAAGAAGCTCAACGCCTTTTACGGAATCGATCTGCCGCCGGTGTCGCGGGAGGAGTTTCTCGCCTCGGTGCAGTACGGACAGCCGTCGGTCGAGCACATCGGGGAACTTCTCGTGACCAGGGTTCGGGCGGAACTGCAGCGGCGTCTCGCGGAACTTGAGGAGAATCCCGACAGCGGAGCGCTTCCCCGCATGGAAGAGCTGCGTGCCCGCATCGGAGCTCTCTCCGGTGAGCTCCTGCGCGCGCGGTATCTCGATCTTTCGCTCTGGGAGCTGCCGCCGGCCCGCATCGACGACTTGCCGGAGATCAACCGCTGCTCTCCCTGGGAACTCATCCAGGAGTTGCGGAAAGTCGCTTCCGGATTCCGCATGACTTTGAATTTGAGTGGATTGCGTCTTGAGGACGTGATCGAAATTCTCTACGATTGCCGTGGGGAAATTACCGCGTTGGAGATTTTCAATCTGAAAGATGAAATCGCAGGCGGCCGTCCGGATGGAGACCTCCTGAACCGTCTCCGCCATGCGCTGAACACCGGCAGCGTCTTCAAGCTCAAGGATCTGATCCGGCAGGCGATAGCCCGGGTGTCCGAATCGGATCGTTCCGATCGGGACGACCGGGTGGAGAAATTGCGAACGATTCTGAGGGACATGTCGGGATTTCTCGAATTCTACCAGCGGGCGCCGCTGGAGGCGTCGCTCGGCAGCGATTCCGCGAGTCGCCCGTCGCGATTCGTGCACGGTATGGGGTTTGCGGTGGTCGACACCCTGCCGACCCGCGTGCGTCGTCTGGTGCGGCATGGACTCATGCCGGATTTGAAACTGCTGCGCGTCACCTCGTCGGTTTACCGTGAGTTGAGTTTTCTCCCGCGTGAGAGCGAGGGAGCCTGGGGCCGTCTCGGGAGAAGCTTCGGATTCGGATACGATGTGCGCGTGCGGTGGATTTGTCCCGATCCCGCGTTGAAGATCGACCGGGGCACGGGGAATCTTGCGACGCTCGGAGGTTTCTCCGTGCCGTCGCCGGAGACTCCACTCGTTTGTCCAGTCGCGTCACCGGGTGAGTTCTGGCACTATTTGAACAGCAATGTCAAGATTGCCGTGAAGATCCTCGCCGGATTTCTCGCGGCATTTCTGACCTTTTACTATGGGTCCTATGACTGGTGGTTTCTGACCTGGTTCGGCGCAGTCGTCTGGCTCGGCATCACGGCGGTACGGAATATCATTCAATCGGTGTTCGCGGGAGGCGGGCTGCGCAGTTCGCCTCTGTTGAAGTGGAATGATTTCATCTCCTGGCAGCGGGTGGCCGATTCGCTCTTCTACACGGGACTTTCCGTCCCGGTGCTTGACTGGCTCGTCAAGACGTTGATTCTCAACGATCTGCTCGGGTGGACCGCCGAGCGGCAGCCAGTGCTGGTCTTCACAGGAATCGCGCTTGCGAACGGATTTTACATCATGGGCCACAATCTGCTTCGGGCATTTCCGAAATCGGCGGTGTGGGGAAACTGGCTGCGTGCACCGTTGTCGATCCCGCTGGCGGTTTTCTTCAATTTTCTGCTCGGCGGTGCGCTGTCGCTGCTCGGGGTGAGGGGAATCGAGATGATCCTGCAACAGTGGGCAGCGATTCTCTCGAAGCTGGCTTCGGATGTGATCGGCGGCGTGATCGAGGCGAGGGCCGACCGCGCCCGCAACATCGCCGCACGCATGGCCGATCTGCGTACCAAACTGCGGGAGTTATTCGCGCTGGTTTCCCGGCTCGAACTGCTTCTGCCGGAAGCGGATCTGCCGGAACTCATGCGTTCGCGCGATATGCTTCCCGGTATTTCCGAGCTCAAACGCAACAATCTTATGAAGCTCTTCTATGTGAATGCGTTGGATATCATGTACATCTGGATGCGGCAGCCGCAGGCGGTCACGGCCATGCGGCGCATCATGTCCCGCCTGAGTTCCGGGGAGCGGCTTCAGTTTGTGAAGTCACAGGAGATACTCAAACGCGAAAAGAGCATCTCGAAGATGTTTTTGAGCGGGCTGTTCGGGAAACATTTCACCCGGCCGCTGGCTTTTTACCTCGCCTATTACCGCGAATATCTGCAGGAGCTGCGTGAATTCGATCCCACGAAAAATCCCGATCCTCCATCTGCTTCTCCACGGTCGGAAGAGTAATGCGGTCACGCTTCCAGGTCGGGTCGCCCGCACACACACACTGCGCCGGAATCAGCGCAGCATCTTCAGCCGCAAGCGATTGATCGATGATGTCGCCAGCTGTTTCTGATCGGACGACCCGGGCTGGCGCAGCGAAAGCCGGTAGCATTTGAGGGCGAGTCCGTACCGGCCGTTCTCCTCGGCGATGGCGGCAAGGTCGAAGAGCACCCGGATTTTTTCCCGGGGATCGAAGTAGGTGTTGTTCCCAAATTCCGCGACCGCGCGCCGGTAGTACGGAATGGCTTCCCCGTCGCGTTCCGACTTCCGCAGGATATCGCCCAGCGCAATCAGCGCGATGAGATCGTGCGGATCTTTTTCAAGCCGCTTCGTGAATTTCGCAATTCTTCGCTCAAGCGGCGTCTGCTCCACGGCGGCCGGTTTTCCCTCCGAATCCGGTTTGCTCTCATTCTCAGGAGCTTCGGCCGGTTCCGAAACCGGCTGTCCGGCGGGTTCCGGTTTCACTTCGGGCGCCGGTTCTTCCGTGGATTTCTGCACCGGCTGTCCGGCGGGTTCCGGTTTCACTTCAGGCGCCGGAACTCTTTCCGGTTCTTTGATCGGTTCGGGCGGGGGCGGAAGTTTCTTCCGCTCGATCGTCACATTCTGTTTGGGCACAAAGAGGATAACCGTGTATATCTTCTTGTTGTTGAACTGGTAAAGTACACTGCACCCGGACATCGTGATCGAAAGCGACTCGCCGGGCCGGGTGAAGTGTTTGTAGAAGTTGCTTTTTGCCGTCAGCGTCGCCTCCTCGTAGAGTTCGCCTGCCGCTTCGGCGAACTCCCCAGAGAAGAGCTGTTCGGCCTCTCCCTGAAACACATAACAGGGAGTCCCCTTTACGGTGAGAGTGCTGACGCTTCCCGCCTCAAAAATCCCGGGATACTGTTTCCGGGCTTCGGCCAACGGCCCGAGATCTTCATATGCCGCGAGCGCGCCTGCACAGAGCAGCGCTCCGATCATGACGGGAAGTTTCATATTCTCTCCTCCGGTCGGTCTGTGATCAGAAGTCCGTGACAGCTTTTCTGGTTTCGGCCTTGTTGCCGCTGGAACTGGAGGAGGAGTCAGAAGCGGAATTCACTCCCGCACCGGACTGTCCCTGTTCCGGCGTGCTGTCGATCGCATTCACGAGCTTGCTGACCGCAGCGAGCGTTTTCGAGGAGACGCCGACCGTGACCTGAATTTCGCCGCTGTCACCTTTGTGCGGAATCTTCTGCTCCTTGAGCGTGATCACACCTTTGAGCAGAGCATCCGCGGAGTTGCGGATCGTCTGCGAGGAAGTTTTGACTTTCTCCAGCGTCACACTCGAAGTCTGCTTCTCGCCATCCTTGGTGAGTGTTTTGAGCTTCTGGGCGGCTTCGCTGAGACCCTCTTCCGTCGAGAGCCGCTCTTTGATGAACTTCGCGAGAGCCGCGCGCGCCTTGAGCGCACCTTCCCGGCGGGCGTCGTTGATGTCGTCCACGTCATCGAAGTCGTAGGTGCCGGTTCCGCGGGCGAAAATCTGGAACGACCCGTCCTCTTTGAGAGAGATCGCCGCCCCGTCCGGCTCGTTGAACTGCTCCTGAACCTCCGGAGCTGCAGCCGTCTTCTGCATGTCGACTTTCTCCGCCGCAAGCTGGTCGGCCGCGAACACCGTGAATCCCGTCAGCAGTGCCGCACACGTCATCAAAAGAGTTTTCCCGTTCATTGTCTTTCCTTTCCTTGGTTTGCCGGATCTGTTCCGGGTTATTGGTTCTGCCGGGTAATCGCATCGCTCAGAGTCTGCGCAGCTTTGTCCATCAGCGTCTGCAGGAGGTCGCTCTGCTCATCTTCCGCGAGCAGGTCGGAGATCTCCTTGTGATCGAGCCGCACTGTCAGCACATCCGAAAGCACCGGTCGTCCGGTCGTCACATCCGTGAGTTTATATCCCATCCGGAGCGACATCGCATAAAGCGGCTCAAACTTCCCCGTCGCCTTGTTCAATCCGAGTTTGCGCGAATATTTGAGCTCCTCGATCAACGTGGTCAACACATAATCCGCCGTCAGCATCTGTCCGGCTTTCAGAAGCTCCGAAGCAGGAGCGAGGCCCGCTTCCACAAGTTTGCCGGCGAGCGCCTGCTGCCCGGCTGCAATGGCGGTGTCTTCCACGTCCAGCACGAGAAAACGATTCATATTTATGAACGCCCGGTTCAAGGTCCGCTCTGCAAGTGTCGTCACTTCGCTGCCCGAGAGACGCCGTCCCGGCCCGAGCTCGAAGTCGCGCGTCAGATTCTCCTGCGCCATCGTCGGTTTCCAGAGCATCAGGGCGACGACTCCGCCCGCCCGCGGATTCACGATCAGCGCGTGGACGACCGCTTCGATTCTCCCGTCGCCCAGATCACGCACATTGACGATCCGGTACTCTCTCACAAAACCGGAAGTCTTTGTGAGTGTATTGCTCTCCTGGTTCCGGAAACTCTCGCGCCGGAGGTCGTTGTTCAACCGGAACTTCTTCATACGTTCCTGCAGTTTCGTGTCGTTCTGCAGCGCTGTGCCGTAGACCTGTCCGACCCCTTCAACCAGCGCCGCGTTCACCGCGCCCGCCCGGTCTTTTCCGGTTCCTACACATTCGATCCACCCCTCGGCGGGCCGTGCGCCGCCGCTGCCGGCGCCGTCTCCGGAAGCGGCTTCCGCTGCCGGATCCGATGCCGGATCCGATGCCGGTGCCGGAGCGGCTATCCCGGCGGCGAGTTTTCCTGCCGCCTCGAGCGTTTTCGATGAAACTCCGACTGTGACCCGGACCATTCCGCTGCTTCCTGTCCCGGGGATTTTTGACGAGGCGAGCACCACCACCCCGCGCAGCAGCGCCGCTGCGGAATTCCGGATCGACGTGAGCATCGTCCGCGCGGAAACCCGGTCCACCGTCGTGGTCGTCTTCCCGTCCTGCTGCGAAAGTTTCTTCACTTTCGCCGAAGCGGAGTTGAACTGATCTTCGTTGTGCAGCGATTCATTCAGGAATTTGGCGAGATTGGCTTTCGCTTTCTGTGTCGCCTCATTCTGCGCCGCGAGGATGTCGTCGGCGTCATCGAAATCATAACTCCCCGTTCCCGTCGAAAAAATCTGGAACGAGTTGTCGTCCCCCAAACGGATCGCCACGCCATCCGGAGAATCGGTCAGCTCCTGAACGACTCCCGCGTCCAGAGAGGCTTCTCCCGCCGCCCAGGTCGTCGCCGCCAGAACTGCACAGAGCAGCGGCAGCAGAATCATGAATGTACAGGTCTTCCTCATATCCGGCTTCTTCTCAATCGATGGCTTTTACACGCAGTTTGAAATCCCGGCACTTTTTTCCCGGCGCAACCGAGGTCAGAGTCACATCGTCTCCCGCGACGATGAATTTGCGCACCCACATCTCGTTATCGGGATTCTCCACTTCCGCTCCGGCGTTGTCGTACCAGTTGAACCGGTAGACGATCTCGAGCGTCGAACGGGTCGTGTTTTTCAGGAACACCTGTACACGCATGTAACCGTCGTTCGTCTGCGACTCCCGGATCTCCGTGAGGCAGAGATCTTCCGCCAGATCCGCATCCGTATCGACCCGCTTGTCGTTGATTCGCGTGATCGTGGCGTTCACGCCCGCGTTGGAAATGGTGTTGACCGACGGTTCGCTGCAGCCTGCCGCCAGAAGCAGCAGCGCAGACACAGAGAGCATCAGGGCAAGTTGTTTCATGATCGTTTCCGCTTTCTCTTGTTTCGGTTTGTTTTGTTCCGGGGTTCCGGGTTCAGGGGTTCAGGGTCAGAGTGTCCGCGGCGTAATGAACCTTGTCGTCGCTGATCTCCACGCCGATGCTCTCGAGAATCGGCATGATGTGTTCCATATACAGAACGTCCGTCTCGGTGATCTCCGGATTCTCGATGACCGCGGTCAGAGAGGTGTTGGTCGACCGAACCTTCGATGCCGGAGCGAGCTTTCGCGCGACGATCTCTTTCTTGAGCATGTACATCGCTTTCTTGCGGATTTTCGCGTCGAACACCGAGGCGTTCACGATCAGCTTCAGCGGTCCTTTCGGCATATCCGCAGCGTTCTTGATCGACATCGCCAGAGAATTGAGTTTCTCAGCCATCCCCTCGCTGTTCATGAGCGTGTTCATCGCCGCTTCGGCACAGTAGGCGATGTCGTCCATGACCTCATCCTTGAGCGTGCTCCGCGTCGGGAATTCGTAGGTCTGCGCGCCGATCGACTTCGTCACGCTTCCGTTCAGGTCCTTGAAGTTGAACGCCACCGTTGCGCGGACGTTCTTCGTCTGCGGATTGTAGATCAGTGCGTCGATCCGGTAATAGAGCACCACCGTTTCCGGATAATTGGCCCGCACCGTGTCGAGCAGCCCGCGCGTGACGACAAACCGGTTCTCGTTCACGTCGAAGTAGGTCCCGACCAGTGTCTCGTCCTTGCTCTTGAAGTCCGCGTAAAGTTCGTTGTCCGACAACAGCTTCACGTCGAACCCGAATGTTCCGGCTTTCTTGATGATCGCGTCACGCAGACGCCGCTGGAACGTCGTGTAGTTCTGCAGGAAGAATTTCTCCCCGTTCAAACCGCTCCCGAACGCCTCGGCCATCTTCATCTGGCCGAGCGACGGCGGCTCCTCCATCACCACAAGTTCGATCCCGGCCTGGTGTGAGAACCCTTTCTCCTGCAGCCACTGATTGATCTTGCCGTCCGCGAGCGTCACGGCAAATTCTCCCGTGAGCTGGCCATGACGGTCGTCCAGTGAGTCCCATTTCTCCGAAAGCTTTTCCGTATCCTCGACGAACGTCGCGTACTCGTTGCACGCCTCCTCGATGAGTTTTTCCGGAGTCTGTGCGTTCAGTTTCAGAATGTACTTCCGCACAGCCTCCTTTTCCGCCTTGCTCTGGAGCTCTTTCTTCACCTGAAACGTGTTGCGTTCGGCCGTCACGGCCACTTTCACCTGAATCGTTCCGGCAAATACGCCGAAACAGACCGCAAGCAACCCGAATGCAATGACAATTTTCTTCATAAATCCCTCCTGTGGATGTGGTTATTGTATGCTTGACTTCTTCTCTGCTTCGCTCAGAGCTTTCGTGCTCTCCCGCAGGCGGTCGGCCATGCCGAGGCTGAAGAGGCATCGGGAGATTCCGAGCGCGTAGTTTTTATCCGGTACCACATGGAAGAGGCACCGGTAAATCGCGAGTGCCTCATCCGTCTCGCCGGCCATTTCGCAGGAAACCGCGATCGCATTCAGATACTCCTGATTTTCCTCAACTGCTTCGGCCGTCTCCTCGCCCGCGGGATGATTCATGTCCCAGGCGGGCCACGCCAGAATCTCTTCGGCGAGTTTTTCCGGCAGTTTGCGGCGCAGCATGGCCCGGGAGTAATCCCCCGCACCTTTCCACGCGCCCGCCTCGAGCAGAAGTTCGAGCTTGTCATCCCATACCCGGCAGGAGACCGGAAACTTGATCCGGTTCGGCACAAGCTGAGTTTGAAGTTGCCGAACGAGATCCTCCGCCAGCATCAGCCGCGCCTGCATCGCGGTCGGGATCGTCGCCGTCTTGTTCGTGAGCTCCGCCAGAAAACGCTGCCGTCTCCGGTTCTTCGTTTCGTCCACTTTCCCGGCCTCTTTTTCCGCGGCCGCTTTGAGCCGGCTGGCGCGGGTCTCCGGAGGAGCCGCAAGTTCATTCACCTGGGTCTGGAAACTTCCGTTGTCGATCACGAATGTCCGTGACGCCGCAACACTGGTTTCCACCGCTTTCTCCAGCATTCCGTCCCGGCTGATCCGGTAGATCGTCAGCGAGAGCATCAGCGTTGCGTTCGCCGCCCGGTAGTGGAGTTTCTCCGCAACCGTGCGTTGGCGCATCGTCAGGCGGATTTTCTGGAAAATAGGCTGTTTGGTGACTGGATCTTTCAGCCCGGTGGCGTATTTGACGTTGCGCCACTCCTCAAGATTGAACGGATGATAGTAGTAACCCAGAAACTCCGGCTCCATCTGCCACCAGACCCGCCCGTAGATCACCGCGTCGAAGCGGCTGCCGAGCCGGATGTTCTGATGCGCGGCGATCGCCTTTTCCATGTCCAGATCGGCCACCTGGTACATCCCGCTGTCGTGGAACGCGGCCGTGACCATGTTCCGCACCGCCCGGAGCGTCTCCTCGTCGGCCGCTCCGATTCCGACCGAGGGATCGTTCGGCAGAGAGTTGAAGTCGGCAATCGCGAATTTGCTCATCCCGGTCAGGTTGAATTCTCCCGGGACCCGCGTCTCCACCGGAACGACCACATTACTGGCGCACCCGCCCGTGAGCAGCAGCGCTGCGGACAGGCAGCAGAGAACTCCTGCTGCAAGAGGGGTTTTCCATCGACAAATATGTTTCATGACGCTCTCCTGATCCATCCTATTTGAGCTCATCTTTCATCTGCGTCCGGAATCCGGTTCCGCTCTTTTCCGCAACGGCGGCAGCGTCCATGTCGCGGAGGCTCTTCTGCTCCTCCCGGATTTTCCGGAGGCGCTCCAGTCCCGCAGCCGCGTATTTCGAGCCCGGTTCGAGCTTCAGTGCCTCCTCGAAGCATGAGAGCGCTGCGGCGTACTCCCCGATCACTTCGTAGGAGATCCCCTGATTCTCGTAATCCGCCACGTTTTTCTCCTCTCCGGAAAGCACCTCATCCAGCCGCCGGATCGCCTCCGTGAACGCCTGCGACTCCATCAGCAGCAGCGCCCGCTCGTCCCCGTCCGGATTCACCTCCAGCGTCCGGGGTTTGCGGTGCGGCGAAAGGTCCTCCACGATCTTGTTGACGGCCGGCACGATCATGTTGGTGAAAATCTCGACCGTTCCGGGCAGTTGCGCACGAACGTCGTTCCCCGTCCGGAATGCGTATTGCAGGTTCGGAAACTCTTTCTCGTATGCGACCTTGCCGTCAGCATCCGTGAGCCGGGCCCGCAGCGTTCCGGTGGCTTTCACGCTCCGCGCCGGAACCTGCCGGCGGAAATTTTCTTTCCGCATCCGCGAAAGAACCGGGCGCGAATTCGGGATGTTCTCCCCTCTTGAATTCTTAATGTAATAAATCTCATAGGGCTGGTCGATCAGCGTGCATGAGAACTCCTCCGTGCCCTCGACCCGGTCGAGCTGGATCGTGAGATTCAGCTCCAGTTTCGCGCAGCGGATTCCCGTCCCGGTCGTGTAGCGCGAGTAGCCGTGGCGGCTCTCTTTTTTCGCCAGATTTTTCCCCAGAGCCGCCGCTCCGGCTGCGTTTCCCCAGATGAGGTCCGTCGTCCGGAAGTAGCCCTCCCGGCTGAATCCGGACGAGAGCCGCTGCACAAGTACGCCCGTCGCCGTATTCCGGTCCCCCTCCGCGACTCCGCTGCCGGCGAGCGTCACCTGCGGGATCAACTCCATCGTTTCGATCGATCGGATGTCGGCCACTGCGCCCGGGGGCGTCACATAGTCGACCCGGACGGTCCGGATGGTTGGGCAGCCGCTGAACAGCAGCGTCAGCAGTGATGCGGCCGCGCAAACGCCGACCCTGTATGGAAAAGCGTTTTTCTGATTCATATCTGCGGTCCTGATTTATTTGAGACTGTTGAGGAATTCAAGTTTCTGTTCAATCCGGGCGAGCGTGTCGGGGATCGCTTCCTTTAATCCGGCATCATCCGTGCAGCTCAGAATCGCCACATGCCGCGCGTGGAGTCTCCGCAGATTCGCGGCGCTGCAGTCGTCGAGCTCTTCCGCGAGTGCGAGCATGTAGTGATTGCGGAGTTTCGCCTCAAGCGCCTCGCGTTCCCCGGCTTCCTCGGCTTTCTCCAAGCGGGCGATCACCTCGGCGGTTTTCTCCGGGATGATCTGCTTCGCCCGTGCGATGACTTTGGCCTTGTTGCCGCGGGATAACTCCATAACCATGATCGTATCGACCCCTTTCGGCAGGAGCGTGGGGAGGGGGCGCTTCCCGGTCAGGAAAGCCTCCTGAAGCCGCCCGAGAATCTGCTTCGCGAAAAGCGAGGCGTAAGCCTGTTCGTCCCGCACCGATTCCGGCGCGAAATCCCCGTCGCTGACGATCAGATCGATGTATGTCATCGGCGCGAGATCCCGGGCCCGGTAGACCCCCGCTGTCAGGTGACGGACCGCCGAACTCGAAACGGCATCGGCCGTGGAGATGAGGTTCTCCCCGCCCGAATCGTTCTCGCGGGTCGTCATGAACACTTTGCGGTTCGCGGCCGCTTCGCGCGCATTGTCCTTGTGAAAGGCACCCTCTTCCGTCAGAAAAATCCAGTAATCCGGCCGCTCCCGGTCGAGTGGATACTGGCCGTTCGAGGCGATCTCTTTCCGCAGGGCGGCGAGCAGAGTTCCGTCAGCGAGCTTCCGGTCGCCTGTCACGGCCACCCGGATTCCCGAGCCTTTCCGGAAATTGACGCTGCCGGCGGGCGTCAGATAGACGGCTTGCATCTCCTGCACATGGGAACAGCCTGCCAGAAGCGCCATAAGCAAAGCGGTACAGCTCAACGTAAAAAAAACGGATCTCATCCTGAGTCTCGCCTCCTCTCCCGACCTCCGGCAGCTGGTGGATCTTTTCCCGCATCCGGCAGTCTGAAGCAAAATTTTTATTAGTCTGCAGCTTCTGCCTGCTAATATAATTCTACTGCTATTTGTTTTCAAGTCGGTGACGCAGGTTTTTGTCGGATTTTCGTATCTCCGCATCGGTCGGACGCAGGAGTGTCGGGGGGAGGGGAGGTAAAAAAAGCGGGAGGTGCGGCGGAATGATTCCGCACCTCCCGCGTCGTTGCGGGGATTCCGCAGAACGAACCGGAATGGGGGGGATTATTTCAAGTTGTTCTGCGTTACGAGCCCGGTATCGCCCGTGCTCCACCCGCCCGCTGGATAGTCGCTGAATACGTTGCCGGCAATGATCCCCCGCATGGGAATTCCGTTGCCGGAGCACTCCAGCGCCGTGAATTTCTGTCCGGTCACGGTGTTGCCGACGACGGTGAGATTCTGCGGCGTTCCGTCCTGCGGTTTCGCACTCTGCATCTCTTTCTGCGGCAATGCGGTAATGTGAATTCCCTTGGCGCCGCCGGTCAGCGTGTTACCGGTCACGGTCACGTTGCGGACGAGATCCCCGGTGATCTGCAGACAGATCGGCGAGTAATAAATGGCAGCTTCCTTTTTCTCTCCGCGCTGCTGCGCCAGCGGCAGCGTGAACTCGTAGTCGCAGACGACGGTGTTCCCGGAAACGGTGATGTTTTCAGTCGGAATGGTGCGGGTCACTCCCCAGTCCGTGTGAATGAAGATCCCGACCGCCTGCCGGAACGTCCCGGGGTAGGGGTTCATTCCGGGCATGACCCAGTTATGAATCTGGTTGCCGGTTACGGTTACTTTTCTGCAGTTGAAGATGTCGATCGCATGGCTGCCGATCTCCTTGATGAGGTTTCCGGTCACCAGCACGTCGTAACTCAGAATCCCGACGACGATGCCGGTGTCCCACGCCCGGCTGACCCGGCAGTTCACAATCTGGGTGTGAAACGAACCGCGACCGCGGAAGTTGCCTCCGATCGTGATTCCGTGCCGGGCTCCGAATGTCATGCAGTTGCGGACGGCGGTGTTTTCGGTGCAGCTGAGTGAAATTCCATCGTGAGCCGGCAGGCGGACTTCACAGTTTTCGACGACGGAGTCCCGCACGCCGGAGAGGGCGATCCCCTTGGTCCAGTTGTTCAGCTGGGGACTGTCCCAGTCGGGAGTCAGCAGTCGCAGGCCGGAGATCCGGATGTTGCTCAGCAGACGGGTCCCGGGGAACCGGGAGTTCCGGATGTAGGTGTAATCATTTTTCGTGGGATCGTTTCCCTCCCGGCGTTTGCGTGTCAGCACGGCGCCGTTTTCTCCGCGGAGCGTGGTGTTGGATTTTCGAATGACCAGGGTGCTCTCCAGCAGATAAATCCCGGCCGGGATCACCACTTCTCCGCCGATGTCGAGCGCTTTCTGGATCGCCGGGGCAGAATCTTTCTGACCGGTCGGGTCCGCTCCGAACTCGAGCACGTTGTGAACCATCCCGGGATCTGCGCTCCAGTAGGGGCACTCCGCCTCATCGCCCGCGGGGAGTTCCCAGGGGGTGAAATCAACCCGGAACGACTCCACGCGGCCGTAGGGCTTCCCTTTGAGATTCGGAGTCACGGCCGAGAGGATGACGTAGAATTCCTGCTGGCTCGCCGGAATGAGCAGCCGTTTGTCGTTCTGCAGGGTCGGCCTCTCTGCGGAGTTTGCATCCGCCGTGGCGACGACCTCCATGGCCGAATCGTCGGAGACGAAATAACGATCGGTATAACGTTCCCCGCGGTAATCCAGAAATCCGACTGCCAGCTCCGGAAGAGCTGTTCCGGCGCTCCTCGCGTCGGGCTCCACATAGAGCCGGGCCTTGAGATCGACGCGGTAGACCTTCCGGTCACCGGGTGCACGGTTGAATTTCCAGATCAGCAGTGATTTTCCGCCCTTGGCGTACAAAGTCGGGAATTTTCGGCCGTTCACCTCCTGCATTCCTCCGGAAAATTCGGCATGCAGCGCCCGGGCGTGCAACTCGCCGTCGGCCCGGCTTTCGCCGATGACTCCGGCAAGTTTCTCCGGATTGAGATAGTAGTTGGTGCTTGCGGCGGCGGAGAGGAGGGCGCAGCCCGCAACGATGCCGAGAAACGGTTTGATATTCATGGGAAACTCTCTTCCATCTTTCTGGATCAGTTGTTCTTGTTCGCCATCCATTTGCTCCACTCGGCCAGGACATGCGCGCCGGGATTGACGACGTGGCTGTCCAGAAAGAGCACGGGGGAGTTCTGGGCCTCCTGCAGGGCGTCGTACTCCATGTACCAGGCGACTCTCACGCGGGAGAGCGGCACCCGCTTGTTCGGATTGTTCAGCATATATTGGGGCAAACGGTTGATTTTCTGCTTGTCATCGCGCGTAAAAAACCAGTCTCCATAATAACTCTCAAAACTTACGATGCGCGGATCGCGCTGCGGGCAGTTCTGCATGTTTTTGCACCAGTCGACCCAGTAGTCCTGCGTCGCGGAAAACCGATCTCCGCCTGCGGAGAGCGGCCGGGAGAACGGCGAGTTCGCCGAACGGTGCGTGATGTATTTTCCCCTGATCAGACGTTTGCAGAAATTGTAGCGGTTGACCGTCGTACAGGGATTCGTGGTCCCGTCCACCAGGATATCGGGAATCATGTCGGCATAATCCGCGGCGTACTGCGTCATGCCCAGCCCCATCTGCTTGAGACTGTTGATGTCCTGTGTGGTCCAGGCGCGCCGCCGCGACTGATTCAACGCCGGCAGCAGCATCGAGGCAAGGATCGCAATGATTGCAATCACAACAAGAAGCTCAATTAATGTGAATGGAGCGCGTTTCATCTTAACATCCTTTCTGTTAGTTGTTGTCAGGTCGAACCCTTCCGGTACTGGAACGTTTGATCAGTTTGCTCGGCAGTTGAATTTTCCCTCTTGGTGAGCCGTCGCCGTGAATCATTTTGAGCAGATGGATCACCGCCTGTTCGCCGATCTCCTCCGCCGGCTGGCGCACGCTGGTCAGCTGCGGAGTCATGAGCGTGCAGAGTTCATCGTCGTTGAACCCGATGAGAGAGAAATCCTCGGGCACGCGCTTGTGTGCATCATGCACGGCACAGATCGCTCCCGGAGCGATTTCGTCCCACTGCAGAACGACGGCCGTCGGCGGTTCCGGGAGGCGGATGAGGCGGTTCATCGCCGGGTAACCGTACAGATCCAGCCCCACGTCTCCGGGACGTCGATGGGAAAGCGAACTGCCCAGTTCGGCAACCCACTCCGGGGAAAAACGCAATCCGTGATCTTCCAGTGCCTGACGATACCCCTGGAAACGCTCCCGGGCAGATGGAATATACTCCAGAAGTCCGCCGCTGTTGAGAATATAGCCGATTCGCGTATGTCCCAGTTCAATGAGGTAATTGACGGCATTGTACATCGCCTGGAAATTGTTGGTGTTCACGACCGGAAGATCGAGATCCTGATAACCGTTGTCCACGCAGATCAGCGGAATCTCCCGGGCTGTTTCCCGGACCAGCTCACGGTTGGACTGCAAATAGGGGAGCAGGATGATGCCGGAAATTCGATTTTCCCGCATCCGGTGCAGATATTCAGCTTCGCACGCGGAATCATTCCGGGTGTTGCAGGCAATCAGAGAGTAACCGGCCTGACATGCGGCCTGCTCCGCTCCCACGAGAATCCGATGCCCCAGGGAGTCCTGCAGATTGGAACAGAGGTAGGCGAGCTGTTTGTTGTTCTGTTTCCGGGGAGCCGGACTCTTGCCGCGCATTCCCGTGACATAGGTCCCTTTCCCGCGCACGGATTTGAGCATGCCGTCGTGTTTCAACACGTCGAGTGCCTTGAGAACCGTCTGGCGTGTGACTCCGAAACGGCCGGCCAGCTGCAGCTCCGTGGGAATCCGCTCCCCCGCGGCTAACGTGCCGGAATTGATTTCCCGGAAGAGTTCCTGATAGATTTCCTTGTATTTTATTTGTATGGACATTTGACGTGTCACCCCTGTTTTTATCCCTATTATACCAAAAAAACAGGATGTTGTCAAGTGTTTTTTCACTTTTTTACCGAGAAAGTTGTACTCTTTAAAGCGGTAATGTACATACATATATGTGTTCAACTTTATCGTTTCAAACAAGATGGATCGTGTTTTGATCAAAAGGGCGTTTCGGCCGATTTCGCCGGGCGGGTTGCATGAAACTCCGACGGGGACAGCGATGGCATGAGAGAATGGGAACGAATTGAAATTTCGGTCGATATTCCGGCATCATCCGGTCGTGTCGTAAAAAAGCACGTTTTTTTTCGATTTTTTTGATTTTCCGTGTAAGTTTGAGTCCGCCGGCGGGAGTTAGTTGAAAAGAGTGATTTCCCGGACGGGTCGTTCCATCGGCACGAAGAAACTTGCAGATATGTTCCACTTTGACGGAATACCCGTCCGGACCTCGCTCGATGAAAGCCGGGGAGAATCGGCTTGGTAACGAAAAGGAGAATCGGGCCGAAATGAGAAAAATATATCTGATATGCGGGATGTTTCTGCTGCTGAGTTTGAGCGCAATGGCCGTTCAGCCGTTGTGGGTGATCAGGGCCGCGAACAACATCCGCCGGGCGGTAACGGTGGCGAAGAGGGCGAAAACGGCGGGGCAGCTCGTGGTTGCGCTGGGAAAATGCTCCAACTCTCTTCCGGACGAGGAGGTCGGACGGCTCGCACGGATCGCTTCCAGGCCGAACGGGCTCAAGGAGTTGAATCAACTTCTCGGCCGGGCGAACTTCATCGGGCGATACGGGGACGAAGCGGGACATCTCATTTTACAGGACACCTATTTGCGGATCGCCATCAAAAACGGACGCCTTACCGAAAAGACCGCCTCCGAGGTGTTTGCCCGGCTGCAGGGAACTCCGGGGCTGACTTCGCTGCTGAGCAAAATCAACTCCTCGAATTTTTCGCAGGCAAAAGGGCACATGCGGGAGTTGGAAATCGCGTTGTCCGCACAGAGGCGGGGATTTACGACGATTTCGCTCGGCCAGAAGTTCGCGGACGGTGTCAAGAAAGGCGACACGGATCTCGATGTTTTTCTCCGGAAAAACGGACGTAACTTCGCCATTGAAAGCAAAGCGTATTCCGGCGTCGTTCCCGATACGATGGTCAAGGCCGATGCGGAAAGCCTCATTACGTTCTGCCGGACAATCGGAGGGACGACGCCGGTGTTCTGTTTTGAGACCCCGCCCTCCGGATTTACCCGGCATTTCCTGGCGGAAAAAGGGGTGAAGTGTCTCGTCGGAACTCCGGAAGAAATCATGGCCAAACTCGATGTATTATCCAACATCATGGGGAGATGAAAAAATGAAATCAGTAATCAAATCTTTTACGGGAGTCGCCGGGCTGCTGGTCTGTGCGACGCAACTGCAGGCGGCGGATTACGGAACGTTCGAGAGTTTCTACAGCGCCGGGGGGCTCGGGTTCTGGGGATGGACGGCGATCATCGCCGGAACGGTCGCTGTCGCCGCCCTGACGTTTTTCACGTTTGGCGGCGGGGCGGCGGCGATCCCGGGGTGGATGGCGACGGTCGGGGCGTGGATCGGTTCCACGGTGGGACTTTCCGGAGTCGCGGCGACCAATTTCGGACTTGCACTGCTCGGAGGCGGTTCGGTTGCTGCCGGCGGGCTGGGGATCGCGGGCGGTGTCGCGGTGCTGACCGCAGCGATGAGTTTCGGTATCGACGCCGGAATCTACAGCACGGAGGTGGCCCTCGAAAAGTGGAATCAGAAGAAATTCGTCGAGGCGAACCGCGAAATGCTGACGCTGCCCCTGCCGCGCAATGAAAAAGGAGGAAACGCGTACCGGACGGCGCTCGAGTTCCTTCAGGAAAACATCAAACCGAATCTGTCGTTATCCACACCGGAAAATCAGGACGTTCTGCGGAGGACTTCGGAATTGCTCCAGAAAAAGATGCTGGAGGAGGAGGATCTGGATTATGTGTTGAAAGACAAAACGCTTCTGGCGATGTTGAATCTCCAGATGAACCGGTATGGAACAGCAACTGACGTTGCCGCGCAGGCGATCTCTCTTGCGGACAACATCAGGGAGGAAAGAACGCTGCCCTCCTACATCTGGGCGCTGTCGATCCTCGCCGACCCGGACCGGGAGTGTACAAGCGATGTGATTGAGGCGCTGCGGGTTGCCTATTGTCATGAGCCGGACAATATACTCATTCCGATCATGACGGGCAGCTGCATGGACCGTCTCATGTACCGGTATCATTACGGTCGGCTTTCGATCGATCAGTTATCGTTGTTCTACCGGGTCATAACCGACTCCCGGCTTGATGAGGAGCTTTCCGCCGCCTCGCTGGAGATTTTTGTGACGCGGTGCCTGATCGAGTTGAAAAGAACGAAGCAGGACATCTTTATTGTCACACGAGATTCGGACATGATGGCGGATCCGGAAGTGGTGCAGGAGTTGAAAAGACGGTTCGACCGCCACAAGTCGCTGATTACGCTGCTCCTGATGGTGTTCCCGGAGATCGAAAGGCTCGCGGACGAATTTCCGAAAGACTCCCGGATCGAATCTGCACACCTGACGGAGTTGCTGAACAGCTACTACCAGGATCTTGAGATGCTGGAGAAACAGATCCGGCACGTCCCCCGTTGAGTTCGGAGCAGCCGGTCCTGATGAGAGTTCGGCGCAGGCGCGGCAGTCCGCCTGCGCCTTGCTTTCTTGTGTCGGCATACTGTCTCAGCCGAAACTTCAGTCAACTTTTTTGTCGATCGGGACATTGCGTGGTCAGGGATTCCGTCTCCAGCGTGGCATGGCTGATTCCGTGTTCGGAAAGCTCCTCGTGCAGACGCTTCCGGGTCTCCTCCCACTCTCCCACGTCGCGGAGAACGACATGCGCGGTCAGGGCGTTTTCCGTCGTGCTGATCGGCCAGATGTGGAGATGATGAACCGCCTCCACATTCGGATCCTCCAGCAGATGCTCCCGGATGGTCTCGACGTGAATCCCGGCCGGAACTCCGTCCATCGCCAGACGCACGCTCTCTTTCAGGAGTCCCCAGGTGGAGAACAGAATCACCACGGCGATCACCAGCCCGATCAGCGGGTCGACGATGTTCCAGCCGGTCCAGAGAATCAGAATTCCGGAGAGAACCACGCCCACCGAAACCAGCATGTCGGCCAGCATGTGCAGATAGGCGCCTTTCACATTCAGATCATGTTCCTTTTCCCGCTGGAAGAAGAACACGGTCAGTCCGTTGATGACCACCCCGATCCCGGCCGTGATGATGATCGGCCAGCCGCCGACCTCCTCCGGAGAGAGGAACTTCCGGATGCACTCCGTCACAATCGCGCCGACGGCGACCAGAAGGATCGCCGCATTCAGCAGCGATGCCCAGATCGTCCCTTTCCGAAGCCCGTAGGTGTAGTTCGGAAGATAACGTTTTTTCGCCAGCAGAAATGCGACCAGCGAAATCAACAGCCCGCTCACATCTCCGAGATTGTGTCCCGCATCCGCGAGCAGTCCCATTGAGTTGAAGAGGAATCCCGCCGTGAATTCTCCGATGACGAAGAGTGTGTTCAACACGATTCCGAACAGAAATGCACGCCCCTTGACCGCATCCGCGGAGAGTTCGTGATGGTGATGATGATGTTCATGAGCCGGCATAATCGATTCCTCCTGTTCAGAATTCGCAGACTTCCCCGTCTTCCGGAACAAGAAGCCGCGTTTCCAGATGATGTTGCTGCACATAGTGTTTCAAATCCCGGCGCCAGAGCGTTTCATGACCGACATTGTCCATGTGGCTGGCGATGACGACGGCATGCGGAGCGTGATCGAGCACCGCCTGGACGTCTTCCAGATCCATGATGATCCGTCCGAAGCCGCGGATGGTCGCCGCCGCCGCGTTCACCACGATCACATCGGGTTTGAACGAGTCGAGCGCGGCTTTCACATAGTCGCACCAGATCGTATCTCCGACGAGGTAGAGGGTTTTCTCCTCCGCCGGGTGGCGCATCACGACGCCGCAGGCGGAACTGCGCAGCTCCATTTTCTCATACAGCAGCCCGATGTTTCCGGGCTGGCCATGCAGGCAGTCGGTTTTGGTGAGCTGGACTCCTTTGAATTCCACTCCGGCATATTTCAGAATCCGGACATCCTGAAATCCTTTCGCCAGCAACGTCTCCCCGTCGATCTCGTCCTGCACGAAAATCACCATGGATTTCGGAATCTTCTCCATGGCCGTTGCATCAAAGTGATCGAAATGCAGATGGGTCGCGATGACGGCATCCACATCCAGAATTTCGTTCAGCGGCAGCGGCAGATCACTCACCGGACAGCGCAGATCCGGATTCGGAGAGCCCGGAATCGGCGGAATCGTCCCCTTGTCCCCCAGCCACGGATCCACGAGAAACCGCACCCCGCCAAATGTCACGATCGCCGTCGCACTTCTGATTTCCTGAAATTTCATTTTTCTCCTCCTGTTTGTTTGTCATTTTATGAAATATTGAATTGTTGTACAAAAAAACATCACCCTTTCAGCTGCATGAGGTGATCGATCAGCTGCTTCCGCTGCTGCTCCATGCAGACGTTCTTTTCCTCGGGGGAAAGACGGTTGAATTCGTCGCGCGCTTCCATGAAACGGATCATCCAGGGAATGCACGGATACGCAAGACGGTAAAAAACGTGTTTGCCGCGCTTGTCACACTCCACGACATGCGCTTTCTTCAAAACGTTCAGATGCTGGCTGATCGAGGAAAACTCCTCGCCGGTTCCGGTGACGAAATCACAGACGCAGAGCTCCTTTCCCTCCAGATTTTTTGCGATCCAGAGCCGGGTCGGATGTCCAAGCGCCTTGAATACCTCCGCGAGGTTGGCAAGTTCTCTGGTTTCATCGTTTGCCATTGAAAACATCTCCTTTCAATATTTTATAATATAATGTAATAATAAAATTTATCAAGCAGAAAAAAGAATTTTTTTCATGAATCTTCCGGCCCGGGGAATCGATCCTCCACTCTCGGAACGGGAATCCTGTTGATTTCCAGGAGACTACGGTCGCAGGGGTGCTCCGGTTCGCGGGTCAATCTTCCGGACACGGATCGGGCACACCGAGATATTGGAAGTAGTCGTGTCCCCAGTCGCTCATGGCGTTGACGATCGGCACGAGGGTTTTTCCCAGCTCCGTCAGCGAATATTCCGTTTTCGGCGGAACAACCGGATACAGTTTCCGCCGGATGATGCCGTCGCTCTCGAGTTCTTTCAACTGCTGGCTGAGCATCTTGGCTGTCGCCTGCGGGATGGCTTTCTGAATCTCGTTGTAGCGCATGACGGAAGAGACGTTCAAATGCCAGATGATGATGGCCTTGTATTTTCCGCCGAGCACCGCCATCGCGGCTTCCACCGAACAGTGAAACGACAACGCTTTTTTCTTGTCCATCTGAAAACTTCCACTTTTATTCCGAAAAAATCAATTTTTCTTTTACTATATCCCGCAATGTTCCGAAAAGCAAATTCTGAGCATAAAACATATACTTCCTGAAAAGAAAGTATTGCACAGTTATGATATTATGATACAAAATAGTACATTCTTGACAGAAAAATTTTTCGGGTTATATTGATTGGAAAGAAAATATTTGATCGGACGATCCGGGGGGGAAATCCTTTCTCTTTCCGGATCAATGCATCAAACATCAGAAAAGGAGTTGGGAAAATGAGCAGGAAAATTCTGGTTCTGAACGGAAGTCCGCGTTTGAACGGCAATACGGCGGCCCTGATAGAGGAGTTCACCCGCGGTGCGGAAGCCGGCGGCAACACGGTGGTCCGCTTCGATCTGGATCGGATGTCGATTCACGGTTGCAAAGGGTGTCTCGGCGGCGGCCGGAATCCTGACTCTCCCTGCGTTCAGAAAGATGATATGGAGAAGATCTATCCGGAGTACCGGTCGGCGGACATTCTGGTTTTCGCCTCGCCGATGTACTACTGGGGATTTTCCGGTCAGTTGAAGTGCGTGCTGGACCGTCTGTTCGCGGTGACCGAGTCTGATCCGAACTGGGTGACTCCCCACAAGCAGACGATTCTGCTGATGGCCTCGGAGGGCAGCGGTCGGGAGAACGAGGAGCCGGTTCTTCATTACTACAAGTCGTTGCTCGGGTTTCTGGGCTGGGAGGATCTCGGCACTCTGATTGCGGGAGGAGTTTTGAAACTCGGCGACATTGCGGGACATCCGGAGCTGAAGAAAGCGTTCGAGCTCGGGGAGAGCATTCATTGAAATCAGGAAGGAGCAAGTTCCCATGAAAGTGTTACTGGTCAACGGGAGTCCCCATCGGGACGGCTGCACATTCACCTCTCTTTCGGAGGTGGCCGGCGCATTGAATAAAAACGGCGTCGAGTCGGAAATCTTCTGGATCGGGAATCGGGCTGTTCAGGGATGCATCGGTTGCTGGAAGTGCCATGAAGAGGGGGCGGACGGCTGCGTGTTCCGGGAGAAGCTTTATACGGATTTTGTAACGAAGATGAAAGAGAGCGACGCTCTGGTCATCGGAGCGCCCGTCTATTATGCGGGTCCTCCGGGAGCTCTCTGCGCGATCCTCGACCGGGTGTTTTTCTCGGCGTCGGAATATTTTCAGTTCAAACCCGCGGCCTGCGTGGTCAACTGCCGCCGCGGTGGAGCGAGCGCGACATTCGACCGGTTGAACAAATACTTCACCATTCTGCAAATGCCGGTCGTCTCAAGTCAGTACTGGAACTCGACCCACGGGTTTACGCCGGATGAGGTCAGGCGTGATCTCGAAGGTCTCCAGACCATGCGCACGCTGGGGAACAATATGGCGTATCTGCTTAAGAGCATGGCGCAAACCAACCTGCCGCGTCCGCCGCAGGAGCCGTGGGTCGCGACCAATTTCATCTCGTAAGTTGCGAAAAGGGGGAGGGAAGCTGTTTCCGAATGCTGCATTCTCAGATGGTGACTCCTCCTTTCTGTCGAAAATTTCTGGATCGTTTTGCCCTCTGACGACTTGACAAATGAAAATATTTAGTTATATTACAAAATAACAGAGGGAAGTCATGCTGAAATTCGATAAAAACTGCTGCCGCCATGAGGCGGAGGTGTTCAAGGCGCTCGGTCATCCGACGCGACTCTGGATCGTCAAGCAACTTGCGGACGGTCAGGAGCACTGCGTCTGCGAATTTGTCGAGGCAGTCGGAATTCGATTCGCCACGATGAGCCAGCATCTCGCCATTCTGAAAAATGCAGGGCTCATCATCGATGACAAGCGGGGTAAACAGGTCTTTTATCGGCTTACCTGTCCGTGCATTCTGCCGGTCATCCAGTGTCTTGGAGAGAAACGGCAGGAGTGACTTTTTTTTGATTTTTTATTTCGTCTTTCAGCTAAATAAATAAGGATGGAATAAAATGTGGAAAACGCAATGGAAATGGCTGGTTGCTCTCACCGGGGGATTTCTCATCTGTTACTATTTGCCGGTGGGAACGGAACGGTTCAACCAGGCGGCCATCGAATCGCTGGAACTGGTGAAATGGTATGCCCGGGAACATGTTCTGCTCTGTCTCGTGCCGGCGTTCTTCATCGCCGGAGCCATTGGCGTATTTGTGAGCCGGGGTGCGGTCATGCGGTACCTCGGAACAAAGGCGAAAAAGTGGATCGCTTATCTGGTCGCTTCCGTCTCAGGTTCCATTCTGGCGGTCTGTTCCTGTACGATTTTACCTTTGTTTGCAGGGATTTACAAGATGGGTGCGGGACTCGGTCCGGCATCGGCCTTTCTCTATTCCGGCCCGGCCATCAACATCATGGCGATCGTGTTGACTGCGCGGGTGCTGGGGATTGAACTCGGAATTGCCCGGGCGGTCGGAGCGGTCGGTTTGTCAATCGTGATCGGCGTGTGCATGCACCTGATTTTCCGTCGAGAAGAGCTGGAAAAGGCGCGTATGGCGGCTGATTTTGCGGATGCGGAATCCGGACGCCCGCTGTGGCAGAATGTTCTTTTCATCGGCAGCATGATTGCGATCCTGGTTTTTGCAAATCTTGGAAAATCCGAAGATTCCGGAGCCTTGTGGACGGCTTTCTGGCGTGTTAAATGGTATCTGACGAGCCTTGCAGCTCTCGTGCTCGGATTCACGCTGGTCCGGTATCACGGTATGAAGTGGTGGAAACTGGTGTGTGTTGTCATTCCGGTACTTGTACTGGCGATCCTGTTCCCGGACAAGCCGTTGCTGGCGTTCACAGCGGGATTTCTCGGAGTCGGGGCATTTACAAGCACTGAAAAAGAGGGCGAACTTGGAAACTGGTTTGAAACCAGCTGGGATTTTGCGAAAAAGATCATGCCGCTTCTGCTTTTCGGTGTATTGATTGCCGGGTTGCTGCTGGGGCGCGTCGGTCATGAGGGGCTGATTCCGTCTGAATACGTCGGCAAACTGGTCGGGGGAAATTCTCTGCTTTCCAACTTCTTTGCGGCATTTGCCGGAGCATTCATGTATTTTGCCACCTTGACGGAAGTCCCGATTCTGGAAGGTCTGATCGGTGCGGGCATGGGGAAGGGCCCCGCGCTGGCACTGCTGCTGGCCGGCCCGGCGCTTTCGTTGCCGAACATGCTGGTCATCAACTGCGTGATGGGGAGCAGGAAAACAGTCGTTTTCGTCTCTCTGGTGATTTTCTTTTCCACGCTGCTCGGATATCTCTACGGAAACTGGTAAAGGACGCTCATCCTGAACAAGAAAGAGTAGGAAAAATGACAAAAATTCAAATTCTCGGTTCAGGCTGTGACAAGTGCAGAAAACTCGCTGCCAATGTGAAACTGGCGGCGGAACGGATCGATCTTCCCTGTGAAATCGAAAAAATCGAGGACATCAATCAGATCACGGCATTCGGCGTCATGATGACTCCGGCTCTGGCCGTGAACGGAAAGATCGTCAGTTCCGGCAAGGTGTCGACGCCGGAGGAGATTGTCGGATTCCTCTCCGCTCCGGCATGTGATTGCGGCGGCCAATGCGCTTCTCCCGAAACGAAAACGACGGAATCTTCCTGCTGCTGCGGAACTCCGGCGGAATCCGCCGCCCCCTGCTGCTGCGGAGGAGATGGGAAAAAGAAGATCATGACCATTGTTCTGCTTCTGATCGTGGTGGCAAGTATCGTGTTCATGATCATCAGGCGGATTGCGGACCACACTTCACCGGCGGCTCCGTCCGCCGAAACGGAGCTGGTCACCTCCGCCAACGCGGAATGATGCGATCACATTCGCTGCCGCAGATCGACTTCCGACTCGGAGAAGCGCTCCAGAAGCCGCTCCCGGAAGAGTTCTGCGGCTTTGGAAAAAATCTGATATTTCTTCCAGACGATGTTCAACCCGGACTCCAGTTTCGGTTCCAGCGGGCGGAAGCAGAGTTCACGGTTTCCGAGGGTGTCGATCAGTCCGCCGAGCGCGAGCGCATACCCGATCCCAGACTCGACCATCAGCGCGGCGTTGTAAATGAGGTTGTAGGTCGCAACGATGTCGAGCTTTTCAAAACTTTTCCCGAACCATTCGGAATAGGCGTTCTTCACGGAGCTTTGCCGAATGTTGATTCGCGAACAGATCAGAGGAAGATCCAGGAGATCCCGAAGCGTGATTGCCGATTTTTCCGCAAGAAGAGAATCTTTCCGCATGACGACTCCCCAGACATCGCGAATGGGCAGCGCGACGGAATCGTACTTTGAAATATCCACCGGCTGGATCAGGATGCCGAAGTCGAGAATCCCTTTGTCGAGACGCTCCATGACATCCTCGGCGTTGCCGCTGTAAAGGTTGTAGCGGATATCGGGATACTCTTTCTGCAATTCTCCGATCGTATCGGCAATGAGGCGCATGGCTTTTGACTCTCCTCCGCCGATGTGGACGCTGCCGCCGATGTTTTCCCCCATCGTGTTGAAATCATTTTCGGTCCGGTTGACGATCTCCAGAATCTCTTCCGCGCGTTTTCGCAGAAAACGTCCTTCCGGCGTCAGAGTGATGGTGCGGTTGCTGCGAATGAAAAGCTGCTGACCGAGTTCCTCTTCCAGATCCTGCAGCTGACGCGACAACGTCGGCTGGGTCACGTGCAGGAATTTTGCCGCCCCGACGATCGTCCCCTCGCGCGCGACCGCGAGAAAATAACGCAACACCCTGATTTCCAAAATGCACCTCCATGTATTTCCCTGTGCCAACATAGCATGAAATTCCATGCCTGTCAAGCATGGATATGTATAAAAAATAAGTATTTGTTATTTGCGGAAAAACCGATATACTATATTGAAGAAAACAAGAACGGAGGATGGGCAGAATCAATCGAATTGCGGATTTCCGTCGGTGATTCAAGTCGGAAAACAAACGGAAAGGAGAGATGAAGGATGCGTAAACTGTTTTTAGCCGGAATGATCTTTGCCCTGTTTTGTTCGGTCAATCAACTGGAGGCGAATGAGGATATGAAACCATTGAATGAAAAAGAAGAAAAACTCGTTGAAATTTCCATGTACACAGCGCGCGGAAAAATGCCGGAGCTCAAGCAGGCTCTGACCGCCGGACTGGAATCCGGATTGACCGTGAACGAAATCAAAGAGGTTCTCGTCCAGCTGTATGCCTACTGCGGATTCCCGCGCAGTTTGAATGCGCTTGGAAACTTCATGACGCTGCTGAACGAGCGCGAAGCGGCGGGAATCAGGGATGATGCGGGGAAACTCCCGGGGCCGCTGCCGGAGGGGAGAAGCATCGACTTCGGAACGGCCAATCAGACGAAACTCTGCGGCGCGCCGGTCAAGGGGGCGCTCTTCGATTTCGCTCCGGCGATCGATGAATTTCTGAAAGCGCACCTCTTCGGTGACATCTTCGGGCGGGACAATCTCGACTGGCGGACCAGGGAACTCGCCACCATCGCCGCCCTCGCTGCGATGGACGGCGTCGAAAGTCAACTTGCCTCGCATATTGCCATCGGCAAGCACAATGGCGTGACCGATGCGCAGGTCAACTGGATTCTCGAAAATGTGAAAAGCAACACGCTGAGCCATTTCCCGCGCGGCGACGAAAATACCGCCTATGCAAAATATTTCATCGGAAAATCCTATCTCGCGCCGCTCACGAAAGACAAGCGACTCAACGTCCCTGTCTCGAATGTCACTTTCGAGCCCGGCTGCCGCAATAACTGGCACCGGCATACGGGCGGACAGCTGCTGATCGCGGTCGGCGGTGTCGGCTTCTATCAGGAGCGGGGAAAAGAGGCCCGGAAACTTCTGCCCGGAGACGTGGTGGAGATTCCGCCGGATGTCGAACACTGGCACGGGGCCGCGCCCGACAGCTGGTTTTCGCACCTCGCGATCGAGTGCAATCCGGGAACCAACAAAAATACCTGGCTGGAACCGGTTTCGGATGCGGATTACAACAAGGCGACTTCAGGCAAATGAGACCGACGATGGATTCGGAACACATGGAACAGGAAAAGAACATTTCACTGATCCGCAATCTCAGGGATGCTGGATGCCGTAAGCCGCTGATCGATAAGATTCTTGCCCTGCATGAAAACGGCAATTTCCGGGAGGAGCTGCGACTTCTGGCCGCTCAGCGCTCCGGGTTGCTGGAGAAAGTTCATGCCGCGCAGAAACAGGTCGATTGTCTGGATTATTTCATCTTCCATATGCAGCAGGAACACATAACCAATTCAGGGAGGTAACCATGAAAAAGAGAACGATGGCGATGATGATGGCGGCTTCTTTCTTCGGAGCGGCCGGTTGTTCGGCGGAAAACGCAAAAATTCAGAAAGTGGAAACGGAGCCGGAGAAAGTGCTGGTCGCCTATTATTCGTGGAGCGGGAATACCCGTTTCGCGGCGGAACAGATTCAGAAGCTGACCGGGGGAACGCTTTTTGAAATCAAACCGGTTCAGGCCTATCCCGCCGATTACAGCGCATGTGTCGATCAGGCGAAACAGGAGTGTCGCGACGAGTTCAAGCCCGAACTTGCGACGAAAGTCGATAATTTGGCGAAATACGACGTCATCTTCGTCGGCACGCCGAACTGGTGGAGTACGATGGCGCCGCCGGTGAGAAGTTTCCTTTCGTCCTATGATTTCAGCGGCAAGACGGTGATCCCTTTCGTCACGCACGGCGGCGGTGGAATGGCCGGCTGTGAACGGGATATGCGGAAAATCTGTCCGAAAGCAGCGTTCGGAAAAGGCGGTGCATTTTCCGGAAGAGGCGTCAGAAATGCGGAAGAGGCCTTGCGCAAATGGGTCGATGAGGTCGTAACCGTCAGAAAATAAAGGATTCCGCATGATGAGAGTTCCGGGAAAAACCGCACTTTTTCTGGCGATGGCGTTTGCGGGTCTTTCCCACGCCGCCGAGGAGTTCACATACGATCCTGAATCGCTGATCGTCGCGGCGGAGTGCGACCTCCTGTACGATCAGGGCAAGGCGTTTGCGGAACGTCTGAAAAAGGACGGCGTTCCGGTGACGCACCGGACGCTTCCCGGAACGCTTCATGCGTTCATGACCTATCCGGGCATGGAGGAGGCGTACCGGGAGGGAGGGCGCCTCGCGACGGAGTTTCTGAATAGAAAGGAGGATCGGATGAAAAACCAGATTACGCCGGAGAGCATCGTGCGGATCTCGCGGATCGAAGTTGATCCCGCACAGCTCCCGGAATATCTCGCTCTCGTGACCGAATGCGGGCGTGAATCCATGGCGAAAGAGCCGGGCGTCTACATGATGTATTCGATGCAGGAGAAGGCACATCCGGAACGGATCACGATCCTCGAGATCTACGCGGATCGCGCCGCCTATGACCATCATATTCAAACGCCGCATTTTCAAAAGTACAAGCAGAAAACGCTGAAAATGGTCAAACAGCTGGATCTGCTCGATCAGAATCCGCTCGTCCCGGAAATGAGGATGAAGTAACTCCATGAACAGACGCGAATTCCTGAAAACATCGTTGACGGCAACGGCAGTTCTCGCCGGAAGCGTCATTCTTGGCGGAACTCTGGTACATGCCGCGGCAAACTCGAAAGGTGGAAAAATGAAAATTCTGGTCATTACGGGAAGTCCCCGGAAAAATGGAAATTCCAATACGCTCGCGGAACATTTCATCCGCGGCGCGAAAGAGGCCGGACATGAAATCGTCCGTTTTGATGCCGCGTTCAAGGATGTTCATCCCTGCATTGCATGCAACAAATGCGGCATGAACGGCGAATGTGTGTTCAAGGACGATTTTGAATTTGTCCGGAAACATATCGTTGATGCCGGGATGGTGGTATTCGCCACGCCGATGTATTACTTCGGCATTTCTGCGCAGATCAAGGCGGTGATCGACCGTTTCTACGCGATCAACGGCTCGATCCATGTGCCGAAAAAGGCCGCTCTGCTGATGACTTATGCCGACAACAACAAACGCAAGGAAAAAGCAATCACCGATCATTACGAGATCCTGCTGGATTATCTCGGCTGGAGCGACGTCGGGAAAGTCATCGCGCCTGGAGTCTGGCCGGTCGGCGCGGTCAATCATACAAAATTTCCGGAACAGGCGTATCTGCTGGGGAAGAGCGTGTAACCATGAACCGACGCGATTTCATCAAGACGCTCGGCGTCCCTGGAAGGGTGATGCTGGTCGGCGGGGCGGCCGGGGCTCCCGTCCGGGATGAAATGGAAGTCCGGCAGGAAAGTTCCGCCGACCCTCTGCTTGCCGGAGTCTGTGACATTCACATTCATTGTCTGCCGGACACCCGGGCCCGTTGTATCGACGAGCTGACGCTCGCCCGACAGGCGAAAGTGGCCGGATACCGGGCGCTGATGTACAAATCCAACGACTGGAGCTGTCACGGCCGCGCTTATCTGATCCGGCAGGCTCTGCCGGAGTTCGAGGTGTTCGGAAGTCTCTGCATGAACTGCGTTCATGGCGACAAGGTTAACGTCTTTGCCGCGGAACAGGCGATCAAAACCACCGGCTCACTCTGTCGCTGCATCTGGATGCCGACGCTCGCCGCCGCCTATCAGCACCAGTGCGACAAACTCCCGGGGCCGGGTATTCCGGTTCTTGACCCGCAGGGAAATGTTCTTCCTGAAGTCGTCCGGGTGATGGAACTCTGCGCCGAAGCGGACATCATTTTTGCATCCGGACACAGTGCGCCGCAGGAAAGCCTGATTCTGGCACGGAAGGCAAAGGAGATCGGGGTGAAGAAATTCGTCGTCACCCACGTCAATTCGCTGATCTGGAAGCTGACGCGCGACCAGATTCTGCAGGCGGTCGATCTCGGCGCGTTTGTGGAGTATTGCTATCTGCCGCGCCTCTGGGGGCCGGGAAGCGGGAATCCGCAATTCGAACGGCAAAGTCACGAGGAGTTTCTGACTTATGTACGGACAATTCCGGAACGCAGTTTTATTTCGACCGATCTCGGTCAGCAGGGCAATCCGAATCCAATTACTGGAATGCGCACCTGTATCCGCGAGCTGTCCGGGGCAGAAATTCCACAAAGAGATATTGATCTTCTGGTACGGACCAATCCCGCACACCTGATCGGACTTGACAAATGAAATGGAGGCAATGACATGAATAGACGTGATTTTCTCAAATCGGCGGCGCTGGTCACGGCCGCCGGAGCCATGTTCGGCAAAGGATCGGTTTTGAGGGCGGCGGAACCTGCCGCAGTGAAACCGACAGGGCCGGTTTTGAATTTCAATCCGCAGATGCAGTATCGCCCGATGGGACGAACGGGGGTGAATGTTTCCGCGCTCGGGTTCGGGCTGCTGCGGCTGCCGATGCTCGCGGACGGAAAAACTGTGAACTCCGATCTGAGCGTCGCGATGATTCACCGTGCGATCGAGGGCGGTGTCAACTACATCGACACCGGGCGCGTCTATCTCGGCGGACAGAGCGAGGCGGTTGCCGGAAGAGCGCTGAAAGGAAATTGGCGCGAGCGGGTTTACGTCACCTCCAAATCTCCGTGGTGGATGATGGAAAAGCCGGAGGACTTTGAGAAGTTCTTCGACGAGTCCCGCCGGACAATGGGGTGTGACGTCATTGATTTTTATCACATTCACATGATTATGCATCGCGGCTGGAAAGAGAAGGTGATCCCGTTCAAGCTGATCGACAAGATCATGAAGCTCAAGGAACAGGGGAAAATCCGCTTTGCGGGTTTCTCGTTTCATGATCGTCTTCAGCTCTTCAAGGAGGTGGTGGAATCCGCCCCCTGGGATTTCTGCCTGATCCAGCATAACTATCTGGATTACGAATATGAAGCTGGCTGTCTCGGGCCGAAATATGCCGCGGCCAACGGGATGGGACTTGCCGTGATGAAACCGGTACGGACGGGATTTCTTGCGAATCTGCCGCCGTCCATGCGCGCGGCGCTCCGCTCGACCGGGATCGAGAAGCCGGATACCGAATGGGCGCTCGATTACCTCTGGGATATTCCGGAGGTCAGCGTCGCGGTCAGCGGCATGGGAGCAATGGCGGATGTCGAGGCAAATCTGCGTTATGCCGCAAAAGCGAAGCCGAATATGCTCACTCCGGATGAACGCAAGGCGCTCGGCGCGGCGATTCAGGCTTACCGGAACACCCCGGGACATATCGACTGCACCGGCTGTTATCAGTGCATTCCGTGTCCGCACAACGTGGCAATCGGTTACATCTTCGCCTATGTTTATAACAATTATCTGGTGCACAGGAACAAAAAACGGGCGATTTCCGACTATACGGTCGCGATGTCGCCGATTCAGCGCGGAGCGCCCGCCTCGGCGTGCGTGAACTGCGGTGCGTGTCTCGCGAAGTGCCCGCAGAAACTCAACATTCCGGAGCTTCTGAAACGTGTCAGCAATGCTCTCGAATCCTGATTCCGGACGAAGTACGGATACGTCATTACGTTTGATAGTCGCGGAGAGAACCGCAAATAAGTTCGTGCGCCACCAGCGTTGCAGTAACAATGGGTCGATCCGCGGCATTGGATAAATTCCTGCCGGATGATAAAAAATGTGCCGGTTGTTGAATTGGTAATGTCCGGCAAACATTCCGATGTTGATCTGAAGAGATTTTCGGGAGGAGGGGGCTTTGTTCCCCATGGATTTCCCTATGTCCCCGGGTGGCGAATCGGACACAACTGATAAAAAAAGCAGCAAAAAATTATTCTTTATATTTGCTTAGTTCCTGAATCGCCGATTGTTCTCCCGCTGCGGCGGCTTTCTTCAAATAGTACAACATTTTATTGAAATTTTTTTCAACCCCGATTCCATCGCGATAACATATCGCCAATTCATATTGAGCGTCATAGTTATCTTCCTCTGCCGTCTCGGTCAGATATTGAATCGCCAGGGGAATTTTGTCCTTGAATTCAGCATTGCGTATATAGATTTGAGCCAGAGAAATTTTTGCACTGGTCACACTGTAAGGATCTGAAAGCAATGCTTTTCGATACCAAACTTCTGCTTCTTGTACATTTGGGGCCACGCCGATTCCATCGAGATAGCAGTCGGCGAGTTCTATATATGCCTCGGCGACATTTGCTTCCGAAAGTTTTTTTGAAAATCTGAAACGCTTCTCCGTCTCTTTCTGCATCATGATAAGCCAAATAACAAATCGCCAGAGAATACCAGCCCTGAGATACGTTTTGATCTGCTGCCTTTTTGGCCCAGAATACTGCCTTGTCTAAATTTCGAGGGATGGAATAACCTTCCAAATACATAACCGACAACCCGGTTTGAGCAAAAGGGTCGCCGGCATTCGCTCCTTTCAAATAGTATTGAAACGCCTTTTCATAATCGATTTCTACACCTTTCCCATACAGGAATGCATCGCCCAGAAAAGCGGCCGCCTGAGCATTCCCTTTTTCCGCAGCAAGCTTAAAATTAAAAACAGCCAGGGCGTAATCTTGTTTTTTGCCATCCCCGAACCAATATTGCTGTCCCAGATCGAGAAATACTGCTCCTTTTTCAAATGCATTGATTTTTGTAACGGAATTCACAACGGGAGGATATATGATAAAGAGAGTTCCTCCCAAAACAATGATTACAAATATAAAGCAAAATATTGTTTTTGTCCTGCAATCTGTTTTCATTGTTCTCTCTGGTTTGATATTGTTGTCACGTACGGGGAAATGCTGTAAAAACACAGAAAATACGTTTCCTCCAGGGTGATAAATTGACAGTCAACAAGGGTAAGATAGCATGAGAAATCTTGATTGCAACTCGCATCAGCCCTGAAACCTTTAAAGGAGTGAAAAGAAGTGATTCATCTGAAGTTTTTGTCGAGAACCGAAGTCTCGAGTCCCCCGGAGTCACTCCTGCGAAATGAATCCGGGGCGTCCCGGTGAAAAATCAATTTTCTCAGGTGATTTGACGGCGGAAAAATTACGTAAAAAAGAACGGGAACCCGAGTTTGAGCTCAGATTCCCGGAATTTCGGCATAAAAATGGTCGGGATAGAGAGATTTGAACTCTCGACCTTTTGACCCCCAGTCAAATGTTCTTAAGCTCAAAAATACCGATTTTTTAATGAAATGTGGCAGAAATGTGGCATTTCGATGTTGACGCCACTCCGGAAAAGTGCTACATTAGGTACCAAGAGGAAGCAATCCGAAAGGTGTTTTTCATGAGTGTGGCGAAACGGAAAACCAGCGGTGGCGAGACGGACGAGTACCACTACGATTTTTCCCAGAACGGAAAACGTTACCGGGGCGTCTGCGAAGGCTGTACCACCCGGACCGCAGCACTTGGTTATGAGAAAACTTTACGGGAAAAAGTCAAAGCTCTTTCCGAACAGAAAAGCGTCGGTGCCCTCGTCGAAAACTTCAAACGGGAATTGACCGGCGGGGATAAGATTACTCTGGACGCCGCCTTTGAACTGTATCTTGCCAAGCCTAAACAGCCGAGCGCTCAGCAACAGCAGATCAACCGGAGTCAGTGGAATGATTTTGTCGCTTTCATGCATGCGACCTACCCGGCGATCGAACAGCTCGACTGTGTCAGCCGCCTTCATGCGGAATCCTATATCCGGCAGCTCCGCGAGAAAGGACGTTTTGTCCGTACCATCCGGTATCAGAGAGTGATTCAAGGGAAGAGAGTCGAACACAGCTACGAGGCGCAGAGCCGTCTTTCCGGGCGAACCGTCAACGCATTTCACAAAACCTTGAAATCGGTCTTTTCCAAACTTCAGGAGGAGGCGGGAATTCTTTACAATCCTTTTGAATTCGACATGATGGATAATGATTCGGAAAGCCGGGATGCCTTTACGCCTGCAGAGTTGAAGTTGATCAGCGACAACCTTGACCCGTTTGTCCGTCCGCTGTTTCTGATCGGCATCTGCACCGGGCTTTCAGAGGGAGATATCTGCACGTTGCGCTGGAGTGAAATCCGGGATGAGCGGTGGATCATTCGACGGCGGCGCAAAACCGGTGCGGCGTTGGAAATCCCGATCCTGCCTCCACTGGCGAATTTTCTGCGCGAACAGAAGCCGCTCTCTGCCGGCAGTGAATATATTTTGCCGGAACATGCTGCAATGTACGCCAGCAACCCGAGCGGTATCTCCTACCGGGTCAAAAGCTTTCTGGAAGGCCTGGGGATTCAGACTACCCGAACCGGTCGCAACCGTGGCCGGGCGACCAGTGTGAAGGATGTGCATTCGCTGCGCCACACGTTCGCCTATCTGGCCGGTTGCTATCAGATTCCACTGCCGGTGGTTCAGTCGATTCTCGGGCACATGAGTCCGGAAATGACCCGGCACTATCAGGCGCACGCCGACCGCGAAGCAAATGAAAAGTATCTTGCTAAATTGCCGACATTGATCGGTGGAACATCTGAAATCCCTGCTCTGGAACTCTCCCGGCAGGAGGTGATCCGACAGATTCAGACGCTCTCCCCGGAACAGCTGAACGCGGTCGCCGAATTCATCCGTTCCCTGAAGTGAGTCAGGCGGAAGGATGCTCCTGTGCGGCGTCGCGCAGAATCACGTTCGCCGTCTCTTTGAAGTTGACCGCAGCGGGGGAGCCGGAGCGTTTCAAATCTCCGGCATAGATCACCGTTCCCTTTCGGATTTTCGTCTCCCGTTCGCAGAAACTCTTCAAGTTGGCGGCGTACCCGGCCGACCAGGTGCGTCCGGCTTTGATCTCATACGGGAAGATTTTCCGATTGTCGGCCAGCAGGAGATCGATTTCAAACCCCCGCTGATCGCGGAAGAAATAGAGATCGGGCTGATTCCCGGAGTTCAATCGTGCCTTCATCGCTTCAACAATAACCATGTTCTCGAAGAGATTGCCGAGCAGCGGATCGCGACCGACCATATCGGCGGATTTGATGCCGAGCAGCCAGGCTGCCAGCCCCACTTCAGTAAAGTAAATTTTGGGACTTTTGATCAGCCGTTTCCCGAAGTTCTCAAAATATGGCTGCAGCCGGAAGATGATGAAGCTCGCCTCCAGCACATTCAGCCACTCATTCAGCGTCGTCGCGCTGATTCCCACGTCGTCGGAGAGACTGCTCAAGTTCAGCAGCTGTCCGGTTCGTCCGGCCAGCAACCGCACAAAGACCTCAAATTCATGCTGGTGCTGCAAATGAATGAGCTGGCGGACATCCCGTTCCACGTAGGTGGCGAAATAGTTGCTGTACTCCAGTTCCGGATCCGCATCGGGACGGGCATGCAGCTTGGGTAGAAAGCCGCGGTGGATATACGCATCGCGATCCATGGAAATCCCGGCCTTGGAGAGTTCCGCAATCGAAAGCGGCAGCAGTTGAAGAATGGCGGTACGCCCGGCCAGAGACTGGCTGACTTCAGCTTTCAGTTTCGGCTGATGACTGCCGGTGAGGACGTACTGCCCCATCCGCCCCGCCTCGTCGGAACGCACCTGAATGTAGCTCAGCAACTCCGGCACCCGCTGCACCTCGTCGATGATGAGCGGAGCCGGATGGTCCCCCAGAAAGCCCTTGGGGTCCTCCTGTGCATAAGCCCGGGTTTCCGGTTCCTCCAGATTCACATAGTCAAACTCTTTAAAATAGTTCCGTGCCAGCGTCGTCTTGCCGGACTGTCGCGGCCCTGTGATCGTAATAACCGGAAACTGCGCAGCCAGTCGACGCAACTGAGGTTCGATTGCTCTGGGTATCATGTCTGCCTCTCCCTTATTCTATCCTGCATGAATAATATATCAGGTTTTGTGATAAATTCAAATGTAAACTTGTAAATTTACACATTAAATCTTATAACTTTATATATTAAAGAAAGATAATTTGATTTTACATTGAGCCAATGAAACTACCGGACGAGGCATTGGCTCTGCGTTCCGCCCAGTAGCGTTTCAAGGTCATGGTTCGGTTGTAGTCTTTGTAAAACTGAGAAGCGAAGAACTTCCTGATGGATGAATCGGTCACATCGTTTTCATCGACCTTTCCAAGATAGGAAAGTTGCCGGATCGTTTCCTTCTTCTGCTCCCAGACGTCCAGACTGTTGCGATTGATCATCCGGCCGTTGGAACGGTGAGAACCATCCGGCGCTCTGTTGCAGGGATAAACCAGAGCTTTTTCCTGTACTTCCGATAGTGGAATCTGCAACTGTTCCGCCCAATGTTTTTCAAGTGTGGATCGCAGGTCGGGGATGGAACGTTTTTTATTTCCATTGAGGACAAGCCCTACATGATAGTGCGGATTGCAACTGCTCTGCTGTTCTCTTCTGGCAACATATTGCGGATCATATTTCTTTTGACTGAAATCTCGACAAACCGCCTGCATGGCAGCAGAAAAGTCACGGTTGGTACCATCCGCTTCATATCCCTGCGGATAACGCAGATCAAATCTTGCCACAAGTACCTTGGAATGTCTCTCCGTCATCGTACTCACCAGATCGACAATCGTCCTGATGTAGTTATATGAGAATTCACGTGGAACATTACAGAGGGGATGTCCTTCAAATTGATTATCAACAAAAGTTTTCTTTCTTGGCATACTCAGATTCCCTTTCTTTCTCTGATTTGTTTGAATGTTCTTCTGATCAATATTTTCATTTGATGAGTGTAACATCTTTATGAGTGTATTATCATAAATCCTACCTCTTCTGAAATGAAAACACGCAGTGACACCTCGCCGGAGTTACGATTTTCTTCTCATAGAATGGTGGCGGAAAATGTTGACTTAGATCCCGGATTGGAAATAGGGTTTCAACAATTCGTTTTGTTCCCCGGAATCGGCTTGTCGCAGATCGTTTGCCAGTGTTCGCTGAAAATCCTCAACGCCGTTCTCCGGGAGCTCCTTCTGCAGATCCGGTTGCACATTTGCAATTTCCTTATCACTTAACTTGACCACTGCGGAAAGAGTCCCTGTCGGATCAATGGAAAAGCGAAGGCCAAATTTTTCCGTCCGGTTGACCAGATAAAAAACCTTTTTCCCGCACGAATGCCGTATTTGAAAAAAATATGTCTTTGTCGCCACTCGCTGCAGGAAGGAATTGCTGCCGCCTGCTTCCGAGAGCACAATGACACCGATCCCATGATCCACACAATATTTGATTACGCCTTCGCACCTCCGGGAATCCCTCGTTATCTCTGTTGAAGCAAGAATAACGATTGAGGCTTTGGCACTTGCACGCTCCAACTCATCCTGGGCGAGGTTGCCGGTTTGCCATGAGAGATTCGGATCCCAGATGCCTTGATTTCGACAACGGGTCAGGTTATATTTGTCTGCGAAAACAACGATCTGCATATGGGCGCTGACCGCGTTCCAGTGTCCATTCCAACAGCCGTTTCTCAACGCTGCGGCTAGATGAAGAATGATTTCCGGTGCAAGCGCTCCGGCGAGATGGACAACTTCATCTGTGTTCAACGTACCGGGAATGAGCATTTCAGGAGAGCTCATCATCCACTCGGTCAGGTCTCCCCGATACTCGCTTGACAGTTCCGGTGGGATTTGTAATTGCCACTGGGCAAGATGGTGGCGAAACTCCCCCATAGACAACTTTATACACTCACATCCACACAGCAGTGTCAATGAAAACGGAATGTTTTCCCGTCGAAGTCGGGCAGCAAATCGCATCGCGAACTCCCAACCGCTTTTTCCCTGCTTATTCAGTATGGTAATATCAACAGTCTGATTCAGCAGCGGATCCAGATCGCAGATTTCCACCGCAGCGGCACCTCCGGGATAACAGAGCCATAGATCATCACAGATCAGCCCCTTGAGCGGCAGAGACAATGTTACATGGACTGTTCCGGAGCTTCCCAGTCCTCGGCGGATTGGAAAGAGGGCATCTTCGGATAACCAGAACCCCCGTCGCAACCCCAGAAATCCATTCCTTCTTAAGAACGTAACAGGCAAAACGATGGCACGACCATTATCAAATACTTTCCATTCATACAGAGCTCTTTGTACTCCATCAGCATCGTATACGTTCTCCATAAACCACGCAGGCTCTTCCTTGAACAATAGGGTTTTGTCCTCATGCCAGAAGCTGCCGTTGCTTATACGGTTACGTCCCTGCCAGCTTCCACCAAGTTGAAATTTTTTACACAAAGTTCGGGCCCGCTCAAGCTCCGCCGGTTTCACTCCTCCCAAGTATTGCGGATATGGATTCACTGCGGCGGCGTTCAAGATCGCCATCCTCAAGTACTGGAACAACGTGCACCAGAGAGGAAGCTCGTTGGCGGGGGCCAGTCTTCCATCTGGTTGAAGATAATCAATCTGCGGTTCTCCAAGAGCAAGACGGTTAATATCACCAATGAGCTTTGATTGGAAAATAAAGCTGTTTCCCACCGGCAGATGAAGCCGGAAACACCCGCCCTGCGATACCCAACAGAAGCCGGAATACTCCCACAGCAAAGAACCTTCTCCATGAAGTCTCCCGTTTTCTGCCTCATCACAAAGAGCCTGGTCCGCCTGGGAACATGTGATCACTTGTTCTGCATCTTCCAGTGCGACAATGAAAAAATCATTTTCTGATATTTTGTCACTCCTTCGTGGAGAAAGATTGGTAATATTGTAGCTTACAGGAGCCAATATTTGAGTATGGGATGTCTGGACCAACATGATTTACTCCTCTTGTTTTTTGGTTGAAATGGCCTTTCGATGACCGATATATTCTTGAATTTCATGACCAGGATTCCACGTGTTGTTCAAAATGATTTGCAGTATCGGAAGCAGTTCATCTCGCAGTTTCCACCTTCCCCGAACGAGGCGGGCGAGGACTTCAATGCTCAGTATAACCAGAAATGGCTCCTGATAACAGGGCAGATTATGACTGTTTTCCAACGACTTCAGGGCGGTTCCCGGGCGCATGTCATCTCCATAAAAGGGAACGCAATATTCGGCACATTGCATCAATTCGCGTTCGAGCAGAAAATGTTTCATCGGAATCAACCTTAGAACACGGCAGACTAGATTCTGCCTGGTAAGCTCCTGCGACAAGCCTGAGTATGCTTGGCACACCTCTCCGCACAGCTGCCCGATAATCTCCTCCGGCAGTGGCAGGGGAAATGGAGACAACCCGATACGGATAATTTCTTGCTCATCAAACCACCATCCCAGCCGTCCGGCCAGCAGGCGGACGACGGGAATGACAGATTTCTGAATAGCTTCCAGCCTCTTTTCAAGATTTTCTTCACTTGGCACGGTAACCTCCTCTGACTGATGGTGCATAATCTCGACGGATGCGTTTCTTCCGAACGACTCGGCTGCGCAGAAATTTCTCAAGGCTAGCTCTTGAAATTAATACCGCGCCGGGGCGACTGTCATTGAGCTTACTTTTTTCGATCAACCCTGAGGCACACCAGTTGTCGATGGTGTCGGTGCTTACCGAGGCGTATTCTGCCGCAGCCTTTCGTGACAACCACGGACTTAGCGGAGGCTTCTCTTGGAGCTCTACCTTTTGCCGGCTTTCCAGCCATTCAACTAATTCCTTCGGTGGAACGTCAATCGTGCGGGCGATCAACTCTATCACTGTGTTCTCCATAGCATTCTCCTTTCTGGTTAACGGAGCTTTTCTACGGATAATATATATTGATATTTTAATTATGCAAGTGCATATTACTAAATATGTTACAATAAATAATCACGCATTAATATGTTGTGATTATTCAGATAATAGAAATTCTATGTTCTGGCAATGGCTCGATTTTTCGGAGAGAAGTATTGTATCTGGAGTAATTGAGGTTGACAACCTCATATCCTCAACGAAAAGAATCGTATGATCATACCCGTCCCCAATAATTGCATGGGGAAGCCGAGAAAAGTGATTGTATGGGAGAAAATACCAGCAAAGAAATAAACAGTGAGTTAATGATAAATCAGAGGCAAAGATTGTTAGGCTCCAGCGAGAGTCTAAACGGAAATTTTAGATTCATTTGCCAGTTTTTTCAGCAACTGAGGTTCATCTAACGCGACATAGACATCTATTGCATTTTGCTGGTCACGGATAGAGAGCTTCTTTTCAGTACGACTCGAACGTGAACATAAATTTTGAAGAGTTCGATAACTGGTAATTCGCAAATTCTTCAAGTATTCTTCGTTGGACTTGAAGTAGGAAATACAGGCATCTTTTTTACTCATGCCGTTTTTTTTAGCGTTTACCGAATTATTAATTTCACTAATCAGTTTTTTGATTTCCTTCTGACGGTTTTGATTTCTTTTATTATGCGACAGCTGAATACGCTTACGACGTTTTAATTCATCTTTATTTGGAGTAAGCAGTTGATCGAATTTGTTCAATTCATGATAAAATTCAATATAGCTGTCTCTGAATGCAGCTTTTTTTTGAGCTTCTTCTTGAGCTTCCTTTTCGTCTGTTTCATCGTCGGAAAAGCTGAAAGAAAAGTGTGATAGATCAACTTGCAGCAGAAGTGAGGAAAATACTCCCAAATCATAAAGGAAATCCGTCGAGAAACTTCTTGTCGGTGCAGCACAGTAGTTGATTAGCGAGTACAAAATTTCAGTACGGAACAATGAAGGTACATTGGGCTGTCTGAGAACATTGATGATTGTCAAAATCTGGTGAACCGGTCGAAAGCGTTCGTAGAAAAGAGCAATATCATAAGGAGTTGTAAAAAGACACTTCGTTTTTTCAGATAATTTGACTTCTTCTGGAAGTTCCGCAAAGAATTTTTTTATACCAGGCAATAATGATTCGCCCCGCGCTCTTTTCTTCTCAACGTACCTGTCTGGGTAATCGAAAAATAACTGATCAAGTTCACTATAAATTTCATCAAGCTTCTCTAAAATATTTTTTTCATATTCACAGACTGAGGTCTTTTGTTCAATTGCGTTTTTTATCTTTACTATGGCGGCACAAGAATCACTAATTTCAGGAATAATACTCCAACTTGCCAGAAATGCCAATCGTCGATAAGTATGTGGAGTCAAACGCATCATTGTATCTCGTACTTAAATAGAACAGCTTATTTAAACTCGAAAATACTATATCCTCCCCGTCACTAATTGCAAGCGTCGAATTTGATTTCTTCCAGAGGTTGTGAAAAAATTCCGTAAACGACCACAAGCGATACCCCATCTCAAGTCTGTTTCGGAGAATAAAGACAAGTCCACTACCGGCTGCGAAACCGGTAGTGGACTTGATGGTCAGCCCTGCAAATCATATTTCCCGAACAATGTCCAGGGGAAACACTCCTGGGCTCTGCATGGTTTCATAATTGACTTTTCGGCGATTCATGCCGGTAAAAAAGCCTCCGGACCGGAGAAATTCATTGAAAAAAAGTTCATAAAATGCTATTTTAGTGAAGAAGATACAGAAACAACAGAATTTTCCGGAGGAGGACGATTTGAGCGACGCAAAGGGAGCGGTGATGCTTCAGCCCTCCGTCGCTTTATCCGGGTTCGGGAAACGGGCAGAGAACGGCGAAAATGGATCAACTGCAATTCAACTCTATCGTAAGTTTTATCTGGGGCATCGCGGATGACTGTCTCCGGGACGTTTATGTGCGCGGCAAATACCGCGATGTGATTCTGCCGATGACGGTAATTCGGCGGCTGGACGCGGTGCTGGAAAAAAGCAAGCCGGACGTTCTGGCGATGAAGGCGAAACTTGACGCGGCGAAGTTCGCCAATCAGACTCCCGCGCTCTGCAAGGTGGCCGGGCAGTCGTTCTGCAACAGCTCGCCTTTCATGCTCAAAGACCTGACCTCCCGGGCGAAGTCCCAGCAGTTGAAAGCGGATTTCATCGCTTATCTTGATGGATTTTCCCCCAACGTGCAGGAGATTCTGGATAAGTTCAAGTTCCGCAACCAGATCGACACCATGACCGAGGCCGGGATTCTCGGTGCGGTGATCGAGAAGTTCGTGGCCCCCACTGTGAATCTCAGTCCGGAACCGGTTCTGGACGACTGGGGCAACGTGCGGCTGCCGGGACTCGACAACCACACGATGGGGACGATTTTCGAGGAGTTGATCCGCCGTTTCAACGAAGAGAACAACGAGGAGGCGGGGGAACACTTCACCCCGCGTGACGTGATTGAACTCATGGCCGATCTCGTGTTTCTGCCGATTGCGGACCAGATCAAGGACGCCACCTACTCCTGTTACGACGGGGCGAGCGGCACCGGCGGCATGCTGACGGTTGCGCAGAAGCGGTTGAACGAGCTGGCAGCCCAGAACGGCAAGACCGTGTCGATTCACCTCTTCGGGCAGGAGGTCAACCCGGAGACTTACGCCATCACCAAGTCGGACATGCTGATCTCCGGAGAGGGTGAGGAGTCGGAACACATCGGTTACGGATCGACGCTTTCCAACGACCGGTTTCCGACGTATCGATTCGACTTCATGCTCTCGAATCCGCCGTACGGGAAGTCGTGGAAGACCGACGCGGAGAAACTCGGCGGCAAATCGGAGATCATTGATCCGCGTTTCGTGGTGAATTTTGCCGACGATGCGGAGTTTGCGATGATTCCGCGCAGCAGCGACGGGCAGCTGCTGTTTCTGCTGAACAACATTGCCAAGATGAAGGAGACCACCGAACTCGGCAGCCGGATTGCGGAAGTTCACAATGGTTCGTCGCTCTTCACGGGGGATGCCGGTTCGGGGGAGAGCAATGCGCGGCGTTACATGATTGAGCGCGATCTGGTGGAGGCGATCATTGCGCTTCCGGAGAACACCTTTTACAATACGGGAATCGGGACGTTCATCTGGATTCTGTCGAACCGGAAAGCGCCGGAGCGGCGCGGGAGGATTCAGCTGATCGACGCGACGGAGTTGAAGGTGCCGTTGCGGAAGAATCTCGGGAAGAAGAACTGTGAATTTTCCGAAGAGAACCGCCGCCGCATTGCGGAGATGTTTCTAACGATGGAGGAGTCGGAACACAGCAAGGTGTTCGACAACTCCGAATTCGGGTACTGGCTGATTACGGTGGAGCGTCCGCTGCGGCTCCGGATCGATCCGAAGCGGGAGATCCCGGAGACGGTGCTCAAGGCGGCCGACCGGGCGGCGTGGGAGAAGGCGCGTGCCGCGCTGCCGGCGGATGTGCCGCTGGATGACTGGACGGCGTTTGCCCGGGCGACCGGGCTCAAGGCGGGGCTGTTGAAGAAACTGCGCCCCTTCATCACGGAGAAGGATGAGAGTGCCAGACCGGTGGAGGGGGAAGCGGACGCGGAGCTGCGGGATACCGAGCGGGTTCCGTTCCGGTATGAGGGAGGAATTCCGGCCTTTTTCGAGAAAGAGGTGCTGCCGTTTGTGCCGGATGCGTGGATTGACGAGAGCAAGACGGAGATCGGCTACGAACTTTCGTTCACGAAATACTTCTACAAGCCGTTGCAGCTTCGCCCGCTGGAGGAGATCACGGCGGAACTGCGGAAACTGGAGGAGGAGACTGCCGGACTGCTCGATGAGATTCTGGGAGGGGGGCGATGAAACCCTATCCCGAATACAAGCCGATCGGCCTCGCCTGGCTCCCGGAAATTCCGAGGCACTGGACTACTCGAAAAATAAAATACATTTTTCGGGAACGCTCAGAGAAAGGATACCCGGATGAGCCATTGTTAGCTGCGACTCAAAACCATGGTGTAATACCGAAAAGTCTTTATGGGGCTAGAACTGTCGAAGCCCAAAAAGATCTTCATCTTTTAAAATTAGTACGCGTGGGAGATTTTGTAATCAGTCTTCGTTCCTTTCAAGGTGGGATCGAATACGCTTATTATCAAGGAATCATCAGCCCTGCTTACACTATTATGATTCCGGATTCTTGTTTAATCGATTCCGGATATTTCAGGTACCTGGCGAAATCGCCCAATTTTATTGCTTTGTTACAAACCTGTGTGACTGGCATTAGAGAAGGTCAAAATATTGATTACTCGACCTTGAGAAGACACAGTTTACCCTTGCCTCCCGCCGACGAGCAGGCGCAGATCGTCCGCTATCTGGATTCGATGACGGCGAAGATCAACAAATTGATCCGTGCCAAGAAGAGGCAGATTGCGCTTTTGCAGGAACAGAAACAGGCGATCATCAATCAGGCCGTGACCCGCGGACTGGATCCCGACGTAGAACTGAAGGATTCCGGTATCGACTGGCTCGGCCCAATCCCGAAACACTGGAAAACTTGTCGCTGTAGATATCTATTTAAGGAAAAGAACAATCGTTCAGAAACGGGGAATGAGGTTCATCTCTCCATGAGTCAACGTCATGGTTTAATTCCTGATTCAAAGCTTGCTGAACGATGTATATTATCGGAAACTTATGTCGGCGGAAAGCTGTGTCTCAAAGATGATCTTGTTTTAAATAGGTTAAAAGCTCATCTTGGAGTTTTTTCTCTTGCTCAACAGTCAGGCGTGGTCAGTCCTGACTATACTGTTTTACAAGTATACAAGTCAAAAATATTACCACAATATTCTGAGCTTGTTTTAAAATCACAGAGTTGTCGCCGAGAACTACAATTAAGAGTAAGAGGAATTGTTGAAGGTTTTTGGCGTCTCTATACCGATGATTTCAATGAAATCAGTTTACCATTGCCTTCTTTGAGAGAACAACAAAAGATTCTCGCCTCGATTCTTGATAAATCTGAAAAAATTAACTTAATTATACAACAGGGAAGAGAAAAAATTAGTCTTTTAACTGAATATAAAAATGCGCTCATTGCCGCAGTTGTTACAGGAAAAGTTGACGTTCGGAACATCGCCGTGGAGGCAGTCTCCCCAGAAGACCTCGCCCCCTCCGGCGATCCGGATGAAAGCGAGGAGCAGGATTCCACAATTCCCGAAGATAGCGAGGAAAGAAAAAAATATGTTTGATGCAGTAGATGAAAAACAACAACATCAAGTTTCACATCCAGATGTTTATATTTCCGAATTGACTTTTAACAATGCTGTGTCGATTCCCATCAAACAGGATGATATTGTTGTGTTTGTCGGATCAAACAATGTAGGGAAAAGTCAATGTCTTCGAGATATTTGGAATATATCGAAAGATTTTTCTCAAGGGATAGTAGTAAATAACATTAGCGTGTTTAAGGATGCTAAAAGTGACTTAAAATCTTATATGAGCAGCATAGCAACCTTTAAACGTCAGAATAACGTCAATGTTTATCTAGGTTTAAATTTTTCTATAGGCGAGAGTTTATTTAGGACTTTTTTGCAAAATATAAAATGCTACTCTGCCTTCAGAGAAGTTTTTATATGTTTTTTGAAAACTGATAATCGCTTATCAGTCTGTACCCCGCCGGAAATTATTGATAGAACAACTCCACCGACGCATCCTATTCACGTAATTTCCCGTAATGCTTCATTTCGAAAAAAAATTACTGCGTATTTTGCGAAAGCCTTTAATTGCTCAATCTTTCCCAATACACAACATGGAAAAACAATTCCTTTGTGTTTGGGAGAAATTCCAGAGATGAACGAAATTTCTGCAGATGATGCCCAAGACTTCGTTGAAAAGTATGCTCAACAACTTGAACAATATCCTGTTTTGCATGACCAAGGTGACGGGATGCGAAGTTTTTCCGGTATTTTATTGTATTTATCGGTGGATCATTTTCGTACTTTTTTAATGGATGAGCCAGAAGCATTTCTACATCCACCTCAAGCAGTTATTATGGGAAGGATTATTGCAGAATCACTTTCAAATAACCAGCAAGCTTTCATATCAACTCATAGTCAGCATTTAATAAAAGGGCTTTTGGCAGAAGCCCCTGAGCGAGTAAAAATCATTCGAATTACTAGAAATGGAAATCATAATAATGTTTCTGTTTTAGACAATGCAAAAATCCGTGAATTATGGAGTGATCCGTTATTGAAACACTCAGAAATTATGGATGGGATGTTCTACAATAACGTAGTTGTATGTGAGAGTGACGCGGATTGTCGATTCTATTCAATCATTAATTCCTTCCTCAAAGAGAAGAATAATTCTTATCCAGAATCTCTATTTGTTCATTGTGGCGGCAAGCATCGTATGGCAAAAGTCGTAGCTGCATTGAAATCGCTGAATATTGAATTTAAAGTAATTCCCGATATTGATATTCTTAATGAGGAGTGTGTAATTTGCGATCTGGTGAAAGAATCAGGCGGAGACTGGGAAAGCTTGCGAAGTAGTTATCGCATTCTCATTTCAAATATAGAAAATGTTAGTAATTTATCAGGAAAGCAAATCATTGAAAAAATTCGAGAGGAAATTGGAAGTGAAGACAATGATCCTCTTCCCAAAGAAAAATTGAAAAAAATTCAAAAAATTGCAGTACCAAAGAGCCGGTGGGATGGAATAAAACATGCTGGAATAGCAGGAGTCCCTCGCGGGCAGGCGTATGAGGCGTTATCAACAATATTGTCTGAACTTGAAAAAATTAATATTTTTATTGTTCCCTGTGGAGAATTGGAGTGTTTTGTAAAATCTGCAAGTGGGCACGGGCCAGAATGGGTAAATAATGTTCTTGAAAAGTATCCAGATTTGGATGATTCTGTTTTTAACTCCGTAAAAGAATTTATTTTATCGTGGAAAATCACAGCCATCCCATAGGAAAAGAAAAAGTTGAAAGATGATGGTTCTGGATGCAACTTATATTTCAGCAAAAA
>CALXOE010000004.1 GCA_944389935.1 uncultured Victivallis sp.
TAGCTCAGTTGGTAGAGCAAGTGACTCTTAATCACTGGGTCCTGGGTTCGAGTCCCCGTGAGCGCACCATTTTTTTGTCGGTGAACCGCTCCGGAGGATTTTCCCGGGGCGGTTTTTGCTTTCAGTCGCAGGCGGGAAGTTCCTTATCTTCCGGAAAGAGAAATCGCGGACTCTCCCGTTCAAGGCGGTGGGAGTGGGGGAACGGTTATCTGGCGTCGGGGGTCGGATCTGCGGCGGTCATGGTTTTATTCACCATTGCGCAGACGCAGGAGTCGGACCAGACATTTTCCGCCGTTTCGATCATGTCGATGATCGTGTAGATCGGCAGGATGATTCCGAGAATTCCGATCGGGGCATGAATGCCGGACATCAGGGAGAGCGTCAGGAAATAACACCCCATCGGCACCCCCGCATTGCCGATCGCGGAGATGATGGAAATGAAAAACCAGAGCGCCACAGTCGGCAGACTCAGCGTCCAGCCGCCGTTCTGCATGACGAAAAGCGAAGTCACCAGGATAAATGCGGCGCAGCCGTTCATATTGATCGTACAGCAGATCGGCAGTACAAACCGCGCCACTTCTTCTTTCGCTTTCAGATTGTTTTCCGCGGATGCCACGGTCACCGGCAGAGTCGCCGCTGAACTCTTGGTGAAGAGGGCCATCAGCACCGCCGGCAGCATGCAGCGGAAAACCCGGAGCGGATTGATCCCGCGAATCAGCAGAAACAGCGGCAGCACGATCAGGGACTGAATGAGGTTCCCTCCCAGAACAACCGCCACATACTTCCCCAGAGATCCGATGATGAATCCGGCGGAAACCTGTGCGGAAAGCTGCGCGGCGAAAGCCACAATTCCGAGCGGCAGAGTCCAGACCAGCGCGCGGATCAGAGCGAACAGCACCTCCTGCATGCCGAGGATGCCTTTCAGCAGCACCTGAATGTTTTCGGACTCTTTCTTCAGGGCCAGAACGAGGCCGACAGCGACGGCCACCAGCAGAATGCTCAGCACGTTCCCGGAGGAGAACGGGGCGAGTATGTTATTCGGAATCACGGAAAGAATATGAGAATAATAGGAAATCGACCCCAGATTTTCCGGAACGGTTGCATTTCCCTGCTGAATGACATCCGCCGGAAGATTTCCGGGCTCGATCACCTTGAACAGCAGGAGTCCCACCAGGGCGGCGGCGGCGGTGGTGAGCAGCGTGTAGACGATCGTATGCAGAAAGATCCGGCCGGTGTTTTTCCGGGTGCCGAGCAGGGCCAGCGTCGTCGTCACGGCCAGTGCAATCGTCGGAACGGCCACAAATTGAAACAGCCGGGTATAGACGGACGCGATGAAATTGAAAAAATCATTCAGCCAGCCGATGTTGAGCGTTCCCAGGATTCCGCCCAGCACCAGAGCGGCCATCCAGAGTGCAAATTGTCTTCCGTTAAATCCGGTATTCGTCTGATTCTTTTTCATGATTCTCTCTTGTTGCTTGAACAGATCCCTGTGCGTGGAGAGGGATATGTTGCCGGCCGGTTCTTTCTCCTGGGGAAAAAATCGGAGTCAGAAAGCTGATATTTTAGTAAAATTAGCACAGATTTCTCATTTTGTCAACTGAAAAAGAGCTTTCCGGAAAGAGCCTGTATTGTGGAATGGAGCTCACTTTGGCAGGGCGTCCAGCACTTCCGCGGAGCAGAAAATCCTCTATGGATGGAGGGGAACGGTTTCAGAAACAACCGCCGTGCACTTCAAAATACGCAGAATCCGCCGAGAAGCGCCACCGCCAGATAGAGCAGAACGGTTCCGGAGGGGGAGTCGGTCTTCCAGGTAAAAGCACTGCCCGCACTCTTTTTTTCCGCGATTCCGAAGAGGTTCACCGACCAGAGTTCGTCGAGCAGCAGATGCGACAGGTATCCGCCCGCAACCGCCAGCGCAAACGCAAAACGCGCCTGAAGCGTCGATCCCGCAAACACCAGAAACGCCCCCTCCCCCGCCAGAATCGCCGCCGGAATCGAGTGGAACGCCCCGCGATGTCGGGAAAAATGACTCAGCAGAAAATCCAGACCGAAACAGATGACCAGATAACTCCCGGTGATCCAGCAGAAGTAGATCTCGTTGGTCGCCCCGCGCGGCAGATACCGTCCGACCAGCAGAACCGGAACACCCACGCCGAGCACTCCGAGCAGCAGGCGGCGGGGACGGGAAGTTTTCCCGTCGATATCCGGCAACCCGGCGCCGATCATGCCGAAGACCCCGAGTATCGCGGACTGCACCGGCGTACACCAGCCGGTCAGGAATGCGGCGGCTCCGGCACAGAGTCCCCACAACCCGCCGCAGAACACATGGGTACGGTAACCGGCCATCAGTTCCGCCGCCTCCGGGCGCGATATCCGGCACGGCAGGCCATCAACAGCAACGCCAACCCGCCGAACAGCAAAAGCAGATAAAACAGCAGACCGCAGATCGTCGCGGAAAAGCGGATCGCTGCCACAGGAAGCGGCATCCCGTCCGGGAACAGCAGCGCAAGCACCACCGCCCCGACAACCAGAACCAACGTGAGAGCCGCCGCTCCGCTTTTCGCCCCCTCGAGATCGGCACCGCTCAACGAGATCTGCGAGCCGATCGCGATCATCGCGTAGAGCCAGACCCAGAACCGCCAGCCGGAAAGAATCCCGGGATTGATCCACACCCCGCAAAGCCCGAGAAACGTCGCCCGGAACTGCTCCTTGAAGCCGGCCGCCCCTCCGTCCGGAAGATCCGGAAACGGGAGCGCCTCGTAGGGGAGCAGCTGCAGTGTCAGAAAAAGAATCGCCCCCAGCCCGAATCCGAGCGGAGCCACCCCGATGAAGAAACAGCCAATCCTCTGCCAGAGGCTGTGCGTATCCCACTCATGAATAACCCAACCCAGAGTTCCGTTTTTCTGCGGAGAAAACAGCACAAGTTCCCTGATCCGGTGTCGAAACACCAGACACGCCAGCGCATGGCTGAACTCATGCATCATCACACCGGGCGCCGTCGCCCAGACGCAGAAACGAATCCCGAACACCTCGATGCAACACACCCCGAACAGCGAAGTGACGAACTGCAGCACAATCCCGGCGATCAGCGGAGGGAGCACCCCCGCGGCGAGCAGATATCCCGCGTCGAGCGCCGTCCTGAGAACCACCCCGGCCAGTTCGCCCATGGCGCCCCCCCTACCCGCGGAAGATGAAGAATACCGCCCCCGCGATGCAGATCGCCGCGTAGAGATAGTTCCACGAGAGCGACTCTTTCATGTAAAAGACGGAGAACGGCACAAATACCGAAAGCGCAATCACTTCCTGAAGAATCTTCAACTGTCCGAGCGAGAGCGTCGTATGACCGATCCGATTCGCGGGCACCTGCAGCATATACTCGAAAAACGCCACGCCCCAACTCGCGACCGCGGCGACGTACCACGCCCGGTTCGACAGATTTTTCAAATGCCCGTACCAGGCGAATGTCATAAAGACGTTCGAGAGGATCAGCAGTCCGATGGTTGACAAAACCGCACGCATTTTCTACTCCGCAAGCTCCACGGCAATCACTTTGACCTCCTCCGGGGCGAAACGCTCCGGGAACCGGAATTCGACCCAGCCCGCTTCATCCGGGTTCCGTTCCAGAGTGGTGACGGCCCGGCCGACCTCCTCCCGACGTTCATTCAGAGCGCGGGCGCGAAGCTTCCCCCGGAATCCGGTTCTGGCGATCATGTAAAGTTCAAACTTCTCCCGGCAGAAACGGGACGCGGTCCCCTCGAGACCGCGGGAATCGAGCTCCGCACTCTTCCAGACCAGCGGAGCAGCCTCCTCCGCACGCTCCCCGGCGGCGGAGCGGTTCCCGGAACGGCTGAATTTCAGAAGCGGGCGGTCCGGCAGCAGCCGGAACTCCGGATCCGGGCGGAGCGGATCGAACGCCGCCCACCGCTGCTCCCGCCTGGCATCCACCCCGGCACAGCCGGCCAGAATCACCGCAAGAAACGCCGCGGCACATAAAAGCGAGTATGTTTTCATTCCACTTTCTCCGAGTCGGACTTGAAAAGATCACGATGCAACATTATTATAATAGACATGAAAAACGGAATCTTTGCAAGGGGGATTCCCGGTATTTTATTTATCTTCTTGAGGAATTCATGCGGAATCGCGCCGGAATCATCATGGCCGGAGAAAGTAATCTCGGGCTGCATCGGAAACGCAACGAGGACAACTTCTGCTGTTACGCCCCGCCGGAACGCGACCATGCGCTGGCCATCGTGGCCGACGGCGTCGGCGGCCACTCCAACGGGGCGCTGGCAAGTCTGATCTGCTGCCGCGATCTCGCCGAAAAATTCCGGACACTGCCGAAAGAGCGGCCGTTGCGGGAGGAGGATGCGGCAGCGTTCCTGCGGGACACGATCCGGGAGATCAACCGCAAGGTATTTGAGCGCAATTATTTTGAACAGGTCCGACGACCGATGTCCAGCACGATCGTCGCAGCGGTGTTTCTGCGGCGGACGGTGCTGCTCGCGAGTGCGGGGGACAGCCGGATGTACGAATTTCACCCCTCCGACGGGCTCGTGCAGCTTTCGACGGACCACTCGTTTTCCGCGGAGTTCGCGCGGGAACACGGTTTTCTTCCTCCGGGTCTGGCGACGATGAAAAATCTGATCGCCAGGGCGGTGGGGCCGCGCTCGGAACTCGAACCGGAACTTCATGCGCTGCCGCGCCGTCCGGGCAGCCGGTATCTGCTCTGCTCGGATGGCGCCTCCGGGACGCTCTCGAGAGAAACGCTTCAGACGATCATGGCCGAGGCGGCCACTCCGCGCCAGGCGGTCGACCGGATTCTCCGGGATGTGCTCATGGCCGGCGCCCGGGACAACATCACCGCGATCGCGGTTTTCCCCGATCCGCAGGAGGCATGAACGATGGCGCTGCTGGAAGTTGAAAATCTGAAAGTCTACTATCCGGTCCGCGGCGGCTGGTTCCGCCCGAAACGATTCGTCCGGGCGGTCGACGGAGTCTCATTTTCGATCGAAGCCGGGGAGATCGTCGGTCTGGTCGGCGAGTCGGGCTGCGGGAAGAGTACGCTAGGCCGCGCTCTAGTCCGACTTGAAAAGCCCGTTGCGGGACGGGTGCTGCTGAACGGCCGGGAGCTGGGTTCGCTCAAGGGGCAGGCGCTGCGGCGGGAGCGGAAACATTTTCAGATGATTTTTCAGGATCCCTACGGGTCGCTGAATCCGCGGTTGACGGTTTTTTCCGCTCTCGACGAGGTGCTGGCACTGCACTTTAAACTGCCGCGGGGGGAACGACGGGAACGGGCGGCGCGTCTGCTGGACCGGGTCGGACTCTCCGCTGAAGCGCTCGACCGCTATCCGCATGAATTTTCCGGCGGTCAGCGACAGAGAATCGGGATTGCGCGGGCGCTGGCGGCGGAACCGGCGCTCATCGTCGCGGACGAGCCGGTCTCGGCGCTGGATGTCAGCGTGCAGGCCTCCATCATCAATCTGCTTGAGGAGATCCGCAGCGAAACCGGGACGGCATTTCTCTTCATCGCGCACGATCTTGCCGTGGTCGAGCATATTTCGTCGCGCATTCTCGTGATGTATCTCGGGAAAGTGGTGGAGTCCGCACCGGCGCGCGAACTTGTGCGGCGCCCGTACCATCCGTATACGAAGGCGCTGCTCTCGGCGGTGCCGACCATCGACCAGACGGGGCGGAAACGGATCGTGCTGCCGGGCGACGTTCCGTCGCCGCTCGATCCGCCGACGGGGTGCCCGTTCCATCCGCGCTGTCCGGAGGCCAGGGAACAGTGCCGGATCGCACTTCCGCCGCTGGTATCTCCGGACGGGAGCGGGCGTCTGTGCGGCTGTTTCTATGCACATTGACCCGCCGCAAGCGTTTTTTATCGCAAAAAACTTGGAAAATATGTTGCAAATTCCTCACGCTGGAGTATATTCTCGTTTAAAGATTGTCAACAACAGAAACTCAGAGAAACGGGCGGAAAGATGGCGGATTATCCGAAATTGACGGTTCTGTACGAAAAACTTCGTGGCAAAGTATTCGAACTGAACAAAGATCAGATGACCGTGGGCCGCCGTGACGGCAACGATATTGTCATCAAGGATTCGAGCTTGAGCGGTCACCATGCGGACATTATCCGGACCACGCGGGACGGGAAAACGGTCTATATCATCCGGGACAACGACAGCACCAACGGTACGCGGGTCAACAATGTTCCGGTGAAAGAGCAGGAATTGAAAAATTCCGACATCATTCTGTTCGGAGGAGTTGAGGTTCTGTTTGACAGCAACGACGGTTCGGAAGCCCAGGTGGGGAGCACCACGGTGACGATCGACATCTCGCAGCTCGACAGCAATACCTCGACAGTTCCGAAAATGACCAGCCTCGATCCGTTCGCGGATACGGTCGACCGGAAGAGCGTGATGCTTCAGCGGCTGATGCTCGGGGTTTACATTCTGCTCGCGCTCGGCATTGTCGCCGTGGTCGGATATCTGATCTACACCATTGCGAACAAGCTGTAGGCGTTTCCCGGCCGGGAGGAGTTTCGGAATCCGCCGGATGCGGGGAGTATCCGGCGGATTGCCTGTATGAAAGTGAAGAGGACGGCAGGAAGATCCCGCGTCCAGAATGAAAGAGATTCTATGGAAAATAATGTTATGACCCCCGCCGCAGTCCGGTCGGGGCACCCCGGCAGAACGATCCAGAAGATGGCCGGGGATGACAAATCGGGCCGCAGCCCAGCCGGCGGCGGGCGCAGCCCTCTTGGTGCAGACCGCAGGAAACCGCAGCGTTCCAGCAAAGCGGCGATTGTCTGGCTGATTTTGTTTCTGGTGCTTGCCGGGCTGCTGCTGTTCAAGGGGTATGGCCCGGCCCGGGCGGTGGAGTTTTCTCAAAGCGAATTCGAGGAAAAACTTGCCGCAATGCAGATCGTATCGGTCGAAATGACCTGGGAAAACGGCAATGTCATGGTCTGCGAAGGGAAATTCCGCCGTCAGGGGCTTTCGTCCGTGCCGGTGACGACCACCCCGGTGCAGTCGCCGCGTTCGGGAGACGCTGAAATCAGGCCGAATGCCGATGAAACGTATAAAACCCGGGTCGTCTATACCGATGATCTCGCCCGCCTGCTGCAGAAGAGCGGCGCCAATGTGGTCGTCAAACCGAACAATTCCGGATTCTGGAATTTCATCCTGATCGGTGTGCTGCCGCTGGTGGTCGTGATCGGATTCATCTACTTCTTCTCGATGCGGCAGATGCGGGCATCGGGACGCGGCGCGATGGATTTCGGCCGCAGCAAGGCGCGCATGATTCCGCCGGATGAGCTCAACGTTCACTTCGACGACATCGCCGGAGCCGACGAGGCCAAAGAGGAGATCCGGGAAATCGTGGAGTATCTGAAAGATCCGCTTCGTTTCCAGCTTGTCGGCGGACAGATTCCGAAAGGGTGTCTCATTGTCGGCGAACCCGGTACCGGCAAGACGTTGATCGCCAAGGCGGTCGCCTGCGAAGCGGGAGTGCCGTTCTTCTCGATCAGCGGCTCGGATTTTGTGGAGATGTTCGTCGGCGTCGGCGCGAGCCGCGTGCGCGACATGTTCGAGCAGGCGCGCAAAAATACGCCGTGCCTGATTTTCATCGATGAGATCGACGCGGTCGGGCGCTCCCGCTTCTCGGGCTGGGGCGGCGGCCACGATGAGCGTGAACAGACACTCAACGCGATGCTCGTCGAAATGGATGGATTGGAAAGCCGCAACGGCGTGATCGTTCTGGCCGCGACGAACCGTCCGGACGTGCTCGATCCGGCGCTGCTGCGGCCCGGCCGGTTCGACCGCCAGGTCGTGATGGACCTCCCGGACATCGTCGGACGGCGGCAGATCCTCGACGTGCACGTGAAGAAGATCAAGGTGGACAGCTCGGTCAACCTCGACGTGATGGCGCGCACCACGCCGGGATTCAGCGGCGCGGACCTCGCGAATCTCTGCAACGAAGCCGCGCTGCTCGCAGCCCGCTACAACCGTGAAGCGGTCACCCAGGCCGATATGGAGGAGGCTCGCGACAAGGTCAGCTACGGCCGTGAACGGCGCAGCCGCCGGATCACCGACCGCGAACGCAAACTCACCGCCTATCATGAAGCTGGTCATGCGCTCGTGGCGCTGCACAACAAATACGCCACGCCGCTGCACAAGGTGACAATCATCCCGCGCGGAACGGCTTATCTCGGCGCGACGTTCTCGATGCCGAAAGAAGACGCCTACACGCGCAGCAAGCTCGAACTTGAAGCCGACATGGAGATGACCATGGGCGGGCGCGCCGCCGAGGAGATCATCTTCGGCGACATCACGACCGGAGCTTCAGGCGACATCAATCAGTTGACCCACACGGCACGGCTGATGGTCTGTCTGTACGGCATGAGCGACAAACTCGGGACGATCAAGTACGGAAACTTCCCGGCTCATCCGCACATGCCGTTCGACGCACAGCCTGAAGAGCGGGTCAGTCCGGAGACGGCGCGCGAGATCGATCTGGAGATCCGCCGGCTGTCGCAGAATGCGCTGGAATCGGCGCGCGACTGCCTGACCCGTCATCGTGACGAGCTCGAGAAACTCGCGAAAGCGCTGCTCGAACGCGAGACACTCTCGATCGACGAGATCAACGTCCTGCTCGGCCGTGATCCGGAACCGGACGCGCTCGGCCGACCGGAACAAACGCTGCGGCCCACCGAAGATGATGGAACTGCCGAGCAAGGCCTTTAAGTCCTCGAGCGATGGAACGCTGCTCGTGTGCCGGGTTCAACCCGGCGCATCGCGCAGCGGTGTCGCGGGAGGGTACGGCGAAGAGGCGGTGAAGATCGCGCTCTCCTCGCCGCCGGTCGACGGCAAGGCCAACCAGGAACTCTGCCGGATGCTCGCCGAACAGTGCGGCGTACCGAAAAGCGCGGTGGAACTCATCTCCGGCCGGACCGGCCGCAGCAAAGTCGTTAAAATCACAGGAATCTCTCCGGAGGCGCTCCGGAGTTTATTATCTGAGGAAGAAGCAAAATGAATCGCAAAGCAGTTATTTTTCTCGCCGACGGCATGGCGGACGAGCCGCTTGAGGAGCTCGGCGGCAAAACCCCGCTCGAAGCGGTCGATACCCCGGCGATGGATTCCATCGCGAAACGCGGCGTCTCCGGGACGTTTCTGACGCTGCCGGAGGGGTTGCCGACCTCTTCCGATGTTGCGAACATGTCGGTACTAGGCTACTATCCGGAGAAGAACTACCCCGGGCGCGGACCGATCGAGGCGGTGAGCCAGGGAATCCGGCTGGCGGACGACGATGTGGCGTTCCGGTGCAATCTCGTCTACGCCTCGCCGGACGGGGTGCTGCGGGATTACTCGGCCGGGCATATCGACAACGATACCGCCGCGAAACTGATGGCGGCGCTGCAGGAGAAATTCGGCAACGACGATGTCACGTTTCACTCCGGTGTGAGCTACCGGAATCTGCTTGTGCTGCACGGGAAGAAATTCTCCGACAAGGTCAATTACTTCAAGCCGGACTCCTCGCAGGATATTCCGCTCTCCGAACTGCCGCTCACTCCGGCGGACGATTCGCCGGAAGCGGCCTATACGGTCGACTTTCTGAACCGGCTCGGCGCGCTCGCGGCGGCGTTTCTCGCTTCGCATGAACTCAATGCGGGCAAAGCGTCTCCGGCGAACCGCATCTGGCCGTGGAGTCCCGGCCGCCGCCCGAATCTCCCGAAATTCAGCGACGTCTATGCGGGGCGGCGCGGCGCGATCATCAGTGCGGTGGACGTCATCAAGGGGATCGGGAAATGCTCGAATATGACCGTGGTCGAGGTGCCGGGAGCAACCGGTTTCATCGATACGAACTATGCGGGCAAAGTCAGCGCCGCTCTCGCCGCGCTCGTCGATCATGATCTGGTCTATCTGCACGTCGAGGCGATCGACGAGTGTTCGCACCTCGGAGATCTGAAACTCAAGATGCGGGCGATTTCCGATTTCGATTCCAAGATCGTCGCGCCGGTACTGAAAGCTCTCGAGGGGAAGCCGATCAACTTCGCCGTGCTGCCGGATCATCCGGTTCCGATCAAACTGCGCAAACATACGCGCACTCCGGTTCCGGTCGCTGTCTGCGGTCCGGAGATCGAGCCGGACGATGTCGAGCAGTTCAGTGAAAGACTCGCACCCACCGGGAAACTCGGATTTCTCAAAGGGGATCAGCTGGTCAGAAAACTGCTCGAGCTGTGATCGCAACACCGAACGGAGAAAGCACGATGCTTTCTCCTTTTTTTTGCCCGCGATTGACAAAGTTGCAGAGTTCGGAACGATTTTTCAGAAAACGATGAGAAGATTGCACGATCCTTTTCACAGGAATCCCGGCAAATCAGTTGAAAAAAACGGAGCCGGGAAATACCTTTCATCAGTCGTTACAGAAAAGGAGGTGCGACATGAATCTGTCCGGGAAAAAACTTCTCGTACTCGGCGCAACCGGCGCCATGGGGCAGTATCTTGTTCCCGTTCTCGCGGAGAAAGGGTTCCTGGTTGACGCGGTATCTCTTGACACGCCGCGCGAGCCGTTTCCGGGGGTGAACTACATCAAGAGCGATGCGAAAGAGTGGTCCAATCTTTGTAAACTGCTGGAGAACCGGTATGACGGGATCGTCGACTTCATGATCTATCCGACCGGGGAGCTCGCCACGTATCTGCCGCTGCTTCTTGACAACACAGATCACTACATCTATCTCTCGAGCTACCGGATCTACGACAACAAGGAGCATCCGATCCGGGAGAGTTCGCCGCGGCTGCTCGACTCCTCCGAAGACGTTCTGCTGCGCAACACCGACGACTACTGCATCTACAAGGCGCGCGGGGAAAACATCGTCCGCAGCCGGGCCCGGAGCAACTGGACGATCATCCGGCCGGCGATCACCTACTCGCTTCTGCGGTATCAGCTCGTCACGCTCGAGGCGCCCGACACCGTCGGTCGTGCATTCGCGGGAAAAGTCGCCGCACTGCCGGAACAGGCACGGAACATTCAAGCGACCATGAGCTGGGCCGGAGATGTCGCGAAGATGATCGCCGGACTTCTCTTCAACGACCGGGCATTTGGAAAGACGTTCACCGTCGCCACAGCCGAACACCATACCTGGGGAGAAATCGCGGAATACTACAAGGCGATCTGCAACCTTGACTGCGTCTGGATCGACAAGGAAGATTACCTGAAAATTCTCTCCCCCAATCCGTACTGGCCCGGAGCACGCTGGCAACTCGAATACGACCGGCTCTTCGACCGGATCATCGACAACTCCGCAATTCTCAACGCCACCGGCATGAAGCAGTCGGAACTCACGAAACTTTACGACGGACTCGAGCGCGAAATCGCCCGCTGCCCCCGCGATATCAACTGGCCCGTCAACAAACGCATGGATGCGTTCCTCGAAAATCGCTGAGAAAAAAAGCGCCCGGCAGAGCAAATCTCCGGGCGCTTTTTTCAGGGACGAACTGCACGCACTCAGTTGCCGTAGCGCGCCAGATCCCCGAGCAGCTCCTCGATGCGGAGAAGCTGATTGTACTTGCAGATACGGTCGGTACGAGAGAGCGAGCCGGTTTTAATCTGTCCGGCGTTGGTCGCGACCGCGATATCCGCAATGGTGGTATCTTCGGTTTCGCCGGAACGGTGACTGATGACCGCCGCATAGCCGGCCCGGTGTGCCATCTCGATCGCGTCGAGCGTTTCGGTCAGCGTCCCGATCTGGTTGACTTTCACCAGAATCGCGTTGCCGCAACCGAGTTCGATCCCTTTCGCAAGATACTTCACATTCGTGACGAAAAGATCATCGCCGACGAGCTGGCAGCGGTCACCGATCCGGTCGGTCAGGAGTTTCCAGCCATCCCAGTCGTTCTCTGCCATGCCGTCCTCGATCGAATCGATCGGATAGTTCTTGATGAGTTCTTCCAGATACTCGACCTGAGCGGCGGAGTTACGTTCGCACCCCTTGTCCCCCTCGAACTTGCTGTATTTATAGATGCCGTCCTGGAAAAATTCGCTCGACGCGCAATCGAGCGCAATCCGGACATCCCGGCCCGGCTGATACCCGGCCAGATCGATCGCTTTCAGAATCGAATCAAGCGCCTCTTCCGTTCCTCCCTGGAAGTTCGGAGCAAAGCCGCCCTCGTCGCCGACCGCCGTGGAAAGTCCCTTCTTCTTCAGGATCTGCTTGAGGGCGTGGAACACTTCCGCACCCATGCGCAACCCCTCGGAAAAACGATCCGCGCCAACCGGACGGATCATGAACTCCTGGAATGCGATCGGCGCGTCGGAGTGCGATCCACCGTTGATGATGTTCATCATCGGAACCGGCAGGACCTTGCCGTTCACGCCGCCGATGTAGCGGAAAAGCGGCAGATCGAGCTCGGCCGCCGCCGCATGCGCAACCGCGAGCGAAACGCCGAGAATCGCATTTGCACCGAGCTTCTCCTTGGTCGGCGTGCCGTCAAGTTCGATCATCGCCTGATCGATGCCGATCTGGTCGAATGCTTCCATCCCCTCGAGTTCGGGGAAAATCTTATCGTTGACGTTGCTGACGGCTTTGAGAACCCCTTTGCCGCCGTAACGCTTCTTATCGCCGTCCCGCAGTTCGAGCGCCTCGTTTTCACCCGTGGAGGCGCCGGAGGGAACCGCCGCCGTACCGGTCGCACCGGACTCCAGAACGACTTCGACTTCGACGGTCGGATTGCCGCGTGAATCCAGAATCTCCCGGCCGAAAATCTCTCTGATTTCAGACATGATAACCTCTCCTCTGTAATAAGTGGTTGTCGGGATGTAGAACACAATACTCCGTTTCCGCAAAAAATCAAGCGGTCCGCACGATTTGTGTCCGGAATTCCCCGCCGCGACAGAAAAAAAGGGAGGCCGCAGCCTCCCTTTCCCTCTGTTCCCCGACGAATCACCGGATCACAGCAGATCGCGGTTCGCCATGACGTCGGCGGTTTCACTCGGGGTCTTGCCGATGTAGATCTGCCGCGGGCGGACGATCTTCGTCGCCGCGCCGATCATCTCTTTCCAGTGCGCGACCCATCCGGGCAGGCGCGCGAGCGCGAACATCACGGTGAACATGTTCTCGGGGATGCCCAGCGCGCGGTAAAGAATACCGGTGTAGAAGTCGACGTTCGGGTAGAGATTCCGCTCGATGAAGTAAGGATCGGTCAACGCCGCCTCCTCGACCTGGCGCGCCACGTCGAGCAGCGGATCCTTGTAGTTCGTCTTTTCGAGATAGGCGTGACACTCTTCCTTGATGATCGCGGCGCGCGGATCGTAGGTTTTGTAGACCCGGTGTCCGAATCCCATCAGCCGGAACGGATTGTTGCGGTCCTTGGCCATGTCGATGAATTTGCGGACGTTGCCGTCGGCCTGGATCATCTTGAGCATCTCGATCACCTTCTGGTTCGCGCCGCCATGCAGCGGGCCGGAGAGCGCCGAGATTCCGGCGGAGATCGTAGCATAGAGATTCACCTGCGCGCTGCCGACCGTGCGGACGGTCGTCGTCGAGCAGTTCTGCTCGTGGTCCGCGTGCAGAATGAAGAGGATGTTCAGAATCCGCACCGCTTCAGGATGAATCTGGTAGGGACGCACGGGCGAATCGAACATCATGTTCAGGAAGTTCGCGCAGTACGAGAGGTCGTGACGCGGATAGACCACCGGTTCGCCGATCGATTTCTTGTAGGCGAACGCCGCCATCGTCCGCACGATCGAGATCAGCCGCGCAGTCGAAACGTCGATATCATCGGCCATCGACTTGAGGTCGACGTTCGGATAGAACGCCGCAAGCGCATTGATCATCGTCGAGAGAATGTGCATCGGGTGCGCACCGGCCGGGAAGTGGTCGAAGAAATGACGCATATCCTCGTGCAGCATCGAGTTCACGTTCAGCAGCTCGGAAAACTTCTGCCGATCGTCCTCGGTCGGCAGTTCGCCGTGCACAAGCAGATATGCGACCTCCACGAACATCGTTTTCTTGACGAGCTCCTCTACCGGAATGCCGCGGTAGCGCAGAATCCCCTTGTCGCCGTCGACAAACGTGATCTGGCTGTAACAGGCCGCCGTGTTCATGAAGCTCGGGTCGAGCGTCACATACCCGGTCTGGCGGCGCAGGTTCGCGATGTCAATCGCCTTTTCCCCCTCGGTGCCGACCACAACCGGCAGCTGAATCTGCCTGCCCTCTACGTTAAGAATCACATATCCGGGACTCTCATTCATCGGGAATCCTCCTTTTCGCTCTCGATTTGTCTGTTCACAACCTCCCGCGAACGGCGGACAAGGCCGCTTCCGCTTTCGGGATCCGTATTTCATCCAAGTACAACTTTATAATATGCCACAGGAGGCTGCCTTTTTCAAGAAAAAAAAACCGGATGAGGCGCAGATTCCCGGCATTTCACCGGATGCCAACGAAAAACTTACGGAAAAATAATTCCAAAATCGTGGATTTTTCCGTAAGTTGTGGTATACTTTCCCCAGTGTCACAAAACCGTCACGAAACATGATCAGGAGGATATAAATGCGTTTTCTGTACGGATTTTTTGCCGGGGTTCTGGCCGCCGGCTGCATCGGGGCGGCGGAGATCAAGCCGCTGAATCTCGCTCCCGGAGCCAACACCGCTTTCGCGGACGAAACACCGGACGACCGGAGCGGCGGCTGGACCGATCAGGGCTCCAATGATCTGCGGCTGCTGAAGTCCGGCGACGTCTCGCTTTCGGGGGTGCCGTTCACGATTCTCGACGACCGGACGACAAAAGGCAAATCGTGCGTAGTCGTTTCCGGCTGCGAAAAACGAAACTACCTGCCCGAACTCGCCCGGGTCGAACTCGAGAAGCCGGCTACCGGAAAAATGCTCTATCTGCTGCACGCCGGAGCCTGGTTGAATCCGAAGAAAGAGCCCGCCGGCCGACTGACCGTCGAATACGCCGACGGCTCCATGCGGTCATTCGTCCTCCACGCCGGGCGCGACCTCGCAGACTGGCAGGAAAACCGGGGTGCGGCAAACGCGGTGCGGGCCTGGAGCGTCTACAACAACAATTCGCAGGTCTCACTCTACGCGTCGAAATTCCCGCTGGAGGAGAAACCGGTCAAAGCGCTCCGCTTCCACGCAGGCGCCGACGGTGTCTGGATGGTCGCGGCAGCCTCGGTCGGAGACGCCGTCGACCTCAAACCACTGCCGGAACAAACCAGGCTCAAGCACGACTATCCCGCACCCGAACCGGTCGATCCGGCGGAACTTGCGAAAACTCCGCGCACCGGAACTCCGAAGAATATCATCCTCATCATCGGCGACGGGATGGGCCAGGGCGCGGTGAAACTCGCCGGACTCCACGCCCACGGCAGACCGCAATCGCTCGTGATGGAACAGCTCCCGGTCAACGGCATGGTGAAAACGGCCTCAGCAAGCAGCAGCGTCACCGATTCCGCGGCCAGCGGAACCGCACTCTCGAGCGGCTACAAGACCAACAACGGCTACATCGGCGTGACGCCGGAAAAACAGCCGATGCGTTCCATCGCCGAGGAGGCTCGCGACTCCGGCCGTTCGGTTGGAATCATCACGACCGACCAGCTCACCGGGGCGACCCCGGCGGCGTTCTCCGCCCACGTTCCGCACCGCGGCATGGCGCAGGAGATCGCGGAACAGCAGGCGAAAACCGGATATCAGATTCTCATCGGCAACGGGGCGAAACCGTTCCTGCCCAAATCGGAAAAAGGGACCCGCAAGGATGACCGCAACCTCGTCGACGAACTGCAGAAAGACGGATACATCCGCATCGGCAGTCTCGAAGAGTTCCGCAAGGCGGAAAAACGCCCCGTCTTCGGGTTCATCGGAGACTGGGCGCAGGATACGAAGCTGCTCTCGCAGATCTCGGCCGAAGCGATGAACCGTCTGGCCGCAAATCCGAAAGGATTCTTCCTCATGATCGAGGGTCATTTCCCCGATCACGGCGGCCACGGCAACAATCCCGAGTACAGCGTGAACGGTCCGCTCATGGTCGATTTCACCGTCAAGGCCGCGCTTGATTTCGCGAAACAGAATCCCGACACGCTCATCGTGGTCACCGCCGACCACGAAACCGGCGGGATCTACTGCGCGCCGAATCCGCAGAATCCGAAGAGGCCGTACATTCTCTACACGACGAAAAGCCACACGGACGCGCCGGTTCCGGTCTATGCGTTCGGCCCCGGCTCGGAACGGTTCGCCGGGATTCTCGACAACACCAACATCCCCTCGGCGATGGCGGATCTCTGGAAGCTGCCCCTGCACCGTCCCGTCGGGAAAAAGTAACCGGAGAAGACGATGGCGGCAGGCAGACGCTCCGCGCCGGGACGCTCCGGCGCGACCGCAAAACGGAAAAAAAGACCCGCGCCCGGAAAAAAAGGTTCCACCGGAAAAAAACAGGCGAAGCGGAGATATCCTCTGCTGAAGCTCTTCACGTTTCTGCTGTTCCTCATCGGGATCGGTGGAGCGGGATTCTTCGAGATCGGCGAAAAATACGCCGACAGTCTGCCGTTTTACCAGAAAGGCCGTGCCTGGCTCTATTTCACGAGGGATCGGCTGCTCATGCCGTCGGACCGGACGATTCCGATCGATTCTCCGGAAGATGCACAAAGCTCCCCGTACGACAATTTGAAACTCGGAATTCCCGCCATGACCGATGTCGTCATCGACCGGCGCGGCTACGCGCTCGGCTACTCCGAAAAACATGAGCAGCCGCTCTGGGTCACCTACCGTCTCTCCGCGGCAGAGGCCGACGGAGGGACGGCGAAACGCAGCGACGACTTCCGGATCGACCCCTATATTTCAACCGGGTCCGCGCGGGCGGAGGATTATGCCGGGAGCGGCTTTGACCGCGGGCATCTCGCTCCCGCCGCCGACATGGCCTGGTCGGAAAAAGCGATGTCCGAAAGTTTCTACTTCTCGAACATGTCCCCGCAGGAACCCGATTTCAACCGCGGCATCTGGCGGAAACTCGAAGCGAAAGTCCGCGACTGGGCTGTCGACAAAGGGGAGCTGCAGGTCGTGACCGGTCCGCTCTTCCTGAACAGCGGCAGATTCATCGGCCGCAACAAAGTCGCCGTCCCGCAGGCCTATTACAAGGTGCTCTATGCGCCGAAGGCGAAACCGCCTGCCATGATCGGCTTCATTCTGCCGAACGCGGGCAGCAGCCGCGATCTGCAGGAGTTCGCTGTGACCGTCGACCAGGTCGAGTCCGCAACCGGTCTGGAATTCTTCACATCGGTCGACGGGGATCTCCGGACGCAGCTTTCCGGGACCATCAGCCTCGACGCCTGGACGTGGTGAAATCGCAAATATCCGGCTTCCGTTCCGCTCCCGGGGTTGCATCCCGCCTCAATCGATGATATATTGATGAAAACGCATCAATCCGAGTCGAAGTGGAGGTTCATCATGCCAGTTGACATCATTCCCGCCAATGTTCCCGGTCTCTGGCCGGTCACACGCGAAGTCGGGTCGATCCGGGTCGCGGGGCGGCTGATCCGCGACCTGATTCTCGAGCGGATTCCGGAGCTGCCGGACGATCGCCGTCTCTCGATCCGGGCGGATTTTCTCCCGACGCCGGAATTTGCCCGGCTCATCGCCTCCGGAACGGGGAACTGCGTCGTACGCGATCCATCCGACGGGGTGGATGTCATGCAACTCTCGATCACCGGATGGACCGGTGCGCCGGCGATTCTTGCGCTCGATCCGGGGTCATTCCGCATCCGCCATCCCTGGGATCTGCTGGCGATGAATGAAAAACTCGTCGGCGAACTCGATGAAAACCGCATCGTCGGGACAGTCCGGGCGGGAGCGACGCTGGACGGCTTCGTTCACCTCGGGCGCGGCAGCGTGATTCTGCCCGGAGTCTATATTGAGGGCAACGTCATCATCGGGGAAGATTGCAAAATCGGCCCGAACTGCTATATCCGCGGCAATACGTCGATCGGCGACCGTTGCCATATCGGTCAGGCGGTGGAGATCAAGAATTCGCTGATCGGGACAAAAGTCAGCATCGGCCACCTGAGTTACGCGGGCGATTCGGTCATCTCGGACAACGTGAATTTCGGCGCGGGGACGATCATCTCGAACCTGCGGCACGATGGCCGGAACCACCGCTGGCTTGAAAATCAGGCGTTCGTCGATACGGGACGACGCAAGTTCGGAGCGATCATCGGCGAAAATGTTCACACCGGAATTCATACGGCGATCTACCCGGGACGCAGCCTCTCCGCAGGCAGCGTAACTTTGCCGGGCGAGATCGTTTCACGCTCCAAATAGAAAACCCGGCCGCCATTGCGCCGGACAGATTGACAGGAAATCGAAGTGAAACAGTTCATACGTGGAGTTCTGCCCATAGGGGCGCCGTGGGGAGGGCCGGAGTCGATCCGGTTCATCTCCTGTCTGAGTTCCCTCTATGTGTATTTAAAACAGCCGGACAAGCGGGAAGAGCTGCTTTTCTGCCCGCACTCGGGAGAGCTGTGCGACGATTGCGGACAGTGCGGCAATCACGATCGGCTCAGAAGAATGCACGAACAGGTCTATTTTGAACTGCTGACGCTTTCGGGATTGAACTGCCGCACGCACTGGGATCCGGAGTTTCGTCCGCAGTTTCTGACCGATCTTCTGCTTGAAACGACCGATGACGATCCGATCGAACGGGCGATGGCGTTCGCCGGATTTGAGTACCGGATGGTGGAAGCGCTTCCGCCGGAAGCGTTTTTCCGGGCGGTGAACGAATCACTCTCCCGGAATGTGCCGGTGCCGGCCTGCCGCGCCGCGGGGGACGACTGGTGTCTCATCACAGGGTGCGACGACGACGGGAAAAGCATCTCGGGGTTCTACTTTCCGCAGGAGTGGGATTCTCCCGAAAACCGCCCCGACACTCTGCACGGGGGCGAATTTACGAGCAAAGAGTGGGTACGACAGGGAACGCGGCTGCTGGTCGTCACCGGCGACTGCCCTGCCCGCGTGCCGGACCGCGAAGAGTTCTCCCGCCTGCGGGAACTGCTGATCGAACCCGACTGCCGAGAGTGCGTCACCGGCCTGGCCGCGTTCGACCGCTGCATCGAGCTGCTGCAGGACGAAACGTTCTTCGCGGCTGCGGACAGGGAGAAACTCGATCGTTGTGCCGCTCATATGCTCCGTTTTTTCGAGCAACTCGCAGAGTTGCGCGGCAATGCGGCGCTCACATTTTTCTCCGGTTTTTTCGGCAAACTGCACGATCCGGAACTTGCGCGGCTCGGGCGGGAAATCGGCGCGCTCTTTCTGGACTCGCGCGATCGCTGCCGCAGACTGCTCGACATGTTCCATTCCGGAAATCGGGCAGCGCTGCTGCGTAACGCCCAGGTCAGAATCGAAGTGATCAATGCCCTGAAAAAACTCAAAAAGAATGACTGGAACGCGGTACTGCTGCTGGAAGCGCTGGAGGATTTCGTCGATTCCGAATGAGCGATCCGCATTTTTTTCGGGGCGGGAAGTTGACAAACCGGCGATCGGGCTTATTTTATATCAAAAACATTTTGCAAGGAGAAACCGTTCACATGGAAACGCCGGAAAAACATACGATATCCGTTCTCGTGGAAAACAAGTTCGGAGTTCTCGCCCGCGTGGCGGGACTTTTCAGCGGACGCGGCTATAACATTTCGAGCCTGACCGTCCACGAAACCGAAGATCCGAAATATTCCAAAATGACCATCGTCACGACTGGAGACGCCGCCATTCTTGAACAGATTGACAAACAGCTGCGCAAGCTCATCGATGTCATCAGCGTCAAGAACCTGACGGGCAGCCACTTTGTCGAGCGTGAGATGGCGCTCATCAAGATCCGCACCGAGTCGCCGGAAAAGCAGTCGCGTCTGTTGCAGCTCATCGAGATCTTCGACGGGACGATCGTCTCGGTCAGCCGGGAGGAGATCGGCGTTGAGATCGCCGGCCGTTCCGATCGTCTCGACAACTTCATCGAAATGGTACGCGACTTCGGGATCGTGGAAATGGCCCGTTCCGGCCGCGTCGCCATCAGCCGTTGTCGGAAAAACTGAATTCGCTCCGCAGCAGTTCAGAGATTGATCTTGCCGCGCCGAAAGCTTCCGGGAGAGACACCATAGCGCTGCCGGAAAATCGAGATGAAATAGCTCGCGGAGTTGAAACCGCATCGACGGGAAATCTCTTCGATCGGCATCACCTCCCGGGCCATCAGAAGTTCCTCGGCATACCCGAGTCGGAGATCCCGGATATAGTCACAGACGCCGGTTCCGGCGAATTTGCGCACCACCCGCGAAAGTCTGGCCGGATGAATCCGGAGCATCTTCGCAATCGCCTCGCGGGAGAGATCTTCCCGGAAGCAGCGTCCGAGCCAGATCCGGATTCGCTGCCAGAGCTGCTCTTCTTCGGAGAGCTCCTGTTCGATCTCCGTCTCCAGTCGTTCAAAAACCAGTTCGCAAATCGAACGCAGCAGCGGCGACGCCCCGCGCGACTCCGGGGAAAGCGTGCACAGAGTGCGGAACAGATCCTCGAGAATCGGACCGGCGCCCTCCCGCGTTCGATACCAGGCCTCCGGCTCGGCGACAGACTCTCCGAAATATGCGAGCATGATCGATTGCCCGGAAAGTGAAACCAAAACCGAATCCGGCACTTCCCGGATTCCGCAGCCGGGCGGAATAACGAGCGCCCGACCCGTGCGATCCAGAAAAAAACTGGACTCCGACCGCAATGAGCAGGAGAAATTCTCCCCCGACTCCGGCCGGGCGAACTGCACGTCAAATCCGGGAAGATTCAGCACCTCCGCGAACCGTTCCCGTATAATCTGTAAACTGAAAATCGTCATTCTGATAAAGTAACCTTTCTTCTCTGGTTTGTCAAGTCTAATCTGTTAAAATTCTGATATTGCAGTGCATCATTCTCCAGACTCATACGAAATTATTTTTTAAAAAAAAACATAATAATCCCCTTGCAATAAAAGCGATCGAGAGGCATATTGAAAGCAGGAGGGTTCACTTTTGAACCGGCACGGGGAGAAACGTTTTTTTGAATTCACATGCACAGTCAGGAGAGGAGAAACATCATGAAAGCACGTTCGATTCTGCGTTCCGCCATTCTGCTCGGAACAGCACTGCTGACCGGGGGCTGCTTTTCCGGGAAAGGTACGGAAGAAATTCCCGCCGTGACCGATTTTGAAGTGCAGCGCTATCTCGGCGTCTGGTATGAGATCGCCCGGCTGCCGCACCGGTTCGAGCGGGATTTGAACCGGGTCAAGGCCGAATACACGGTCGATTCAAACGGAACGCTCCGGGTCGTCAACAGCGGCGAGCGGGATGGAGAACGGCGGGAAGCCATCGGCGTCGCCCGATTCAAGGGAGAGCGTACGGTCGGGGAGCTTGAGGTCTCGTTTTTCCGGCCGTTTTACGGGGATTACCGAATCATCCGGCTCGCACCGGACTACCGTTACGCAGTGGTCACAAGCGGGACGATGGAATATCTCTGGATCCTTGCGAGAACTCCGCAACTGCCGGAAGCCGAGAAGAAGGAACTCATCGAATATGCCCGAAATCTCGGATTTCCGGTGGAGAATCTGGAGTTTCCGATTCAGGACCCGGCCCGATGAAACCGCGGGAAGTTGTCGTCAACGACCGGATGCAACATGATTTCGTCTATACCCTGACCGAACCGCCGGGGAGGAATTTCCACGCCGGATTCGAGCCGCAGCTGACGCCGGAACAGATGCTGCGGCTGGGGGTGTTCGGCGGCCGGTACATGACGGATTGTACAGCGGAATTCCCCGCCGAGTGGTTTGAGCACGCGCGGTTCTGTCCGGAACGGCACGATCCGGAGCTGAACCTCTTCAAGGTCAACGCCTCGCAGCCGCTCGCAGTCTGGCGTGCGAAAGGGTGGATTCATCCGGACGATCCGCGCGGCTGGTTTCAATGGTATTGCCGTTACTATCAGGGGCGGCGCTCCGAAGACGATGAACGCCAGATCCGGCGGTGGAAAGCAATGACGCGCCATCTGGCGCAACTGCGCAACTGCCCCCTCCCCGGCGACTGGAACTGCCGCAGAAAACAACGCCAGGCCCTGCTCCACTGGGCATACGACTGTCGGAATCTCTGAGTCATCGCTTGAAAAGAGCGGTGTTCCACACTATATTATCTGCTTCGTGACATTCGCGTTGACGGGGGGAGATTTCATGAACTGGATCTGGCTGTGTATCGCGGGTCTCTTAGAGATCTGCTGGGCGGTGGGAATGAAATATTCGCACGGTCTGACCCGACTCACGCCGGCCATATTCTGTGTAGTGACCATGCTTGCGAGTCTGGGGTTTCTGGCGCTGGCCATGCGGACTCTGCCGCTGGGAACCGCCTATGCGGTCTGGACGGGAATCGGGACGGTCGGCACGGCGATCGCGGGGATGATACTTTTCGGAGAATCAACCGCCGTGCTGCGCATTCTCTGTCTGATCCTGATTGTAACCGGAATCGTCGGGCTCAAACTGCTCGCCGTAAAATAAAACCGGAATCCGGGTCCGGACGCCGAACATCACCCGGACTGAATCCGGCATGTCTGGTGAAAAAAAATAACAGAAAATTAACAGAAAAAAACGTTTTTTTTCCGTATTTTTGCTTGAAAAAGTTTGATTTTCTTTTTTTTCGGCATATAGTAATATTGTTCGAGGTTTGAACAATTCAGGCTCCTATACGCAATTTCTCCTCTTCATAATTACTCCTCTAAGCGTCTGAAAAGTCAAACCTCGAACCTTTTCTGTTTCCGGGCGACGCGGAGAAAGAGTTTTCTCAGGCGTCGTTTTCTTTTCTGTTGACAAGCGCGATTTGCGGGTGTACCTTAACAGAAACCAGGGAGAAACCATGAACAATCAACCGCTGATCCTCATTGACGCCTACAGTCAGATTTTCCGCGCATATTACGCGATCCGCCACCTCTCGAACTCGAAAGGGGAGCCGACGAATGCCATCTTTGTCTTTGCCCGGCTGCTGCTGAAACTCCAGGAAGAGTATCCGGCAGGTCCGGGAGCGATGCTGTTCGACTGCGGCAAGGTGCAGTTTCGACTTGAACTGGCTCCGGATTACAAGGCCAACCGCCCGCCGATGCCGGAAGAGCTCAAACTTCAGATGCCCGTAATCCGGGAACTTGCCGCCGCTTTCGGCTGGCCTCTGCTTGAGGAGCCGGAGTACGAGGCCGATGATCTGATTGCCGCTTTCGCCCGCAGCGCGGCGGGCGCGGTGCTTATCGTAAGTTCCGACAAAGACCTCTCGCAACTTGTGACGGAACAGGTGAAGATGCTTGTTCCGGCCCAGAAAAACGGCTTTGAATTGCGCGATGCGGAAAAAGTGCGGGAAAAATTCGCCGTTCCGCCTGAACTCATCGTCGATTATCTCGCGCTGCTCGGGGACAGCTCCGACAACATTCCGGGCGTACCGGGCGTCGGCCCGAAAACCGCCGCGGCGATTCTGAACAGCTGCGGTCCGGCGGAAAAATGGCTTGACGATCCCGCGCGGATTTCCGATCCGAAGTTCCGGACAAAACTCGAACCGCACCTGGAACTCATCCGTAAGAATCGCAAACTCATTCAGTTGAGGGAAGCTCTGCCGGCCCGGTTCGATCCTCCGGCGCCGCATCTGCGCCGTGCCGCGCCGGACTGGGCGAAAATTCGCGCCATCTGTGAAGCGATGGAGCTCAAGAGTCTGCTCCGGGAACTGCCGGAAATCCGCAAGGAAGAGTCAGAAAAGGAATCCGATCTCTTCGACTTTGCGGCCGAGCCCCCCGGGACGGAATCCGCAGCCGCGCCGGTAATGGAACAGGGCGAACTCTTCTGAGTCGGACTCGCAGCGCTCCACGGGATGAAATCCATTCCGAAGCAGCTTCCGCAGATTTTTCCCGAAACACGCCGAAAGCCCTCCGGCCGTCGGACGTTGTCGACTTTCCGGCGGAAAAAATCACAACCTTTCTGCCGGGAATCTCCTGCCGGAATGGCACGCGGCCACGTGACATCAGCCAGAATGAAGAGTCCGTTTTCCGAACCGTTTTGAACGGCCGGCAATACGATTCCGAGATGGAAGTTCTCTGTCCGCTTGCGGGTTCTACGGAAATGACCGGCTTGCTGTCGGGCTGCAGGAAACGGCATGTCGCCCCCCTCACCCCCGTAGAAGATTCACTCCTGCGGCTCGAGAAAACGGCGATAGTTTTTCGCGAGGTCGGTCATCGCCTCCTGGTAGAAGCGGATCTGGTCGCGCGTGCCGCAGGAGGAGACCGCCCCCGCCGTTCCCCCGTCCGCCGTCGGGTGCGCCAGGTCGCCGATCGTCATGAAACCGTTGACCTGAAGATCGCTCAAAGGACAGATGAAGATGTCCGCGTCACGCAGGATCGACAGCCCCATCGAGCCGACGAACTCCCCCATCGACTCCGGCATCCATCGCTGCGCGAGCCGGTAAAAGAGCGGGTGGATCATCGAATAGAGTTCCAGAAGTTCGTAACTCTCACTCGTGCCGTTCCGCGTACGCCAGAGCCTGCGGTTGAACTCTTTCTGAAAGTTCAGAAACCCCGACAGCGGATTGCCCGGATCCATGTACTCCCCCGCCCGGATGAAGACCAGACTCAACTCCCGCTCAGCAGGATTCCCGCTCTTCGGCTCCGTGTCAACCGGAAACAACATCTTGCAGTTGCGGAAAAAACGATGGTGCGCCAATCCCCAGATCATCATCCCCGCCACCGTCGCGGGTCCCTCCATCAGCGTCGCATACTTCGCGTTCAATTCGTGCCGCAGTTTCAACATCGGCCCGAAGTCGAGAAAAAACCGGTTGCGGAACAGCCGGTTCCCCGCGTAGAGAATCTCCGGCCGCGCCACCGGCGACGAGAGCGCCGGGTACGGCAGAACCCCCGCACATCCCCAGCTCGTCTTCAAGCCCGCGAGACTCTCCTGCATCGGCATGCCGTCAACCGGAACGTGGTGGAACTGCATCCAGAGATCAGCCTCGGTGAAATCCGGAGTGAACCGCGCAACCACGTTCAGCAACCCCCAGCCCGGATTCCGATATTTGCGCAGATTCGGACTCGCGATCCGGCGCGCAAGCTGCAGTTCCGGCTCTTTCGGCAGCAGTTCGCAGTGGAGGAACGTCGCAGTCAGCAGCCGTTCGACGAGACTCTTGAGTTCATGTCGCGCCCCGTAACTGAATCCCGGCACGCGCCGTGCCCAGCGCCGCATCCGCCCGGCGAGAATCCGCACCTGATCGTTCCCCTCGTTCGGGCGGAGGCGATTCACGTTGACCACCATGCAGCGCAGCGCCTCGCGGATATGATCGGGCGTGAGCAGCTGGAAATTTTCGCGGCTCGTGTCGAAGTGCATCTCGATCCAGAGCAGTTCCCCGCTCTTGTCGTAGAACGCCTCGGCGATGTCAGTGAAGTCGATCTTCCGCCGTCCGAGCCGGAATCTCCCCGGCGCCGCCGTCCAGTGCAACGCACTGTGTCCCCGGATGTACTCCGCCAGATTCCTCGCCAGCTCCCGGCGCGCCGCGGGGAAATCCTGCGGTACGACCGTCTCCCGGCAGTAGCGCAGCCGGAAACAGGAAAGCACGAATTTGGAATATTCGTTGCGCAGAAAGATCCCGGTCGCCTTGCGCCAGCCGTTCTCCTCGGCGTGCATGCCGAGTTTCTTGAGCAGCTGCAGAATCTTGATGAAAATCAACAGAAAAACCGTACCGAAACTCCACCTGTCCACAAGCCGGGTCATGCGCAGCTTGTATGTCCCGGTCAGCTGGCGCAACTGGCTGCCGAACGGTGCAGACGACCGGCGCGGCAACTGGAGCGTCTCTGCCGCCGGTGGCGCCGGAACGGGAACTCCGGATTCGTTCAGAAACTCCGCGATCAGGGCGGCAGTCTCCTCCGGCATCTCCTCCTGGGGGGAGTGTCCGCACTCCGGCAGCACGACGAGCCGGGAGTTCCGGAGGCAACGGCGGAATTTTTCGGCGTCATCGATCGAGATGATCCGGTCTTCGGCTCCCCAGATGATCAACGCGGGCAGCGTCCGTTTTTTCAAACCCGCCTGAAAACCGGCGACATTCGGAATGCGGAAGTGGCGTGCCGCCGCGATCACGCAGTCGCGCGCGCCCGGCAGCCGCATCGCTTCGGCGTACTGTCGGATCAGCTCCTGCGAAATCTTCTCCTCCCGGAAATAGGCGCGGCTCATGACCAGATAGACCATGAGCTCCTCGTTCGCAAACCGCAGCAGCGGATTGCGCGGCGAAACCAGCGCCAGCGTGGCGATGAATTCCGGAACCTCCGTGAACATCCCGGCCGGATCGAGCAGCACGAGTTTCTCCACCCGTTCACGGATCTCCTCGTCCTCCAGCAGCAGACAGGAGATCGCCCCCCCCATCGAGTGCCCGATCAGCACGAGATTCCGCAGATCGAGGCGGCGGATGAACGCCGCGACGCATGCCGCCTGATCGTACAGCGTCAAATGCTCCGGATCGTTCTTTGAGGAGTAACCGAACCCTTTCGCGTCGATCCGGATGTAACGGAAATTCTCCGGCAGGAAGTCGAGAAGCGCCTCCCAGGTGCAGCCGTATTCGGCAAAACCGTGGATCAGCAGAACCGGATTACCCTCTCCGCCGCTGTCGTACCAGGCGATCCGGCTGATCGTTCCCCGGTCGTCAGTGAGTTCCGCGTATCTGCGCTCCCCCATGCACTCTCCCGGGAGTTACTTCCCGTCCGCGATCGCCGCCTGCGCCGCGGCCAGCCGCGCGATCGGCACCCGGAACGGACTGCACGAAACGTAATTCAACCCCGCCCGGTTGCAGAATTCGACCGATTTCGCCTCGCCACCCTGCTCGCCGCAGATGCCGATCTTCAGCTCCGGCTTCACGCGGCGGCCGTTTTCGACCGCGAATTGAATCAGCTTGCCGACGCCCGCCTGGTCGATCGTCTGGAACGGATCGGCCGCGAGCAGCTTCTTCTCGAGATAGTCCCCGAGGAATCCGCCGATGTCGTCGCGGCTGAAACCGAAAGTCATCTGGGTCAGGTCGTTCGTCCCGAAGCTGAAGAAGTCCGCCTCCGCAGCCATCTCGTCCGCGAGCAGACAGGCGCGCGGAATCTCGATCATCGTCCCGACCTTGTATTCAACCGCATCGAGCCCGAATTTCGCGGCGACCTCCGAGGCGACACGGGAGAGAATCTTCTTCTGGAAGCGGAGTTCGGAGGCGTCGCAGGTCACCGGAATCATGATCTCCGGATGGCATGCCGTTCCCTCTCTCTCCAGCTCGACGGCCGCCTCGAGAATCGCGCGCATCTGCATTTCGGAGACCTCCGGACAGGTGATCCCGAGACGCACGCCGCGGTGACCCATCATCGGGTTCACCTCGTGCAGATTCTCCGCGCGCCTGGCGATCTCCTCGACCGTGATGCCGAGCGCCGCCGCAAGTTCCGCCCGCGCCGCCGGAGCGCTCGGGACGAACTCGTGCAGCGGCGGATCGAGCAGCCGGAACGTGACCGGCAGCCCCGCCATCGCCTTGAGCGTGTTCTTCACGTCGTTCTTCACAAACCCGAAGAGATCCGCAATCGCCGCGACCCGCTCCTCACGGGTGTGCGCAAGAATCATCCGCCGCAGCGCGAAGAGCGGCTTCTCACTGTTTTTGCCGTAGAACATGTGCTCCGTCCGGAAGAGGCCGATCCCCTCCGCGCCGAAGCTGCGCGCGACCCGCGCGTCGTCCGGCGTGTCGGCATTCGCGCGGACACCGAGTTTGCGGAATTTATCGACAAGCGTCATAAAGTGTTTCAGCTGCGGATTTTCGCTCGAGTCGATCGTCGCGAGCGCCCCGGCATAGACGTAGCCGCGGCTGCCATTGATGCTCAGAACATCGCGGTCGGTATAAGTCACGCCGCCGACCGTCATCGTTCGGTTCGCCTCGTCGATCACGAGCGAACCCGCGCCGACGATGCAGCACTTGCCCCAGCCCCGGCAGACGAGTGCCGCATGGCTGGTCATGCCGCCGCGGGCGGTGAGAATTCCGGTTGCGGCGCGCATACCCTCGACATCCTCGGGATTGGTCTCCTCACGCACCATGACCACAGCTTCCCCTTTCGCCGCCGCAGCGACCGCCTCGGCGCTGGAGAAAACGATCCGCCCGACCGCACCGCCCGGCCCGGCCGGAAGTCCTTTCGCGATGATCTGCGCGTTCTTTTCGGCTTTCGGGTCGAGAATCGGGTGCAGCAGTTCGTCGAGCTGCGCCGGTGAGACGCGCATCACGGCGGTTTTCTCGTCGATCATCCCCTCTTCGAGCATATCCATCGCCATGTTCAGAGCGGCCGTGCCGGTCCGTTTGCCGACGCGGCACTGCAGCATGTAGAGCACTCCCTCCTGAATCGTGAACTCGATGTCGAGCATGTCACGATAATGCGCTTCAAGTTTATTCCGAATTCCATAAAGCTGTTCATACAGAGCCGGATAGAGTTCTTCAAGCGACTTCAAGTGCTTGTTCTGCTCGTTGCAGGTGTCCTTGTTGAGCGGATTCGGGGTGCGGGTTCCGGCGACGACGTCCTCCCCCTGGGCGTTGATGAGCCACTCGCCGTAAAACTTGTTCTCGCCCGTGGCCGGGTTGCGCGTGAAAGCCACGCCGGTCGCAGAGGTCTCCCCCATGTTCCCGAAAACCATGCTCTGCACGTTCACCGCAGTGCCCCAGTCATCCGGAATTCCCTCGATGCGGCGGTAGGAGACCGCTTTTTTGCCGTTCCAGCTCTTCAGCACAGCGCAGATTCCACCCCAGAGCTGCCGGACCGGATCGTCGGGGAATTCCGCGCCGAGCGTCTCTCGAACTTTCGCCTTGAATGCCGTGCAGAGCTGTTTCAGATCTTCAACCGTGAGGTCGGTGTCGCTCGCGTAATGTTTTGCACGTTTGAGTTCGTCGAGCATGTCGTCGAGCTGTTTGCGGATCGCTTTGCCCTCCCCGGGCTCGATGCCCTCGGCTTTCTCCATCACCACGTCCGAATACATCATGATCAGCCGCCGGTAGGCGTCATAGACGAACCGTTCGTTGCCGGTCCTGGCGATGAGTCCCGGAATCGTCGACGTCGCCAACCCGACGTTCAGCACAGTCTCCATCATGCCGGGCATCGAACTGCGCGCGCCGGAACGGCAGGAGACCAGCAGCGGATCGACCGGATCACCGAACTTCATGCCCATGACCGATTCGACCCGGGCGAGCGCCGTCTTAACTTGTTCCTCGAGACATGCGGGCAGGCGGCCGCCCTCCCGGAAGTAATCGACACAGCACTCGGTCGTGATTGTGAATCCCGGAGGTACCGGCAGCCCGAGCGAGGCCATCTCAGCCAGATTCGCACCCTTGCCGCCGAGCAGCTCTTTCATCGAACCGGACCCCTCGGAATCCCCGCCTCCGAACGAATACACATACTTCTTTTCCGCCATTCTTCCCTCTTCCTCCGTATTTCTGCTGTTGTCGATAAGTGTTCTTCAATACGAGGCCGCAACGTCCGGATGCGGCCGTCTCGCCGATGTGTTTCAGTAGAATTTGTCGATCACTTTGATGATCTGATGCTTCTGCGGGTTTTTCTCGAGTCCGAGAAACATGAAAGAGCCGCGCACCTCCACCGGAAACGGAATTCCCTGGATGTAAGTTCTCCCCTCCTCCGCGATCTTTTTCACCCGCTTATCCTGCACAGTCGAGGAACGGTCGTATTTGTAGACGCCGACTTCGCAGTCCGCGACTTTCACGGCACAGCCGCTCGTGGCGCGGAACGGTTCGCCCGGCAGCGGCCGGACCCCCTCGACCTTCACCCCCTCGCGTTCGAGATAAACCGCAAAATCCTCCGGGCGGAGATAGTTGTTGTCATAAGTCGTGCAGCCCGCGAAAAACGCGGCACAGATGAGCGCCGGCAGTGCGGCCCAGAGCGTTTTCACATTCATTTTCATCCACTTTCCGTCAAATTGCTTTCAGATAGACCGACAGGTACGACCACATAATCTAACCCTCTGTGCATCGGAATACAAGTTCCCCCGCGGACATTTTCCGCGTTCCCCTCAACGGTTTCCCGCGCGGGCGGCGAAATGGGGCGAATCCCCCCAGACCTCATAGGCGATGCTCTCCCCGATGGAGCCGACCGCACGTTCGAGCGCGATCCGCGCGGAATCGGCGTTCTCGTCGACTCCGGGCTTGTTCTCGTAGAGCAGATACCCTTTGCGGTATGCGAGATCTCCGACGTTCGGCATGATGACGTTCGCCCCGGCGAGCAGACCGCGCTCCCGTCCGTCCGGCGCGAGCGCCTGCAGCGCGGTCGTGCTTGCGATATTCACGTTGCGCAGCAGAAGCCGGGTGACGGCGATCATCTTGAGCCCCGCCTCGAGCTGCCGCTTCGCATCGCTGCCGGTCTCCGGAAATCTCCGTCCGAGCGGCGTATCGTGGTGAACGATATAAGGCCCCATCCCGATCATGTCGACATCGAGCTTCTGGAAAAAGCGGAGGTCGCGCACGAGATGCTCCACAGTCTGCCCCGGCAAGCCGATCATCACGCCCGTACCGACCTGATAACCCGCCTCGCGCAGAAATCCGAGCGCGGCGACCCGCTCGTCATGACGGTGATCCGCAGGGTGGAGCGTTGCGTAAAACTCCGGATCGGAACTCTCGATCCGCAGCAGATACCGGTGAGCGCCCGCGGCGAACCAGCGGCGGTACGTCTCAAGCGTCTGTTCTCCGAGCGAGAGGGTGATTCCGAGTTTTCCGCCGTCGATCGCCTTGATCTCCCGGACAATCTCCTCGATGAAATCGACCCAGCCGGGATCATTCCGTTCCCCCGCCTGAAGCACGATCGAACCGTAGCGGAAGCGGGCGGTGAGCCGGGCGGCCTCGAGAATCTCTTCGCGATTCATGGCGAAACGGGCAACATTCGTGTTTCCGCGGCGGATGCCGCAGTAATAACAGTTCTTCCGGCAGATGTTGGAGATTTCCACAAGTCCGCGCAGATGGACCTGGTTCCCGACATAACGGAGTTTGACGGTGTAGGCGGCGCGGAAAAGCGCCTCAAGTTCGCCCGGCGTCTCAAGTCCGAGCAGATATGCGAGCGTCGCGTCGTCGAGGCTCTCTCCGGCGACGGCGGCGGCAAGTATGGGTTCGAGTTTCATCATGCTCCTCCACGGCTGAATTCGGCAGATAATGTAGCACTCGCGGGAGAAATATGCAACTTTTTCGGAATTTTCTTCGGTTGACGATTTGCATTCCGCCGGAATGGTGATATTGTAAGAGACGTTGCGAAAACCAACGGATGCGGGGGAGTAGCTCAATTGGTTAGAGTACCACCCTGTCACGGTGGATGTTGCGGGTTCGAGCCCCGTCTCTCTCGCCACTTTTTCTTAAAAGTGCGAGGCATCCGGAAGTAGTCGCGCGCCGCAGATATGCGGGGGAGTAGCTCAATTGGTTAGAGTACCACCCTGTCACGGTGGATGTTGCGGGTTCGAGCCCCGTCTCTCTCGCCACTTTTTTTGTCTGAATTCCATTTCATTTTTCCGGCTGATCGGCCGTATTCGGCGTGAAATCACCATCCCCGGATGCGATTATTCGTAAATTTTTTCCTTTACGGGTTGACTTCCGCGGTTTTTGGCGTCATAATACATAAGGACGAGTGTTGAGGAAACCAAAAGCCGACGTGCGACCGCGGCGACCGCGGGGCACCCGATACGACAGGGAGGTGCGCTTATGACGGAGACCAAAATGCCGACCCGGATTCAGGGAGAATGGATCTGGAAGAACTCACTTCTGAACCACCCCGACAGCTTCCTCCTGATGCGCAAGGAGTTCGTCTGTTCCACGGTCAATCTCGACACGACCCTCTGGATCAGCGCGAACTGCGCCTATCAGCTCTTCATCAACGGCCGTTTTGTCGGCTTCGGCCCGCGCGCCCACCAGAACTGCGGGGTCAGCTATGTCGACATGCACGAGGTGACCTACTACCTCGAATCCGGAATCAACGTCATTGCCGCACTCGTCTATTACAACGCCGATCAGGGCGGCCACAACAAACACTCGCCCGGTCTCTGGTGTCAGATGGAGGCGCAGGGGAAACTGCTTCTGTGCAGCGATCAGACCTGGGTCGTGCGCGAGGGGAACTGCTACTGCGCACCGCGCGCGCGGCTTTCCAAAGATCAGGGATTGAGCCAGTTCTTCAATGCGGACGACTCCCCGCTGAACTGGACCACCCCCGTCTTCCTGACCGACGCCCAGTGGAAACATCCGGACTACTCCACGATCGTCGGAGACGACTTCGGCAGCAAACTCGAACCCCATCCGCTCGCACCTCCCGGAATCGCGGTGGAAAACCCGGTTCCGCTGCCGTTCGCGCGCGGCAGACTCGTTCTGCCGCCGAACTGGACGCAGGTCACGTTTGAGGAGGCCGACGGCAACGGTCTTGAGACCTACGCGGCCAACACCTTTTTGTTCAGCGAAGTGGACGAGGAGCTCCCGGCGCTCATCTACTCGGACGACCCGATGAAGTTCTTCTGCAACAACCGGCTCGTACTCAATGCCGCAGAAGCGATGGGTACCGAAGTAAAACTGCCGCTCAGGGCCGGCTGGAACCGCCTGCTGCTCGTCCAGAATCCGGGGCGGCATGCGATGGGCATGGTCATGATGATTCCCTCTGACGATGGCCGCGAGTTCTGGTTCGGGCGCGCCCCGGAGCAAAAGGCTGCGGAGGGGTGGAACATCGTCGGGCCGCTGAAGCTGTCGCTCGAAGAGGCGACTCCCTCCCTGAAATTCGAGCGGCTCGTTCAGGACAACTACGTTCCGGAACTCGAATACCTCACCGATCCGGACGCCTATCTCTCGCAGAGCCGCTTTGAAGAGGAAACACTCCCCGCCGACGAAGAGGAGGCGAAACTCGCCTGGAGCCGTCCGCTCCGGACCGGCGACTACGTCCTCTACCGGCTCGATATGGTTCGCTACGGCTTCGTGCGGGTGACCCTCGAAGCGACGGCTGGCGACCTGGTCGACATCACCATCGGCTGCCGCCGCACCGGAAACGGCTTCATCTCCGCCGGGAAAGGAGTGCGCGGGACCGGAACCATCCGCTGCCGCAATGCGCGAAACGTCTATCTGACGTTCATTCCGACGGACTGCTTCTATATCATGATCTCGGTCCGTCATGCCTCGAGCAGCATCAAAGTGCTCGGGATCAGCTTCGAGGAGCTCACGCGGAACGAACGGCAGGAGACCACGTTCCGCTGCTCGGACGAACTGCTGAATCAATTCTGGGAGATCGGCAAGCAGACGCTGCGCCGTTCCGCCGCATTCGTTCCGCTGGCCGAATCCCGCGCCGACAACGACTGTTACATGCTCGACGCCTACATCGATGCGGTCAACATGAGCGTGACGTTCGGCGATTACGAGTACGCCTCCGCGCGGCTGCGGCAGTTCCTCGACGCCCAGCTCGAAAACGGCGACATTCCGGCGCTGACGTTCGGGTCACGGCATGCGTCGCAGGTGCATCAGCTTTTCTTCCTGCCGGTCTGGATCTATTACAACTACCGGTTCACCGCGAACATCACCCGTCTCAAAGAGACGATTCCGAACCTCGATCTGACGCTCGAATATTTCGAGGCGATGATCGACGAAAATACCGGGCTGCTCGTCGACACGGAGACCCGGTTCAGCTTCGACAGCCGGATCAGCAGCGGAGAATTCCGTGCGGGAGAGATCCCGACCTACATCAATGCGCTCTTCTGCCGCTTCCTGCTTTCGGCCGCCGAAATCTACCGGACCATCGAAGATGAGGGGAAAGCGAATCACTGCTACGAACTCGCCGGCAAGGTGGCCGAGGAGCTGCGCAACCGCAACTTCGATCCGGCCTGCAGCCTCTTCTGCCGCTGGTCGCTGGAAAGCGAACGCATGCCGGACCACAATCTCTTCGCGAACTTCTGCGCGATGTTCGGAGGAGTGCTGCCGCTCTCGTCATTCGAGTATTTCTTCTACAGTTTCTTCAACTACGATCCGCCGTTCGACCGCAGCGACGAATCGCGCCATCCGTACTTTCATTTCCTCTTCATGGAGATGATGTTCGCGCTGGGGCAGAAAGAGTGGCCGTTCCGCTACTTCCGCGACTACTGGTCGAAACGGATGTGTCCGGAGGCGAATGCGTGGCGGGTCGATTTTGACCATGCCGATCCGGCGCCGACGAAATTCTCCGAGGGGAGCTGCGTCTCGCCGAACATCTTCCTCGTGCGTGAGATCCTCGGAATCCGCATTGCCGAGGCGGGGCACTCCGTCATCTACTTCAACCCGGCGTTCCATCAGGTTGACTGGGCAGAGTCGGTCTTCCCAATGGCACGCGGGCGGCTGAAAGTCAAGTGGGCGGTGCAGGAGGATGGCTCTCTCGACGTCACGCTCGATTCGAGTTTCCCGGTGAAAATCCTGCCGGAGATGAGTCATAAACAGCTTGCCAACACCGTGTTCCGCCTCGGAGAAAAGGTGACGCTGCTGAACCCCACTCCCGATTACGACATCGATGACGATGAGGGGGACGACTCCCGGGAGTGACGAGTCAGACCGGAGTGCGACAGAAGCTCAGCCGTTCCGGAACGCCTCCAGCGCCTCCGGAAACGGCGAGAGCACCCGCTCAATCACGCCGTGGCAGGTGGAGATCGCCATACCGTAATTCGTGATCGGCACACCGCTGCGGCGGGCGTTTTCGATCCGGCGCAGGGTTTCGCGCCGGTTCAACATGCAGCTCCCGCAGTGAATGACGAGCTGATACTCCGAGAGGTCGGAGGGATAGTCGCGCCCTGCCCCGACCGTGACACGCAGCTCTCCGCCGACGAACTTCGCAAGCCAGCGCGGAATCTTGACGCGGCCGATATCGTCGTAGCTCGCGTGATGCGTGCACGCCTCGGCGATGAAAACCCGGTCTCCGGGTTTGAGCGAGCGAATCCGTCCCGCCCCGGCCGCGAACACCGGCATATCCCCTTTAAGCCGCGCAAAGAGAATCGAGAAAGTCGTGCACGGCACATCCGGCGGGGTTTCCCGCACCATGAGATCGACCACCTGCGAGTCGCAGACCACGAGAGCCGGTTTTTCACGCAGATTCGCGAGGGCGTCCTGATAGGCGCTCTCCTTGACCACATAGCAGAGCGCATCGGAATCGAGCGCGTCACGGATCGCCTGCACCTGCGGCAGAATCAGTCTCCCTTTCGGAGCCTGAATGTCGACCGGGACAATGAGGACAACGGTATCGCCCGGCTTCACGAGGTCGCCGAGCAGCGGCGGCGGCGTGAGGAAATCCTCCGGGCATCCCGCGAGCAGCACATCTTTGAGCAGCGGCAGAACACGTTCGCGCTCGGCCGCGCCTCCGTTTGAGGAGACGCAGAGCGGCTCGAATCCGGTCGCCTCGCGCAGTTTTGCCAGAAACTCCGGCTCTGGCGCGGCAAGATCGCACTTGTTGACCACGGGGATGAGGCTGACGTGATGATCTTTCGCGACTGCGAGCATGCGTTCCTCGGGAGCGCCCCAAATGCCCGCGCCGGTCACGAGCAGAATCACATCGGCCCGGTCGAACGCGCGGCCGGAACGCTCGATCCGGCGGTTGCCGAGTTCGGTTTCATCGTCGATTCCGGCGGTATCGAGGAAGAGAACGGGCCCGAGCGGGCGCAGTTCCATCGCTTTTTCGACCACGTCGGTGGTGGTGCCGGGAACGGGCGAAGTGATTGCGACGTCCTGCCCGGCGATGAGATTCATGAAGCTGGATTTGCCGGAGTTCGTGCGTCCGGCAACGGCGATCTGGAGGCGCATGGAGCGCGGTGCGGTTTCCATTTCAGAAAAACTCCTCTTGCGGATGAAATTCATCGTATTACTTAAAATACCACAGAAAAAGAAAAAAAGCAACGTTTTCCCCGTTTGAAAAATCCTTATTGCGCCTGTATAGTGAAAAAATTTCATATTCGGGTCGCAAAGGGGAACAGAAATGTCCGGAAAACGACGCGGAACGGCGGAAAAACTCCGGAGACGCCTCCGCTTCTACTATTTGAAAATCATGCGGAACAACGGCTCTCCGGAGTATATCGCACGCGGGGTTGCGGTGGGGATTTTCATTGGTTTCTTTCTGCCGATCGGATTTCAATCTCTGCCGGCGATCGCGCTGGCCTGGCTGCTCAAGGGGGCGAAAATTCCGGCGTTTCTGCTGACGTTTCACAGCAATTACGTCACATCGTTCTTCTTCTACCCGGTGCAGTGTTATGTGGGAAGCTGGCTGCTGTTTCATCCGCTGCGCTGGCGGATGCTGACGGAACAGCTGCACTCCCTGGTCAACGAACCATCGCTCAAGGCATTCTTTGAGCTGGGGACGCCGCTGGTGCTCTCGTTCTTTGCCGGAGGGCTCTTCTTCGGATTGCTCACAGCGATTCCCGGCTACCGCCTCACGGTTCGTCTGGTCCTCCGCTTCCGGGCGGAACGCGCGAAAAGACGGGCAAAAGCCACTGGAAAAAAGTTGTAAAAACGGCGCGGACGGTTATATTATGTTACGATTTCAGGCAGATCACTCAATGATAAGGATTCAAACGGCGTAATGATGACTTTGACCAGATACGGATTTCGGGAATGGGGCAGCGCGCTGCTGATTACGGCGGTGGTGCTGGTCGGCTGTTATTTTCTGGGCAGATACGTTCATCCCGGCTGGGGGTGCGGAGTCGGTGCGGTTGCGATTGTGGTGTTTGTCGCGTTCGCGGCGTTCTTCCGGAATCCGAAGCGGACGATTCCGGAAGATCCGGAACTGCTCGTCGCCCCCGCGGACGGCGTGGTGCGCGATATCGGCGAGGTGGATGACTTCAATGTTCCGCCGTTCGAGGGGCGCGCACTGCGGATCGGGATTTTCCTCTCGGTGCTGAACGTCCATGTGAACCGGGCTCCTGCCGAATTCAATGTGACCGGAAAATTTTACCGGGAGGGCGAATACCTCGATGCACGCCACCCCGAGTGTGACAAACGCAACGAGGCGATGACCATCTCCGGGACCGCGAACGCCGGCGGAAAGAGCTTCCCGATGGCCGTCCGCCAGATCTCCGGGAAAATCGCCCGCAGAATCGTCTGCCCGGTCGATCCCGGCCGCAAACTGCGGCGCGGTGAAGTTTACGGGATGATCAAATTCGGCTCACGCACCGAACTCTATCTGCCGGTCGGCGAGTTCGACGTCAAAGTGAAAGTCGGCGACAAGGTCCGCGGCGGAGAAACCGTCATGGCGGTCGCCGCCAACGGCGGGGGCAGCAAATGAAGCAGCGGTTCCGCAACCTGCTGAAAACCAACAAATGGCTCAAATATGTGCCGAACTCGCTGACGCTGTGCAATTCGCTCTGCGGTTTTCTCGCGATTCTCATCACGCTGCGGGCGTACGAGCGGGGGATGGACCGGCTCGACGTCTTTTTCTGGAGCGCGGTCATCATCTGCTGCGCGATGATCTTCGATTCGCTCGACGGACTCGCGGCGCGGATCTTCAACGCCGCGAGCATGCACGGAATTCAGATGGATTCGCTCGCGGACATGGTGACATTCGGCGTCGCACCGGCGACGCTGGTCGCGGTCATGACCCATTCGCTGCGGACTCCGAACCACATCGGACGCACGGAAGAGATCATCATCTATCTGCTCTGCTCGGTCTACGTCGGCGGAGCGGCTCTGCGCCTGGCGACTTACAATGTCCATGCGATGCTCGAAAAGAAGTCCGGCGATAAATTCAGCGGACTGCCCTCCCCCGGCGCGGCGATCGGAATCTGCGTGGTCGTGGCTTACGCATGGTCCTGCGACATCGATCTCACGAAATATGCGTTTCTGCTGCCGGCCTATGCGGCGTTCCTCGGACTGCTGATGGTCAGCCCGATCCCCTACACGCACGCCGCAAAGTGGCTGCTCTCCGTGCGCCGCAACCGGAAACGGGAACTGCTGCTGGCGGCGATGCTGCTGGTGGTGGTGTTCTTCCGGTTTGCGGGGCTGGCAGTGCTCGTGACGCTTTACATCTTCGGCGGGCCGGCGCTCGCGCTGTTCCGGATTCTGTTCCGCCGCGAAACGGAGGAAACGACCCGGACGGCGAATCCGGCGGGAAAGGCGGGTTGATTCATGCGTTATCTCATTACCGGCGGAGCCGGGTTCATCGGCGGCCATCTGGTCGAATCTCTGCTTGCGGACGGCCATGAAGTGGTCGTCGTGGACGACTATTCGACCGGATCACCGCGCAATCTCGCGAACGTCGCGGCTCATCCGAAGCTGCGGATCATCGAGGCGGACATCCTTGAAAGCGCCGAACTGCTCGACGCCGAGATCGCCGCGTGTGACGCAGTGTTCCATCTCGCCGCCGCCGTCGGTGTCGAACTGGTGGTCAAGGATCCGGTCCGCACGATCACCACAAATGTGCACGGAACCGAAAATGTGCTGAAGCCGGCGGCGAAATACGGCCGCCGCATCATCGTCGCCTCCACGAGCGAGGTTTACGGCAAGTCGACTCTCCCGGAATTTACGGAGACGGACGATCTGCTGATCGGCTCGCCTTATCATTCGCGCTGGTCCTACGCCTGCAGCAAACTGCTGGATGAATTCTACGTCATGGCCTTTCACCGCGCGGTGAATCTGCCGGGGACGGTGGTGCGCTTCTTCAATACGGTCGGACCGCGGCAGACCGGCATGTACGGCATGGTGATTCCGCGTTTTGTCGGGCGGGCGCTCGCCGGAGAGCCGCTGCAGGTCTACGGAAACGGGAAGCAGTCGCGCTGTTTCTGTCACGTCGCGGATGTGGTGCGCGCGCTGCGGCTGCTCGTCGACTGTCCGGAATCACATGGTCAGATCTACAACATCGGCGGCAGACGCTCGATCACGATCGCCGAACTCGCGCAGCTTGTGATCGACCGCACCGGGAGCAGCTCGAAAATTGAATACCTCTCCTACGACAAGGCGTATGCGAAAGGATTCGAGGACATGATGCGCCGGATGCCGAACACCGAAGCGATTCGCAAACTGACCGGCTGGCAGCCGGAACACACGCTCGAAGAGGTCATCGACGACGTCCGTGACTGTCTGCTCGCCGAACGCGGCTGAGTCGGGACTCGCCTCTTATTGCCGCGCCCCGGCGTTTTTCTGCTGTTCCGCGCGGATATCGTGCATGGTTCTGCGATAGAAGTGGGGACCGACGACTTTCGCGTAGTAGGGATAGCGCTTTTTAAGTTCTTCCGGGCAATCCGGTTCGATATTCTGGAATCGGCGATAGAACCAGAGATATTGATCCGGATAACGGCGGATGTACGATTCGGAGATGCGCATCAAATCCTGCAGAACCTCCGTCTCGTCCCGATACTCGCTGAACGGCTTCGGCAGATAATCGGAGTGGGCGTAAACTCGTCCGTCCTCATGGCGCACGCTCGTGCCGTAGACGATGACCGCCGGGATGTCGTGCGCAAGGCAGTATTTCATGAGGTGCGCCGGGGCTGTGCTGCTCGGAACCGGCAGTCCGAAAAACTCGACGAAACTGCCGCCGTCGCGGACGCGGGTGTTCTGGTCGATCAGCGTGCCGACGCCGCGGCCGTCGCGCAGTGCCCGGGTCGCGGCGCGGATCGCCCCGTTGGAAAAGATGATTTCAAGGCCTTTGACCTTTTCGCGGTTGCCGCTGTTGAGCAACCGGTTCAGATAGGGGTTGCGGACGGGTTTCGCGATGGCGACCATATCGACTCCGGCGTAATAGGGAGCCATGACGCCGGAGGCCTCCCAGCTGCCGAGGTGGGGGTTCACGAAGATGATCCGTTCATGCCGGGCGACGTGCCCCTTGAGCCGTTCGGTGATATCTTCCGGCAGAACGTAACACCGTTCGATGCGGTCGGAGCGTCCGTTGAGCCAGACGAATTCGGCCATGTTCAGCGCGAGGTTGTGCAGCGACCGCCGGGCGACGGCGGCGACTTCAGCGGCGGAATATTCGGGGAACGCGGTTCGGATGTTCGCGCGCACGAGTTTGCGGATCGAGGGGATGAGGTTCATCGCACAGCCGCAAATCCACGCGACCCCCTTAACGGCGCAATAGGGCATGATCCGCAGGAGTTTATAAGGAATCAGAATCGCGAGATAGACCAGAAAGTCCCGCAGTTTTGTAAAAAAGCGCATTGCGCACCCCTTTCATCATGAGTTTGAACGGCGGAAATATACACGCGGGGGGGATTTTTTTCCAGTCGGAGGACAAAAAAAACGGCGCGGGAATCCGCGCCGTGAATGTCGATGCAGCCCGGAATCACTTCCAGCTGACGATATCGTCCTGGTTGTCGGAGCCGGTACCGTCCGCCGCATTCCGCCCATCATCATCGACGCCATTCGGGCCGAGCGAATAGATGGCGACTTTTCCGGCGATGGATTTGTCACTGTCATACGGCATTTCGATCTGGTCGGCGAAATCGACGTCGATCATGATGACATAACGATGCCCCCAGGGGTCGCGCCAGAGATAGGGCAGATTGACATCGTCGGTTCCATTCTGGGCGGGATCGTAGCTGGGCTTCGGATCGAGGAACTGAATCCGCCGCTTGTTGATGTTCAAATCAGAAGAGTCGTTGAACATTCTGTTCTTCGGGTCGGTCAATTCGACGATGTACTTGTCATAGGCGTCGACGTTATGATTGAGACCGCCGATTTTGACGAAAGTTTTCCCGCTTTCCGGAGAGGGCATGTCGGCGCTGCCTTTTTTCATCATCTGCTGGTAGGTGTTTTCGACGCCTTTCAGAGCGGTCATGATCGAAGTCATGTCGGCCCTGGCCTGGGTTTCGCGTCCTTTCTGCTGACCGAGCATGACCGCGGGGATCAGCAGACCGGCCAGAATCGCGATGATGGCGATCACCACCAACAGTTCCGTCAAAGTGAACGAATTTCGTGTTCTCATGATTCAGAATTCCCGTATTTACCAGCTTCTATTTGTCAGGACACCGATTGCAGGTACACGTCCTTTATTGTTATAGTAAGTTCTTTTTCGTGATTTTTCAAATCACAATCGCTTTTTTTTGGCGAAAAATCGCAGGAAACAGCGGAAACGGCTTGACAAATTGCATTTGGCCGATTAGGTTATTCGTCGGGAATCCTTGTGAATCCATTTGAAATACGATACTTTTGCCATACGGAAGGGACAACCATGAAACAGCAGCGTTACAACTTTACGCTCACAGAACTGCTCGCGGTCATCGCGATCATCGCGATCCTCGCCGGATTGCTGCTCCCCGCGATCAACGGAGCACGTGTCCGCGCCAAAACCGCCGCCTGCCTCAGCAACCAGAAGCAGGTAACTTCGTTCATCCGCGCCTACATGAACGACTCCGATCAATATTTCATGTCCGCAACGGGCGGCGACTGGCACAACTGGGGGTACACGTTGAACCGCCGCAATCTCGTCTCCGACGTGAGAGTGCTGCGCTGTCCGGCCATCTTGAACTACTCTCAGAACAGCGGCGACCCCGCCCAGTTCACCAATGAGGTCGGGGAAATCTACGGCGCGGTCTACAACGACAAGGGATTTGATTTCCGCGGAACCGCTTATCTCTACGACTCCACCAACAAGGTGCAGGTTTCGCCGACTCAGCTCATTCTCGGCGGCTGCACGGTCAGCAGCGCGAACAAACCCGTTCATTTGCTGAATCTCTCCGGGGATGCGAGCGCAACTGCCGGCAATCTTTACAAAATCCACGGCAATTTCAGCAACGTGTTCTATCTCGACGGACATGCCGAGAGCATTCAGGAGGCCGACCTCAACAAACGCTATTACCCGAAAGTGAGCGGAGAGGGCGCGGAAAAAGTGGCGGCCGGCTACAAATTCCTCACAGAATAACGACTTCCGCAGTTGAAACAAGGAGACAGGGAAATGGCCGGAGTCAAACTTTACAACAAGACCGGGGACGCGAAAGCGGCCAAGATTCAGGAAGGGATCGAGAAGAAGTTCGGTTTCGTTCCGGAGGTGTTTCAGGCGATGGGGCGCAACGGGGATTTCCTCGATCTGGCCATGCGCATCGCCGAAGCCGCCGGCAAGGGACTCGACCCCAAGACCAAGGAGCTCATCATCATCGCGGTCAGCGCGGTCAACGGCTGTGAATACTGCCTCGATGCGCACCGTTCGGCAGCTCTCGCGGCCGGCGTGACCGATGAGGAGATCACCGCCGCGATCGAAGTCGCCGCCTCGATCAGCCTTTACAACAACTTCAACAAGGCGATCAGCCTGAAATCCGATCTGAAGTCCAAATAAGGATTGAAGCTGACGCTCGACGCCGGGTTTGCGAAAAATCCGGCGTTTTTCTTTGTAAAAAGGCCCTGCCCGACTTGAAAAACTGCGGAGGTGGGGATATTTTAATCAAATCTGACAACGGTTCAGGTGGTTTCCGCTCTTTGTCCGGGCGGGAGGCTGCCGAACACGCAATTCTGAAAGGAAGAGAAAGATGGACAAGGCGAAGAGAAGTGAAATCATCAGCAAGTACGGCCGCAAAGAGGGCGACACCGGTTCTCCGGAAGTCCAGATTGCTCTGCTGAGCGCCCGCATTCTTGAGCTCACCGAGCACCTGAAAGCGAACAAGAAAGACCACAGCACCCGCCGCGGTCTGCTCGCGATGGTGAGCCTCCGCAAGAAGCTGCTTGCCTACCTGATGCGCGAGAACATCGCGAAATACATTGAGATCACCGACGCGCTCGGCATCCGCCGCGCGAAGTAATCGGGATCAATGCCGGAAAGAGCCGGAGTCGTCGTGACTCCGGCTTTTTTTCTGCACCCGGAAGTTGCGGATCCCGCTAAGAATCGGGAAACGGGCGACGTCTTATTGGCGTAATCAGACGGGATGCACTTCGGCCGAGGTCGCAACGGAGGCATTCCGCGAATTCCAATACGCGATATGGAGGAGTTTCGATGGGAAAAGCGATGAGTTGGCTGGCAGCGATGATTCTGGCTCTGTCCGCGGGAGCGGCGGAACTTGCGATTCCGCCGAATGCGCTGGATGTGTCCGTGCCGTACGGCAAATATTATACGCAGTCCGTGATCTCGTACCGGGGAAACGCGATCCGGATCGGCAAAGTCCCCGGACTCCAGATCCAGTCGCTGTTCTGCCTCTCGGAGCTGACGCCGGGCGAGCAGCGTTTGCGCTTCACGGGGCGGGCGTTCTCCCCGGAGAGCAGCGCCACCGTCACGCTCACCGCATTCGGTCTGCACCCGGTCGGGGGAGAGTGCAGCCAGACAAGTTCCCGGAGACAAAACAAGTTTCAATTCCAGCTCCGGCTTCCGGCCGATCAGCAGGGGGTTGCGGAATTCCCTTTTCAGCTCGACCCGCAGAAACTGCTCTGCCTGGGATGCGGCAAACCCCTGAATCATTGTCATGTCACATTCTCGCTCACCATCGACAAACTGCCGCCGAGAGTCAACCCGGATGAGTGGGGATTCGACCTCGCGGAAATCCGGCTGACCGCGACCTCGCCCCTCGCCGCCCAACTGCAGCCGGCAGGTCTGACGGCTGAGATCGCGAAAGAGCAAAAGCGGTTTGACCGCTGGCAACAGGAGCATCTTGCCATTCTGAAACGTTATCCGACAGAGAATCGATTCGATGCGTCGGCCTATCCCGGCGGGAAGAATTCATACAGTCGAGGGTTGCCGCCCGACGCGGTCTATCGTTACTTTACTGAAGCGGAATTGCAGCGGCTCAATCCGCTCTTTCAGGTGAAGAAACTTGCGGGATGGAACTTTTATCAGGAGGATGTCTACTGGCAGATCTTCCCGGAAATCGCCGGGTTCGAGAACGTGAACCGGGTGTTTCAGCGCGCGGGCGTTCTCTATGGCTGCGCACCGTATCAGCTCGCGCGCTGGAATCCGGGCGAGGCGAAATGGGAGTATCTGTCGGACGAGTGGAGACACCGCCCGGTCAAAACCTTCCCCGATGCGGCAGGTGAGATTTTCATCGAAAACAATACGGCCCGCAGCCTCTCCGATTACAGTGAAGTGAAGCTGCCCGCCCGTTCGCGGCACCAGTATGCGACGACGGGGAAACGAACATTCCAGATCGCCCCGGAGCGGCAGGCTCTGCTCGTCGGAGCGGCCGACTTCTCGAACCCGCAGCCGCTGGAACTGCCGCTGCCGCAAATTTCCGGGGCAAGGGCGGTCGAGATCCGCAACCTCTACCCATGCGCGGACAGAGAACGACTGCTCGTGGAGTACACGGCATTTCTGCCGAACAACGCAACTCCGGTGCTGATGGAGCTCGACGCCGCCACTCTCACGCTCACGCCGAAACTTCCGGCCATCGCGGGGAATTACAGCTTGCAGATCCAGGAAAACAACTGGAGCTTCCTCTCGGGAATCGGAACTCTCTTCGACCCCGGCAAAGGGCAGCCGCTGGCCATGCTCCGGGACGCGCCGCCTTTGCCGGAGGAGACCGGAGTGACACTCCCGCGACTCGGAATCACCGCCCGGCAGGCGAAAGCGCTGCGGAAATCGCTGCGACTCGGAGTCTATGCCGTGGCGGACGTGACCGACGAACATGGGCTGATCTGGCTCAATCTCGTCAACCCGGCGGAATCGCTGCGTTTCTTCGGGCTGGAACAGCGGCTGAATCTCGGTTTGAATGAGGACGGAACAGCGCTTCTGGCCGTAATGCCGGACGGGGTTTACGAGATCCGGCCGAAACAGCTGCCGGAAATGCCCGCGTTTCGGCTGGAGATCCGGACTGCGCCGGAACTCCCCGCACCGGCGGAACTCGTCACGGAGATCGAGTCCGATTCCCCCGCGCTCTTCCGCGCGGAAAAACAGGACGGGAAGATCATCTTTCTCAACCGCCCGGCCGCGGCGGCAACGGCTGTCCGACTGCGGCTTGCGCTTACGTCCGACTGCGAATCGTATCTTCTCCGCTTCGATTCGCCCGTCCGGACAGGATTCCATTTCACGGCGGAGAGGGCGGACGGCGAAGCGGTCGAGTGTTCCTGGATCGACCCGCAGACGCTGCGGATCAGCTGCGACACCGCGCTGCTGCATGTGGAACTCCAGAAGCAGCAGGAGTCGCGCCGGTTGAAACTCGAAAGCATTGCACCCGTCAAATCGCAACGGAAAGGAACGACGAAATGAAACCATCCCTTTTTCTTTGTGTGGCAGTCGCGGTTTTCATGCTTCTGCCCGGCAGCGGCGCGCTCAAAGCGGCGGTGACGCAGGCCGATCTGGAGGAGTTTCTGCCGCCGGCCCGGATGGTTCACTCCGGCGACGGTGCGGCGGGGATCGCCGCACTCGAACAAATCGCTCCTCGCAACAAGTTCGCCGCAGCCGCGCTCTATTTGATTTACAGCCGCGGTTATTGCGGGAAAGCGGTCGACTATCCGAAAGCGATCCGCTGGTTCAATTCGTTGTACCCCTCGGAGTTCTATGCCCGGGAGCTGATGCGGTTCTGGGGGGTGAACAGTTTTCCGCCGGCGGGAGAGGTCACGAGCGTGGTTCTGCGGAACGAGTATGGAGAATACCGGAAAGAGCTCACCGGCACCCATCCGCTCCGGAATTGTTATCGGGAGCGGATTCGCAACGTCGGCGGCGTCATTCCGAGAGCGATTTTCCTGGTCGGACTCGACGCCGGAAAACTGAAAATGGAAACACTCCGCATCGCCCGTGAGATGGGCAGTGCTTCCGCCTGGCTTTATCAACCGGTTCCGAACGAAAATCCCGCTGCGCAGAAATTCGCAGCAAAGGTCGATACGCTCGAAAAAGCCGTCGAACTCGGCCATGTCCCGAGCATGATCGAACTGGCCGGGATCTGTCAGAAAAACGGATTCGGACGCCCCGTCGATCACCGGCGCGCGAGCGAACTCCTGAGACGGGCGGAACAGGAACTCCTCGCATGCCGGGAGGCGGGCTGTACCCATGCCGAAGCCGAACTCAAAAAGGTTCGCACGATGCTGCATGCCGTGCCGGACTTCTCGAAAAGCACGGTCGGTCTGCTCGAGGATCTGCTGCGCAATCAAAGCAGCCGCCACCCCGATCTGCTGCTCAATGCCGCTCTCGCTGACGAGATCGGGAAACGCAACGACCATGTCGAATGCGCATTCTACCGGCTGCTGCCGCAGCTGGACGCCCCCCGCAAAAGAGCCGAACTGCGCCCGGAACTCGAACGAATTGCGGAAGCGGGCAGCGCCGGCGCGATCCGCTTTCTGCTCGAAACGGGGGAAGCGCGGAAGCGGAGCCACTACTGCTATCTGGCCGGAAAATTCGGCGTGCGGCTCCCCGGCGCCGCCACTTCCGAGGCGTGTTACCGGGAAGCATACCGGCAGCTTCAGACCTGGAGATTCAATCTATCCGGAGAGGAGTATATGAAGGAGCTGCGGCTTCTCGCGGCGGTTCTGCCCGAGGCGAAGGAGGAGTTCGACCGCGAGTTCGGGCGGGAAGCGGGGATGGAGACCGAAGCGGCTCTCCGCATCGCCCGTCCGGAGTCCGCCCGCGCCGAATGGATCGAACTCGAGGGTCACAAGCTCCTGAAAGTCACGGTTCTGCCGTGCGATCAGCCCAACTATCTGGATATTGCGCTGAAACCGGTTCCGGGGGAAAAGTTCTTTGAATTCTCGGTTCACTCCATGACTTCGCTGCCGAGCAATGAGGTCTGGATCGATCTCGTCCGACCCGACGGTTCACGAAGTCGCTGCTGCGTCAATGAAACCTGCTGGAAAGCACGCCCGGAGCGGGTCCGGATCAACATCGCTCCGACACGGAAAAACTTCGAGCTCAAAATTCGATGGATGGGTAGAACACAATGAATTCATCCGCTCTCCTGTCATCCGTACGGCGGTTCGCGCTCCCCGTCCTGATACTCACGTTCACGCTCGGCCTCTGCGCCGGAGCCGCGGAAAAAATCGCTCTCGGCGCTTACGGCGGAAACGCCGAATCGCTCGCAGATCTCTTCCTTGCGGACTGCGGCGAGCGGTATGAATTCGTCGACCGTTCACGAATTCCGGAGCTGGAACACGAACAGCGTCTGCTCCGGTTCGGGACGGAGGCGCATTCCCGCCGCATGCGGCTCGTCGGGGCGACGCTCTACGTGACGTTGCGGGAACGGCCGGGAAACAAGGTGGAAGCCGCCATATTCGAGACACAATACGGACTGCGGCTCAAGACGGCTGTCCTCCCGGAGGACGATCCCCGGGGGCTCGAACGACTCCTCGAAACCGCATCGAAGAGCATCCGCTCACCGGAGACGACCCGTTTCATCTCCCTCGTGGCGATTCGCAACAATTTGCACGCCTCGCTGCGGGAGCAGGCCCGGAGCATCGCCGCTGAACTCACAGCCCGCACCCGCGCGCTCGACGCGGTCTTTCTTGAGCGCGACTACCTGGTCGAGCTGCTGCGCGAACGCGAATTGACCGGACAGTGGGCCAAGGCTCTCTTCGCCACGGAGACGCTGCACTTCGAGCTGAATCCCGGCTCGTCGCCGGATCGTTTCGTCATCGACGCCTGCCTGACCGACGTCGACGACACAATCACATTCCGACGCGAAATCGAGAGCGCCGACCAGCTGCCCCGGCTGTTCGAGGAGCTCGAAGCTCACTGGCGCAAAGCCTCCGCTCCGAAACGCGGCTCGGCCGAAGCCGAGGCGGCCCGGTTTCATCGGGAGGCCGAAGCCGCCCGCGCCAGACACGATCACGAAAAGGCGACACGACTCGATTTCGCCGCGTTCGCGCTCTCCAACTCCAATATCCGATATCTGAACGGCATCGTGAACCATTCGGCTCAGGAGATCCGCGCCGTCTATCCCTATTACCGCGCCGCGCTCGATTATCTGGCTGCGCATCCCGAACTGCTCGACGACTTTGCGCGGCACAGTGCCGCCATAAGGCTCTGCGGCGTCATTCGGAGTCGACGTGCCGGACTTGAGCCGGAGCAGCGGCGGAGTTTCCGGGAGTTCCTCGATCGAAACCGCGACTGTTTTCTCGACGCGGTGTTCACGGAGGAGCGTCCTGCGTGCGCCGTCGAGCGGGAGTTGAACCGTTTCCCGAAAATCGTCCCGGAACTCTATGACTCCCCCCGCGACTATCAGGCGGCACTCGCGGAATCCTGGCGGAAACTTCTCGTCTTTCTGCGAGCCGGAAAACCGCGCGAACTCACCCCCGCTCAATGGCAGCAGATTCTTTGCAGACGGGTTTACGATCTGACCGGACAGCTGTTCCTCCTGCAAAACGCCCTGCCCCGCCGCACACTGCCGGAGTGGACGCGCTCAACCTGCCGCACCCTCGATGAAATCGGCGGGCCGCTGCGGCCGCTCAGCCGGATTCTGGCAGCCAACGCCCTGCTCTACTCGCCGGATTACAGCGATGAAAAGGTTCTGGCACTCTTCCGGGAATACTTCCATCTGGCACGCGAAGAGAATGCCGGACTGCCGGAGGAGTGCGAATTCTTCGATCGGCAGAAACTCGAACCCTATCCGGGAATGGTCGAAGCGGTCAAAAAGCTCCACTCCGATTTTGCCGCAGGCCCGGCCCAATCTCCGCAGCCTCCCGTACCCGTGACCACCGGAGAAGCCGGGAGGAACGAACTGGCCTCCTGCCGGGGGCCGGAACCGGACGAACGGTACATTCTGACGTTCGACGACTTCGACTACCGGATCGTGAAGCGGGAGAAATCCGGAAAGGAGACCGAAATGGCGACTTTCCCGCGCGGGTATCAGGATCCGCCTCCACGCCTCCCCTCCGGCCGCCGGATCTGGCAGCTCTCCTGCGACGGGAAACGGTTTGCCGTGACCAATTCCGTTCACCTCTACACCGGATCGGGCGGCATTCTGACCGAAGTGCGCCGGTTTCCGTTCGCGATCCGGGCGGTGGCGCTCTGCGGCGGGCGCGTGTATCTGGCGGGAGATCGGGAACTCATGAGCTGTACCCCGCAGGGAGAAGATCGGATCGTTCACCTCTCCGCATGGCAGACCGGCAAGACTCCCGAACTCATGAAACAACATCCCGGATTGACGATCCGGAATCTCGAAGCGGATGCGTCCGGGAAATTTCTCTATCTCGACCTTGCGGATGACAGGATCGGAGAACGTCTCCGGCTGGATGTGCGATCCGGAGAGACGATCCGCTGTCGATCCGAATCCGGGCAGGATTTCTTGAAAAAAAGCGATTTTTCGCATTGATTCGCCGATATTTCACATTCCAAATTAAAAAAATTGCTGTATATTGTATGAGAAAGCGCAACTTTTCATAAAAAGGAGGATGTGAACATGAGTGCGATTCCGCGTCCGGAATATCCCCGTATGCAATTTCGTCGAGAGGATTCCTGGATCAATCTGAACGGGAGCTGGCGTTGCCGGTTCGATTTCGGCAAAACCGGCGTCGAGCGGAGCTGGCAGACCAAAACCGACGCATTTGACCGCGAGATCATCGTGCCGTTCTGCGTGGAGAGTTCGCTCTCCGGAATCGGCTACACGGACTTCGTCGAATCGCTTTTCTACGCCCGGCGCCTGACCGTTCCGGAAGCGTGGGAAGGCAAAACCATCCTGCTTCACTTCGGCGCGGTCGAATACGCCGCGACGGTCTGGATCGACGGAGTCGAGGCCGGACGTCATCAGGGCGGATCCGCGAGTTTCACACTTGACGTGACCGAATTCGTAAAGCCGGGCGTCGAACAGGAACTGGTCGTCCACGTTCTCGACGAACTTCGTTCCGGCTGCCAGGGCGGCGGCAAACAGTCCTACGCGCCCTACTCCGCCGGCTGCAACTACACTCGCGTGACCGGAATCTGGCAGACGGTCTGGATGGAGGCTGTCCATCCGGCGGCGCTCGCCTCCTGCCGCATCACTTCCGCGATCGAATCCGGAAAATTCTCGGTCGAACCCCGTTTCCGGCTCGACCGGCGCGGATACACGTTCACCGTCATTCTCAAGGCGGACGGCAAGGAACTGAACCGCGTGAGCGGCCCGGCGACGACCGGATTCCCGATGGAGATCGCGGTGCCCTCGCCTCGACTCTGGTCTCCGGCGGATCCGTATCTCTACGACCTCACGTTTGAACTGTGCGACGAAACCGGCGCGCTGGTCGACCGGGTCGAGAGCTACGCGGGGCTGCGCAGAGTGCACATCGAGGGGAATCGCGTCTACCTGAACAATCAGCCGATCTTCCAGCGGCTCGTGCTCGATCAGGGCTTCTACCCGGACGGGATCTGGACCGCGCCCTCCGACGAGGCGCTGCGCCATGACATCGAACTCTCGATGGCGGCGGGATTCAACGGCGCGCGTCTTCACCAGAAAGTGTTTGAAGAGCGTTTCTTCTACTGGGCGGACAAACTCGGCTACCTCACCTGGAACGAATATCCGAGCTGGGGGATGAGCTGGGCTCTTCCGGAAGCGCGTTACCGTTACCTTGACGAGTGGCTCGAAATCGTCGAACGCGACCGGAATCATCCGTCGATCGTGGCATGGAGTCCGCTCAACGAGAGCGTGCATCCGAGCGATGAGTGTCTCGCCGTGGCGTTCTCCGCGCCCGGGTCGCTCGAGCTGTACCGGACGTTCATCCGGAACATCTACGACCGCACGAAAGCGCTCGATCCGACCCGTCCGGTCAACGACTCGAGCGGTTACATCCACGCGAAAACCGATCTCTGGACGGTGCATCCCTACCGGGCGACGGCGGCGGATCTGAAAGCGGCAATCCGCCCGGCAGACTCCGAGGTGATGATTCACGCGCCGAAATACGAGTGCGCCTACTCGGGGCAGCCGTATGTGATCGATGAATGGGGCGGCTTCAAGTTCATCCCGGAGTCGCGCCGCGCGACGACGCAGGAAGGCTGGGGATACCACGGGATCGACCTCAAAACCCCGCAGGAACTCTGCGCGAAAATCGAGGAACAGGTCGACGTGATGATCAACGATCCCGGCATCGCGGGCTACTGCTACACGCAGCTCACGGACGTCGAGCAGGAGGAGAACGGCGTCTACTGCTACGACCGCACCCCGAAAGTTCCGGACGGCAGTCTGAAGCCGATCTTCAGCAAAAAGCCGGAGTGGTCGATCTGAGTCCACGGCGCTTATCCGGCGGCTCCCCGTTTTCCGGGGAGCCGTTTTTCATGTTCAGCGGGGAATTTCAGCGCCCCGGCTTTCCCCGCGTTTTCTATCTGAATTCCAGCTCTCCGCGTTCGGCGGAGGGGAAGAATTGGTTGGAAATGCTGCCGTAGAAACTCCAGCCGTCGAACAGATCCGGCGGGAGCGGCTGCGCCTCGACTTTCTGATCGTCAAACGCATAAAAAACGGTTTCCCCCTCCTGCGTGATCCAGCCGTAGTCATGGAACACCCGGTCCGGGCACGCCGCGACATACTCTTTCCCGTCGTACTCGAACAATACCAGAAGCTGCCGCGCCGCCGCGTCCGCCAGATAGTTGCCGTCCTTGTCACGCAGGAGAAGCCGCCCGTCTTTCAGCCGGTAGACATTGAACGCGGTTCGTCCACCCGTGTTGACCCGGAGATAGCGGTAAACGGCCCCGTCCGCCTTGCCGAAACACAGCCGGTATTCGTACTCCGCCTGGAACGGGTGGATGGGACGCTCCTCGAATGCGAGTTCCACCCCCTGTTCCGGCGGCAGTTCAAAACTGCGCCAGTCGCCTTGAACAATCGCGAAATGAATCAGAGAGTACGCGACGGAACAGACCCCGGGGATACACACGAACAACAGAAACAGAACCACAAAAGGCGGGATCTCACTCCGGTTTTCCGCGCGGTATTTCTTCCGGATGAAGCGGGCACAGCCGACAATCGCGCCGATCGCAGCGGCAAACGCCACCGGAACGACAATCAGAACCCACAACTCCGAATTCAAGCCCGCCAGCCCGGCCAGCAGAAATATCACGAAGAGCGCCGTCGAACATCCGACGGGGACGCTTTTCAAGGCGACGATCCAGTTTCCGGTCATGCGCCGGGTGCGCGGGATCGCCCAGAGAACCGCCGGAATCACCAGCAGCAGAAGAGCGGCAACAATATCTGAACCCATATTTCAACTCCGGTTACCCAGGCGGAGCCCCTCTTCCGCCGCACGTTACAATAATCCCCGTTCCGACGGATTGCAAATGCGCCGAATCGATCCGGCGCGGCGGCACGGAAGAAAATGCGCCCCGCTTCAACCGGAATGAGCCCCGCCGCCGAACCATTTCCGAAACCATCGGAAAAAGCCTCCTCCCTTTTCCCTGCGGCACGTTTCGCTGCCGCAGAGAATCCGGTCAGCCAGGATCCTTTTTCCGCGAAAATGCCGAGGAAGTGATTTTGCAGCGCAACCGCGCAATCATCGGAAAGATAACACTCATAGGCGTATGAATCACAATAAGGGTCGATTCCGCCCCAGGTATTCCAGTTCCGCAACAGGAGACGCATGAGCGGCCGCCCGCCGGAATCCCGGATGGTCATTTCGTGAAGCGAGTCCGGGCTGGAATCGTCGCCGAGTTCTTCCTCCGGCTTTTTCTGCCGGAGCATGTATTGCCGGTATTCGTCCACCGTCCCGCACAGGACGCCGCCGTCCGTCTCCATCACGCAGAAACACGGGGCAAAAAAGTCCGCCAGCCCCTGAACGATGTCGATGCTCATATCGAAATCGAAGAACGGATGAGACGCTGACGTGTGCTGAATGATCTCGAATTTACGCCAGGAATCAGGGATTCCATCGGGCGCCGGCCCGTCATGCAGGCAGCCTCTCACCAGAGAGGCCACCCTCCCGTCGAACATTGTGGATTCGCCGCATGCCATTTCAATCTCCGGCAGAGGGAGCGGTCTGAACGGGCGGGACGGGAGACGGCTTCTTCGGAAATGCCAGCTCTCCGCGTTCGGCGGCGGGGAAGAATTTGTTGGAAATGCTGCCGTAGAAACTCCAGCCGTCGAACAGATCCGGCGGGAGCGGCTGCGCCTCGACTTTCTGATCGTCAAACGCATAAAAAACGGTTTCCCCCTCCTGCGTGATCCAGCCGTAGTCATGGAACACCCGGTCCGGGCACGCCGCGACATACTCTTTCCCGCCGTACTCGAACCGTACCAGAAGCCGCCGCGCCGCAGCGTCGACCAGATATTCGCCGTCCTTGTCGCGCAGGAAGAGCCACCCGTCTTTCAGCCGGTAGACATTGAACGCGGTTCGTCCGCCCGTGTTGACCCGGAGATAACGGTAAACGGCCCCGTCCGCCTTGCCGAAACGCAGCCGGTATTCGTACTCCGCCTGGAACGGGTGGATGGGACGCTCCTCGAATGCGAGTTCCACCCCCTGCTCGGGAGGCAGTTCAAAGCTGCGCCAGTCGCCTTGAACAATCGCGAAATGAATCAGAGAGTACGCGATGGAACAGACCCCGGGGATACAGACGAACAACAGAAACAGAACCACAAAAGGCGGGATCTCACTCCGGTTTTCCGCGCGGTATTTCTTCCGGATGAAGCGGGCACAGCCGACAATCGCGCCGATCGCAGCGGCAAACGCCACCGGAACGACAATCAGAACCCACAACTCCGAATTCAAGCCCGCCAGCCCGGCCAGCAGAAATATCACGAAGAGCGCCGTCGAACATCCGACGGGGACGCTTTTCAAGGCGACGATCCAGTTTCCGGTCATGCGCCGGGTGCGCGGGATCGCCCAGAGAACCGCCGGAATCACCAGCCAGACCAGAATGCTTACAACATTTCCAACCATGTTCTTCCTCCGGTTTTCGTTCCGAAACGCCATGTCCCGCTGTTCTTTACAATACCCCCGATTCTGCGGATTGCAAATCAGAGAGTCTCTTGCAATGTCGATGCAGGAATGCTATCTTACACCGCAGTGTCCCAACTTCGTCACACGGGAGAAAAGATCGATATGGGAAAGAGTTCCGCAGTGAAACCGCAGGTCGTCTCCGAATGCCGCTCACAGCACGCCGGGAATCCGCGCTCCCCGCTTTTTCCAGGATGGCGGAATGTTGCGGCTCTCCGCCTCCCGGTGAAACGCGGAAAACTCATGGCGGCCCTCATCCTCATCGGCATATTGCTCTGCTTGTGGCTGCTGGCGGAAGCCGGGCTCTTCCTCATCCGCCAAAAAGGCGGAGAGCTTGCGCAGTACATCGACTCTCCGGTGGAAGACGTCCTCTTTGAGCGCATCATGTTTACGTTCTACAACGACGCCCGGGGAGTCGTCCTCGTCTACCGGATCGAGAACAACACGTATCACTCACGCGCATACTGGTTTCCGTTCCGGTCGGAACCGTTTGAAGTCTTTAAATGAGACATAAAAAAAGATCCTCCCGACAGCAGGGCCGGGAAGATCTTTCCGGGTTGGTTGCTCCGCTATTCCAGACATCCCCAGCCGAATTCATCCGGATTCTTGGCGCGGCCGATGCCGCCCATCCACTCCATCCAGCGGATCCGGCCCTTGCCGTCATTCTCGTTGACCAGAAACGCGAACCGGAAGAGCGTACCGGGTTTGTCGGCGATCCCGAGCCGCTTCAGCGGCAGTGCGGCGGAATCGTTTTAACCGACTCCGAAATGAAGTCCGGCTGCCTTGCCAAACGGATTGCGGACTTCGATTTCCACCAGCGCGCCATCCCCCTCGATGGAACGGCTCACTTGACCGGATTGTTTCGTGGGAACTGCCGGCGGGCGCAACAGCGGCAACCACCACCGATAGACCATTTCCATTGAGCCAATCCCGGATTTACATAAGCAATCCGTCGTCATCGGACAGCAAGACGCGCCGCAAAGACGGCGGGCACTCACTCCTCATCCGTGAGAGTCCAGATCTGTTTCAACGGCAGATCGGCTCTCAATTCCGGATCGAGTTTTTCATAGGTCTGAAAAAGCGCCGCGAGCAGTTCGTTCTTTCCCCAGAGCCGGACGCTGAAGAAAGAGCTCTGCTCTTTGACGGAACTCTTGTATCCGCCCCAGGAGACGAACAACCCCTGCGTCGCCTGCGAATCCTGCATTGCCCCTTTCAGCGCCTTGATCTCTTTGAGTTCCACAGGAGTATCCTGCGACTTCACCTGAACACACAGGCGCGGCTCTCCGAATCCGAGCGGCCCGGTTCCCGCCAGAATATCGACCCCGCCGTCCGGCCCGGGAGGGCTCATGAACGTGTGATAGCCCTGCGCCGCCAGAATTCCGTTCACGAGACGGGCAAGCTCATGTCCCTTGAATCTCGAGCCGATCAGCCGGATGATCTGATCGCGGGCGAGTTCTTCGACGTCCTGAAAGGTTTCTTCGGTCTCATCGGAGGGGAGATCCACCGTCACATAGCCGTCGCTCCCGGCGGTCCAGCGGTTCTTTTCCATATTCCTCAACCGCTCCTCCGCATTGTTCCGCGATATCCGGCAAATGGTCAGGGCCGATCCGAACGAAAAGAGCAGATCCTGCGCAAAGTTCGACCGGGGAATATTTTCGCCGATCCATTTCACGGAAATCCGGTGAAAATAAGGGCTTGCCGCGGCCGGGTCGAATTGATATCCCTGCACCACTTCCCCGATCCAGATCGAGGGTTGCGATTTCAGGGGGAGAATCACCCAATCTCCGGCGCTGATTTCATGGGACCCCATCCAGATCTGGGAAGCCCAGATGCGGATGGTATTGGTTTTCACGTCCGGATAAATTTCCCTCAACTTTTCTTTGATCTCATCCCGCGAATGGAAACCGGCGAGATCGCAGTTCAAATCGCTCCACGTGATATAAAAACAGTGGTCCTTGATGAATTTTTCCGCATATTCGCCGCGCCGTCCCGCCCGGACCATCCACAAAGCCATCGTGTTTCCCTCCCGCCTGCCGCTTCTTTTTGACTCGGGATAAAAGTTAGCATGAGTTTCCCATTCTGTCAAGTTTCTCCGTCAGGTGCGATTCCATGCGCCGAACCGCTCCCCGGCGATGTTCCATTCCGGCAGAGGCAGCAAATCCCGCAGACCATCTTTGACTTCCACGCACTTTCATGCCGGATTCGTGATTTTCTGCTGGCAATCAGAACATTCCATGCTATCTTACCACAGGGGAGACAACGAGCCGGAAACAAAGGGGGCGAGTCAGGAGAAACGGGAGTCAAAACAACATCAAAAGTGTTCCTGCAGAAAACGAAGCGGAGAATCGACACGATGACTACGAGCCTGTCAAACTATCTTTCCGTCAAAAAGAAATCATACATCATTATGATAATTGCGGCTGTCATTGTCGCTGTTTTCGTAAAATTGGTGCTCAAGCCGATATCCTGGGGTGATTTTATACAGACATTGTTGTTTTGGGAACCATTTGTTCTGTTCTTTATTCTCTGGCAATGTCAGTTGAATCTCAGTGAAAAAAAACAAGTGGTAATTCGTGAAGTAACAAAGCAAGTTGCCCGCGAATTTGAAATGCAATGCGAAGATCCTCGATTATGGGATAATAAAAAATGCAAAGCCTCTCTGCTCTTTGAGCCGAGTGTCGATGCCTTTTATCTGGAACGTGATATTCCACATCAAGTTTTCACTTTGGAAAAACAAGGCGCGATTTTACAGTGCAGCCATGTGAGTTACGGCACGGTAAGTTCAAAAGTTGAAAAAGTCGGGAAACGATATGTGGTACACGGCAGAAGCATGAACTTCTATATAATGTCCACAGGCCTTTTATTTCGTTGTTTTTTTCCGTGCTATTTTTCTGACAGCTGGCTTCTTTTACCGAAAAAATGGGGAAAACATCTTGAAAAAATAACTCCTGTGAGATTTTTTCTGACAGACCTTGCCAAGGCGCCCCTGCCTCCGAATTTCAGTTTGTTCAGAAATGAAAACGATGCGCTCTGGATCTACTCGACCGCAGGCACGGAACAGGAAGCCTCCGCCGCGATTCGGGAGGAGTGTTCCTTTGCGGAAAGCTGTTATGCCCCGCTGCGCGGGAAACCTTACAGCCTCATGAGTTTCACCGGGAACACCATGTACGTTTACATTCCATTCGTCTGGGAAATGGCCTCCGAACAGAAACTGCGGGAGAGCCTTGCCGAATACAAAGCGGACATTGAACTGGTCAAGGGGATTGTTTTCGGGCAGATCATGCGCCGGCATTATGAAAAGCAGTTTGCCGCCATGAATGGCGAGTCGTGATATGTATCCGGATAACCGGAGCAGCTCTTCGTAAGTCTGATTATGGCAAAGAGGAAAGTCTGCGGTGTCGCTATGTAAACGCCTTGCAGCGTTTGTACGACCGTAAAAGGAGGAAGAATCATCAAACGCTCCGCCCGGGAACCGGGCCGGGGAAAAACAGCGGGCGGCAATCGGCTATCGTCCGCCGGGAGTTGCGGAACCGCGCTCCGATTTCCTGTTCAGGCAGCGTTCCAGTTGCTCCGGAGTGTTCCAGAGCTCCATGACCCGCAGCCAGATCGTCTCGGCCTGCGACGGGGAAAGAGGAGCGTTTTCCAGAATCTCATAAAACTTCATCGCCGGATTCCGGATCGATGCCCCGGGCGGATTCGCTCTGCGATTGCCGAAAAGATCAGTCACAAATGTTTCAACAACAATCCGGTGCGGAATCCCCCGCGCTTTCCATTGCGCCAACCCGTATTTGCGGTGCAGCTCGTAAAAACGTCCTTTGGTTTCCTGTATTTCCTTGAACGGCGCACCGGGAATCCGCCAGATCTTCTCCACATATTCGGCTCCGGTATTCAAGTCGATCCCGGAGGTGACAGTGATATCCGTATTCCAGAGCTGTTCGAGCCTTTCCCGGAAATGCCTGAGCAAAGTTCCCCGGAAACAGCGCCACTGCAAAAGCCGCTCCCGGTACGGGAGACTCTGATATTCATTCTCCATATAGCCGCTGCCGTCCGTATCCGGCAGGATTCTGACCATGCTGCCGTCGGGCAGTGGCGGCGGAAGCGGCGGAAGTTTTTCCGGATAAGAAAGTTGGACAAACGAATCGAGCAATTTCTTCTCATACAGCTCCTTGAAAACCGGCTCAGGCTGCCGGATCGTCAATGCCAGCATCAAGGCGTTCAGCGGCATCGGCGCGCGCTCGAATTCGGCAAGGAAGAACGGTTCAAAAACGGCAATGCCGTAGTCCGAACGCAACGCTTCCTCATAAAAATATTTCGGCAGAGGATCGGGATATTTGTCGCGTTCCCGAACCAGCTGACGCAATATGGCTTCCCGGTCTCTTTCCCCGAGCCGGGAAGTCGGACGATCCGGCTTGTTCAGATCATCTTCCGCGATTCTGAGGTACTCCTCCGCTTTCAGGCGGTCATAACTCTCCTGAAGATACTCTCCGACCGCCTCCCGATCTCCAGCCTTGTGCAGCCGGATCGTCTCGGCAAAAATCCTCTGCGCTTTCTCCACACTCGGATCGCACGTCTGAAGAATATCGGGAAACATGAGTTCGACGGCGAGGCCGTCTCCGCACATGACGGGGCGGTCTCTCAGGATGTAATAACGCCACTTCCAGAACTTCCACCCATGATGAGCGGTCACAATTCTGCACCATTCAAACCGGTAGCCGGTTGTGTTGATAAACACGATGACCGGTTCCGGACAGGAAAGCTGATACTTCTCGTACAAATCCCGATGGCCCGGCATTCGTTCCCGGGAGATCAGCCGATTGTCGGCTCCGGAACGCTTGTCCAGGACAAATTCCCCCGTGGCAAGGTCAAAACCTGCGACGAGCCAGTAGTCGATGTCAGCAGAAAACAGCGTCGCGGCGAGAAACATGAACCAGGCAGTCAACAATATTTTTCTCATTTTTCCTCTCCCGTCAGTCACGCAACGTTGTCGCGGTAGGATCGGCCGCATCGATATTCCCGAATTACAATACCCCTCCTCCACCGAATTGCAAGCCGGGAAATGACGCGGCGGAAATCCCTGTATCACAAATCGTCAGATGATTCCGGCGAAAAGACCCAAAATACAGGACACTACCGGAGAGGCGCACAAAACATCGGACGCAGGCTATTGCAAATCGGAGAATTTCATTTGTATCGGAGTCAAATCAGCTCCAACCATACTGCAAAATTCAGCTATCTTAAATTTATCATGAGTTTGATCTCTCTCAAGGTCACGGAAAAATAAAGATAAAAATTCCGGAGTCATATCTTTTTTATAAAATTCAATCCCATTTTCTTTGATATAATAAATACCACCCATTCCCGGTTTTATGGTGATATCCGGTACTGATTCAGTGCGCAACACAATGTTATCATTTTGACTGGGAGCAATGTATGTCAAAAAAATTCTCTGGTTTAACAAATCACGTTTCTCCCTGATTACAATTACAGCTAAATCGTCATCACGCACGGCACCGGTTATCCAATAACATCCATCTTGAAAATCGACACTCTGAGTGTAAGACATAATTTTACCTTTTTTTTCATTTCCACATCCGCACAACAATATCATTAAAATGCAGAACAGCAACTGATATTTCATTTTCTCAACTCCCGCTTTAAAAATGATATGTGCCTCGCGCCGCCCCCGGTTGAACGACTTTGCGCGTCTCCCCCCGCCTGGACAACATTTTATTGAAAGATTGGTGTAAAAGTCTTTGAGTTACTATATTCCATTGTTTGCCGATTACAAGTCCGGCAGTCGACATCGCCGGAAGCAGTATCCGGTTTTATCCGGCGTTCGTTTCCGGGCGGTTTCGGCGGACGAATTTCCGGAGAGAAGCAATATCATGCGGAGGGGAAAATCCGCGACGCATCAGAGAGTGATTTCTGTTTTCACATGCAAAGTGCGGCCGATGCCGGAAACCGGCAAAAGGGAGCTCCCTGAACAACTTTGAAATCCGTGTTGAATCGCCACAGGAAATTCCGGGAAATCCGGCAGTATTGTCGACAATCACGGAAGAACTTCTCTTTCTGGCGAACAAATGGCAACGCCTGTATGAGAGGCGGAAAACAATAACGGGGAAAAACGCGCAGATTCTTCCAGAAGCCGACAGCAATGAGAGTTTCTCCGACATTCGCGCAGTGAAAGGAAACATCATCACCGTCAACGATATTGTTTTAAACCCGGAATAGGAACTCGGGCTGTCCTTTCAAACGAATGACCTTTCACAGCCAGCCTGGCTGCGTTCGATCGCGAAGCTGTCATCCGACGCAAAAATCCGGTATTATTCTGAACTTCAACCAAGCAAAAGATTCCGCAATCTTGCGCTACCTGCGCAACCGCTCCATTTGGAGGGGGAATAGTGCTCGAACTCGCGATGCCGTGAAATTTAAAGCAAAAAAAACAATCTTTTTTTTCGTTGAGCTCTTGACATTTTCATGCAAATCCGGTATAATGAATAACGTGTTACGTAAACGTGTTATTCTAACAGGAATCTTATGACGCGATCGATTGGAAAAAGCTGCACAATACGCGAACTCGCCCGTTACGTCGGGCTGTCGACCTGCACGGTGTCGCGCGTGCTGAACCATCGCGGCGGCGAATTGCCGATCCCGGAAAAGACGCAGAAACGGATCCGCGACGCGGCACGGGAGCTGAACTACGTTCCGAACGTAAATGCGCAGCGCTTCTTCAAACGGCGCAGCTATGTGATCGGGCTGCTGGTGCCGCCGCAGGAGGAGATGGGGCACAATGCGTTCCACGATACGCACTTCGTCGAGATCCTCTCGGGAATCGAAAAGGCGCTGATTCCGACCGGCTACAATCTGCTGTTGCTCTTCAATCGGCCCGAGTACAAGGAGAACAACCGGTATGAGGGGATGTTCCACTCCGGTTTTCTGGACGGACTGCTGGTGTGGGGGGTGCGCCGGTCGGAGGCGTACTGGAAAAATCTCGCGGCGCTTTCGCGGCCCCGGATCTTCCTGACTTCCGTACCGGATTCGGATACGGATATGCCGCTGCCGTTCGTCGCAAGCGATTACGAGCAGGCCGCAGCGGGAATCGTCGCGGAACTGCAGCGCACCGGCTGCCGCCGGTTCTGCTGGCTTGCGGGCAAGGAGGACACTTCGATCATCCCGCAGCTCCGCACCGGAATCAGCCGGGCAGGAGTCGAACTGCCGGAAACGGCGATCCGTTACAGCGACTACACGGAAGAGGCGGGGGAACAGCTTGCCGCGGAACTTCTCGGTTCCGGCTCGCAATACGACGCCGTTCTTGCGACGGCACCGCAGCTGGCACGCGGCGCGGCGCGGTTTCTCGAACAGAATCCGATGCCGGTGCAGATCGGCTGTTTCGACGGGCAGAGCTCGACCCGCCGCGCGGAGGACAACTTCATCTCGGTCTGCACGAACGACTTCGAGATCGGGAAAGCAGCGTTGGAAAAACTCATCGCCCGCATCGAAGGCAGCGAGGATCCCATTCAGATCAAAGTCCCTGTCAGCTTCTCATTTTCCGATTGAAAAAATTTTTTGGCCCGTAAGGTAACACGTTTACTTAGATTTCAAACAACTCGAAAGGAGCAGAGCATGAAAAGAAGATCGTTTACCTTGATAGAGCTCCTGGTCGTGATTGCGATCATCGCGATTCTGGCCGGGATGCTGCTTCCGGCGCTGAATCAGGCGCGGGAACGCAGTTACACCATCAGCTGCACCTCCAATCTGAAACAGATCGGAACTTACATGACACTGTATCTGGATTCCAACCGGAATCTGTTCCCCAACGCCTACGGCAATCTCTCCGGAAACAAGGGAACGTGGCAGGATATGCTCATGCGCTTTCATCAATCGGGGATGGAAGTCACGCATTTGTGCTATCTGAACGAAGATCAGACCAGACCGGTCAGCGTCTTCGCCTGCCCCTCGTCAAAGACCACGGAAACGGGGGACGCATTCCGGCGCCATTACGGACTGAATTACCGGCTGACCAAAGCGTGTGCGGAGTGGAATTCCACACAGACGACGGACTACAGCAGCGCCAAAGTGGAAAATCCCTCCGGCCGGGCAATGGTGTTTGACGTGAATCAGAGTGCGGTTCCGAGCTCCATGGGCAGCATGTCGGTTGCGGTCGCGCAAAACCGGGCGGAGATGGTCAATTTGAATCAGAAGATGCGTCATTACGGTCAGAACGGATCGAATATTCTGTTCGTGGACGGTCATGTCAAGGGGATGCGGTGGGAGGAAATTCCGGTGAATCGTCTGGAATCCACCTCCGGCAGTCTCGGGAAATTCTGGTGTCGCGCCAACAAATAGGATATCGCGGAATGATCGGGAAAATCATCGGCTGTGCAGCGGGGCTGTTTCTAGCCGCTGCTCTCAGCGCGGAAGTCGTTTATGAGACCGACTTTCGCGGAGAGGGACGGCAGGGCTGGACTCTGCCGGCCGGTACCGCCTGGGTGGAAGAAGCGGGACGCGCCGCACTGGAAGCGGCAGTCCCCGGCGACCGTCAGACGAAAGGGAGGGTGACGGCGGAACTGCCGTTCGACCTGAGCAGTTATCGCGGCTGCCCGATGCGGCTGACCGTCCAGTGCCGGGCGGAGAAGGTCTCCCGTCCGCCGGAGGAGTGGAATGGCATCAAATTCATGCTCCACTACAAAAAGGACGGGAGGCCGGTCTGGCGTTCCCCGTCAGGATTGTACGGGAGTTTCGACTGGAAAGTTCTGGAAATCTCCTTTGTGGTGCCGGAGGGAGTCGAGGGGGGAAAACTCATGCTGGGGCTGGAGAACAGCTCCGGCCGGGTATGGTTCCGCGATCTGAAGATCGAAGTCGAAAAGATCGAAACCCTCTTTCCGGTCCCGGAATTGCCGGATGGTTTCCGCGCCGCATATTCGGAGCGGGTGAGACGGCAACCGCCGCTGCGCGGCACGATGTCCCCCGCCAGATACCGGGCGGAGGACCTCGATGAGCTGGCGTCCTGGGGAGCCAATGTGATCCGCTGGCAGCTCGTGCGCAACTGGGGAAAACAGAATTCAGACCGCGAAATCGAGGAATACCGACGCTGGATCGATTCCAAAATCGAGGAACTCGACCGCGTACTCGAACACGCCGAACGGGTCGGTTTGAAAGTCATCATCGACCTGCACTCCCCTCCCGGCGGACGTTCCCCTGAGGTCATGCTCTTCCACCAGAAACCCTATCTGGATCTCTTCATCGAGACCTGGCGGAAGATCGCCGGACGGTTTCGGGGACGCAGAGCCCTGTGGGGATATGATCTTCTCAATGAGCCGATGCAGTCGCAGCCCGCCAGGGTCGATTACCTGACAGCGCAGCGCCTCGCGGCGGAGGCCATCCGGGAGATTGATCCGGAAACTCCGATCATCATCGAATCAAATGACTGGTGCTCCGCCCCGGCATTCCGTTACCTCGCACCGCTGCCGTTGAAAAATATCATTTATCAGGTGCATATGTATTGGCCCGGAGGATACACGCACCAGCAGGTCGGAAACACCTGGGGAGTGGACAGCCGGGAGAAGCTGACCGCCTACCCGGACCGGACCTATCATCGGGAAGCGCTCAAAAACTATCTGCAGCCGGTGCGGGATTTCCAGTTGAAGTACGGTGCGAGAATCTATGTCGGGGAGTTTTCAGCCGTGCGCTGGGCGCCGGGCGCGGATCGGTATCTCGAGGACTGCATCTCGATCTTTGAAGAGTATGGATGGGATTGGAGCTATCACGCTTTCCGCGAATGGTCCGGCTGGAGCGTCGAACATTCCGAGGATCCGAGGGTCACCGGCCGGGTCGACGGAGAGACCGCACGCAAGAAAGTCCTGCTCAAATATTTCAAGCGCAACACAAGGCCGTGAGGACGGACAGGGATGGAAGCACCCGGCAACGGAGTTTCCCGGAAAAAACAGGGAATTCCGGGAAACTCCGTTGACTTTCCTCCTCATCCGCGGTATCTTATGCGGACAACAACCGCGGAGAATGAAACATGCCCGATGCCGAATGGCTCAATCGCTGCCCGCGCTGCGGCGCACGGCGCGACAATATAAAAGTCTGTAAAATTCTCCGGATCACCTGCCTGTTCATCGCCGTCGAATGGCGGGAACTGCTGCTGACAGGGTGTCCGGAGTGCCTGAGGCGCGAATTGAACCGCCATCTCTGGAGAAGTCTGCTCCCGGCCAATCTGCTCTGGCCGTTCACGATTCTGCCGGGAACCCTCGCCGCCCGGAAACTTCTGGAGAAACCCGGTCACTCGCCGGAGTGGTTGAATCTCGTCGAAACGGCCGAAAGGAATGAAACAGAAATCGCCGCCAATGCGCAGATTTCCGAAACGCCGCCGCCACCACTTTCCGTGGCGACTGTCACCCGCCATCGCCATGGAACGCCGTATCGCCCGCCGGAGGGGAAATGTGGAAAAGCCTTTCCCGTCGCCGCGCTGGCGTGGGCGCTCTTCGCGATTCCCGCGGGAAGTTTTCTCTACGCGCTGGTGAACTTCTTCGTCCCATATATCTCGGTCGTCATTGCCGCGCTCTTCCTGCTGGCGGCAGTGAACGGGTGCGGCATCGCGCTGCTCGCGAAATGGTGCGGCTGCCGTTCGCAGAGAGTCCGGATTCTCACGGCGCTCGCACTCGGAATCTGGTCGCTTTATCTCGCCTGGGTCGGATGGGTGTGGATCCTCAATGAGTTCTGGAGTCTCGGGCTCATCTTCGATCCGCTGCGACTCGGGCGCGTGATCGGATTTCTCGCCGAGGACGGTATCCGCAGCATGGGCGACCGGATCGTCGGCGCGTGGGAGTGGTACACCTACTGGACGCTCGAAGCGCTCGTTCTGATTCTCACTCCGCTCCTCATCGTCCGGAAACCGCGCCGCGGGAAACTGCTCTGCCCGGAATGCGGGAGGGAACTCAAACGGCTTTTCACCCTGCGACAGCGGGATCTCCCCGCGGAGTTGCCGCAGCTCCGGGACGAGTTCAGGCGCGGCGACTTCACCCGTTTTGAAACCCTCCCGCTGCGCAGCGGAAACAGCTACCTTGAAGTCGAAATCCTGCACTGCCCGGCATGCCGGAACGACTATGTCGCAAACATCACGGCAGTGGCCGAGCGCCTCGACAACCAATGCCGCCCCTCCCCCGCCCGGATTCCAGTGGTGCCGCCCGTCTATCTCGGAGCGGACGAAACGGCGGAGCTCTCCCGGCGGCGGCGGCAATAGAGCGGATCGACTACGATCCGCGCCTCCCCGGAGGCAACAGCGGCCGGAACGTCTCAAGTCCGCTCTTTACAAGCATTTCAAGAACAGCATCGAGATTGTCGCGGTCGACGGGGAGAAGATTCGCCGTTTTCACCCGCGCGATTCTCACAGCGTCGTCCCCCGGCTGCCGGAGCTCTTCCGGAAGCAGCGAGGCGAGATCAAGATGGTCGCGTTTGAGCGCGGCAATCCCGGCCCCGAGCAGCCTCCCGTCGCGGATCGCCTCGAACGCCTCGCGGAACTCCATCGCAGTGATCTCCGTCACGAAAATCGCAGGCCGCTCCTCTTTCGGGCGCTGCCATAACGCGGTACCGGTCCATGCTTTCCAGCCTGCGCTGAACGAAAAGAATGCAGCCGCGTCCCCGATTTTTCCGAACGAAGCATCCAGTGCGGCGGAAGTCAGGCCATCCGCGACAAAGATCGGCGTCACGCCGGCGGCCTCGGCCTGTTCCCGGAGCGGCCCGGTCACAATCTCCGCCGCCTCGTCATATTCCGCCGTACGGCCGAAACGCTCCGAAACCCCGATGATGACCCGTTTCCCGGCGCAATGCTTCTTCATAACCTGAACGAGAAACGGGATTTTCGGCACATGGCTGCGCAGAAGCTGGCGTCTCACCTCCCACTGGTAACCGTTCATCTCCAGAAGCCGGTCGAAACTTCTGCGCTCAGGACTCCGGAGTCCGAGCAGATCAAGCAGAGTCGAAACATACCTGGAGGAATAAACCGCCACGATCGCCGCCCATGGGATCCACTCGGGGAGCAATCCGCACAACCCGGTCACAGCCGGAAGCAGATAAAGCAGATACTTCGTCACCAACCGGTTGCGTGCGGCTACGGCAGCATCCCGCTCCTGCGGAGACGGCTCTCCGGGGTTCGGGATCGCCGCCTCCATCCGGATCTTCCACGGATTGGCGAAACACTGCACAATCCGGTTTGCGGAACGCAGCGCGATCCAGCCGAACAGCGCCTGAGCGAATGTCACGTAACGCGCGCCCGCCAGACCGACCGCGATCCAGAAAGTGACCAGCCCGAAGTAAGTCGTCAGAAACAAATAGAGCCGAACCGGCGCCGTGAGCTTCCGCACAGGACGCCAGAGCGGCTTGCACAGCGGCTTCTCCGGACTCCGGTCGAACTCTTCCAGCAGAGAGTCGTCCCAGTCGTGCCCCTGCGGAGACCAGCCGCCGGAAGAGGCGGCGCGACCATCGCCGCCGCGCACGATGAGTTTTTTCTTCACAAGGTCGGCTGCCGCCACGATTTCGCCGTCGGCCTCGAGCCGGACCCGTCTGCCGTCCGGCGCCCAGACAAAACGGAAACAGCGGAAACGCCTCCCCGCCTCCTCCCGCGTGAATACCCGCACCCGGTCGAGAGGAGGATCGGGAAACGTGCAGCGGCACGCCTCAAGCCAGATTCCCGCCGCATCGACCCGCAGCCGCAGCAGCGGCGGATTCCCGGATTCATATCCGAACCCGTTCGGGAAACCATAGACCGTCACGGGTTTCAAGGCGTTCCAGTGGAACGGCTCTTCGCCGCAGAGGGTGAAAACCATCTCCGCATCCGCCCCGCTGCCGCCACTGATATAAAACAGCATGCACCCGAGCCGATCCACTTGAGCCTCCCGCAGTCGGCGCTACTGCGCCGCGGTTTTCCGCACCCGGCAGGTTCGTTCCGCAACAATCGCATCCATCTCGGCGATCGCCATCGCGGGCGTGATCGCCCGGATGCACTTCTGATCCCCGGAGGGGCACTCGCGCCGGAAGCAGGGAGAACACTCCAGTTTCTCGTAAAGCAGATGCCAGTTTGCGCCGATCGGACCGGTCGCGGTGTAGTCAGTCGGTCCGAATACCGCGACGCCGGGGCGTCCCAGTGCGGCGGCAAGATGCATGATTCCCGAATCGTTCGCCACGCAGAGCACCGAATTTTTCAAAAGATGCATGAGTTCGATCAGGGAAGTCCGCCCGGACAGGTTATATGCCTTGCGCGCGTCAAGTCCGGCAATGACCTCGTCACCGATCGCACGCTCGGACTCCGAACCGAGCACCACGGCGATTCCCCCCTGTGCGATCCAGTGCGCGGCCACTTCCCGGAAACACTCGCCCGGCCACCGTTTCGCCGCGCCATAAGCTGCGCCGGAGGCGATCGTCAGCAATTTCGGGTGAGCGCAAAGCGCCGTGATCTGAGCGGGCAATTCGTCAGCCTCGGGCGTCAGCCGGAACTCCGGCAGTGCGCCGTCCCAGGCGGGGGCGCCGAGAGCGGAAGCGATTGCAAGATAGCGGTTCGCATGGTGGATCTCCGCCGGCGCCCGATCCGGCCGGGGTGGAAACGCGAAAGCACGCCGCAGCAGAAACGATCGGCAGCGGGCCTTCGCTCCGTAAAGATTCGAGACTCCGGCCAGATACATGGTCAACGCATCCCGGAACGAGTTGTTGAACAGCACCCCGATCCCGAAGCGCTGCTGCCGCAACGCAAGGAACTCTTCCCGACTCCACGCCTTGTGCACCTGTTCCAGACCGAGCACGCCGTCCACAAACGGCAGCGCATGATAAAGCGCCCTCTGCCCGGCCGGAGCAATGCAGAAAAGGGCGCAGTTCGCGGGAACGATCTTCCGCAGCTGTCCGAGCGCCGGCAGAGCCATCACCGCGTCGCCGAGATGGTTCGGCATACGCACGACCATTCCGTTGCGCCACATGTCGTGACGGAGCGGAATCACCTCGAACTGCGGCGACGGGAACTCCCGCCGGATATCCAGAAAATGAACCGGGCGCGCCTCCATAATTGCGCGATCTCCTTACCACAATAGAAAAAGAAAACAACATTTGTTTTGTCCGGGTAAAATATCATGAAACGGAGTGATTTTCAATCTCCCGGCCGAAAATCTGCGCACTTTTGCAAGAAAATCCGAGTTTGTGCTTGCATTTTCGAGCAAAACAAGGTTTATTATATCAATTAAGAATTTTTGTGTATCAAATCCATACAATTCAGGATTCAGGTTCGATGAGCACTCAATGCGTGGCAAAACTTTTCTCGACCCACATCGGAATTGACCTCGGGACAGCGAACTGTCTGGTCTACGTGCGGGACCTCGGGATTGTTCTGAACGAACCGTCGGTCGTCGCCATCAAGGAAAGCACCCACGAAGTGCTGAACGTCGGCAGCGAAGCCAAGAGCATGCTCGGCAAATGCCCGGGCAACATCCGGGCGATCCGCCCGATGAAAGACGGCGTCATTGCGGATTTCGAGATTACCGAAGAGATGCTCCGCTACTTCATCCAGAAAGCGATCCGTTACGTTCCCTGGCGGAAACGGCTGCTGAGCCCGCGTGTGCTCGTGGCCGTGCCTTCCGGGATCACCGAGGTTGAGAAGCGGGCAGTCAAGGACTCGGCAAAACGGGCCGGAGCGGGAGAAGTCGTGCTCATTGAGGAGCCGATGGCCGCGGCTGTCGGCGTCGGGCTGCCCGTTGCGGAACCGGCGGGCAGCATGATCGTCGACATCGGCGGCGGGACGACCGAAGTCGCGGTTATTTCGCTCTCGGGAATCGTCGGAGCAAAGAGCGTACGGGTCGGCGGTGACGAGCTCGACAGCGCAATCACCCAGCACCTCAGAAAAGTCTACAATCTCATGATCGGCGAACTGACCGCGGAAGAGATCAAGATCCGGATCGGCAGCGCTTATCCGGTGAAAGACGACGAGAGTCTGGAAGTCAAGGGTCTCGACCTTGTCTCCCGCGTACCGAAAACCGTCCGGATCACCGCAGCGGAAATCCGAATGGCGCTTCAGGAGCCCGTGACGACGATCATTGAGGCGGTCCGGGCAACGCTGGAGCGGTGTCCGCCGGATCTGGCGGCTGATCTTATTGACCGCGGAATCATGCTCGCCGGAGGCGGCGCGCTGTTGAGCGGTCTCGACAAACTTTTAACGGAAGAAACGGGGTTGCCCGTGTTTGTCTCCGAAGAGCCGCTCAATGCGGTGGCCAAGGGGACCGGCGTCATGCTCCAGGAAGACAGCATCTGGTCATCGTAAGAATGAAAATCAATCTGAAATCTCTCCGTCCGGTAGAACTTTCCGACCGGGATTATTTCGAGTCGAAACTCGCAGAACAGCCGTCTCAGAGTTGTGAATGCAGTTTTGCAAATCTCTACATGTATCAACAGCCTTACGGCATTGAGTTCATCGAGTTGAACGGGCGCATCGTCGTCTACGAACAGGTGAGCCGGACGATCCACTATCCGATCGGGCCGTGGACCGAACCGGAAGAACTCAGAAAAATCTCCGACGCATTCGTGGAAGCGGGGCTCACGGAGGGTGGAATCTATGACGTACCGGAGGAATTCCTCGACCGTCATCCCGACTGCGACCGCTTTTTTGAACTGGAATACGATGAGGGGGCGATCGATTATCTCTATTCGATCGAGAAAATCGCGACGTTCTCCGGCCCGAAACTCCGGAAGAAGCACAATCTGGTCAAGCAGTTCCAGACCAACTGGCCTTACGCCGCGGTGCGCCCGATCACGAAAGAGGAAATTCCGATTGCAGCGCGACTTGCGAAAGAGCTGAACTCGCGGCTTCCTCCGTGTGAATTCCTCGAGGAAGAGGATCTGGCGATGAACCGCGCCTGGGAGCATTTCGAGGAGCTCAAGCTCGGAGGAATCATTCTCTACGCGGAGCCGGGATATGCGGCCGGATTTTCGGTTTACAGCATGCTTTCGCCGGATACGGTGGACATCCACTTTGAAAAAGCCGACCACAGTGCGAAAGGTGCGCCGCAGACCCTCACGTGGCAGCTCGCAATCAAACTGCGCAACAAGGCGAAATTCATGAACCGCGAACAGGATATGAACGAGGAATCACTGCGCCATGCGAAACGTTCACTCGACCCGGAACGGTTCTTCAAACGTTACTTCCTGCGCGGAATCAACTGATCGGAACGGCCACTGCGCCACGGAGGAAGCGGACTTTGAGCAGATTCGGCAAAACCGGAGTCGTCGCGATTCTCCTGGCGGAAACGGCTGCCGCGGCCGTGGCGATTCGCTATTTTGTCTGGAGTCTCGCCGTTTATGACCCGATTTACCGGGTACTTTACCACCGGCCGGTTCCGGTCTGGGGGACGATTCTGGCGGCAGCGGCGGCATTTCTTCTGCTGATCGCACTGCCGTTCCGGAACGGAGGCGCGGAGGAGCTCCGGCGCAGCGCCGAAGAGTGGATTCCGCTCATCGGAGCGGGAGTGTTGCTGCTGATTCCGGTCAGTTCGACCGTGTTGCCTCTTCTTGCCGCGACGGGCTTCACCCTCTGGGGATTTTACCGTCACGGTGCAGGAGTCGCGTCTTGTCCGGCTTCCGCGGGGGAGCGTCGTCCCGCTCTCTCGTCGAGGGGCGGATTGATCTTTTCGCTTCTCCTGGCGGCGGCAGGCTGTCTCTGGGGATTTCACATGCAGAAATGCGCTTATGAGCGCTTCTTTCTCTACTATTCCGACTGGGGGATTTACGCGGAACACTATTTGAAACTCGCGTTTTCCGGAACCGCGACGCTGCATGACTGGCTTGTGGCGGGAGGACACTGGAATGGAGCGGTGACTCTGTTGATGACGGCCGCACTCCGTCTCTTTCCCGCTCCGGAAACCGTATTTCTTCTGAACAGCGCCATGATCTATTCGGCCGTTCCGCTGATCTATCTGCTGGGCAGAGAGTTGAAGCTGCCTCCCGCTGCGGCGGCGGCATTTTCCGTTTTATTTTTCTTCACTCCGGTCGTGAGCAATCAATCGTTGTCGCTGTTTTACGGATTTCATCCGATCAATCTGCTGCCAAGTTGTTTTCTGCTTTTCTTCCTGTTCCGGGAGCAGAAGCGACATCTGGCGGCAGTGCTGATCGCACTTCTCACGCTCTGCATTCAGGAGACGGCGACGATATTCTGGTTCGGTTATGCACTTGTGCTCGCGGCGGAGCGGAAGTTTCTGCGGGCATTTTTGCTCGCCGGTGCGATGGTGCTGCTCTTCTACTGCCTCAGCCACTGGGTGATCCCGGCGGAAGCGGCGGCCTCGGGAGAAAATTACACGCAGATGTTCCATTACACCCAGCTCGGAAACACGCCTCTGGAGGTGCTGCTTTCGCCGATTCTCCGCCCCGGAGCGTTCTGGCGTACCCTGCTGGCGCCGAACAATCTGGAATTTGTACTGTTTCTGACTTTACCGTTCCTCTTTTTTCTGCGTCGCTCTCCGAAGTTGCTGCTTGCGGGGCTGCCGCTGCTGGCCGGAGTCTGCCTGCAATCGAGCCGCGATCTGCAGAACACGGTTCTGCAGTATGGAGTCGAGTTGAACTGCCTGACAGTGACGGCGGCGGTTTTCGGGGCGGGAAAGCTGTTTGCAGCGAAAGACCGACGCCGGTTGTTCGGTGCGTTTGCCGCAGCGATTTTCGGAGTTTTCGCACTTTATCTGCTGACCGGCAGGAGCGCCATTCTCGGGAAGTATCCTTTTTCCGTCATTGCCGAACGACCGGAGAGCGGCGAGGTCATCGATTATCTGAAATCCTCCCTGCCGCCCGGCGTGACGGTGCACGCCACGCAACGTCTGCGGGCGCAGCTGCTGTTCGATCATCCGACCCGCGCACCGGAGGAGCCGGCCGAACCCGGAGCATTTTATCTGCTGGAAGCACAACCGGGAGCGGAGAGTGAGCGGATTCACAAAACACTTCAGGAGAATCCGGCGGTGGCCCCGGTCACGTTTGCGAACTGGTACGGGTACGAATTCGTCGTATTCCGCAACCTGCCGTCTCCCGTTCCGCCTCCACCTCTGCCGTTCCTGCTGGATATGCCGGAAAAAGAGTATGAAAAAATCGGAATCCCGCTCAAGTTCGATTCAGAAGCATTCTCCGTGCGACTGCAGATGACTGAGCGTGCACTGCGTTTTCTCTTCCGGCTCGAGCGGAAAACCGGAGGAGAGTATCGGTTTTTGATCCGCCTCGCTGCCGGGGAAAGTCAGTTTGCCAAATTGATCACATTCGCCCACGGTCTCAGATCCGTCTCCCGGGTCGAACCGGGCACCGTGTTTCTGGTGGAAATCCCGTTTGACACCAATGCCGGACAACTTGCAGTCGACATCCGGGAAGAACGCCGCTGAACTCGCAACGCAACTGCGGACCATACAGAAAAGAGCCTGCCGGAATGTAGTTGCAGTCGGCTGTATCGTCGCGGTTGCGGTTTCGGATTATGCGGAAACGAGCCTCACCGCAAAGCGCAATCTCTGCGATGAGGCTTGACTCCGGGAAAGACCGGGAAGAGGAGAGAATTCCCCCTCCCCGATCGTCGCGCAAAATCAGCGGTAGAGCGGTCCGAAGTTCGCGCAGGCGCGGTAGTCGGCGCCCTCCTTGTCCATGCCGAACGCATTCCACGCCGCCGGGCGGAAGATCTTCTCCTCCGGGACGTTGTGCATGCAGACCGGAATGCGCAGCATCGACGCGAGCGTGATGAGATCCGCCCCGATGTGTCCGTAGTTGAACGCGCCGTGGTTCGCGCCCCAGTTCGCCATGACGCTGTACACATCCTTGAACGCGCCCTTGCCGGTCAGGTTCGGAACAAACCAGGTGGTCGGCCAGCCCGGATCGGTGCGGTCGTCGATAATCTTATGGACATTTTCCGGCAGTTCGTACGTGTAGCCCTCGGCGATCTGCAGCACGGGGCCGAGTCCTTTCACGCGGTTCAGGCGCGACATGGTGATCGGCATGCCGCCTTTCGACAGGAAACGACTTGAGAAACCGCCGCCGCGGAAGTAACCGAGGTTCGCCGGAACCCAGGAAGTCGCATCGAGACACGCCTCCGCTTCGGCTTCGGAGAGTTCCCAGAACGGCTTCATCGCCGGCCGGCCGCCGGCCGTCGCGCAGCCGGTCGCGTCCATCGTGGTCGCTCCGGAATTGATGAGGTGAATCAGCCCCGGCACTTCAAGATCGTAACCGGTCGCTTTCTTCACAGCCTCGGGGCTCCAGTGGGTGCGCACATCGCTGAACCCGGAGGCGCTGTTCGAGAGCAGGTGACCGAAGAGCATCGCCGTGCCGTTGAGCGCATCGTTTTCGGTTGCGAGGACGAACGCCTCGCGGATACCGTTCCAGTCGAACGAGGAGTTCAGAATCGTCTCCATGAAATCTCCGTTCGGCATGTGGTCGGTCCACTGCCGCTGCCCCTGGAAACCGCCCGCGATCGCATTGTGCCCCTCGGCTTCCTCCCGGAAACCTTTCTCGGCGAGTTTCGGATTTCCAACCATGAGGTCGCGACCGATCATCGCCATCTTGACGACGTACTCCCAGACCTGTTCCTGCTGTTCGGGGGTCTTGCCGTTCGCGCCGTTGTAGACATCACGATACTGTCTGCAATGGGCTTTCGTCCAGGCCAGGGCGCGCTCAAACTCCTCTTCATCATAGATCTTCTCGTTCACGCGGCGGATGAATTCACACATGTCGACCGATTCGCAGCGCATGTTGAGGTACTCTTCAAAGAAGTCCGGCTCGACGATCGAACCGGCGATGCCCATCGCGACGCTGCCCATCGAGAGGTAGGATTTTCCGCGCATCATGCCGACCGCGACGGCGGCCCGGGCGAAACGGAGGATTTTCTCGCGCACATCATCGGGGATCGAAGTGTCAGTGGCATCCTGCACGTCGCGCCCGTAGATGCCGAACGCGGGGAGCCCTTTCTGCGCATGGGCGGCGAGCACCGCCGCAAGATAGACCGCGCCGGGACGCTCTGTGCCGTTGAATCCCCAGACCGCTTTCTGGGTCAGGGGGTCCATATCCATCGTCTCGGAGCCGTAGCACCAGCACGGGGTGACGGTCAGCGTGGCGGTGACGTTTTCGTGCGCGAACTTCGCTGCGCAGGCGGCGGCCTCGTTCACGCCGCCGATGGTCGTATCGGCGATCACGCACTCGACCGGTTTGCCGTTCGGATATTTCAGGGTTCCAATGAGTTCCGCAGCGGCTTTCGCCATGTTCATCGTCTGGACTTCGAGCGATTCACGGATTCCCTTGCGGCGCCCGTCGATTGCCGGGCGGATCCCGATTTTCGGCATCACATTGACCATTTTCCACCTCTTTTGTCTGGTTGCGGGATAAAAGTGTATACAGTTATAATAAACGTCAAAACAGCAAAATCAACATCCGGAACGAAAAAAATTCGATTTTTTCGCGCACCGGGTGTTTTTTTTTCAAGAAACCGGCTTGCGGCGGGGAAACGTTATTTCACGGATTTCCCGCTCAGATCGAAATACGTGAGGGCGGTCTGCCGTCCCTGTACGTCGTAGGCAGCAGTCCATCCGGCACAGCCTGCGGAATGGAGACACGGCTTCCCGTCGAGTCCGAAGAATTCACGCCGGACCAGGCGGCCCGCCGCGTCATACGAGTCGCGGAATCCTGCCACCTTTTCCACGGTCAAAATCGGCGAGTGCCCGTCGAGCCCGAAATAGGAGGTTCGGACGGGACAGTTGCTCCCGTCATATTCGACCGTCCACCCGGCGGCGCCGTTTACCGCGAGACACGGTTTCCCCGTGGTGTCGAAGAACGCTTTCCCGGCGAGGCGCCCTTTCTCATCATAGGAATTCCGATACTCGGCAACCCCCTCCCGACTCATCATCAAAGAGTTGCCGTCTTTGTCCAGACAGGCGTTCCGCGTCTGGAATCCGTTGCTGTCGTACTCGGCCTCCCAACCGGCGATGCCATTGGCCGCGTAGCACGGCTTCCTGTCAACGCCGAAAAAGAGAGAGCGGACCGGAAAGCCGCGGGAGTCGTAGGAATTCCGGATCTCGGCCACACCCTCTTTGCTCAACATCAACGACTTGCCGTCAGTGGACAGATACGAGATCCGAGTCTGCTGCCCCCGGTCGTTGTAATCGGCCTCCCATCCCGCCACGCCGGAGTAGTCAAAACAGGGCCTGCCGTCCGGACCGATGAACATTCTCCGAACGATGCGGCCTCGGGAGTCGACCCGTTCCCGGAATCCGGCCACCCCCGTCTGAAGTCTCTGCGCGGGAGTCAGATTGACCTGCCGCTCGACCGCTTCCGCCATGATCTCCTCCGCAAAACATGGAGTTCCGGCACAGAGCGACAGCACAAGCAAGGCCGTCGCACCGGGAAGCCACCTCCGGAAACCATACAAAAAATACGGAGTGCAAGATGATTGATTTCTCTTACCGACAACGAATTCCGACGTTTTCATTCTGCCGTCTCCTGTTTTGGAAGAGTTTGAATACCTGCTTCGATGCTGCTTCCTTTGCTCTTTTCAGAGCTGTGCCAAAACCTCCTTCGCCGATTCGCTGCCCTGCCCGGCGGCCTTGCGCAGCCACTTGACCGCTTCCGCACAATCGAACGGGACTCCATTGCCGTTGAGATACAGGATACCGAGCACCTCCTGTGCATCGGCATATCCCTGTTCCGCAGCAAGACGATACCATCTTGCCGCCTCGGCAGCGTTCTCCGGGACCCCCTGGCCATGCAGGTACATGGTACCCAGATTGTACCGGGCCGCGGCATAGCCCTGAGCCGCAGACCGGCGATACCACGCTTCCGCCTCCAGATAACTCTGCTTGACACCTTTCCCTTCGGCATACAGCACACCGAGATTGCATTGCGCCTCGGAATTGCCCTGCTCCGCAGCAAGACGATACCATTTCGCCGCCTCCGTGAAATCCGTCTTTCCATCCATTCCGAAATGATATGCGAGTCCGAGATTGCATTGTGCCGACGCATCGCCCTGTTCCGCCGCAAGGCGATACCAGTTCAACGCTTCTGTGACATTCCGTTCAACCCCGTTCCCGTAAAAATACAACTCCCCGAGAGCGAGCTGCGCCGGGACTTCTCCCTGTTCCGCCGCAAGACGGAACCATTTGACCGCCTCTGCGTCATCCGTTTCAACGCCCTCCCCGTTCGCGTAAGCGACACCGAGATTGTATTGCGCGGTCGGGTGGCCCAGCTCCGCAGACAGGCGAAACCACTTCACTGCCTCCGAAAAACTCTGTTCCACGCCGTCTCCGGAGATATACGCCATACCGAGCCGATATTGCGCTCCGGCGTTCCCCTGTTCCGCAGCACGTCGATACCACTTCGCCGCTTCCGCGAAACTCTGTTCCACACCATCCCCGTTCGCGTAAGATGCACCGAGATTGCATTGCGCCTGCGCATTGCCCTTCTCTGCCGAAAGCCGATACCACTTCGCCGCCTCCACGAGACTCTGTTCCACGCCATCCCCGTTCGCGTAAGCCAAACCGAGACCACACTGACCGCCGGAATGCCCCTGCTCCGCAGACAGGCGAAACCATTTGACCGCTTCCGAGTAATCCTGTTTCACCCCTTTTCCCCAGGAATGCAACCTGCCAAGACAAAATTGGGCCTCGGAATCGCCCTGTTCCGCTGCCAATCGATACCACTTCACAGCTTCGGGGAGATCCTGCGCCATCCCCTGACCGTATTCCCGCATTCTGCCGAGATTGCGCCGGGCGGGGGCGTTTCCCTGCTCCGCAGCAAGATGATACCATTTCGCCGCCTCCGCAAAACTCTGTTCCACGCCGTCGCCGTTCGCATAAGCGACCCCGAGGCTGCACTGTGCCCGGGCATTTCCCTGCTCTGCCGCAAGACGGAACCATTTCACCGCTTCCACAAAACTCTTCCCGACTCCCTCGCCATACCAATAAGCGTTGCCGAGATTCAGTTGACCGCCCGGATCCCCCTGCTCCGCCGCAAGACGGAACCATTTCACCGCCTCCGTGAAACTCTGTTCCACGCCGTCGCCGTTCGCGTAAGCCACTCCGAGATTGCACTGGGCACGGGGATTTCCCTGCTCCGCCGCAAGACAGAACCATTTCACCGCTTCGGCGAAATCCTGTTTGACTCCTGAGCCGTCGATATACGCCGTTCCGAGCCGGTTCTGCGCGTCGGCATCGCCCTGCTCCGCTGCAATGCGGTCTTTCTGAACCGTCTCACACTGCTCCATCTCTTTTTCCGCGCCCCATAATAGTCCTGTGCCGTCGTAGAACAGCATCATACCCAGACCGAATGCGAACAGCGAGGGCATCTTGTTTCTCATCCGAACGTTCTCCAACGCTGCACTTTTCAGAGAAAAATAGCATCCTCGCGAAGTAATTGCAAGCCGGGCCGGAAAAAAACTCCGGCTACGGCTCCATCCGGGCGAGACTCCGGAATTCGAGACCGAAGCGGGCGAGGTATTTGCTCAGCCGGTCCGTGTCGTTCGCGGAACTCTTCCCGCGACGAGAGACCGCAAACAGCCTGCGCCCCGCTTCCGCCATCGTTTTCGACCGGCGGCAGATTTCGACGACCGTTTTCAGCCGGGCGAGCTCAAAGAGGTCGAATTTTTCCGCGTAATCCTCCCCCAGCAGCGCGGCGAGTTCCGCGTCGTCCCCGCCGGAACTCCGGGCCGCGGCGGAGGAGCGCCCGATCTCCGCCCGCACGGTCTCAAGGTCGATCCGGCCGTCGGGCGCGAGTGTCGCCATGCGCGTCACCATCGCGTTCAACTCCCGGAAGTTGCCGCTCCACGGATGGGAAGAGCCGAGCGCGAATTCCAGGAATCTCACCCGCGCTTCCTTGTTGAAAGTCACGTGTTTGCCGCTCTTTTCGGAGAAGCGGTTCAACTCGTAATCGAGATTCGGCTCGATATCCTCGCGCCGCTCCGCGAGCCCCGGCAGTTCAAAGCTCCACAGGTCAATGCGCGCAAGCAGGTCGGCGCGGAAACGGCCCGCCGCCACCTCCGTGCGCAACTCCCGGTTCGTCCCGCAGATCAGCTGAAACGAGCTCGACTCCTCCCGGTCGGATCCGAGCGGCAGAAAGCTCTTCTCCTCGACCGCCCGCAGCAGCATCGCCTGCTCATCAAGCCCGAGCTCCCCGATTTCGTCGAGAAACAGGATTCCGCCGTCGGCGCTTTTCAGCAGCCCGGGGCGGTCCGCGACCGCTCCGGTGAACGCTCCTTTCCGGTGGCCGAAGAGCGCGCTCATCGCCTGATCTCCCCGCAGCGTCGCGCAGTTCACGTCGACGAACGCCCCTTTGATCTGCCCGTTCTGTTTTTTCAGTTCGTAGATCCGCCGCGCAAGCTGGGACTTTCCTGCGCCGGTCGGACCGGAGAGCAGAATCGGATCTCCGGAACGGATCGCGACGCGCTCGATCGTTTCGATGAGCGCATTGAATCGCGCGTTCCGCGTCGCGATACCCGACTTCAGGAATTCAAGACCGCTGCGCCGTTCCGACGCAAACCGCTTCGCAATCAGATCATAACGCGAGAGGTCGAGATCGATCACCGTGCAGGAACCGCGGGCGGGATTCCGGCGGGAGGGCTGGGTCTGCACGAGTTTTCCCGGCAGATGGCGCGACTCGGTCAGCAGAAAGAGGCAGATCTGTGCAACGTGCGTGCCGGTGGTGATGTGGATGAAGCAGTCGTTCTCCTCCGGGTTGAAGTCGTGCGAACGGCTGAAGTCGTAGAGTTTCGCGTAGACCTCCTCGAAATCCCACGGATCGGCGAGGGAGTTTCGCACGACCGGCCGCAGAATTGGGAGGGGTTTGAATCGTATCTTGAAGAGTACGGGAAGACGGCGGATTTCGCGAATACTCTCGACCGCCGCAACCTCGGGACGCTCGGCGGCGGAAACCATTTCATCGAAATCCAGAAATCCGACGCCGGGAAAGTCTGGCTCATGATCCACTCCGGCAGCCGCAACCTCGGGAAACGGATCGAGGAGTTTTATCACAATAAGGCAAGGAAACTCAATGAGCGTTACCACGTGAAACTCGCCGATCCCGAACTGGCGTTTCTGCCGATCCAGGAGGAGGCGGGGCACAACTACTTCCGCGACATGCTCTTCGCACTGCGCTATGCCCGGGAAAACCGCCGCAGGATGATGAATATCATGAAATCGACGTTTCTGGAATTCGTTCCGGAAACCGCTTTCCTGCGCGAGATCGACATCCACCACAACTACGCGGCGTTCGAGGAGCACTTCGGTGAAAAGCTCTGCATCCACCGCAAAGGCGCGACCAGTGCAAAGTCCGGAGAGCTCGGCATCATCCCGGGCTCGATGGGAACGGCGAGCTACATCGTGCGCGGACTCGGGAATCCCGAATCGTTCATGAGCTGCTCTCACGGGGCGGGCCGCCGCATGAGCCGCATCGCCGCCTGTACCGGCCTCAGCGCGGAGGAGTGCGACCGCGCGATGGCCGGCATCGTCTGCGAACGGTGGAAACCGTACCGGAAACACGGGAAAGCGAAAGGCGTGCTCGATCTCTCCGAAGCACCGCAGGCGTACAAGGCGATCGACGAGGTGATCGCTGCCGAACTCGATCTCATCGAGCCGCAGGTCCGCCTGACGCCGCTGGCGGTGCTCAAGGGCTGACGCCCCGGCCGGTCCGGGCCGCGGACCGGGAGAGGATGTTCCAAGCACCTCCCCCGGTCCGTTTTTCTCTCCCCGAAATCGCCGGAAAGAGGAGATCCCATTTCTTTCGTTTTCCCGTTTCCGGCCAGCGATTTATAAAATTCATACTACCACAGACCGAATCCAAAATAAAAAATGATCTTTTCCGGTGATTGCGAGGGCAAGAATTCCGGAAAAACGCGGGGGACGCGCCCGGGCGGGACGGGCAAGGCGCAGCATGCTGCCGCAGCGGCCTCGGCACGGGAGCGGGGGTCGAGACACTGTTCTCCGAGGTCGAGCGTGTGTTCGGGACACTCGACGCGGCCGTCTACAATCCGGGCTGGGACCCGGGCCATGTCCCGATGGAGAAACCGGGAAACTCGCGCTCGCTCAAAAGCAGATTCCACAATCGATGAACACTTTTCTCCTTTGCTTTTTCGCGAAAATGTGGTACACTATACAACACGAAGCGGAATCAAAGGAGAAAGTCATCATGAAAATTTCCATTCTCTACTTCAGCCAGACCGGCAACACCCGCACCATGGCGGAGATCGTTGCGGAGGGAGCGCGCGCCGTGCCCGGCGTCGAAGTCGGTCTCTTCCCGCTCGATGCGATCGACAAGGAGTTTCTCGACGCGAGCAAGGCGGTCTTTTTCGGCACGCCGACCTACCTGGCCAGCACCTGCTGGCAGTGGAAGAAGTGGTTCGACGAACCCGCCCCCTGTCCGCTCGGCGGCAAACTCGGAGCGGTCTTCGCCACGGCGAATTTCGCGCAGGGCGGTGCGGACATTGCGCTCCAGACGCTGCTCTGTCATATGCTGGTCAAGGGGATGCTGGTCTATTCGGGAGGCGGCGCCTGCGGTTCGCCCTACACGCACCTCGGAGCAGTCGCGCTGCGGGAGAATTTCGAGGAGAGCAAAGCGCTGTTCCGCATCTTCGGGGAGCGTGTCGCACGCAAGGCGCTGGAGCTCTTTCCGGAGGGGAAATGAGCGATCCTGCACCGAAAGGGGAAACGGTTGCGGCGCGTCTTGTCGCGCTCCGCGACCACGATGAGGAAATGCGCCGCCATCTGCTCAAAGCGGGGCGGCTTTTCGAGGGATACTGCCCCGAGATGGAACAAGTTCATCTCGAAAATGCGGCGGAACTGGAGAAAATCATCGCAGAATTCGGCTATCCCTCCGTCTCGAAAGTCGGGAGCGAAGCGGCCGATGCGGCGTGGCTCGTGATCCAGCACGCGATCAGCCGTCCGGAATTCATGCGCCGGATGCTGAAAATCCTGCAAAAGCTCCCCGCTGGTGAAATCGATCCACGCAACCTCGCCCGCCTCGAGGACCGTATCCGCATGTACGAGGGGCTGCCGCAGCGGTACGGCACGCAGTTCGACTGGGATGACGACGGAAAACTCTCCCCCGTGCTGCACGATCCGGTTGCCGAGGTCGACCGCCGCCGCCGCGAACTCGGCATGGAGTCGCTCGCGGAGGCGACCGAACACTTCCGGAAAAATCAGGAGTTCACACCGGACCCGGCGTTTCTCGAACGCCATCGACAGGGATATCGCGAATGGCTTATCCGGACCGGCTGGCGACATCGCGCGACGGATGGCACACTGAAGTGACGTACGGGCGACACCATCCGCAGCACTGCCCCGATGGCGGGAAAACCCGATGAAACGCGAGGTTTCGGCTGCGCACCGGTTTGCTTTCTCCACCGCGTCGCGGCGACCTGAGCGGAGAGCTCACGGAAACGGAAGCAGAAGCTGCTCATACCCCGGCTCGATCTCCGGTCCGACGAAATTCCCGACCGTGACGCCGAGCAGCCGGATCGGCCGCGTTGTCCATTCCGTCTTCGCGGCCAGTCCAATCGCAATCTCACCGATCTCAGCCCCGTCACAAACCGGAGCATGCGCCGAAAATGACCGCGTTACCGTTTCAAAATTGCCATAACGAACTTTGATCGTCACCGTCTTGCCCGCGAGATTCTTCGCCTGAAGCCGGTGCGCAACGCGGTGCGCGAGCTGCCGCAGCATGATCCGGAGCGCGCGCAGATCCGTGCAATCCTCGGCGAGCGTGATCTCGTGTCCGACCGACTTCGGCTCCTCCTCAACCTCCACGGGCCGGTTGTCGATTCCGCGCACAATGTTGTAATAGAAGAGCCCCGTCTTGCCGAAAAGCGCCTGCAGTGTCGAGGCGTCGAGCTGCCGGAGATCGTGCCCGGTCCGGATGTTCATGCCGGTCAGCTTCGCGGCGGAAACCCGGCCGATCCCGTGAAACTTCCCCACCGGAAGCGTGTCGAGATAGGCCAGCGCCTTTTCCGGGGGAATCACCGTGAGACCGGCGGGCTTGCGCGCGTCCGACGCGATCTTCGCAAGAAACTTGTTGAATGAGACTCCCGCCGACGCGGTCAGACCGGTCACTGCGAAGATCTCCTGCTGAATCGCACGCGCAAGTTTCGTCGCGCTCGCTTCGCCGAACCGGTTCTCCGTCACGTCGAGATACGCCTCATCGATCGAAACCGGTTCGACCAGGTCGGTGTAACGGTGAAAAATCTCCCGGATCTTCGCGGATTCGCGCCGGTATTTCTTCATATCCACGTCGAGCAGCACCGCCTGCGGACAGAGCCGCAATGCGGTTTTCATCGGCATCGCGGAGTGCAGCCCGAACACGCGGGCTTCGTATGAACACGTGGAGACCACGCCGCGCCGCTCGGGTGATCCGCCGACCACCACCGGCCGTCCGCGCAGTTCCGGCCGGTCGCGCTGTTCGATCGACGCGAAGAACGCATCCATGTCGATGTGGATGATCTTACGCACGCTCCGCCTCCATCCGGAGAATCACAAAGCGGCACTCCCCGGCCTCAAGCCGGAACTCCGCCCGGCCGCCCGGAGCGATGTAGCACCCCGTCAAAAGTTCACGCCCGGGCGTCTCACAGCCGAACACGACACCGTCGCGCGCAAAGAACGCCGCAAACCGTTCGTCCCCGACCCACTCCACCTGCGCCGGCAGAGCGGCGGGAGGGACGCCACGGCCACTTCCCGAAAGAGTCGCAAGTGTCCGGAGCGCCCGCGCCGCGGCTCCCGGCAGCCGGGAACACGCCGCCTCAAGCGCGGCGGCGTCGCCCGCAAGCAGCGCGTGCGCGGCACACATCCAGGCGCTCTGTTCCGGCGGGGAACTCATGCGAGCAGATCCGCCTCGCCGTTGGAGACCACGAGGAAACACGGCGGCATGTTCTTAAGTTCACGCTCGATCAGATAGTGGTTCACGCGCTGTCTGCGCTCGTCACGCGCATTGTAATCCGGAAATTCTATAAATACCAGTTCCGCGTTGAATGAGAAACGCGGCAGAACCACGTGCAGTTTCGTCCCCGGCGCAATACGGACGATCTCCGCCGGAATCCGGGCCCGTTCGAGCATTTGCCGGATTCGTTTCTCCTCCGCTTTCGAGTCCATCAGGAAGATGCGCAATACACTCTTGCGCCAGTTCCGGTCGAGCTGCACGAGATATGCGAGAATCGTGATGAGCGATCCCCCTTTCTGGCTCTGCCACCAGATGTCGATCGTACCGCCGTCGAACCGCTTCGGCGCCGAAGCATCCGACCCGTTCGCCAGCAGCAGCGCACTGCGGTTGAAGTCGTTCACGATCATCTGCAGATGCGTGAAAAACGGCCGAACCCGCTCTTTCTGGTGCGGCCACCCCATCATGATGATGTTCGGCCGGATCGGATCGAGTGAATGGCTCTGCAGCACCGTGTGCAACGCCACATCGAATTCCGGCGCGACGACCACAGTCGGAAACACCTGCCACTCGCGTTCACGGCAGAGTTCGCGCAGAGCGCGCAGCCGCTTCGTGCGCAATTCTCCGAATTCGAGGCATCCGGGCAGTTCGATGATCTGAATCATGCTCAGGATGCCGCGGTGCTGGCTGAACAGCAGCGCGTACTCGACGAGATCACTCCGTTTCTCCGGCTCTTCGACCAGAACTGCGATGGTCGGACGCCAATTCTTCGGGTGAAGCGGCAACCGCGGCAGCTGCAGCAGCATCGAACGAATCCGCGAATAGAGAAATCCGCGCCGCGCATCTCCATACTCCATCTCGAGATTCCGGTATTTCGACCAGAAGTAGAGTCCGCCGATGATCACGATCGCCGCCACCGAGAGCCAGAGGTCGATCAGAAACGCCGCGATCGAACAGGCCACCGCCCCGTAAACCGCCACCGTCCAGTGAAAGAAACGGAAACGCGGCCGAAACGACGGATTCGCCCCGTGCGACTCCACGAACGCCGCAATGTTGATGATCGCATAGGTGAAGAGGAAGAAGAGCGATACGAGTTCGCTCATGAGATTGATCGGCGAATGCTCCACATCCGATTCGCTGCGCCCGAGCATCCCCGCCCAGAGCAGGATCGGCAGCACGATGAGAATCACCACCACAATCGCGCGGCGGGGCTCATTCTGCGGCCCGACCCCCTTGCGGAAGACCCGGATTCCCGGCAACACATTGTCCACGCCGAGGCTCTGCAGCACGCGCGGCGCACCGAGCATCCAGCCGAGCGCGGTCGAGAGCGTCGCCGCCTGCACGCCCGCCAGCACCATGAACCAGAGCCCCCAGAGCGCGTTTGAAGTCAGAATCTGGTACGGTGTACGGATCATCTCCTCACGCGGGAAAGAGCCTGCCGCGATGAAGATCTGCACGAAATAGAGTGCCACCGCCGTTCCGAGTGCTGCGAGCGTTCCGCGCGGGATCGACCGGTGCGGCTCTTTCAGGTCGCCGGACATGTTCACGCCCGCCATGATACCCGTCACCGCCGGGAAGAAGATCGCGAAAAGCGGAATCATCGAAACCACTCCCTCCGCAGGTCCGAGATTCGACACGAAATTCTCCAGAGAAAAGTTTCCGATCGGTCCGAGCAGAAAGACCATCACCGAGATCCCGAGCACCGCCATGATGACATATTGTACCCGGATCGCCCAGTCCGCTCCTTTCCAGACGAAAAACGCCAGTATGCCGCCGAGCGACAGATTCAGCAGCGGGAAATAAGGGCGCAGCTCCGGCCACTGCGTCACCAGCGACTCCGACGCGCCAAGGATGTTGAACGGAATCGCCAGTGACTGCGAAACGAAAAGCGTCAACCCGATCGACGTGCCGAACGACGGTCCGAGCACGCGGCTGATGAGGTAATAGGCCCCTCCCCCGCGCACCTCGGTGTTCGTCGCGATGGCCGCGATCGACAGCGTCGTCGCCAGCGAAATGCTCGCTCCGACGCCGAGGATGATGAGCGTATTCACGAACCCCGCGCTGCCGAGCACGAAGTTCGTGCGCATGTACATCACCAGCCCGAGAATCGTGAGCAGTGCGGGCGTATAGACGCCCCCGAATGTCCCGAAATTATACCCGCCGGAATTGACTGCTTCCGCACCGGAATTTTTCCTCTCCATCGGAAAACCCTCCCCCTGTCGTTCACAGAATATAGATTTTATTAAAGATAGCCGCGCATAAGTTTTTTTCAACCCGGAATGTTATTTTTCGGTTTGGTTTCTTGTATTTTCGGAATTTCGGGAGAATATTATAGAAAGAGGGCGGAAATCCAATGCGGCAACGCCCGCAAGCCGAAGCCAACAACCGGGAGGTGATTATGAGTTTTTACAAGAATGTCGATCTGCTGTTCAGGAAACACGAGAAACTGGTCTCGCGTCCGAACGAAATCCTGCCCGGGAACGGCGTGCTGAACCGCTTCAAGTATCCGGTCCTGACCGCCCGTCACGTGCCGGTCTTCTGGCGTTACGACCTCGACAAGAAAACCAATCCGCTGCTGCTCGAGCGCATCGGCTGCAATGCGACGATGAATTCCGGCGCCATCAAGTACGGAAAAAAATACTGTCTTGTCGTCCGCGTCGAAGGCTCAGATCGCAAATCGTTCTTCGCCGTGGCCGAAAGTCCGAACGGAATCGACAATTTCCGCTTCCGGGATTTTCCGATTACGATGCCCGAGACCGACGTTCCCGATACGAACGTCTACGATATGCGCCTGACCCGCCATGAAGACGGCTGGATCTACGGCATCTTCTGCACGGAACGGCGCGACCCGAATGCCGAGCCGGGAGATCTCTCGAGCGCCGTCGCCGCCGCCGGTATCGCCCGGACGAAAAACCTGACCGACTGGGAACGACTTCCCGACCTCAAATCGAAGAGCCAGCAGCGCAACGTCGTGCTGCATCCTGAATTTGTCAACGGGAAATACGCTTTCTATACGCGCCCGCAGGACGGCTTCATCGACGCCGGTTCCGGCGGCGGCATCGGCTGGGCACTCGTCGACGACATCAAAAACGCCGAAATCAAATCCGAGACCATCATCGACGAGCGCGCCTATCACACGATCAAGGAGGTCAAGAACGGCGAGGGTCCCGCCCCGATCAAAACGCCGCAGGGGTGGCTTCACCTCGCGCACGGCGTGCGCGGCTGTGCCGACGGATTGCGTTACGTGCTCTACATGTACATGACTTCGCTCGAAGATCCGTCGAAGAAGATCGCGAGCCCCGGCGGGTATCTGCTCGCCCCGGTCCGCAAGGAGCGCACGGGAGACGTTTCAAACGTGCTCTTCTCAAACGGCTGGATCGAGGACGACGACGGCACGGTATTCCTCTATTACGCTTCGAGCGACACCCGCATGCACGTGGCGGTTTCGACCGTTGAACGGCTCGTCGACTACTGCCTCAACACTCCGGAAGATCAGGGACGCTCCGCGGCTTCGGTCGCCACGCTGAACAAACTCATCGAGCACAATCTCAATCTGCTCAGAAAATTCTGAACGGGGAGTGCAGCATGAACCGATTCTACAACGCTTTCATCATCAAACCGGGGATGAAAGTCAATCTCTCGAAGCGCAATCCGTCCGAGACGTTCGATTTCAAAGACAAGGCGGCCGCCCTCGAACTGCTTGCGAAGAACAATCACCGCATCGCGCGGCTTCAGAGCGACCTCTATTCCGAGGGGAAGCAGTCGCTGCTCATCGTGCTGCAGGCACCCGATGCGGGCGGCAAGGACGGCACGATCAACAACGTCTTTTCAGCGATGAATCCGCAGGGATGCCGCGTCCAGTCGTTCAAAACGCCGACCAGCCTCGAACAGTCGCACGACTTCCTCTGGCGTGTCCACCCGGTCGTGCCGCGCCGCGGCGAAGTCGTGATCTTCAACCGCTCTTACTACGAGGCCGTGCTGATTGAGCGCGTCCACAAATTCGCGACGCCGGAACAGCTCGAGTATCGTTATCAGGCGATCAATGAGTTTGAAGAGCTGCTCAGTCACAACGGCACCCGCATCGTGAAATTCTTTCTGCATATCGACAAGGAGGAGCAGCTCCACCGCTTCGTCCGCCGCCTGAAACGTCCGGAAAAGCACTGGAAGATCTCCGCCAACGACTACCCGGAGCGACAGTTCTGGGACGAATACACCGAGGCGTTTGAAATGGCGATGATGAAGTGCTCCACCAAAATCGCCCCGTGGTTCGCGATCCCGGCCAACTGCAAGTGGTTTCGCAACCTCGCCGTCTCGCAGATCATCCTGGAAGAGCTCGAGTCGATGAAAATCAAGCTGCCCGCCCCCTCGGTCGACCTGCAGGAGACCCGCCGGCTCGCGGCCATCGAACTCTCCCGGCTCCGCCAGGAACGCAAAATGCGCAAAGCCCTGGCGAACGTCAGAAAGCAGCAGCGGGACAATCACTCGTAATCCACAGCCACGCAACTACTCGATCGATTCATGTTCTCCCCCCGGGGTTCTCTCCGGGGGGCTTTTGTTAACAGAAAAAAAGCGCGCCGAATCAACGACGCGCTTTGGAAACATACGTTGCGGGAACGTTATTTCTGGGCCGGAACAAACAGCACCAATCCCTTGGTCAGCTTGCCGTCAGCCGGAATCAGACCGACATTGAGCTCTTTGAGCTTGTCAACGGTGGTGTTGTATTTCGCGGCGAACTCCTCAACCGTGATATCCTCCGTGACATCTTTCGGCGTCGACTCACCGACGACGATGTCGACCGACTCCTCCACCACCGCGGCGCCGTTGTCCGCAGGAACGGCAGGCGTCGAAGTCGCGCTCGGCGTCACCTGCTGCGCCCCGGAAGTCTCCGTGGACTCTCCGCCGGCAAGAATCCGATCGAGTTCATTATCCTGTTCGCTCTTCTGGGTCGACGGCTGCGACACCGGCGTCGAGACCGGCCGGCTCACCGGCGTCGCCGCGACCGAAGTTGCGCTGCCTTTGCCCGGAACAACCAGTTTCTGACCGATCTGAAGCCGCTTTGCCGATTCCTGAGTCAGATTGTTCGCTCTCATCAGTTCCGACTCTTTCACGCCGAGCTTGCGGGCGATTTTCCCCGGGAAGTCGCCGGGTTGCACGGTATAGGTGCCGTCGGCATTGAGCCCGCCTTTCTTCGTCGTCGCGGCGATGCCCGCGGCGGCTCCGCTCCGACCGCTCCGGCTGGAGACTTTCACCGCACCGGTCGAGCCGGGAATCACAAGTTTCTGGCCGATGCGCAGACGACGGGCTTTCGCCTCATCAAGGTTGTTCGCCTGCATGATCGAAGCGGTCGAGACGCCGTAACGCTTCGCAAGATGGCCGACCGTATCGCCCGCCTTGATCACATGCGTAGTGCCGCCTTTGGCGGTGCTCACAGCCCCGGTACTCCCCTGGGCAGAAACCTCGCTCACCGGCGAAGAGGAGAGTTTCTCCATCGGAACATACTGCGGGACAGAGGGACGCTGCAGCACAGGAGCCGCCGGCTGCTGCGGAACGTTCTGCTGCGGCACACTCTGCGACACCTGCGGCATCGGAGTAACCTGGCCATCCTGATAGCCTCCGGTCATTCCCTGATCCGTCGGAACGAATTCACGCTGAGCCATTACCTGATTGCTGCAACCGGCAACGCCGAACATTCCCACGCACAGAGCCGCGGCTCCGAGCACAACGCCTTTGCTCTTTTTCACTGTTCTTTCCCTTCTAAAAAAATAAACCCCATGGTATTGCGATCCGAAATCCGGACATTTCCTCCGGCCGAAAACGGCTGAAAAAAACGTCCTTTCCATAATATAGAAACCTCTCCGGCAAAATCAACAGGAAAAAACCGGAAAAATGCAAATTATTTATCCGAACGGAAACAGTGCGCCGTTTCCGGTCATTTTTCCTCCGTCGCCGGAACCGAATAACGGATGACCTGTTCCCCCTCCTTGACCAGTCCGAACTTTTCCCGGGCGACTTTTTCAACCGCTTCGGGCGAACGGGTCAGATCGGCGACTTCCGCACTGAGCCGGGCACTTTCATCGCGGTGATCGTTCAATTTTTCCGTGAGAGTTCCGAGTTCAGCCTGCTTCATCCGGTAGCTGCGGTAAACCGGCAGCAGCAGCACCATTGCTCCGGCGAAAATCAGCACCAGAACCAAAAGCAGCAGATAGGTCGACATCGAACTTTTTTTTCTGTTCTCGCTCATGAATGCCCCCTCCCCGGCTTCCGTCCGGCCGGGAATCAGTTGTTGTTCGGCTGCAGCGTCAGCAGGAACTCGATGTTGCTCCGGACTTTCTTCAGCCGTCCCAGCAGAAGCTCCATCGCCTCCGCCGCCGGGACGCCGTTGATCGCCTTGCGCAGCATCCAGACCTTGCTCAGCTCATCCGGGTGCAGCAGCAGCTCCTCCTTGCGCGTACCGGACTTCTCGACGTTGATCGCCGGATAGATGCGCCGGTCGGAGACGTTGCGGTCCAGATGCAGCTCCATATTGCCCGTGCCCTTGAACTCCTCGAAGATCACGTCGTCCATGCGGCTGCCGGTCTCGATGAGCGCGGTCGCGATGATCGTCAGACTTCCGTGGTTCTCGATGTTGCGCGCCGCGCCGAAGATCTTCTTGGGTTTGTGCAGCGCAGTCGCATCGACGCCGCCGGTGAGGATCTTGCCGCTGTGCGGCTGGAGCGTATTGTAAGCGCGCGCCAGGCGCGTGATGCTGTCGAGCAGGATCACAACATCATGTTTGTATTCGACCATCCGCTTCGCTTTCTCGATCACCATCTCGGCGACCTGCACATGGCGCTCGGGCGGCTCGTCGAACGTCGAACTCACAACCTCCGCATCGACGCTGCGCTTCATATCGGTCACCTCTTCCGGACGTTCATCGATAAGCAGGATGATGAGTTTCACCTCGGGATTGTTCGCCCGGATGCTGTTCGCGATTTTCTGGAGCAGCACGGTTTTGCCGGTGCGCGGCGGGGCGACGATGAGTCCGCGCTGTCCCTTGCCGATCGGAGTCACCAGATCGACGATCCGCGTCGAAAAATCATTCGGATCCCGCTCGAGCACAAGCCGCTGCGTCGGGAAATAAGGGGTCAGGCTGTTGAATGGAATGATCTCTTTCTTGCGCTCGGGCGAATCGTTGTTGATGCTCTCGACTTTCAGCATCGCGAAGAAACGCTCCTTTTCACGCGGCGTGCGGATCTGTCCCGCGACAAAGTCACCCGTCTTGAGCGCAAACCGCTTGATCTGAGAGGGCGAGAGATAAATATCCTCCGAGCACGGCAGATAGCAGTAACTCGCACTGCGCAGAAATCCGAAGCCGTCGGGCAGCACCTCGAGATAACCCGATCCGTACATCTGCCCGCACTTTTCGGCATTCGCCCGCAGAATCTCGCACACGAGCGTCGACTTGTCGAGAGCGCCGATCCCCTCAATGCCGAGCTCCGCACCCATCGCGGCAAGCTCCTGCATCGATTTCTCCTGCAGTTCGGAGATATTCAGCGAAGAAACCACATGATCGCGCGGCACATCCCGGTCACGGCGGTTCCCGTTCCCGTTCCCGTTTCCGTTCCCGTTGCGTCGATGATCGCGCTCCTGGCGGTCAAAACGCTGCTGGCGATCGGGACGTTCAAACCGGTCGGGCCGATCGGTTTTCTCCCCCCTCTCTTCCCGCTCCGGTCGCGCGGGGGGATTCCCAGCAGTCTCTTCCGGCAGCGGCCGCTCCGGGGTTCTCCCGGTTGACGCGGAATCGAGTTCCTCGATCAGAAGCTCGCGCATGACCTCCTCCGCAGTCGGTTCCGCGATATGTGGAAGCTCTTCTGCGACAACTTGTTCCGTTGCAGGACCGACCGGACGGCGCGGAGGACGGCCGCGGCGGCGGGGAACCGGGGCTGCGGCATGTTCGTCCGCTGCAGACGGAGAACCCGGCGCGGAGGGTGCTTCCGCCGTCACGTCGACGGATTTCTTCTTCGTCGAACCGGGACGCCGCCCGCGTTTTTTCGGACCGGGAGCGGCCTCGCCCGCGGAGCTTTCGTCGTTCATCGGAATGAGTTCATCGGAGTCGTTCATGTTGCTGTTCCTGCATCTTATTGAATTTGAATGTTCATCATAAATATCGCAATCGCGGACGCTTACGCATCCAGCCGCGGGGAAGTGGCGGCTTTCCAGTCCTCGATCAGCCGCTCCACCTGGAGTTCCAGTTCACGAATGTCGCCGTTGTTGATGAGGGCGATGTCCGCCCGCTCGAGTTTCGCATCCGCGAACAACTGGCGCGCCTCCCGCCGGCGGATCTCCACGTCGGAGAAATGCCGCTGTTCCCGCAGTCTCGCGCGGCGAATCTCCGGCGCGGCCCAGACAGCGACGACACGATCGAAATGTCCCTCGTAACCGGCCTCGTAGAGCAGCGGAATTTCATAAGCGCCGTCCGCGCCGTCCTTTCGGCAGCCGTCGATCAGCTCTTCGAGTTTCCGCGACAGCTCCGGATAGAGAAGCCCGGTCAGAAACTCAAGCTCTTCCGGCTTCTCAAAGACGATCTCTCCGACCCGGCGTCGATCGACCGTTCCATCCGACGCCAGAACGCCGACACCCCAGCGCTCCGCAAGTCTGCGGGCAATCGCACCCCCGGGCTCGGCATACAACCCATGGCACAGTGAATCCGCGTCGGCCGTCCGCCATCCGCGCGCAGCGAACGCGGCAAGCACGGAACTTTTCCCGCAGCCGAACGCACCGGTTATTCCCAGAATCATAGAAAATCGTCTCGTCAATCCCCAGCCCGGAAACACAACTTCCGGTGGCCGTTTGTCTTGAATAGAGTCTCCCGAAAAAATCCGGCGACCCCGTCTGGATAAAGAGCTTTGAACGGGAGAGATTCTTTCTCCCGACAGCGACAAAGCACGCTGTTTTATCATAAATTAACTTGATTTATTCATTTTGCAAGTGCATTTTAAAGAAAATTCACAATATTGGAGCAAAATGAAACCGGAAATCATTGGGAAGAGAGTGCTCGGCGAGGGCCGTTTCCTGACCCTGAGCGAACTCGAATACAACGACGGCAGCGGCAAACTCCGCCGCTGGGAGGCCTGCGACCGCGCCGGAAACGGGGCGGCCGCCTTTATTCTCGCGCACATCGTGCCGGACGATGAACTGCTGTTCGTCCGTCAGTTCCGCCCGCCCGCCGGACGGCTCATGCTCGAATTTCCGGCCGGACTCATCGACCCCGGCGAAACACCCGAGGAGACCGCCGTCCGCGAACTCTATGAAGAAACCGGCTACCGCGGCAGAGTCATCGGCTGTTCCCGTCCCGGCTGGAGTTCTCCCGGCCTCACCGGAGAAACCATCTGCATGGTAAAAATAGAAATCGACGGTGACGCTTACCGCGGTCAAACCGTCGAATCTCATCCCGAGGAGTGTGAACACATCGAAGTGTTCCGCGTCAGACGCGCGGAACTGGCTGCGTTCGTGGCCGCGCAGGAAGCGCAGGGTGTCGGCATCGACACGAAGATCTACACCTACCTCGCGGCCATGGAGTGACTTTTACTTCACGAGCCCGAAGTGAATCGCCGCGCACCAGACCGACGCGAGGATGATCCAGAGCACCACGCCGTGAATCACCGGCTTGAGACCCAGCTCCTTGAGCTTCGCGCGGTTCAGATTCGCGCCGATGAGGAAGAGCGTCACGATCATCATGTACTTCGAGAGCTCCTTGAGGAAGTGTCCCGCTTCGACCGTCCCCGGAATCCAGGTCACCAGCGCCGACGCGATCAGGAAGCCGGGGATGAACCACGGAACCTTGAACCGGATCTTCCGCTTCTCCCCCTCCGCCGCCTCCGCGACGAACATCGAGAGGAACATCGTCACCGGGATGATCCAGAGCGCCCGGGCGAGTTTCACGGTCGTGCCGACCTCCAGCGCCTCCGGTCCATAGGCCATCGAAGCGCCGACTACCGAACTCGTGTCGTGAATGCCGAGCGCCGACCAGTAACCGAACTGATACTCGCTCATCCCGAGTGCGTGACCAACCGCCGGGAACACCAGCAGCGCCACCGCGTTCAACGTGAATACCACCGCCGAGGCGATCGCAATGTCGTGCGCTTTCGCTTTCAGAACCGGAGCCGCAGCCGCAATCGCGCTGCCGCCGCAGATCGAGGTGCCGACGCTGATGAGATACATCGTGTTCTTCTGCAAACCGAGCCGCTTGCCGAGCAGCACGCCGAGCCCGAGTCCCATCGCAATTCCCACGAGCGTGTAGATGATTCCGTGCGCACCGGCCTTGAGCACTTCAACAAGATTCATGCCGCAGCCCATCCCCACGATCGCCGCTCCCAGCAGCGGAGAGGTCAGTTTCGCCGTCAAGGCCTCAAACGGATTCCCCCATGCCACCGCGAAGATCACGCCGCAGATCACCGCCACCCCGGGCGCGTGATTCCGCAGCTGGGGGAATACCCACGGCAGAATGAAAAATGCGGCGGCAAGCGCCAGAAATACCCCTTGTTTGATGCGGAATTCAAGATTCGGTTTCATACCCGGGCTCCTTATGGTTTGGTGAAACGTTGTCGTATAATATAACCACTGTTTTAAAAATTTAAAATTATTGCCGATTATCTATTGATAAATTATAATTATAGGTATAAAGTAATTCGGGAGGCAACGATGATCGATCGAAAACTGGAAATCTTCCGAATGGCGGCACAGCTCCGGAACTTTACGGAGACCGCGACGGTGCTCGGCATGACGCAGCCGAACGTGACGCACCAGCTCGCTCTGCTCGAAAAAGAGCTCAACGTCCGGCTCTTCGTCCGGGACGGACGGCGCATGAAGCTCACTCCGGCGGGGAAAGCTCTGGCCGAGGAGTGCGAACAGCTTTTCGCCGGCGCGGAGAAGCTCGTTCGCTCGGTTCAGTGCGCAGCCTCCGGGGTCCGCAACTTCACCGTCGGAGGAACACTCACCGCGGGGGGGTATCTGCTGCCGGGACTCATGTCGGCTTATATGAAACGCCATCCGGAAAACAGCCTCGAACTGAAAATCGCCAATACGCACGGCATCGAGGAGCTGCTCACCACGCAGAAGCTCGATGTGGCATTGGTGGAGGGTCCGTTCGAGCAGAAATTTTTCTTCTCAACTCCGTTCTGCCGCGATGAACTTGTTCCCGCTTTCGCTCCCGGAACATGTCCGGCGGAGTTTTCGCTCGAAGCGTATCTGCGCGAGGGGAAACGGCTGATATTGCGCGAAGCGGGTTCCGGCACGCGCTACCATTTCGAGCGATTTCTGAAACAGAATGACCTGCCCCGTCCGAATCCAGGCAATGTTCTGGAAGTAAACAGCTTCGACGCATTGAAACTCTTCGTGCGGCAGGGGATCGGCATCACGGTCATTTCGCAACTCGCGATCCGCGACGAGCTTGCGGCGGGCTGGCTCGAGTGCGGCCGTTTCACCGAGGGAGCGATCGAACGGGAGCTCAATTTCATCTATCTGCCGGGGGAAAATCTGCGTTTTGCCGAGGAGTTCATCGCATTCTGCCGCCAGGCGTGACCCCCTCGGGGAGCGGCTACAGCCACTCGCGTTTCCGGAAGTCGGGCGGGAAATCGGGATAGAGCTTCGACACTCCCTCTCCGCGCCTCACGTGAAACCGGCGGCCGCGCCCGTCGACCCAGACACTGTGATCCGGCAGCGGCAACCGGGTCACCAGCACCGGGGTCTCTCCGGCGGACGGCCCGGCAAACGGCAGAGGAGAATTCGCCCGGAACGCCTCGCAGGCTGATTCGTCAAGTTCGGCAAACGGTTCAACGGCAGAAACGCCGCAACGCTGCAGCTCTTTCGCCGCGCGGGAGTTGCACACGGGCAACGGGAACGAGGCCACCATCCGGCAATCGGGCGGCAGCTCCCGCAACAGTTCCAATCCATATATGCCGCCGATCCGGAACGTGCGGACTCCCTCCCCATATGCGGCCCGGAGCTTCTCCCGCAGTGCGGCGAGCTCCCCCTCCGGCACGAAACCAGGCAGAACGAACTCCTCCCCGCAAGACTGCCACTCCGCAACTGCGGCGACCGGTGCGGCGGACTCGCGTGCGAAAAGTTCCAGCGCGGCAGCCCCCGCAGAATCGGCGAGCTCCGGCGTCAACCGTTCCGCCGCCCACGCCCAGAATTCGCGTCGGAGCGACTTGAGCACGCTGGCCGGAACGAAAAAGGCGCCCGCGATTTTCACATCGACATCGGGTGCGCTCCACGGTTCCGGCACGGCAGAACCGAACGCCGCACACGCATCCCCGATTGAAAACGGACGGTTTCCGGCCGGGGCGAAATCGACTTCGCGCTCCCACTCTTCCCCAGGCAGTTCCGCGATGGAACCGCACCATTTCGACGCGCTCAACTGCAGTGACACCTTGAGCGGATGCCGTCCTGCGGGCAGCGATGCCGCCTGGCGGCTGAAATCATACCCGTTTTCGCCGATCTTGTAGAGCAGCCAGCCGGAACGTGCCGAGTAGTTGCCGGGGATGAAACAGAGCGTTCCGGGACGTACTTTCACCACCTCCGCGCCCCGGCTCCGCAACGAAATCAGCGTAAAACTCTCCCCCTCCCCCCCCTCGGGCGGAACGGAACGGAGCCGGTCGCCGAGATGGAGTTTTTCCAGAGCGGAAACCGTAATTCCGCCGGGAGTCCGCTTTTCGACCCGGCCGGCGACGACACCGAACGACCCGAGGCGCTCCGCATCGACCAGCGTCCGGTATTCCCGTGCAAAGAAGTAACCGTTTGAAGCGCGCCGCGTCGCCGTCGAGCGCAGCAGCTGCTCCGCCTCCGCAAGGAGTCCGGGGGGCGAATCGACCGGACCGTCGAGCAGCAGCCGGTACGCTTTCACGGTTTTCCAGACATAATCGGGCGAACGCAGCCGCCCCTCGATTTTCAGGGAAGCGACGCCGATACGCCGCAGCTCCGGCAGCAGCGGGACTCCATACAGATCGCGCGGCGAGAGGAAGAACCCGCTCTTCCCGCCGATTTCGTACCGGCGGCGGCACGGCTGCTTGCATTTGCCGCGGTTGCCGCTGCCACTCCCGGTCGCCGAGGAGAGCAGACACTGCCCCGAGAGCGAACAGCAGAGCGATCCGTGAATGAACACCTCAAGCTCGAGCTCCGACTGTTCCGCAATCGCCCGGAGCTCGTCGAGCGTGACCTGTCGTTCGAGGATCACGCGCCGGATTCCGAGCCGCGCCGCGGCGGCGACTCCAGCCGAGTTATGAATTCCCATCTGCGTAGAAGCGTGCAACGTCAGCGACGGAAAATATTCCCGAGCGAGTGCGAGCACCCCGAGGTCCTGCACGATCAGCGCGTCGGGCCCGAGTTTCGCGAGTTCCGCGAGGTATTCCGCCACTTCCGGCAATTCGCGCTCTTTCACGAGCGTATTGAGCGTGAGATAAAGTTTCCGGCCGCGCGCATGCGCGTACTCCAGCAGCCGCGCAAGCGAATCGGGGGTGAAATTCTCCGCCCGTTCGCGGGCGTTGAACCTCCCGAGCCCGCAGTAAACCGCATCCGCTCCGGCATCATACGCCGCAAGCGCGGTCTCGAGATTCCCCGCCGGAGCGAGCAGTTCCGGGCGGTCTGTCACACCGATCTTCTTCATTTGGAATAAGCCTCATGTTCGCGGCGGCGGGCGCTCACACTCTCCTCGCTGGTACCCGCGCTGACCAGTTCATACAGCAGCGCCTGCTCCTTGCCGGGAGCGGGGCGCAGAATCCGGCCGAGACGCTGCACATGCTCGCGCACACTCGCCGACCCCGAAAGAACGATCCCGACCGCGACCGCCGGAACGTCCACCCCCTCATTCAACACCTTGCTCGTGACCAGCACCGTGCACCGGCCCTCGCGAAAGAGATTCAGAAACTCCCTGCGCTCACCCGGTTTCGTCCGGTGCGTGATGACCGGCCAGCAGAACCGGCGGCCGAGATCGTAAGCCGTCGCGTTGTCCGCCGTGAAAATAATGATCCTCTCGCCCGCGTGCCGGCTCACGATCTCCCAGACCATGCGGATCTTCGCCTCGCCGCCGCGCGCGATGCGCCGCTGTTCCAGAAACGCCCGGAACACCTCCCGACCGTGCGGATGGCGCGCACACAGCCCGAGAAACCGCCCCCACTCCGATTTGAACCGGAAATTCAACCGGTTCGCAGCGAGAAAATCGGTGTACACCCTGCGGTTGCGCGCATACGCCTCCGCTTCCTCCGGATCAAGTTCGACCGCAACCGGAATCGTCCGGTAGTGCGACAAAACCTTCCCCTCGAGCTCTCCGATCCCGACCCGGCAGACGATCGGCCCGATCAGATCCTCGAGCACGGCGGCGCGATCCTCCGGCAGCTCCGGCGTAGCCGAGAGCCCGAGCCGGTACGGTGCGATCGCCATCGCCGCCGCGAGCCGCGTCTCCGGCCCCGGCAGGTGGTGGCACTCGTCCGCCACGAGCAGGGCGAAACGGTTGCCGATGAACTCCATGTTCAACACCGCCGAATCATAGGTGCTGACCGTCAAGTCCCGAATCTCATGCTCCCCGCCGCCGAGCATACCGATTTCACGTTGGAAAAAGTGTTCCAACACCCCCACCCACTGCCCGAGCAGGTCGATCGTCGGCACGAGATAGATCGCCGGCCGCTTCAGGAAAGCCGTCACCATCACCGCAAGCACCGTCTTGCCGCTGCCCGTCGGCAACGCGGCAACCCCGCGGAAGAGCCCTGAACGCCAGGCCTCGAAAGCGGCTCTCTGGTGCGGCCGCGGCACAAGTTCCACCGCGAGCGCCAGATCCTCCAGCGGCGCAAACGCCCGGGCCGCATCCCGAAACGCGATTCCCGCCCCCTGAAGTCCGAACACGATCGAGGCGTAGTCGCATCCCCGCCCCCGAAAATTCCGCGTCCGTTCATCAAAACGCAGAAAACGACGGAGCTGTTCAGGCAGCTCCGCCGTATCCATACCGGAAAGCGTCAGCGTCCCGGCCTCAAAGGCGAGAATCGGCTTCATCGCAGATTCTGCGGCCGGAATGCACCGATCGCCCCGACGGTGAAAAACACGACGAGGGCAATCACCACAACCGTCCAGCCGTATTCAATCACCCGCCGGCCGAACTCCTCAATCCGGCCGCTGACCAGCAGAAAGAGCGCGACGAGAATCCCCACCGTAATCCCGGCGGAAAGCCCCCATCGCAACCCCCGCTTCCAATCCGGATAATCAGGGATATCCACGGCTTCGATCTGCCGCATCAGCTCTTTGAATCTGGGATCGTCTTCCGGATCGCTCATAGTTCCTCCGAATCGGATGTTCAGAAACTGAAGTTCAGAATCGGAAACACCGGAATCCAGGCATCCTTGTTGTAATTGATCGCGCCGAACTGCACGCCCTTGCCGTTCGTCATATTCAGCAACCCGAGCTGCAGCGCGCCGCCGTCCTCACCGGCCTTGTTCACGAAACCGCACTGCACGCCGGTGAACGGCCCGTCCGCAATGCTGACGGCCCCGGCCTGAAATCCGGTGAACCCTTTCGACAACGCCAGCGCGAGCCCGCCCTGAATACCGATAAAGTTCTTCGCCTGCGAAATGAACGCGAACTGCGCCCCCTGTACATCACCTGCCAGAGCATAGGGGCCGGTCGCCTGGAGGCCGTTCAATGAACCGGTGTTCAGCGCCGTCACGAACGCCGCCTGAAGCCCGTTCAGATCACGGCTCTTGACCGCAACCCAGCTCGCCTGCCCGCCGTTGATCGTGTCGGTACCGGAATAGACCCACGAAACCTCGAGCCCGAACACCCGGCCGACGCCGCCCGAAGCGACCCAGCCGGTCTTGAGCCCGTACACATTTGAATTCCACGTCGAATTCGGGACGTTCGGCAGAAACACGATCTGCAGAAACGTCCACTTGTCCAGCGGCTGCGGCGTGTCGGGATCGTTGTAATTGCCGAACGCTTTGGCCTGCACTTTCGGCTCAGGAACCGAGGCCGCTTCCGCAGCGAACACTCCAGCCAGACAGCCGACCATCAGCGAAAATACCAGAAACTTTTTCATCGTTCACTCCTCCGGAAGCTCTTCAGAAATTGAAATTCACAATCGGCAGACAGAAGATCGGCCCGTTCTCGACAAAGTTCAGCAGCCCGATCTGAAACGTCTCGTCGTCGGCGAAATTCACGATCCCGAGCTGCAGTCCGCACACTTTCACGGACATGTTGACCAGCGAAAACTGAATCCCCGTTACCTCTTCCGCCTGGCAGGTGATGAGGCTGCACTGCAACCCGTTCACCTCATTGCTGCCGGCCCAGAGCACCGATGCCTCGACCCCGTTCACCGGAGCTTCTCCTCCGGAAATCGGCGCCCCGACCTTGACGCCGTAAGTCTCCGTGACCCCGGCGTCCGACGGAACTTCCGGGAAAAACTGCAGATTGATGAACGTCCATGGATAACTCTGCGGCTGCATCTTAGTCGCCGCGGCCGGGACCTGCGTCGGGGCGGCCGCCGCGGGTGCCGGTTCAGCCGCCGACACTCCAAGCGCCAGAAACGCGAGAATCGCCATGGCCAGGAATTGTTTTTTCATCTCAAGTCCTCCTCTCTTAAGGTTAAAGGATACGTTAATATAAGCCGATTTTTCCCGGAATGCAAGCTGCCAACTCCTCCGGGAGCGGAGATTCCACCCGGATAAGCTCATTTGAAACCGGATGCCGCACCTCCAGCAGAGTCGAATGCAGCGCCTGACGCGACACAATCAGCTTCGCGCGATCCTCCGGCGTGACCTCCCGGGAACGGATTTTCAAGTAGATTGCATCGTCCGGCCCGTAGAGCTTGTCGCCGAAAAGCGGATACCCGAGCGAGAAAAGCGTCGCGCGGATCTGGTGCAGTCTCCCCGTCTCCGGCACGGCGCGCACGAGAGAGCCTTTCGCTCCGCACAATTCCGGAATCAGGACCGTCCGCGCCGACTCGATCTCCAAAGCACCCTCCGGCGGGCGCTGCCCGAAGACGAAACGCCGTTTCTTGCGCACCGAGCTCGATGTATCTTTGATCAGAAAACCGTATGCCTCCACCCGTTCGGAAAAACTTCCGAACACCAGGGCGAGATACTCTTTCCGCATCGGCCACGAGGGTTTGCACAGTTTCGCCGCGGCCGCCGGATTCTTCGCGGCGATCAGCAGCCCCGAGGTCTCGCGGTCGAGCCGGTTCACAAGGTGAATCCGCCCGTACTTCGTACAGAGCAGATGCCAGAGCGTATGACGGAAAAACGGCCCGGAGGGGTGCACACAGAGATTCCCCGGCTTATCCACGATCAGCAACTCCTCATCCTCATAGGCGACTCGATACGTGAGCTCCGCCTCCGGTTCGGGCAGGTCTCCCGGAAAATATTCGAGTTTGTCGTGCAGCGCCAGAATCTGCTCCGGTCGCGCGGGGGCGTCGTTCACCATGATCTCGCCGCGCGCGATCCGCTCACGCCACTCATCGAGACTGCGATAGGTGAAACGGGCGGCCAGATAATCGTCGAGCCGCAGCCCTGTACCGCTCCAGTCGATCGAGCTGCGGATCACCCGCCGCGTCAGATCCTCGAATTGATTCTTCACGATTGTTGATCCTTTCCTTGACAGAAAAAAGGGCGGAGGAGCCGCCTCCCCCGCCCGCAGGAAATGCCTCCCGTCACTCGATATACTCGATCTGCCGGACGATGATCTGCCCCGTCGTCGGATTGTTCTCCATCGTCACAAGCAGCTTGACTTCGCCCGTGATCTCGTCGAAGTAGAGATACTTGTCGTTCGCGGGGAAATCCGCCGGGAACGTGCTGTCGTCCTCTTCCACGTCGAACTGACCGTAATCACAATCGCTCTTCGTTTCGACGGATCCGTCGTACTTGATCCGGGAGATCGGCCCCTTCAGGTCCCGGATCGTCTGGGCGACCACGACGAACCGGATCATATTCGAGACACTGTTGCTCCCCTTGATCAGGTTGATCGTCTTGCCGATGATCTCTTCACGCTGGGCATCCGGGAGAGTGTCGTAGTTCGTGACGATCCCGAAACCGTTCGCGAGGCAGCGCTCGTCATCCGTTTTCCAGGCGAGGAACTGGGCGCGGTTTTCAAACGGATCCTTGTAATTCGGATAAGTGGCGCTGAACTTGTCGACCGCCTGCTTCATGGCATCCACCACGGCGGAATCCGTGGCAGCTCCCCACGAGATCTGCGTACCGGGGATCGGCTGACCATCCCCGGGGAATGTATCGCCGAACAGATCTCCGATCGACTGTCCGCGGTAGATGTTGTAGAAGAGCGCACTGCCCATCTGGTCATCCCACGTCGTGTAATCCGGATTCAACGTCAGATTATTCGACAGCATATTGACGTTGAGCTTGCCGTAGCAGTAGGCGCCGTCGGCGATTTTCACCTGCTCCAGCAGACCGCCGTCGCCGCCGGCGAACGAGGTACCGCTCTCCTCCCAGGTCGAATCTCCGTCGCCGGGCTGACGCATATCCTCATTCCGGATCGGCTCGGTCTCGGCACCGGGACGCATGGCGTTCGTCAAGTTGATCGTCTGCCACGCTTTTCCACGATGGATCACGCCCAGCTCCCACAGCGAACGCATCGGCGCATTCCGGATATACGCGGTAGAGAGGTGACTGTCCGTGGAGGTATCCGCATCCGTCTGCCAGGCCGGATCTTCGACGGTCTCGTAATCGCCGACGACGACTTCAACCGAGGCTTCATTCAATTCCGTCTCCCGTCCGGAGGGGTTCGAGACATCCTTGTTCACGAGTCCGTCCCCCCAGGAGGAATCGAGGGAAGTTGCCGCAAAATCAACTTTCATCGAAAGCACACCATCATCGTAAGGATTCGCATCCGGCGTGGAGGTGGTTTTGTCACTGTCGTATTCGACCCAGGCGATGTCGCTGAACGTCCGCCAGTCGCTGGCATCCTCATCGTAACCATCACCCTTGAGATTCTCTTTCACGTTCAGATTCTGGCGCGGATCGCGCGCCTGCATGCCGGCAAGATAGATCTTCTGATCCTTGACATCCACGGCGAACGTGCCGGTTCCTCCGGCATTGATATCGATAAAACCGGCATTCTCGCCGCTCGCCTGATAGCCCTCGACATTCTGGAACAGGGAAATTTCCGGGGAGGTGTAACTCTTATCCCAGCGGACAAAGTCGACACCGACCTCCTTCGTCGCAGCTCCGACACTCTCCTGTTTGGTCAATGTCATGCCCTGAACCTTGAAGTCAAACGGCTTCACCGCGAAACTCACATGCGTGAGCTCGACACTCGAGGAGTATTTCCCGGTGACGACGTCGGAAATCACTCCATTCTCGTCGCCGGACAACTCGACCGTGGAATCCGAAAGCGAGAGGTTCAGGTGATTCACGGCATAACCCGATTTCCAGAGACCCGTGGCGAACACGATCTCCCGGATGTCGGAAACCGGAGACTCTTCCGTGCCGGTCGCAAGTTTGATCGGGAACGTTTTTTCCGCGGTCACCGTCGTCTCCTCCTGCGGGGAGGTCTCGGTCGCCTTGTATGTGATCTTGATCTTCGCTTTCACTTCCAGATTGAATGTGAACCCGGAAGCCGGGAGATTCACGTAGAGCGTATACGGATCCGACGGGGTCTCCTCGTAAATGCTGATGAGTTCCGCCGCGAGATCGGCGTTCACGTCCGCCTTGATTTTCATGCCGGTGGCGGAGGTGGTGTTCTCCACGGTCGGATTGATGTTGAAACCGAATGCGAACTCGTTGATGTACGGAGTTTTTTCATTGCCCGTATACTTCGGCCATCCGGTTGAGATATCGGAAGTATTGAGATTCTCTTTCCACAATTCGGCGCTCACGTCGGAGGTGGGAATCGAATCGCTGTCGCAGTAGTCGTTCAGATTCGCGGCGATCTGATGCCGGCGGACCGCGAGCGACTCGAAGCTGCCGGAGGAGTTCCCGATGAATTTCAGAAACGGCAGACCGACTCCGGCCGGGGTCCATTTGTCGGTGATCTTGAATTCGATGCTGTCCCCCGCAAGTTTCTCAACGACCTCTTTGGAGTTCCAGCCGCTCGCAGAGAGCCCGTCGAACCGGTCATACCACTCGTCGGAAATCGTCCCGGCATCGGAATCGAGTTCGCCGAGGTTGAAACGGTGATAATACTCCCGGGACTGCCCGGACGGGTTGTAAAGATAATACTCGGGATCAGCTGCGACCGTTCCATCAATGAACCAGCGTCTCAACCACGCCTCTTTGTTCTCCTTGTCCGTGGCGAAAAGCGTATCTTTATACGCATTGAAAAACGCATCGAATGTCGAGGCCTCCATGTCATCCTCGTTCGCCGGAGCCTCGGAGGTCTCCCACCCGTTCAAAACGGTGGTCTCGTTGAGATTGAGCTCGTTGATGTCCGCGCCGATCCGGATCCGCCACGGCTTCCGCGACGGGTCGCCCTGATTGTAAACGCCGCGCAGATTGTGATCGAGATTGATCTGCGCCGTGGTGGTCATGGGAATCAGCTGATACGCAACCCGGCCGACGATCCTGTCCTCGCCGTCCTCATCCTCCGCCGTGATGTAGGACCACTCGCCCCGCAGGTCGGATGCGATATCGTAAGTCGTAAGCCAGGTGCCGGGAATCAGTTTGGAATCCTCGTTACGCAAACCGTCCGCAGCGGCGATGTCCAAGTGATTCGGTTCCCCGCCCGCCGTGCCGACGAGGTCGTAATAACTGCGGACATCCATGAAGTTGGCCGGTATGAAAGATGTATAAGCCGCTCCGGTCGGCGGATTCGTCGCCTTGTACTGGTAATACATCAGGGAAATCGCCATGCGGCTGATCGCCGACTGTGCAAGCATCTTCGCCTGACTGCGGCTGCTGTTGTTGTTCGCGATCTTCTGCGCCAGCAGCGAATTCGCCACAAACGCCAGTCCCATGATGAGCAGCAGCGAAAGAACCCCGAGTGCGAACAACAGGGCAACTCCGCGCTGATTTTGCTGGTATGTTCTTCTCTTTTTCATAGCCGATCAATCCTGTTATTCTTTGATGTTCATTCGTGACTGTTCGCCGATGAAAACCGTGCGTGAAAACGTGTAGGCATGCGTTTTCCGGAACTGGACGCGCGCGTTGTCGGTCGATTCGATCTCCTCGGTATTGCCGTCATCACTGCCGCTCATCGATTTCCAGATCGTGAAATCCGCCGGGGAAAGCATCGTCAATTTCAATTCCACCATGAACGGAAACTCATCGTAGTTGGTCGTGGAGTCCGAAATCTTCCTGAACCCGGTGGCGGCGTCGAAATCAAGCTCGTAGGGAGTGATCTCAAACGAAGTCACGTTGCGCACGAGCACGGAACCGTAAGGTTCGGACCGGTCCGGATCTTCCGTCGTATTCTTGAGCTGCCCGTCGAGCTTGTCGACCACCCCCGACAGAGCCGCGTTGAAATCCGTAACCGGCTCGAGTCCGTACGGGGGGAAATATTTGGTAAAATCACTCTCCTCGCTGCAGAAAACCGCGATTTTGAGTTCATCATCCTGACCGGTGGAGGGAGATTTCGACTCGTCCCCGAGCTGGAACGATACGTACTTCAGCCGTCCGCCGGGCAGATTCTGCATCGACTGCGTCGCAAAGTAGATCTTGTGCCGATACTCTTTGCTCCGGTTGATGCGGAACGGAATTCCGCCCTCGCTGTAAAACGAATTCTGCAGCATCGTCGTCATCACATCCATCGCGACGCGCGCATCCGCATAAAGGCTGTTCCGCTGTTCCATCGACTGCCAGAGCCGCTGGGAGCCGACGAAGAACTGCAGAATGAATCCGAGGATAATCAGGAGGACTCCCATGGAGACCAGGAGCTCCACCAGCGTGAATCGGCGCTTCGCCGTATTGATTGCCTGCTTTCTCATCTCAAACTCCTGTTTCTCTATCAATCATAATACCGGTAAGCCTCATTGAAAATCTCCTGCCGGAACAGCCGCTTCTCCCGCTGATCGTAAGGTGCCTGCGCCGGCCAGCTGATCTCGATGCAGAGCACGGTCGCATACTGGTTGACCGAGTCGCTGCTGTAACTGGAGGGGTTCACAGTCACTTCCGTATAATCGTTATCAGCGGCATCCAGCGCATAGAACGAATACTCTTCTCTCCAGACTTTCACAACCGCCGCAAAATCGACGATATCCCCCGTCATCTGCTTGTAGAGGAACGCGCTGTTCTCATAAGAACTGCCGCTGCTCTGGAGCAGATAGAGATTGTCCGTAATGCTCCGGGCGCCGCCTTTCTTATAGTCATCGCTGAGAGGGTCGATCCCCTCGTATTTCGTGCCGCTCCTGGGCTCGCCGAGATCCTTGACCTGATTGTAACTTGTGGCGATCTTATTCGAGAAGAAAAACTCACTTTGCGAGGGAGCCGATGGAGTCTCCCCCGCCTCGACCGTGCTCTTCCGGTCATCCGCGATCTTCGCCCATTCGGCGGCGCAGCCCGCCCGGAGAAATCCCATCAGGTACTCGCCGATATCCGCGAGGTTGTTGTCCGCAATCGCCGACTTGTTCGCGTTGATCCCGACCGGGAACAGCACGAGAATACTCGACATGCCGATCGCCAGCACCGCGAGCGCAAGCGCGATTTCGACCATATTGAAACAGTGTTTGACCAATCGCTTTTTCATTTCATCGAATCCCTTTCATCACTCCGGAAGCGGATAATACTCGACCCGGCCGGTGAATTTATTGATCGAAAGCATCTTCCAGTTGACCGGATTGCCGTCGGCATCTTTCGTGGGATAGACAATTGTGTCTCCATTCGGAACCGCCTCGGCGATCACCAGCCGCAGATCCTGATCCCCGACCAGCCCGCCGTAGGGGGAAAACACCACGAGACAGCACTTCACATCCGCCGAGTTCGGTGTGGTGCCGTCATTGCTGTCCAGATTGCCGTAACGCAGATTCTTCAGATCGGCAAGCGCGTCAAATTCATCGTCGGACTCGGTGGATTTCGCCACATCCTTGACGCCGTCGCCCATTTTATAGTCATTGTAATCACTGTCATCTTTCGCCATCACGCGGACCAGCATCGCGCCGTCCGGGGCGTTCTTCCACTCCTGCCCATCCACCCAGCGGACAAACTCCCAGCCGCTGGTACCGGATTTCACATATGCGAGACGGAAACCGCCGTGACTGAACGGCTGCACCAGACTCAGCGACTCATCTTCCCAGGCACTCCGGTCGTTCGGCAGCACCAGCGCCACGTACTTCCGGCTCCGGACGGCCTGCGACTGCGCCTGCTCCAACCCGAGCTTCAGCCCCGACGCCAGCTGATCGACCCGGTTCCCGCGGATCATCCTGTTGAAGGCGGGCAGCATCAGAGACATAATCAGTCCCATCAGCAGCATCACCACGAGCAGCTCTATGAGCGTGAATCTTCGACGGCCTCTCTCTTTCATAACCTCTATTCCAACCAGTTTTTTACCCAAACGACGACTCATTCGTTCCATCTCGGAAAGAAATTCCTTTTTCCACCGATTCTACTATAAGAGCGTGAATTCCATTTTTCAATCCGCTCTCCGGAACTTTTTTCAAAAATTATCCGTCACTTATCCGTTTTTTCCCAAATCGCCCATGAGGTGAAATGACGGAAAAGTGACGGATCACCGGCTTTCCGCCTCAAATTGCCAAAAACCGCGCGATTTTCCCGCCCGGCGACTTGAAAAGCCGCCCTCCCCGCGGTACTGTATCTCAATTTCGGAATTTCCCATCATCAAATCGATCAAGGAGCATCATGAGCGAACCGTTTGCCAATCAGAACGACAAGATGAGCTATGCCATGGGCATGAATCTCGGCGAATACCTCAAGGGCAATCCCGTCGGACTCAACCTCGACGCGACCATCGACGGCCTGCGCGACTTCGCCGCCGGCAACCCGCGCCTCTCCCGCCAGGAGTATGTCGCAACCATGCAGCTTCTCCAGCAGCAGATGCAGGAGGCCGCCCGCAGACAGGTGGAACAGGCCGCAGCCGCCAACGCCCTCGCGGAAAAGAACTTCATGGCGGAAAACGCCAAACGCCCCGGCGTCACCGTCACCGCAAGCGGACTCCAGTACGAAGTTCTCAGGCAGGGCTCCGGCGCAAAACCCGCCGCCTCCTCCGTCGTCCGCGTCCATTACACGGGAACTCTGCTCGACGGAACCAAGTTCGACAGCTCCGTCGACCGCGGAGAACCCGCGGAATTCGGCGTCAACCAGGTCATCGCCGGCTGGACGGAAGCGCTTCAGCTCATGCCCGTCGGCAGCAAATACAAGCTCTACATCCCCGCCGCCATCGCCTACGGCGCACGCGGCGCGGGCGAAGCGATCCCGCCGAACGCGGCTCTGATCTTTGAAGTGGAACTCCTCGACATCGTCGGGTAACCCTCCCCGTCCGGGCGGCGGATCACTCCACTTCCCCGCCCGGAATGGAGGCAGCATGAAATCACAGCACCATTTCCCGCCGGGAACTCTCCCGCTCAAGGTTCTGAAGTTCGATCATCAGAATACCGTCGGACTGCACGAGCACGATTTTCACGAACTCGTGCTCGTCATCGCCGGAGAGTGCCGCCATATCACGCCGGCAGAGTCCTACACCCTCTCCGCCGGCGACATCTTTCTCATCAAGCCCGGCAACCCGCACGGCTATGCGGTCGAGCACGATTTCGCCCTCTACAACATCCTCTATTTTCCCGAAAAACTCAAGCTGCCGCTCTTCGATCTCACAGACGAGCCCGGATTCCGCGCCTTTTTTGAACTCGAACCGGAACTCCGGAGGCAGTTCGGTTTCCGCAAGCATTTCCGCCTCGGCAAGAGCGTGCTCGACGAACTCGCGCTCATCGTCGAGCGCCTGCGCCGGGAGCTCGAATCCGAGGATTCCGGTCATGACTTTCGCGCGGTCACTCTCTTCATGCGGCTGATCGAACGGATCTCCCGTCTCTGCAGCAGCTCGGCGCTCTATCGCGAAAACGATGAACTCTTCCGCCTGAGCGAAGTCGTGAGTTTCCTCGAGCAGCACCGGCGCGAACCGCTCTCCGTGAAAGCGCTCTCCGAACGCGCCGCCATGTCGCCGGCCACCTTGAACCGCGCATTCCGCCGCGCCGTCGGCAAATCCCCGCTGAACTATCTCAACGACCTCCGGCTCTCCGGAGCGGAACTGCTGCTGCGCGAAAAGCCGGAACTCTCCATCGCGGATGTCGCGGCCGAATGCGGAATCCCCGACAGCAATTATTTTTCACGCCTGTTCAAGAAACGCAACGGCTGCACGCCGCGCGACTATCGCCGAAACTGCCGCAACGTCTGAATCCGGAGGAATCCACCCATGTACGATCCGTTTCACACCATCGGAATCATCGCCCCGGCCGGAAAACTCAAGCCGGACAAATTCGACACCGGCGTCGCTTTTCTGCGCGCGGCGGGAAAACAGTTGAAGTTCGGAAGCCACGTCAACGGCCCCTCCCCCGTCGCCTACCTCGCGGCGGGCGCCGAAGAACGCGCGGAAGACCTCTCCGCCCTCTGGTTCGATCCAGAAGTCGAACTGCTGCTCGCAGTCCGGGGCGGATTCGGCTCGGCCCATCTGCTGCCGCTGCTCGACTGGCAGGCGCTCAAAAGCAGAGCCGACCTGCCGCTGGCCGGATTCAGCGACATTACCGCACTCCACTGGGCGATGGAACGTTTCGGCGCGGGCCGCCCGATCGCCGGGCCGATGCTCGGCAAACTCGCCGAATCCTCCGCCTCCAGCTTCACCGCGCGCTTTCATGCGCTCGCATTCAGCCCGGACTCCTACGAAATCGAATCAGCTCCCGAATACGGCCGCTATCAGCTCCTCCGCCCCGGAGACGCCGTCGGACTCCCGCTGGTCGGCAACCTCACCGTCGCCGCGACACTGTGCGGGACGCCCTATCTGCCGGACGTCTCCGGGCGGATTCTGATCCTCGAGGATCTGAACGAACCGCTCTACAAACTCGACCGCGCCCTGACCATGCTCGAGCAGAACGGCATTTTCGCGCGTTGCGCGGGCGTGCTCTTCGGCCAGTTCTCCGATTGCGCCCCGCTCCCGGAACTGTACGCGCTGCTGCGTCGGACGGCGGAACAGGTGAACGGCCCGGTCCTCGCGAATTTTCCTTTCGGGCATACGCTCCCCATCGCCACGATCGACTTCCACCGCAGGATCTCCATCTCCGACGGCCGGGTGCGCGTTCTGTGAACACCAAAAAAAATCCCGCTCCCCAAAACCGGAGGGAACGGGACACATTCCGGAACGGGACGGTCACCAGGTGCCGTCCTCCCACTGCAGCATGCTGTTGAACGTATTGCCGTTGTAGGAGACGTTCAGGACCGGCCTGTCGCTGTCCCCCATGTGCCAGAGACAGCGGACGACCGGAAAGTTGCTGAGGAACGACGAATATTTGCGATCCTTGAACGGGCCCTCCAACGTGCAGGTGTCGCTCTTGACATTCCGGGTCTTGTATTCGTTCCAGGTCATGGTGCCGGTCTCCCCGACTTCCTCGGCAAATCCGCAGGGGGACTCGGTAAACTCGTAGAAGTAACTGATCTTTTCGACATCGTCATTGGTCGGGTTGCCGTAGGAGCCGATTTTCCCGGGGACGTCATAGGCTTCGTCATATTTCTTGTCGGGTCGGGCAATCCACGCGGTCAGGGCCGCGCCGGGATCGTTGCCGTCTTTCGGGCAGTGATAAACATCCAGCGAACTCATGTAGCTCGGGTAAAGTGTCGAGATCCACGGCGGCATCCGGTCGCGGTAGTCGTTGCGATACATTTCGCACGCGAGGCTGAGTTGCTTCAACTGGTTCAGACAGGTCGTGGTTTTCGCCCGCTCCCGGGCCTGATTCAGGGCCGGCAGCAGCATCCCCGCCAGAATCGCGATGATCGCAATCACGACGAGCAGCTCGATGAGGGTAAAAGATTGTTTTTTCATGCGGTTTCCTCCTTACATGAGTCGGTGAATTCGGTCAATCCGTGTTTGGTTTTTTCCCAGTAAAACGGCTTTGTGAAAATCTGGGCGAATCCTTTCCACGCCGCCAGCGATATCAGCAGCCAGTAGAACGGCATCAGCAGCGCGACAGGAATCAGCCGGTAAAATTTCCGCTTGATACACGCGGCAACCCCGATACCGATGAATATAAAATTCGCAAAGAACATGATCAAGGCCCCCAGAAAAAAAATCTGAGAAAAAATCGACCAGAACGGATCTTCCCCCGTCCCGTAATAAACCAGCGGCCACGCCCGCAGCGCCACTCCACCGATCCGGATACCGTCGTAATTCCCCGTCTGCTGCGGCCCGACAATCAGGTCGAACACCGAAACTCCTGAGCAGACGCCATGCACCAGCAACGCCCCGTAAAGCAGCAGCACCCCCCAGAACATCAGGTTCGTCAACATCATCATCGCACTGCCTCCGACCGCGAGGAAGCCCCCGAACGCCCCATACAACCCGAGCCGCCTCACCGTCAGGAGCGGATTGCGGTAGTGAACAAGATGCGTCTGAACAAACCCCTTGACCCAGCGCGACCGCTGGCGCATCCAGTTCCAGAGTTGGGAATTTGCCTCCTCATAGGTGGTGGAGTTCATGAGTTTCGTCTTGTAGCCGTACTCGTAGATCCGCAGACCGAGGTCGCAATCCTCGGTCACGTTGAACGGATCCCACCCGCCGATTCCACGCAGGATCTCCGTGCGGAAGTGATTGCTCGTGCCGCCGAGCGGCAGCGGCAGACGGAAGAGCTGATACCCCGGCAGCGTCAAATCAAAATAGGTCGAGTATTCGACCGTGAACAACCGCGTCAGAAGATTGTAGCGGCTGTTGAAATAATTGAGCTTGCCCTGAACGCAGAGCACCTTTTTCTCCGTGTCCCGCCGGAAAACGACATACGCTTTCCGGAGCTGATCCGGTTCGGGCGCATCCTCCGCGTCGTAGATCACGCAGAACTCCCCGCGCGCCCGGGCAAGACCGAAGTTGCAGGCGCGCGGCTTGGTCTTGGGCGGCAGATCGGGAATCGTGATCACCCGGCAATACGGAGGCAGCCCGCTCGTTTCGAGGGCGGTGCGGGTTTCCGCGTCATCGGCCTCCAGCAGCAGCATGACTTCGAGCTTCTCCTGCGGATAGTCGAGTTTGCCGATGTTGCGCACGATCTTCGCGGCGATGTTCGCCTCATGATAAAGCGGCAGGAACACCGTGTAGAGCGGCAGCTCCTCATCCGTCACCGCCGCGACCTCCTCGTCCGTGACGATCTCCTCGCCGCGGCCGAACCACGACAGAATCGCAGCTCCGCCCCGGAAAATCACCGCCGCCGCATACCAGAACATTAAAAACGCGGTCACCAGAAACAAAAAGTAGTCCCAGCGGAATTTCAGCAGCAACAGCAAGCCCGCCGCAATCAGAATGTAGCGGAGCTGCTGCCAGCGGCTCGAAACCTCAATGGCAGAGCCGCCGGGGTGCGATTCCACAAACGCCCGGGTGATGGGATCAAGTTGTTCCGGAATGAACTTCATGCTACTGATTGAAAATAACACGTTTTCAAGGAAAGTAAAGCCTCTTTTATGATTTTTTTACATTTTTTCGGGCTCCTTGATTTTCAACATTCGCTTAATAAATATAAAATGTAAGGAAAAGACACGAAAAAAACGGAAAATACTCAAAAATAAACTTGCAATTATGCAATGTTGGTATAACTTTTTTAACTGGATCGGGGAATGCGTTTTTTTTGCCGTTCCCGTCGTCCGCCACCGTCAGATCGAATCAGGGATTTTCAGAATAAAACAGCAAAGGGAAGGTTACAGAGGAAAATGCATTTCAGGCAGACTCGATTGGTGAAACCCGCAGCCGCCGTCTGCGGCTCGGTCATGGCTCTGGCGATGCTCACTGCGCCCGCGGCTGCCGCCGTGGAAGAGGAGGAGCCCATCGTCCGTACGGAAGAGGATTACGCGCGTGGGAAGCAGAACGTCCGTTCCGTGATCGAGGAGCTCACCGAACTCTTCACCAATGACGAGCCGGTTTCAGTCGTTCAGGTTTCCAACCGGCAGATCCTGCCGCCGTACAGCAAGATCATCGACGGGACAAACGGCCGCTCCACACTGATCTTCCGGCCGCGTTTCACCTCGGCCAAACCGATGTACCGGGCACTCGACGGCATCATCACCGGGTCAACGTACGTCGAACCGCTCGAAGAACAGAATGCACTTATCACCAACGCTCCGACCGAAGAGCACAAAAGCTATCAGAATACTCTCGAAGCGATGGACATCCCCTCGCCGCAGATTTTGATCGAAGCGAAAGTCGTCGAAGTCATGTTCAGCGACGGCATGCAGCGGAATCTCTCACTCATGTTCCAGGGGAACCGCTATCAGGCGGGCGCTCAGACCCAGGTTCCGGGCAACACCACCTCCTCCACGTCCGGCGCGACCGGCAACTTCACGCCATACGCGGGCAAGGACTCGATGAACATCGCATTCCAGTGGCTCGAAACCGCCGAAGACGCGACCGTGCTCTCGAGCCCGAACATCCTCATCTCCCGCAATGAAACCAGCCGGATCGTCACCGGTGAGGAAATCCCGATCCAGGAGGCGACCAACACCGGAACAAGCATCCAGATGAGTACGAGCTTCAAAGAGGTCGGCGTGACGCTCGAAGTCGAACCGAGCATGATCAACCGGGACAACGTCACGCTGCGCGTCTATCCGAAAGTCTCAAACGTCCAGCGTTACGAGAATATCTCCAGCGGCGGCGCCAACTACTCCGTGCCGGTCATCTCCGCCCGCAGCGTCGAAAGTTACATCCGCATGCAGGACAAGCAGGTCGTGATGATGGGCGGACTTTACAGCAACCGCACCACGCTGCAGCAGGAGCGCGTGCCGTTCCTCTCGGATCTGCCGTACATCGGCGAACTCTTCACCGGCAAGAACGAGTCCAAGGAGGTTACGCAGCTCGTGTTCTTCCTGAAGATCCACATCATTCAGCCGGATCATCAGGTCGCCAACGGAATCTACTACGACTTCGACAACAACGCCAAAGTCAGCGAAAAGCTCGGTGAAATCGTCACCAATGCCGACAGTTTCCCGATGCGTGAACGCTCGCTCAAGCGGTTCCGCGACGAGGTCGTTGGAGCACTTCCGGGCGCGGAGGCGAAGAAGCGGCAGGAGTTCAAAAGCAGACCCGTTACGGTCAATGCGACTGAAGAATCCCCCGCAGGTCCTGAAGTCACCGAACCCTCGAAAGAGCCGGGTCTGATCGACGACAAACCGGCCGTCAAAGTTTACGTTGAGAAGAATGACGCGGCCTCTGATCCGGCCGCGGAAGCCGTAACCGAAGAGGAGTAAGCATGAAACTCAGCCGGAAAAAACTCACATGGCTGATCGTCCTCCTGGTGATCGGGGGAATCGGCGCCGGCGTGTGGTTCGGCGTATTCCGCCCGAAACTCATGGCGAAAAAAGCCGAGGCTGCGAAAAAAGCGCAGGACGCCGAAGACATGGACCGTACGTTCAAGGTCCGGCGCGACGACCTCATCATCGGTCTGCTTCAGGGCGGATATGTGAACGCCAGCCAGAAACACAAACTCTCGCTGCAGGCCAATTACCGGACGAAACTGCTCTGGGTCATCGACGAAAACACCAAGGTCAAAGCCGGCGATCTGCTGGCCCGGTTTGAGACGGACGAACTCAAGGAGCAGATCGAGAATCTCGAGATCGAGCTCGACAACCTCAAAAAGGAGCTCGATCTCGCGATCGAGTCGAAGAAGATTCAGATCAGCACGAATGCGGCCGATCTTCAGGCCGCCGAAGAGAGTCTGCTCCAGGCAGATGACGCAATGCGCAAATACCGCCGGTTCGAGCGCTCCAGCACGCGCGACAGCCTCGACCTTGCGATCTCCAACGCGGAAGCCGCGCTCGAAACCGCCAAAAACGATTACGCCACCACGCGCGACAGCGAGGTCGAGGTTTCCAAAGACGAGAACGCCGAGGATAAAAAACGGCAGCTGCTCAAAGAGGCGCAGGCCGTGATCGACGAAAAGGAGAACGCCCTCACCACCGCTGAGGACAATCTCCGGGTGTTCCGCCGTTACGACAATCCGAGCAAACTGACCCGTCTCTACAATGCCTACGAACAGGCGAAACTGAATCTGCGCAAGGTCAAGATCTCGACCGAGTCGAAGATCGTCCAGGCCGACAAATCGATCGAGAACTACCGCCGCCGCGTCCGCCGCACGACCGAACAGTTGAACCGCTATAAGAACTATATGACCATGATGGAGCTGCGCGCTCCGGTCGACGGCGTCGTGATCTATGCGGATCCGGACCGGCGCTGGGGAAATCTCGACGTGAAACCCGGTATCGATATCAACAAGGGGCAGGTGCTCATCACGATTCCGGAGATGTCGAATCTCGTGGTCGACTTCGATCTGCCGGAACAGTACCGCTCGAAGATCAACATCGGAGACCGCGCAGTGATCTCGCCCGATTCGCTGCCCGGCGAAAAATTCGGCGGTGCGATTTCGCATATCGACACGCTGCCGGTCAATCTCGTGAACTGGGACGCCTCGTCTCCGAAAATCTACAAGTCGAAAATCAAACTCGACCAGCAGTCGCCGAAACTCGTGAACGGCATGAGTGTTCAGATCAACATCGTGACCAAGACGATTCCGAATACGATCTTTGTGCCGGTCGAGGCGGTTTTTGAGGATAACGATCGATTCTTCGTCTACCGCAGCAGCCTCACCGGTCCCAAAGAGGCCGACGTGACCATCGGCGAATCGAACGACAATTTCGTGCAGATCACGAGCGGACTCGAAGAGGGTGACGTCGTCTACCTCTACCGCCCGTACCAGAAAACGCAGGATTCGCAATAATGGCGGCGGACAAGGCGATAACGGGCGACGATATCGTCCGTCTGATCGATATTCGTAAAACCTACATCACCGGGGAACTCCAGGTCCCGGTTCTCAAGGGAATTCATGCGACGGTCAGACGCGGGGAATTCGTCGGGTTCATCGGAACCTCCGGCTCCGGCAAGTCGACGCTGCTGAACATCCTCGGGATGCTCGATGTGCCGACCAGCGGTCAATATTTTCTTGAGGATACCGAGGTCAGCCAGCTCTCCGATGTCGACCAGGCGACGATCCGGAACCGGAAAATCGGCTTCATCTTCCAGAGCTTCAATCTCTTCCCGCACCTGTCGGTCGAGGAGAACATCGAAGTGCCGATGGTTTACGGCCGGATTCCGGGCAGGATTCGCCGCAAACGGGCTCTTGAACTTGCGAAGCGGGTCGGACTCGGCCACCGCCTCGGACACAAGCCGACGCAGCTCTCGGGCGGAGAGTGCCAGCGTATCGCGATTGCGCGGGCGCTCTCGAACAACCCCGCATTCATCCTCGCGGATGAGCCGACCGGAAACCTCGACGAGAAAACCAGCAATGAAATCATGGACCTCTTCCACGAACTCAACCGCGGACAGGGCGTGACGATCGTCATGGTGACGCACAATCCCGCGCTCGGTCCCCATTATGACACGATCATCCGGCTGCGCGACGGCCGGATCGACGACCGGCTCTTCGAGTGGGAGATCCGGGAACAGGAGCGGCAGGCGGCCGAGAAAGCGGCCAAAGCGGCGGAGGTGGCGAAATGATGCTCGTCCGCGATCTCTTCAAGCTCTCGCTGCACAATCTGCTTCTGCACAAGGTGCGGTCGATTCTGACGTCGCTCGGGGTAATCTTCGGCGTCGGCAGCGTCATCGCGATGCTCGCGATTTCCGAGGGGGCAAAACGGTCGGCACTGGCTCAGATCGAGGCGATGGGCGTCGACAAGATCATTCTCTTCTCGAAGCGGCCTCCGATCGACGGGCGCAGCGAAAGTTCCGACAACGCCAGCGTCATGGAACGCTACGGGTTGAACAGCCGCGATGTGAACAACATCCTGAAAATGGACAACGTCGAACGCATCACGGGAGTTTTCGACACCCGGAAAAAGGTGCTGAAAGGGCTGGACCGCACCGACCTCAAGCTGGTCGGCTGCGATTATGAGTTTCTGGGGGATTCCCTCGCGCGGATCGAGAAAGGACGCTGGTTCACGCCGGCGGATTTCAAGAACGACGCCTACGTCTGCGTGATCGGCAAAAACGTGAAACGCAAACTCTTTTCGATCGGCAACACGGACATCGTCGGCAGCACGATCCGGGTCGAAGACATGGTGTTCCGGATCATCGGCATCATCAACAACGAGTACGGTACGCAGTATCCCGAGATCGGCGGCCAGAACGATATGATTCTGATCCCGATGACGACCGCCCGCGCACTCTGCAAGGACTACACGTTCTACCGGGAAGGACGAAACTACAAGATCACCCGGATCGAATACGATCTCTTCCTCATCAAGGTGAACGACACCAGTTACATCGACAACACCTCCAAGCGGGTCGCCGGATACCTCGAAAAAACCCATTCCGAAACGAAAGACTGGGGCATGGTCGTCCCGCTCGAACTGCTCAAGCAGATGGAGCAGACACAGAACATCTTCACGATCGTGATGGGTTCAATCGCCGGCATTTCCCTCGTGGTCGGCGGCATCGGCATCATGAACATCATGCTCGCAAGTGTCTACGAGCGGCGCAAGGAGATCGGAACGAGGCGCGCGCTCGGCGCGCAGAAATCGGACATCCTGCTGCAGTTCCTGATCGAAACGGTCTTTCTGACCTCGATCGGCGGAGTTCTCGGGATTCTGCTCGGGGTCGGCATCGGCTCGACGATCACCTACTACACGCAAATGCCGACGATCTATTCGGCGTGGAGCATCATCCTCGCGCTGGCGATCTCAAGCATCACGGGCGTGATCTTCGGCACCTATCCCGCCTACAAGGCAGCGCAGCAAAATCCGATCACGGTGCTGCGCGCGGAGTAAGCACAAAACGATGGGGCGGAGAAAAATCTCCGCCCCTCCTGAGCTTCAGCTTCCCGCCTCAACCGGCTCGTCTCAATGGTAAATCACCATGGCGGAGGCGTAATCGCACTCCGGCGCGAGCGAAGCGCCGTGCGGCAGTCTGGCGTCGAGGTAGATGGTGTCGCCTTTCTTCATGCGGCGGGTGTTCCCGGGGCTGCCGACCGCATAATCGATCTCCCCCTCGAGGACGACGAAGAACTCCTGGCTGTCGTGCTGAAGCAGCTCGCGTTTCCGGTCACACGGCCGATATTCGATGAAAAAAGGATTCATCGTGCGGTCGGTCTTTTCAAATGCGAGCGCGTGGTAGTGAATGCCGTATTCGAGTCCCTGATTCCGGTCGATCAACTCGCCCTCATCAAGGCGGCCGAACACATACTCCGGGCTCGCATTCTCCCGCCGGAAGAGCTCGATCATCTCAACCCCGAGCGCCGCGGCGACCAGATTGAGTGCACGCAGCGAAGCTCCGGTGCGAAAATTTTCGAGCCGGGAGATGTACCCTTTCGAGAGGCCGCTGCGGGCCGCGAGCTGATCGATGGTCAACTGCTGCTGCTGCCGCAGCTGGCGGATTTTCTGAGCGACATTCACGAGATCCATAAATTCCTCCTCCGGTTGTAAGACACGGCCGGCGGGTCGATTCATGCGTTCACCGCTGCAGAACCGATCCCGCGCGCCGGAAATCCGGATTCCGGGTTCCGTTTTCGGAAATTATCCGGCGATGGAGTTCTTCGCTTCTTCAACGAGTTTCATGAAGCGGCGGCCGTATTCGACGTAGTTGTCAAACTTCTCCTGCGCGCGCTGATCCTCTCCGACGCTCTCGTGGAAGACGTTCTTCATGTGCGGCTCCATCGAAAAACCGCCGTCATAGCCGTTCCGCAGCAGATCCGTGACGATGCGCAGCACATCCCCCTGCCCCTCTCCGGCGAAAGTGAACTCCACCTTGTTGAAGCCGCTCGGGTTGGCCTCACCGAGGAAAATCGCATCCTTGATGTGCACGTAGCAGATGAACTCTTTCACATGACTGTAAAACTCCCACGAGCTCTGAATCCGTTCCAGGGCATCACCCTCGCTGCGGTCGAAGTTCAGAACCGGATTGCCGGTGTCGAATACGAGCTTGAAGTTCGGAGACTGGATTTTATCGAGCAGCTTGAGCGTGTGCTTCCACGACATGCCGCCGTAGTTGTTGCAGTTTTCATGCAGATAAAGCACATCGGCATCCTCGCACATTTTGACGAGGTACGCGACCTTGCGGAATACATTCTCCTCGACCTCGGGATCCCATGCGGGACGATCCCACTGCGCCTTGAAGCTCATGCCGCGGATCATCCTGCAGTTCAGCCGTTTCATGCGCACGAGCGCGCGTTTAAGCTGTTCGATCGTTGCCTGGAAATCCTCCTCCTTGAGCGGACTCCATCCCCAGTTCGCCACTGCGCTGCCGAAACAGTTGACTCCGACTCCGGACTCTTCCAGAGCGGCGGCAACCTTGTCGAACTCCTCCTCCGACAGATCGTGAATATTCTTCCCGTCGATGTTCCGGGATTCGATCCACTTCCAGCCGAGCTCTTTCGTCGCCTTGATCTGCCCGGCGATCCCGACCGCCGCCTCGTCCGCAAAACCGGTGTAGTACATGTTCCGACCCTTTCTGGGTTTCCCCCTTTGTTAAGTATATTAACAATAATTAATGTAACGCTGCGCCGACCATTTATCAACAACGCGAAAGGCAAAATTCGGAATTATTTGCCCGAACAGCGGGAAAGCGCAGCGAATTCCAACTTGCTTTTCAGGAGAAAAGGCGTTACATTATCCTCCTACGGAAAGAGTGAGACCATGAAGATCATCGACGCCCACATTCATTACGCCGGACATGAGGGATTCAATCAGACCGCCCGCGAATCCGGACAGATCAACACCGCCGCGGCCGTTGCGGAGAACTTCAGACGCAACGGAGTCGTCGCTGCGGTCGCGATGGGGACGGGACGCAGCGACGGGCGGCCCGACGGCCTCTGCGAACCGATGCGGCCGGATCTGGCCGGACCGGTCACGGAGGAGTCATGCGCCCTGCCCCGGAACATCGCCTACTGCGCGGGTGTCGACTCGGGGGCGATCACGCCGGAAAACACCGCGAAATCTCTGGAACTCTTTGAAAGATATCTGAAGACACCGCAATGCGTCGGTCTGAAATTCTATCCCGGCTATCATCACATCTACATGTCCGACAAACGGCATTTTCCGTTCTTCGAGCTTGCGGCGGCATACGGCGTCCCGGTGGTGATCCATACGGGCGACACGGCGGGGACCCGCGGTCATGTGAAATACTCCCATCCGCTGACGATCGACGAGATCGCGGTCGATTTTCCGCAGACGCATTTTGTGCTTGCCCATTACGGCAACCCGTGGATCGTCGATGCGACTGAAGTGGCCGCGAAGAATGAAAACGTCTCGATCGACCTCTCCGGACTCGCCGCCGGGAAAATCGAGAGCGAAACGTTTCTCGCACAATATCGCGGCTATCTCGAATACCTGAAGACCTGGATGGCTTATCTCGGCGACTGGAGCCGTTTTCTGTACGGTTCAGATTATCCGCTGGTCAACATCGACGAATACATCAAAGTGATCCGGGCGCTCATCCCGGAAGAGCATCAGGAAGCGGTATTTTACAGCAACGCGCTGCGCACATTCGGCAAACTCGCCCGGCTGCCGCAGCCCGGGGAGGAAGAAAAATGATTCGGATCGGACAGGGATATGATGTACACAAACTCGCCACCGGCCGCAAACTCATTCTCTGCGGCGTACCGGTGCCGCATCCGACCGGACTGCTCGGGCACAGTGACGCGGATGTGGCTGTCCACGCGCTTATGGATGCGATTCTCGGAGCGCTGGCTCTCGGCGACATCGGCCAGTGGTTTCCGGATTCCGACCCGGCCTGGAAAGATGCGGACAGCATGAAACTGCTCAGAGCGGTCATGGCCGATCCGCGCGTTTCGGAGTGGGAGATTGGAAATCTCGATCTGACCATCATCGCGCAGAAGCCGAAACTGCTGCCGTTCAATCTGGAAATGCGCACGAATCTCGCCCGGGCGCTCGATCTGCCTCTCGACCGCATTTCGGTCAAGGCGACCACCACGGAAAAACTCGGGTTCGAGGGACGCGAGGAGGGAATCGCCGCCTCCTGCGTCGTACTGCTCGAAAAGCAGGCCTGATCTCCTGCTTCCGCTCCTGTTTCAGCTCAGCGCAGCTTCAGAGTCGCGAGCGCGAGCAGCGCAAAGACACCAGACAGAATCCAGAACCGGACGACGATCTGGGTTTCGTTCCACCCCATCCGTTCAAACGTGTGGTGAATCGGCGTACACGGGAAGATCCGTTTTCCGGTCAGCTTGAAGTACGGGACCTGCAGCATGACTGAACCGGCCTCCATCACGAAGACTCCGCCGACCAGGATCAGCAGGACCTCCTGCCGCACCAGCACCGCGAGGAAACCGATCGCGCCGCCGAGAGCGAGACTGCCGGTATCTCCCATGAACATCGAAGCGGGGTGGCAGTTGTGCCAGAGGAATCCGATGCAGCCGCCGCATACCGCGGCCGCGAAGACCATGCCCTCGCCCGCACCGGGGATGAACGGAACTTTCAGATAGTTCGCAAAAACCGCATGGCCCATCAGGTACGCGAAAGCCGCGTAAGTGAGCGTGCAGAAAATCGTGCAGCCGGTCGCGAGACCGTCCTTGCCATCGGTGAGATTCACGGCATTCGAGGTGGCGACAATGGTCACGACCGCGACGAGAACCGTCCAGGGAGTGTACACCAGAACCGGCTCCTTGAAGAACGGAAGCATGAATTGACTCATGTACGGCCCGACTTCCGGCATGCGGAAAAGCGCCCAGACGCCGACTCCGGCGATGATGATCTGGCACAGGAGTTTGTACCGGCCGGGGAGTCCGTTGCGGTCTTTGTAGACCACTTTCCGGTAATCGTCATAGAATCCGACAAGCGCAAAAGCCAGAGTCGAAACCACGAGCAGAATCGAAATCGGATTGCTCATCACATTCCAGAAACAGGCGGAAATGAGTACTCCGCCGATGAGCAGAATCCCGCCCATACAGGGGGTCCGGCTCTTCTCCTTGTCGATGAATTCAGCCGGGACGAGTCCCTCGAGCCGCTCGGCGGAGAGCACATTGAGCCGGCGCAGCCGGGACGCAGTGAATTTTCCGAGCAGAATCACGATGAGAAACGCGGTCATCGCCGCGCCGCCCGCGCGAAACGTGACATATTCAAACAGACGAAACGGAAGAAACTCGTTTCCGAGCAGCGAAAGCAGATACAGCATGAGCGACATTCTCCGGGAAAAAGGGATTTGGTTTGCACGCACATACTATAAGCTCCATCCGGCCGTTTTCCAGTCGAAAATGGAACAAAAACGCAAGAAAAATCCCGGCGGACGAAAAATCCGGCGACCATCCTCCGTCAAAGCGGAGAATCCGTCTTCTCTCCGTCCGTTTCGGCCGATGGCGACGCCCCCCCGTTGCGGCGGGCGCGATTGAATTCAAAAGTGCGGCTGAACTTCTGACGCCGACGGTAGTCGCCCGGCGTCTCGCCGGTCAGCCGTTTGAATTCGGTCGCGAAATAGAGCTGGCTCGAATAACCGATCCGGGCGGCGATCTCCTTGATCGGATAGGAGGAGTTCTGCAGCAGGCTCTGCGCCGCCCGCAGCCGCTGTCCGATGACATATCCCCCGACCGGACTGTGCAGATGTGCGACGAAAAGCCGGTGCAGCGAAGTGCGGCTGATTCCGAAAGTGCGGCACAGCTCTTCCAGCCGCAGCGGATGGCTCAGATTGCGGTTGATGTAATTCAGGATGGCCGGGAGAGGATCCGGCAGCGCATCGTGAAGCTGTTCCCCGAGACGCACGAGCAGTTCGTAAGCGAGAGCGGACCCGCGCAGATGATAGTCCGCATCGCGCTGTTCCAGCGCATCATGCGCGGCCTCGAACAGCCGGATGAACGGAGCGGGGTCGCGCAGCCGGACGCAGTCCGCCCGCAGCAGTCCGGTCTGTTCGAGCAGCGAGTAGAGCATGATTCCATCCAGACTGACGGTCTGTTTGAGTGCATAGTCCGACAGGATCGAGAATTCGGAATCCGCCTCCCGGTGAACGAGAAAGAGCATGCCCGGCTCCAGAACATGCTCGCGGCCGTTCTGAACGAACCGGAACGTTCCCTCGCGGATCAGCTCCATGGCGAACGTGCTGGACCGCTTCCGGACCCGGTAACACCCTTTCACCCACTCATCGTATCCTGCGAACCGCAGAAACAGCGGCAGAGTGCGGGTATACTCCTCATTGAACTCATGGGAAAAGTGGTGCAGCGGATACTTTCCGACGTTTACGGCTCCGAGCCGGCTTACGCCATCATCTTCGGTGATCCGGTAACCGGGCTTTCTTTCCTTTCTTTCCACCATCCATCCCTGCAATATTTTTAATAAAGTTGGAACAATTCCAGATATATTTTTAAACGATCGCCCTTGCCATTTCCGAATATTTTCAGTATAATTTACTCGAGGAAACCGAAATTACAAGAAATCGGAAACAAAACGGTCTTCACCGCCGTCGGCAGTTTCCCATAAGATTCGACAGGTAATGGCAGGTTCAACCGCAACCGTAAACAAAAAAGGGACGAAACATGATGAAGGATCAAAATCTGATTCCGCCGCATGCCCGCCACGGTTCTTCCGCTCACTTCGGGAAACCCGTCCGGGTACACTTCACACTGATCGAGCTCCTTGTTGTGATTGCCATTATCGTGATTCTCGCCGGGATGCTGCTGCCGGCGCTGAACAAAGCCAGAGACCAGGCGCGGAACACCAAGTGCATCTCCAATTTGAAACAGTTCGGCTCCAGCATGCAGCTTTACGCGAATGACAACGACACGTTTCTGCCGCCGTGGGCGCTCGATCAACAGACTTATCCGCAATCCGCAACCGACTGGCTCGGACACTATAAATACAACGGCGCGCCGTTGAGCCGGTTTCGTCAGCAGTACATGAGCAAGCAGGGGCGCGACGTGTTCTTCTGCCCGGTCGGTCTCAGCCGCGGCTTGAAAACCGATGGCTACAACGCATTTCCCAATACCCAGTCCAATGGGAAACTCGAGCTCAACTACGCCTATTTTGCGGGAAACTCCTTCGATAACAGCAAGAAGAAATTCGGGACCAGCCACTTTAACACCCGCAAAGGACCGATTGCGCTGAAATTCGTCAGACACGCCAGCCGCACGACGTTGATTGCGGACTTCAACCGCTTCATGGACAGCAGCGCTCAGACGATCGACATCGCCTCATGGAATCACACCGCATTCGCTCAGCCCGGTTCGTCGTTCGCCATCCCGGTTCCGGCCGACGTCCGCACGAATCTCACATTTGCGGACGGCCACGTCGGCAGCCTGATCGGGAAAACGGAAAATCAGAAGGCGATCTGTAATTTCGGCCGCATGTACGTGGCGATTCAAGACGACTACGAGGAGAGAAACTGAGATGTTGAAACACACGTTCGCGGCAGCTGCAACAGCATTGTTTCTGGCTGCTCCACTCGCCGGAGCCCCGGCATTGAAAGTCCTCCGGCACGCTCCGGGCAATCTGTTCCGCCCCGGGGAAACGCCGGAGTGGAAGCTCGAAATCAACGCCCCGCAGCCGGGCGAAGCGCTGTTGAAAGTCAAGGTCACCGACGGCAACGGCAGAACCGTTGCCGAAGTGGAGAAGAAAATCCCGGTGATCAAAGGAAAAACTCCGGTTGAGTTCCAGCTTCCCGCCCTCGATCACGGCTACTATGAGGCGGTCTACACGCTGGAACTCCCCGAGGGGAAAAAGAGCGAGGTCAAAAGTACGTTCGGCATCGCCCCGCAATTCAACCGGAGCGCGAAAGAGGCGCGCGATAACGGCTACTGCTTCGGCGTCAAGATGTACCGGCTGCGCAATGCGTGGAACACCCCGGAAGCGGTCGAAGCGTGCCGCCGCCTCGGACTGCAGTGGACGCGGGAAATTCTGCAGGAGCGCAACCACCCGGATACGGTCGAACTCTGCACAGACTTCCAGATGAATCCGGTATTCAAAGTCGAACGTTTCCCGGAAAAACTCTACGATGCGGAAAAATACGGTCCGCTGGAAGAGTGGGTCAAAAAGTACGGCAAAACCTGGATGCTCCGCACTCTGCCGAAGAAAGAGGCGTACCAGAAGTGGCTCCAGGAGGAGATTTCCCGGATTCCCGAAGACTGTCAGGTGTTCGAGATCTGGAACGAGGCGTGGGACAAGATGTCGGCGGAGGATTTCGCCACCATCTCCCAGTGGATCGCCGAGGCGATTCTGGAAATCCGCCCCGATGCCGTCATCGGCCCGAACCTGACCGGAATGCCGGGGAAATACACCTACGACGCGAACTACATCCGCGCCGGCGGCATGAAGCACATGAAGATGATCGCGCTGCATCCCTACGGCAACGCCGAACGGCGCGGCTACATTGAAACCTACCGCAAATGGATCCGCGAGCAGCTCGGACACGATGTGGAGATCTACATCACGGAATTCGGCACTCATTCGACGCCGGAGGGCCCCTCCGCCCAGTCCGAACGGGAGCAGGCGCGCAAAGTGGTCCGGCAGGCGTTGAATCTCTATTCGGAAAATGTGCGCGCCCTCACCCCGCACTGGATGGGACAGCGGGAATCGAACCGCCGGTATCACGAACACTGGTTCGGCTTCTTCCGCCGCAACAACGAGCTCAAACCCGTGCTGATCGCCTATGCGACGGCGGCCCGTATGGTCGACGGCAGCCGCTATGCCGGGGAACTCTGGTACGGACCCGGCAACGATGCGATGCTGTTTGAAAAGGACGGCGTCTATACGCTCGCACTTTTCACACGCGGAAAGCCGCAGGAACTCACGATTGAACCGGGGACGAAACAGCTCACGCTGATCGATTTCTGGGGCAAAGAGCAGACGGTTCAGGTCCCTGCCGACGGCAAACTCAAGCTCACCGTTGACGGGGATGTCCGTTACCTGCGGGGCGTTTCACCGGACATGGCGCGGGCGGCGAAACTGACGCCGAATCCCGACCGCTGGCCGGAGGACAAAACAGAGGTGTTCGTGCGCAACAGCCGGATTCTGAAACCGGTCACCCGGACGCCGTCGTTCACCGGGAATATGAAAGAGTGGGAGAATCTGACGGAACTGGCCATGACCAATCCGCGGGTCAACGGTGATGACGCGAGCGGTTTCGCCTACCTCGGCTACGATCGGGAGTATCTCTACATCGGGCTGGACATGCGCGACAACGAAGTCATGAACAGGCAGCCGGACAACCGGCTTTACAGCGACGACAGCATGGAGATCTTCATCAGTTCCGTCCCGCGCGACGACGAGCCGGGATACGGGCCCGATGACCGGCAGTTCTTCGCGACGCCGACCTCCCGCTCCGGCAAGCCGGTTCTCTGCCGGGTCGCGAACCGCCAGAACGGCACGATCGTTCCGGTTCCGGGGGCGAAGTATCAGGTGCAGGTTCACGCCCGGGGGTGGAAAGCCGAAGTGGCGCTTCCGTGGAAAGAACTCTCCGACTTCGATGCGAAACCCGGCGCGGTTCTCGCCCTGGAGCTGCGCGTGAATGACGCCGACAAATCCCATCCGCGCTGGAAGATCGATCCGACCGATATCAGGAATCTCTCCACGGAAGATCCGACGAAATGGTCGCTCCTGAAACTGCAATAACCCGGAAGAGGTGAAATTTTGAAACTGACGCATTGGAAACTTCTGTTCGCAGTTCTGCTTGCCGCCACGGCGGCGGGAGCGCTGGATCTCACGGTCGACCAGCCGGTGCCGTGCAACGTCTTTGAAACCGGCAGCGAAGTGCGTCTGCCGGTCACGATCAGCGACAAGAAGCCTCTCAAGGGGACGCTCCGCATCGAAGTGCGCGACTACACCGGAAAGAAACTTCTCGAACGCGAGGAGAAACTCAGCGGCACGAAGCAGAAGTATGAGCTCGACTGCGGGAAGCCGGAGCGCGGCTATTACGAGATTCTCTCGACGCTCTCCAACGAACAGGGTGAAAAGACGAAAGAGTGGCGGAACTCGTTCGGCGTGGCCGATTTTTCGCACCGATCGGCGAAAGAGGTGCGGGACGGCGGCTACCGGTTCGGCATGAAACTCTGGCTCATTGAAGAGATCTGGTGGAACCGGAAACTGCACTGGGATGCGGGCAAAGTGATGGGCGTCTGCTGCAATCTCGGACTTCAGTGGACCCGCGCCCAGCTCGGGCAGCGCACTCCCATGGATACGATCGAACTGATCCGCAACTATCCGGTCAACGTGGTGTTGAAAGTCGAAACCTATCCGGACGAAATGATCGACCGTGCGCGCTACCCCAAAATCACCGACTTCACCAAAGTCAAGGGCCGGACCAAGGCGCTGATGCCGAAAAAGGCGGAATATCAGGCGCATGTGAAGAAACTCGTCCGGGAGATCCCCGAAGATCAGAACGTCTTTGAGATCTGGAACGAACCGTGGCAGTGGAAGACGCTCTCCGCGGAGGATTTTGCGACGCTCGCGAACTGGGCGGCCGAAGCGATCATCGAGGTCCGCCCGAATGCCGTGATCGGCCCGAACATTTATGCCACGGTCAACGAATACGACAAGCGCGTCATCGCCGCGGGGAAGCTCCGCAATCAGAAGATGATCGGGATCCATCCCTACTGCTCCCGCACCACGGAATACCGCGGATTCCGCCAGATTCTGCGCAATTACCGCGACTATGTGGAGGCGAAAACCGGAAAGAAAATCGACTTTTACGCGACGGAATTCGGCTGGTCGACCGCCCCGCAGGGACAGCGGGTCACGACCGAGGCCGGACAGGCACGGAACACCGTCCGCGAAGCTCTCGAACTCTATGCCGGAGACGTGAAAACCCTGATCCCCCATACGATGGCCAGCCGCGAATACGATCCGAAAGACCGGGAACACTATTTCGGCTACTTCCGACTCAACGGCGAACCGAAACCCGCGCTGATCGCATTTTCCAACTGCGCCAGAATGATCGACGGCAGCCGTTTCGTCGGCGAGCACGATTTCGGTCACGGCATCGGCGCGATGCGATTTGAAAAAGACGGCGTCCAGACCCTCGCGCTGTGGACCGAAGACAAGGAGTTGCCGTTCACCGTCGACACCGGCGTCGATGAGATCACCGTCGTCGACATCATGGGACACGCGTCGAAGCAGAAGTGCGACGGCGGCCGCCTGAAACTGACATTGAACGGAGACCCGCTCTATCTTGTCGGCGTCGCTCCCGCTCCGGCCGGTGCGCTGATCGGTCCGGAAGATGAGCTCATGCCTGATCGCTGGCAGCCGCGAAAAACGCTCTACACCATTCCGCGAAGCGCCCGGCTCCCGGGCAGGAGCGAACCGGCGGCTTACGGAGGAGAACCGCTCTTTGAACTTGCCGACAAAAAGGCGTCACGCTCCTCACTCAAAAGCTACTGGAGCTGGACCCCCGGAGAAGTCGCCATTCTCTTCGACGTGAAAGACCGCAAAATCGTCCTGACCGGTCCGAACGGGAAAGGCGGCGGAGACCGGCTTGAGCTGGATTTGTGCGCCCGTCCCGGCCGCCAGTACGATGCCGCCAGCCTCTTCGACTACCGGTTCACCGTGATTCCGGCGACGGAGGGAAAAGCCGCTCAGCTGAGAGTGAGCAATCCGGCATACGACAAGACACTGGAACTCGCTCCGGGCAAGAGCGCTCCGGGAATCCGCTGGAGTTATCAGCCGACGCAGGAGGGCTACCGGGTGGAACTGCGCTTGAAGAGTTCCGCACTCGGAGTCGGCGACTTCAAACCGGATCAGCGGCTCGCATTCCGGACCGTTCTCTACAACCGCGACCGCACCGATGTCGATGAGTGGAAAACCTACCACACCAGAGTCGCAACCCAGAACAGCAAAGACCGTTACAACCAGTTGAACATGATTCGTCTGACGGAGGGGAAATGATCTCCTCCCATGACGTGATCGTCGTCGGCGCGGGTCCCGCCGGAATCGGCGCGGCGCTCGCCGCCGCCCGCAACGGGGCCCGGACGCTGCTGATCGAGGATTCCGGCATGGCCGGAGGCTGCTGGACGCTCGGACTTCAAAATCATGTGACCTGCATGCACGATCACCGCAAGCTGATCATCCACGGGATCGCGCTGGAACTCATGCAGCGCCTGGCGGCGACGGGAGAGGCCGAAGAACCGGAGGAAAAACTCCGCCGGCTCCCCCGCACCTGGTACTGCGCATTCGATCCGGAGGGACTCAAATACACGCTCGATCAGATGCTGCTCGAATCGGGGGTGGAGATCCTTTACCACACCCGCTGCGTCGATACCGTATGCAATGCGGGCGGGCGCGTCACCGGCGTCGTCACGGAGAGCAAAAGCGGACGACGCAGTTTCACCGCCCGGATCGTGGCAGACTGCTCCGGAGACGCCGATGCAGCGGCTTTCGCCGGGGCCGCGACCCGGAAAGGGCGCGACTCCGACGGCCGCATGCAGCCCGTGACCACGGCATTCATGCTTGCGAACGTCGATTACGACCGGGCGGCCGCCCATCTCGCCGCCCATCCGGGATTCATGGCGGAGTGCGAGGCAAAAGCACGGAAACTCGGCGAACTCGATATGCCGATCTCGCCCTATCCCGGCTGCCGCACGATGATCGACGGTGTGACCTATCACAACATGACCCGGATCACCGGGATCGACGGCACCCGGGCGGAAGATCTGACCCGCGCGGAGATCGAGGGGCGGCGGCAGGCGCGGCTCATGGCCGCGTTCTTCCGGAAATACATTCCCGGGTTTGAACGGTCCGCGCTGATCGCCACCGGCAGCGTCGGCCTGCGCGAAACCCGGCGGCTGTGCGGAGTCAAAACGCTCACCCGGGAAGATGTCATGTCCGCCCGGAAATTTCCCGACGCCGTCGCCAGTCACGCTTATTACATCGACATGCACAATCCGGACGGTGGATTCGGCGGCGAATCGAGTTCCGGCGACGCATACCATCCTGCGGAAGGGGATTTTTACCAGATTCCCTACGGCTGCCTGATTCCCGAACGGGTCGACGGGCTGCTGGTCGCGGGGCGGTGCATCTCCGCGGACCGGGCCGCCCTCGGTTCGGTCAGAACGACCGCCTGCTGCATCGCTCTCGGTCAGGCGGCCGGGACCGCTGCCGCTCTCTGCGTCAAAGCGGGGATCGAGCCGCGCAATCTCGATCCGCTGAAACTGCGCGCTCTCCTCCTCGAACAAAACGTATTTCTCTGAACAAAACAGATTGCGGAGTCACCGGATCGGCGTATAGTCGATCCGGGATTCCTCGTCTGTCGCCTCGAGTTTGAAGATTACCGGACGCAGTCCGTCATTGCAGCTGCAGATGGCTACGCCCGGTTTCCGAATCCAGTCTCCGAAGTAGAACAACCCGTTGCCAGCGCCGTGCGCCAGAGCGAACACATACTGGTAAATCGCTTTCCACGCCTCGTCGCAAAACCCCTCCGGCTTCGCATAATCCGCGTAGAAAACCTGTCCGGCTTTCAGCATCGGACAGGCGCCAAGTCCCTCTGCGCCGTACTCTCGGGCGAGTTCGGCATCGAACGTTGTCTTGAGAACGGTGATTTTCACCTTTTTCATGTTACGCACCTACTTGACCGGGACGCTCTTCTGGGAGATCTTCTCCCCTTTCGGATTGCCGTTATGACCGGCGGACTGGGTGTAGATGATCTCTTTCGGCCCCTGCGCCTCCGCAAAGATCTTCGCCATGCCGAACGGCGGGCAGACATAGTCGCCGAGGCCTGCCAGCAGCAGCACCTTGCCGTGGTAACGGCGCATGTGGTAGATCGTGTCGTAATACTTCAGCGCTTCAGTCGGTTTGATGTGCCAAGTTCCGCGCAAATGCCCCATCGCCGCGCCGCCGATGTCGCACATCCACGGCTGATTCAGGACCGCTTCGGTCACATCCTCGTCGAGCCCGGCGGCGAAACCGGTCTGCATACCGCCCTGACTGTGGCCCTCGACCCGGAGATTCTCTCCATCCCACTCCGGCAGGCTCTTCACATATTCGAGCGAGCGGATCAGCCGCAGCATCATGCCGTTGAAGTAGGTCGTCTCAGGATCGGAATTCTCTTTCTGGTCGAACGCATACGCCTTGAGTTCTCCCTGCGCAAGTTTCGAGTAATACTCTTTCGGCTGGCCGTTCAGGAAGCCGTGCGCGTTGACCGAGAGCACGATGCGGTCTTTCGCCATTCCGTCGTTCTTCCCGATCGGATAGACGCCGTAACCGAAATAGACGACCGTCGCCGGGAGCGATTTTTCCGCCGCATTCTCCGGCATGCAGAGATAACCGGACATCGGTTTCCCGCCGGGAGCGGCGACTTTCACATCATAGCAGACCACACCTTTCGTGCGGACTTTCACGGGAACTTTTTCGAGCACTTTGAGCGGGACCTCCCGGACGCGCGCTTTCTGGCGCTCCCAGAACGCGTCGAAATCCGCCGGTTCGGGGGCGACTTCGAGCTTGTCCGGCTCGACCGCGGCTCCGGAAGTGACCGTCACGTTGCGCGATCCGTTCTTCAACGGCGTGCCGTCCTCATTCTCGGCTTTCACGGTCAGCCGGATGAAACCGGGGGTTTTGCCCTGCGTCACGATTTTCATGGGGACGCCGGATTTCGCGCCGCCCTTTTCGACGATGCCGTCATCGCCGTTCCGCTCCCAGGTGAGGATCTTCCCGGCGCCCGCGGGAGTCCCGTTCTCAAACAGCTCAACGGTAAAGACGATCGGCTCACCGACCTTGTAAGTGACCGCAGGCTTGTCGGTCGTCACCTGAAAGGCGAACCCCGTCATCGCCGGGCGCGGCGCCTCCTGCACCGTGGTGACGATCTCCACCGGAGCAGGTGCAGTTTTCTCCCCGAAGAACGAACATCCCGCAAGAAGCAGCAGCGATGCGAGCGATGCTGCGGACAACATGCTTTGAATCGACATTGGCTTTCTCCTTTCTTTCCGATCATTTGACGATCGATTGATATCCCTGCCAGAGCAGACTGACCAGTATAACCGCCATGATTCCGACCGCCGCCGCCAGAATCCAGCGCACCCAGTTGACGCCCCCGGTTTCATACGCCGGGTTCGGTTCTTCCGGACCGGCCGTGTAAGAATTGACCTCCCCGACAGCGCGGCTCTCGGGACGGACGACCGCGGCCTCGCCGCCATAGGCCAGAATCAGTTCCGGAGCGCGACTCTCGAAAACAATCCGCCGACGCTCCGCACATCCGAGCAGCCGAACCGTTTCGAGCGGAGCGCTTCCGCCGTTGTCCACCACCAGCCGGTAAAAGGGGAAACGCCGGGCGTCAACCGGCAATTCGACCTGACACCCGGACGCAGGAGCATCGAAACAGCAGCCGAACCGTTTCCCGATGAACAGATATTTCTTCCCGTCCATGCTGCCGTAAAACTCCATCGTACGCGCAAACGGCTTCCCCGAAGCCGCTTCGGCCCGGAGCAAACGGAACACCTCCGGCTCGAAACGCCCCTCGATCACCGTGCGATTCCCCTCCTCCCGACGGGAGGACTCCAGCGGCGCAACCGGTTCAACCAACGGGATCGACTCGCTGATACTTCCGCCGGTGAGAGCGACAAATCGGTCGATCCGGATCCGGCGGCGCGCATACTCCTCGCCGCCGGAGATCAACCCGCCCTCGACAGTCGCCCCCGGCGTCCGCACCTCCTCGGGGTAATCCATCACCCGGACGCGCAGATAACGGGAGGAGACGGGCGGAAACGTCACGGTCCGCCGGGAAGCCTCCACCCGGGAGTGGTCGTAAACCGGCTGATCGGGCCCGACCGCCCGGTAGAGGACTCCATCCTCGCTGGATTCGATCCTCACAAGTTTGTCGAAGTCGTGCTCGGAGCTGCGGAGTTCCACGGCAATGATCGTCTTTCGCGACGGATTGTCGAACACCACTCCAGGCGTGCGGTCCGACGAATAATACGGTCGGGAAGCGAGTCCGAGCGCGTTCGTCGTCTTCCGTGCCGTTGAGACCATGACCGGCTCAAAACGAAACGGAATCAACTCCCCGGCCGGAGTGAACAACGCACTGTTCGCCTGCGACGCCCCCCGCACCGCGAGGTCACGGTCGACCCGCACCGCGCCGAGTTCCGCATTTCCCTCCCCGCGGGTCAGGAGTTTCCGCAGCGGATACGAACCGGGTTCCCCCGGCTCCGCCGCCCCGGCCAGAAAGGCGGCGAGCAGCACTCCCAGAAACAGCACCGGAAACCGCATTTTCATCCGCTCCCTCCAGTCCGCGGGAATCACCTGCCGAGCAGGTCGTCAATCAGGATTTTCACGTTCTTCACAAAATCGGGATGGCGGGTCACACAGGGGAGATGACCCGGCAGGAAATTCACGACCCGGCCGCCCCAGCGCGTGAACGACTCGGTGCACTGCGGAAAGCTCCCCATGCTGATCGTCGTCTGCATCAGAATCGTGAAAGGGCGGGTCTGTTCCAGACCGGTGTAGATCTCATCCTGCGGAAAATCCATCGGCACAAGTTTTTTCGCGAGCGGATGGCGGGTCTTGGCCGGAACAACCTGATAGGGTTCATGCGGATGGAAACTCGGTTCAAATCCGTCCGGATCATTCCCGCGCACCCAGCGGAAGCCGGAGGACTCCCGGAACCAGTCATAGGGCCAGAACGCGGAACTCGCACCGTGCAGCAGCAGCATCGGCCGGCCCGCCTCGCAGTAGCGTTTCACCGAGTTCGCAGCGGCCTCGTCCGGGATCGGCAGATTGCAGGTGTCCGCGATCATGTTCAGGATCAGCAGTTCGCACTCCGAAGCGAGGTCGTAAGCCGTGAAGCACGACCAGTCGTTCTCGTAAAAACGCATCTCCGGATAGTCGGTTGCAATCTCCTCGTAGGTGTTTTTCCCCGGAGAAGTATGATAATGGTCATCCGCCGCGAAAAGTATCATTTTTCAGCCCTCATGGTTAAAACAGCGTTTTCATATTTTAGCACAAAACCGGGCTTTTTCCACTTTTCGCGGCGGAGATTTTGCGGAAAAACTCACGCAGTCGGCGTTTGACGCATCGTCGAAGCCGGATTTCCCGCCCATTCATAGCGTCCGAGTGCAGCCGAGAGAAGCGCGATGTTTTCGAGCCTGCCGCACGCCTGCCGCATCATTCCCGCCAGCGACAGGAAGATCATGCCGTTTTCGACGCTGTACGTGCCCCGGCGCAGATTGTCGAGGCACCCCGCCTCCAGCCGATCGGCGCGGCCGCAGATCTCCCGGGACAGCGCACGCACAAGCGGGACGGCCTCCACCTTTCCCGACTCGAGCGCTTCGAGAACGTGATCCGCCATGCGCCCCACCTCGCGGAAGAGTTCCCGCAGCTCTTTCTCCGACTTTTTCGACAGCTTCTCGCGCCGTTCGGTGAAACGCGCCGCTTCAAGCATCATCTGCCCCGCATATTCCGCAAGCCGTTCGGCATCGTTCGTGCAGCGGGTCAGCACGGGAATCGCCGCCGACTGCTCCGCAGTCAGAGGCCGCTGAGCGAGCTGAACGAGATAGGAGGTGATCTCCTGCTGCATGCGCTCGATCCGGGCGGAACGTCTGCGATACGCCTCGCGTTTTGAACTGTCGACCTTGCCGTCAAGCACGCTTTCCGTGCATTTTCCGAGCAGATGCCAGGCGCCGCGGGTCAGCGTATGCAGACGACCGACCGTCTGATGCAGCGCAATCGGCGGATTTTCAAGCAGATACGGATCCAGGCTCGTATACTTGATCTTCTTCCGCACCGGGATCAGCCGCTCGCAGACACGGGTCAACGGCACGACGAACGGCAGCAGCAGAATCGCCGTGAAGACGTTGAACAGCGTATGCGCGTTCGCAATGTGACGCGGCACATTCTGAGCGACTGCTCCGAACGCATCCCCCGGCGTCACCGCGTCGACGATGTGAAAGAAGACCGGAATCCCGGAACTCCCCCACGGCACGTAGAAAAACACCAGCATGATCACCGTTCCGATCACGTTGAAAAGCGTGTGCGCCAGCGCCGCCTGTTTTGCGACTCGATTGGCCGGAATCGCTGCAAGCTGTGCGGTGACGGTCGTGCCGATATTCGCGCCGAGCACAAGCGGCAGCGCAGTGTAAAGATTGATGAGTCCGCCCGCGCCGAGCGCGATCACAATGCCGGTCGAGGCTGAACTCGACTGGATGATCATCGTCACCACCAGCCCGATCAGCAGCGCCCCGAGAACCGCTCCGAACGGCATCACCCCGTCGACCGGCGTGCAGTCGAAACGGGCGAAAAGATCGGTCACGATCCGGAAGTCCGCGATCCGCGTCAACTCGTCGCTCATCATCACCATCCCCAGGAAGAGGAATCCGAAACCGAGTACGGTCTCCCCGATGCCGCGGCAGTTGCGATACGGGATGAAGAAGAGCAGCAGCCCCACGATGATCGCCGGGAGCGCCAATGCCGAAATGTCGAATGCAACAATCTGCGCGGTGATGGTCGTGCCGATGTTCGTACCGAAAATGATTCCGATCGACTGCGCAAGATTCAGAAGTCCCGCGTTGATAAAGCCGATCACCATGACGGTCGTCGCGCTCGACGACTGAATCACAGCCGTCACTCCGGCACCCGCGAGCAATCCGACGAAACGGTTCCGCGCAAAGAGCTGGATGATGGCCTTCATCTTTTCTCCGGCAGTTTTCTGAAGCCCATCGCTCATCAAGTGCATGCCGAAGACGAAAATCGCAAGCCCCGCAAACGCCCCGATGAGCAGATTCCACAGATTCAATCCCATGACTTCAACGGTCACGCCCCGGGTCAGGACTCCTCCGTCCGGCCCGGCCGGTTTGATCTCAATGCCGTAAACCCCGGTCGCCTCTCCGAGCGTGACGCGCGTGGCGGCCACCCCGTCACGGTCGGTCAGCACTTTCGAGTGCGAGAGCTTCAGGCTTCCCCCCTCCGGCCCCCGCACCGGCTCGAAGTAGACCTCGCGCCCGGCAACCGGCGCACCGCCGGAATCGACCAGCCGGATCGCAATCGGATCGGAAAGACGCGAACCGGCCGCCCCCTCCCGACGCCCGTCGAGAAGTTCGATCCCGGTCACGAAGCGGCAGACCAGACTCCGGCGATCCGCCCCCTCCGGCGTGATCCGCAGATAGTTGTCCCCGAGCTTCCGGCCGGCCGTGACCGGAATCCGCACCACGCCGCCAGCGTCGGAACGCAGCACCGGTTCCGGAATCGTGAGCTCGGAGCCCGGTTCGGGTTCGACCGCGACCGCGCAATCCGCGACCGGGTCGCCGCCGGAGTCTGTGAGTTCAAGCACGAGTTCCACCGGGAACCGCTCCCCCGGGAGAGCGGTCTGACCCGTCCCGCGCAGAATCCGCACCGAATCAACCCGCCCCTCTCCACGCGGCGAACATCCGGCCGACAGAGCAACGAGCAGACAGAAAAACGCCCAGAATGCGGCGATTTTACAATGCTTCATCAGATATCCCATCATGCCGCCTTTCCCGCTCCGATTTTGCGATGCCACATCGCCGCCAGCGGAGTTGCGATAAAGATCGACGAATAGGTCCCGATCACGATCCC